>CAMYLA010000092.1 GCA_947259095.1 uncultured Acidimicrobiaceae bacterium | reverse complement strand
CGATGTAGAGGTCGAGCCCGAGCGGTACGGGGCGAGAGCGGGATGGTTGCGGTCTTGCGGCACGTTGCGGTGGATGAACAGGGTTCGGTGGCCGTTGGCGGATCGGGTCGACGTCGATCATGACAAGCTGGCCGCAGACGCCTCGGCTCAGCTGCTGGAGATTGGTGTCGCCGAGGCTGAAGGACTCGTGAGGGATCAACACGTCGCTCTTGCGTCGCGACCCTTCTACCCGATGACCAGCACCGACAACGACGGCCAACCGCTGTCGGGCGACCACGGCTACCGACTGCGGTTCGACACGCCTCCGCCGGCGAAGGCGTTCTGGTCGGTCACGATGTACGACACGTCCTACGACGGCGTCGCCGGCTACTTAATCGACAATCCGATCGGCCGCTACCTCATCAACTCCACAACGACTGGTCTGGTGACCGGCGATGACGGATCGCTGACGATGCACATCCAGCACGCCGAACCTGAAACCGAAGAAGGAAAGGCGAATTGGCTGCCGGCTCCCGTCGGCCCGTTCTACCTGGCAATGCGTATCTATTGGCCGGAACCCGAAGCGCTCGATGGCACCTGGGAGCCCCCACCCGTCATGCGCGTCTGACCCAGAGGCCAGCCAACGGTCTCTTCCAGTCTCGGATCATCAACACACCCGCCAAGCGTCGAAGGAAGGCCATCGTCGACGAGAGCGTCCGAAATGAGTCACCCACATCCGGACCGAACCCACTCGATACCCGGCAGTGAGGATCGGTCCGATCGCTCTACGGCGAACTCATTCCCGTGATCGCGTGCAGGGCTGTCAAATGGGAGTTGTAGGCGCGCTTTCCGGCGTGGGTGATCGAGTACGTCGTACTGGCACCGCGGCTGCGTCCCGCCTTGAGGATGTTCACGTAACCCGCGCGTTGAAGGATCGACATCTGCTTCGAGAGGTCGGAGTCGGTGACGTCGAGATACTCGCGGAGAAAGGAGAAGTCGGTATCGGTCGAATGAGACAGGATCGCCATGACGGCGAGCCGTTTTGGTGCGTGGATGACCGGATGGAGGTCACTGATGCTCATTGGCCCAAGCGGGAGCGGGCGGGGCCACGAAGTCGATCACGAAACGGCCACCCTCGGCGGTGAGCTGGTACCGGCCGTCGGCACCGCTGGCGACGCCACCGAGGAACTGGCCCCGACTTCCGTCACCGGCGGCCCGGTACAGCACGACCGTGACCTCGGACTCGTCGGCATCGCCCGGTCCGGAGATTCGACCACCGAGGGTGGCCTGGGCCGCTGCGTTGAGGAGGACAACGTCGATGTCGGTGACGTCCTGACCGGCCGCTGCACAGAACGGGCGGTTCAGGTCGGCGCTGCCCGAATCGGTGAATGTCGTGCCGGCCAGCAAGCCGTCGGCGGGATCCGGCGTATCGGCCCGGAACACCGCATTGGTGCCGTCGTTGCCGACACTGGCAACCGAGGTGGTCCCACCGTAGGTCCAGTCGATGGCCGAACCGGGATCGTTCTCCCACACGTTCGTGGCTCGTGTAGAGTTGAGCATCAGAAAACTTGATATTCATGTTGTCAAGTTTACAGGACCGGGTAGACTGGTTCCATGGCTGTTGACCCCAACAAATGGACGATCAAAACTCAGGAAGCCGTGGCCAGCGCAATCGAGCGGGCCGGCGCCGAATCACATCCCGAAGTAACCCCCGATCACCTCCTCCTGGCACTGCTGAGCCAGCCGGAGGGCGTTGTGCTGCCGCTGCTGGCCAAGGTCGAGCGCCAGCCGGCGCAGCTGCGAACCGACACCGAGAAGGCCCTGGCCGCCATGCCGAAGGCCTACGGCACCGAGCCCCGGTTGTCCCGTCAGAGCAATCGGGTGGTCAATGATGCGGACGCCGTCCGGGCCGAGCTGGGCGACGACTACCTGTCCACCGAGCACCTGCTGCTCGGCTTGGCCAATCCGGATCCCGGCGGCGCCACCGCCAAGCGCATCGACCTGACCCGCCAGCAACTGCTCACCGCCCTGGAAGAGGTTCGGGGATCCCACCGGGTGACCAGCCAGAACCCCGAGGATCAGTTCCAGGCTTTGGAGAAGTACGGGCTGGACCTCACCGAGGCGGCCCGCAGCGGCAAGCTCGACCCGGTGATCGGGCGGGACGACGAGATCCGTCGGGTCATCCAGGTCCTGAGCCGGCGGACCAAGAACAACCCGGTGCTGATCGGCGAACCCGGCGTCGGCAAGACCGCCATCGTCGAGGGCCTGGCCCAGCGGGTGGTCGAGGGCGACGTGCCGGAGAGCCTGCGCAATCGTCGGGTCATCGCACTCGACATCTCGGCCATGCTGGCCGGCGCCAAGTTCCGGGGCGAGTTCGAGGAGCGACTCAAGGCCGTGCTCAAGGAGATCACCGACGCCGAAGGCGAAGTGATCACGTTCATCGACGAGATGCACACCGTGGTCGGAACCGGCGCCGGCGGCGACTCCGCCATGGACGCCTCCAATATGTTGAAGCCGATGCTGGCCCGCGGTGAGCTCCGCATGGTCGGCGCCACCACCCTCGACGAGTACCGCAAGTACGTTGAGAAGGACGCGGCCCTGGAGCGCCGGTTCCAGCAGGTGTTCGTCGGCGAGCCAACGGTCGAGGATTCGATCGCCATCCTCCGAGGCCTCAAGGAGCGGTACGAGGTGCACCACGGGGTCCGTATCCAGGACTCGGCGCTGGTGGCCGCCGCCACCCTGTCCGACCGCTACGTCACCGGCCGGTTCCTGCCGGACAAGGCCATCGACCTGATGGACGAAGCGGCATCGAAGCTCCGCATCGAGATCGACTCGCTGCCCACCGAGATCGACGTGGTCGAGCGTCGCATCCGCCAGCTCGAGATGGAGCAGGTGGCGCTGGCCAAGGAGTCCGACGACCAGTCGATGGCGCGGCTGCGCGAGCTCGAAGCCGAGCTGGCGGATCTGTCGGAACAGCGAAACGCCATGCAGGCCCATTGGCAGAACGAGAAGGAGGCCATCGAGGGCATCCGCTCGCTCAAGGAGCAGGAGGACACCCTGCGCCGCCAACTGGAGCGCGAGGCCGATCTGGAGAAGGCGGCCGAGATCCGCTACGGCCAACTGCCGGAGATCGAAAAGCAGGTCGAGGTCGCCTCGGCTGCGCTGGCTCTGCTCCAGGCCGAGAAGACCATGCTCAAAGAAGAGGTCGACGAGGAGGACATCGCCGAGGTGGTCAGCCGCTGGACCGGGGTCCCGGTCAGCCGGTTGATGGAGGGTGAGGCCCGCAAGCTGCTGCGGCTCGAGGACGAGCTGCACCGCCGGGTGATCGGCCAGGACGAGGCGGTTTCCTCGGTCTCGTCGGCCATCCGCCGAAGCCGGGCCGGCCTGTCGGACGCCAACCGCCCGATCGGCAGCTTCCTCTTCCTCGGCCCGACCGGTGTCGGCAAAACCGAGCTGGCGAGGACGCTGGCCGACTTCCTGTTCGACGACGAGCGGGCCATGGTCCGCCTCGACATGTCCGAGTACATGGAGAAGCACACCGTCAGCCGTCTGATCGGCGCCCCTCCGGGGTATGTCGGCTACGACCAGGGTGGTCAGCTGACCGAGGCGGTCCGCCGCCGGCCCTATGCGGTGGTGCTGCTCGACGAGGTGGAGAAGGCCCACCCCGATGTGTTCAACGTGCTGCTGCAGTTGCTGGACGACGGCCGCCTGACCGATGGTCAGGGCCGCACCGTCGACTTCACAAATGTGGTGCTGATCATGACCTCGAACCTGCCTGGCGATCCCAAGGATTTTTTCCGGCCGGAGTTCATCAACCGGGTAGACGACATCGTCCGGTTCACCGAGCTCAGCGAGGAGAATCTGGTCTCCATCGTCGACATCCAGCTTGCCGCCCTGGCCAACCGGGTGGCCGACCGCCGGATCACCATCGACGTCAGCGACGATGCCAAGCAGCTGCTGGCCAAGATCGGCTACGACCCGACCTTCGGTGCCCGCCCCCTGAAGCGGGTGATCCAGAAGGAGATCGCAGACGAGCTTGCGATGCTGATCCTCGACGGCGAGATCGAGGACGGGGCCAAGGTCACCGTCGCAGTCAGCGGCGACGCCTTCACCTTCTCGGTGGGCTGATCCGCCCACCGGGGCTCACCGATACGGCGGTGCCAACGTGACCCTCGTCATCCCGCCGGGCGATAGCATCTGAGCAATGCCTGCAACGATTGTGGTCGGAACCCAATGGGGCGACGAGGGGAAGGGTAAGTTCACCGATCTCCTGTCCAAGGAGATGTCGATGGTGGTCCGCTATCAGGGGGGCCACAACGCCGGCCACACCCTGGTGGTGGACGGCGAGAAGTTCGCCCTCCAGCTGGTGCCCAGTGGCGCCCTCTACGACCACATCGTGCCGGTCATCGGCAATGGTGTGGTCGTCGACCCGTTCGTGCTCCTGGCCGAGATCGACATGCTGACCAGGCGGGGCGTCGATTGCAGCAAGTTGCGGGTGTCCGGCAACGCCCATCTGATCATGCCATATCACCAGCAGCTGGATGCCCTCTACGAGCGGCATCTCGGCAAAGCCAAGCTCGGCACGACCAAGCGGGGCATCGGTCCGGCATACGCCGACAAGTCGATGCGGCTCGGGATCCGGGTCCAGGACCTGCTGGACGAGATGATCTTCCGCAAGAAGCTCCGGGCCAGCCTGGTCCACACCAACAAGGTGCTGACCAAGATCTTCAACCGCCTCCCGGTCGATCCCGACATGCTGGCCGACAAGGTGCTGTCGGAGTGCCTCGAGCCGCTCAAGCCGCACATCGCCGACACCACCGATCTGATCCACGAAGCCCTTGAAGCGGGCCAGCATGTGCTGTTCGAGGGGGCCCAGGCCACCTTCCTGGATCTGGATCACGGCACCTACCCCTTCGTCACCTCGAGCAACCCGACCGCCGGCGGGGCCTGTACCGGGGCCGGGGTGGGGCCTCGCCACATCGACCGTGTGCTCGGCATCGCCAAGGCCTACGTGACCCGGGTCGGGGCCGGGCCGTTCCCCACCGAGCTGTTCGACGAAGACGGCGACCGGCTCGTCGAGATCGGCCGTGAGTTCGGGACGAACACCGGGCGGCGGCGGCGTCCCGGCTGGTTCGACGCGGTGATGTTGCGTCACGCGGTCAGGCTGAACAGCCTCACCGAACTGGCCATCACCAAGCTCGATGTGCTCGATACGTTCGAGACGGTCAAGGTCTGCGTCGCCTACGACATCAACGGCGAGCGGACCACAAAATTGCCGTATCACCAGTCCGACGTTCACGCTGCGGTGCCGGTCTATGAGGAGCTGCCGGGTTGGAAGACCGATCTCACCGCGGCCACCGAGCGTCGACACCTCCCGGCCGAGGCCGAGGCCTACCTGCAGCTGATCGAAGAGCGGGTCGGCGTGCCTGTCACCCTGGCCTCCACCGGCCCGGGCCGGAGCCAGTACCTGCATTTCAGCTCGTTGTAGGCAAAGTGGGGCCTCACCGCCCGCCGTCGTCGGTGATCGGGCCGGGCCGAGAGCTGCGCCGTCGATGCCGCTTCACCGGTGTCAACCGGCCGGCGGGCCACCACGTCGTTTCGGAAGTGGGGCGGCTGCATCATGCGGCGTGGTGTCGGCGCCCGGGACCACGGATCCGAGGTCTGGTGAGCCGGGACCGGCCGGGGCGGCGGGGATGGGCCGGCGCTCCGACGGTGGGTTGTCGAACGCCGGGGCTCCGAACGGGTCGTGGTGGGCCTCGCTGTCGAACAGGTCCTCGTCGAGGGCACCGGAGCGGCCAGGATCGGCCTCGAACACCGCAGCATCGAACGAGTTGCTCTGAGCCGGTTCTTGTCGACGGTCGCTGTTCGGGTCACTCGAGGGGCCGGGCCACGGTGGGCCCCCATGGGGGGAGGGGCTCGGCATCGGTCCCGATTGCACGGCGTGCTGCGCCGGCGGTGCCGCCCCGGCCGGATCAGCGGCGAATGGGTCGCCGGCGAACGGGTCACCGGCCTGTGGTGCTGCGGCCTGTGGGGCGCCCGGGTGGGGGACGCCGCCGGCGTGGACGGCATCGAATGGGTCAGCGGCGAACGGGTTGCCGGCGAGTGACGGGCCGGCGGTGGCAGCGGCCGGGACCGACGCCCCAAGGGGCTGGTGGGTTCTGGTCGCAGGGGCGGCGAACGGGTCGGCGGCGAGATGGTCGACCGATGCCGGTGCCGGTGCCGATGCCGGTACCGGTGCCGGTGCTGGTGCTGGTGCGATCTGGGGCGGGGCGGTGTTGGTCGGGTTGGCTGCGGGGGCGGGGTTGGCGAACGGGTCGTCGCTCAGGGCCGGTGCCGCGGTGTGGTCGGGGAGAGCAGCAGCAGCAGCACCACCGCCGGCTCCGGCCGGTGGCGCCGGCGCAAACCGGTCGTCGCTGCGCCGGTGGCCGGCGAAGGGGTCGGTCCAGCTTGGGGCAGGCCCCGAGTCTGCCGCCGCCGGGGAGGGCGTGAAGCGGATCGGGGCGAGGCGATCGGCGGCCGGTCCCGGGGTGGAGCGTTCCGGGGTGAAGGGGTCAGCGGCCGGCGCCGGGGTGGAGCGTTCCGGGACGAAGGGGTCACCGGCGAAAGGATCGGGAGCCGTCGAAGCGTCGATATCGGTCCACGTCGGCGGTGAAGGCTGCGGCTGCCCGGGGCCGGCCGCGGCACCGAGGTCCGATCCCGGCGACGACTTTTGGACCGGTCCGCCACCGGTCGAGCCGATGAACGGGCGGGGACGGCGGAACGCCGCCGGGCCCTCATCTGCCTCGTCGAACGCTTCAGCCAGATGCTCGGGGAGCTCGTCGCCGTCGTCGGCAGCCGGGCGTTGGGCCTTCGGCGGCGTCACCCCGGTCTCCTTGATGACGCCCAATTGATCGATCGCCGACCTCTTGAGCTTGCCGGACTCATCCGCGCTCTCGGCGTCACCGATCTCGTCGCCCGATTGGCCCTGTGCAGCCTGGCCCAGGGCGTCGTCGCTCGACAGCCACTGGCCGGAGCTCGACCGATTGGACTCGGTCGGCGATCCGTCGTCCTCGCCCTCGAGCCCGAAGTACTCGAACGCCCTGGTCACCGGTTTCTGCCTGAGGGCGGCACGCCGCTGCTTCACGGTCTTCTTGTCGCCTCGGACAACCGGCTTTCCGCCAACCCGAAGCCCGGAGACGATCAGGGCGCACTCCCGGCACAGCGGGTGTTTTCGGACCTTCGTGTCCACCAGGCACTGCGAACAGAACTCGCCATAGCATGATGGACAGACGTCGATCGCCTGATCGAAGGGATCTGATTCGCAGCGTCCGTTCATTGGGTTCTTTCGGGCAGACTGACCAGTATCCAGTCCCATCGACTGGACGCTGGGACGGCTTTAGAAACCGGATTGATGCCGGTTCGGCTCGGTCCGGCGCGGTCAGACAGGAGTGGAGTAAGTCGACGATGACGATCCGGAACGTACTGGCCGACCGCTACGCCAGCGCCGAGATGACCGAAATATTCGACCAGCGGAACCGAGTTGTTCTCGAGCGTAGATTTTGGATCGCGGTTCTCCGAGCACAAATCGAGCTGGGGCTGGAGATTGATCCCGGCTCCGTCGAGGCATATGAAGCGGTTGTCGACCAGGTCGACCTGGCGTCCATAGAGGCCCGCGACCGGCGGCTGAAGCATGACGTGAAGGCTCGTCTTGATGAGTTCAGCGACCTTGCGGGGCGTCAAGACGTGCACAAGGGCCTGACCAGTCGGGACGTCACCGAGAACGTGGAGCAATTGATCACCTGGCGGGCGCTGGAGCTGGTGGAGGCGCGTACCGTCGCGCTGCTGGTTGCGTTGGCCGAATTGGCAGCCGAGTACCGTTCGCTTGCGATCGTTGGACGGACCCACAACGTCCCCGCTCAGCCGACCACCATCGGCAAACGTTTTGCCCAGATCGGCGAGGAGTTGCTGGCCGCCCACCATCATCTGGTCGGGGTCCAGCGTGGGTTCGCCATTCGTGGGATCAAGGGCCCGGTCGGGTCACAGCAGGATCAATTGGATCTGCTCGGTTCGCTCGAACGAGTGGCCAGGCTGGAGCTGATGGTTGCCGACCATCTCGGTGTTCCCCAGGTGCTCGGGGCGGTTGGACAGGTCTATCCCCGATCCCGGGACTTCGAGGTGGTGGCCGCCCTGGTCCAGCTCGGATCGGCCCCGTCGAACCTCGCGCTCTCGATTCGACTGATGGCCGGTCACGACCTGGCCACCGAGGGGTTCAAAGCCGGTCAGGTCGGTTCCTCGGCCATGCCGCACAAGATGAACACTCGATCCTGCGAGCGAATGAACGGCTTGTTCACCATCCTCCGGGGCCATTTGACCATGGCAGGCGGCCTGGCCGGCGACCAATGGAACGAGGGCGATGTCTCCTGCTCGGTGGTGCGGCGGGTGGTTGTTCCGGACGCCTTCTTCGCCCTCGACGGCCTCTTTGAAACGACGTTCGCCGTCCTGCGAGACTTCGGCGTGTTCCCGGAGGTGATCGACAACGAGTTGCGCCGATATCTTCCATTCCTGGCCACCACGAAGCTGCTGATCCACGGGGTCCGTCACGGGCTCGGTCGTGAGGAATCGCACGAAACCGTGAAGCGCCATGCGGTTGCGGCGGCCCTGGCGATGCGTCGTGGGGCCGATGGTGGCGCCGCCCTGTTGTCGGCGCTGGCAGAAGACAGCGCCTTTCCCGGTGGGCGGGAAGAACTGGAGAAGATGATTGCCGATCCGGCCAGCCTGCTCGGAGCCGTCGACGTCCAGGTCGATCGGTTCTGCTCCCAGGTCGGTGAATTGAGCGAAAAGGGTGCTGCGGCCCCCTACCGGGGCTCGGAGATCCTCTGAGGGGAGTTGATGCAGGTCGCCCGACCGTGTCCTGGCTTGCGATACTGCATCGTAGACAACGGCCGGGATAAGGTGCATGCTGGTGATAGGCAGGCATTATTTGCCAATACTGGGCAAGGACGCCCACACTATAGGCCGAACGGCCTGGGTCGAAGGAACGCAATCCCCTCCCAACCATGCGGGAGCGGCTTGCCGCCTCACACGTCCAGTGATTTGCTGTGCAGCCTGATCAAACCGTCGGTCCCCGGTACTGTCAACTCTTCCCAGGTTGAGAGATATTTCGGAAACGATTTACGCTAAGGACGCGGCTCTCGTTGCCGATGGTTCGGTTGCCGAAAGCATGATGATATTCGCAATCTTTTGATCGATACTCGCCAAGTTCGTCGGTTTCTACATTATGCTCTGGGTACAAGTACCTGAATCATCTTCAAGTTCAGGACTGTAAATTTAGCTAGGTAAGTTCATCGTTCAAATTTTGAAGGTAAGGATGGATGGCAGCCATGGCGGCTAAGAAATCACAAATGACCGAGGACCACAAACAGGCGTTGGCCGTTGGCCGCGCCGAGGGCCGCCTGGTGCGGGCCTATCTGGAAGCCCTGGAATCCAGCCGGCCCAAGCGCGGTCGCAAGCGGACCGCGGAATCGATCTCTCGACGTCTCGAGCGCATTGACACCGAACTCGAAGCAGCCGATCCGCTGAAGCGGCTCCAGCTCACCCAAGAGCGACTGGATCTGTCCGAGGAGCTCGAGCAGATGGACAGTGGGGTTGATCTGGTTCGGCTCGAGTCGGACTTCGCCAGGGTGGCGAAGGGCTACGCCGAGCGCAAGGGAATCACCTACGCGGCATTTCGCCAAATCGGTGTGCCCGCTGCGGTACTGAAGAAGGCCGGTATCAGCCGAGCCGCATAGCGGTCGTGGCCCCGCCGCAGGCTGGGCCGGCGCAGTGGCCGGCCCGAGGCGGCGGGTCGGATCCCACAGGAGCACGGGGCCTCGGCGCCGGAAGAGCACAGGGCCTCGGCCCCGGATGAGCGCGGAACTCAGGGCCCCCGCTGTGGTGACCCTGAGTTCAACAGGTGGTCGGGACCGGCGTCGATCCGGTGACCTACCGCTTTTCAGGCGGTCGCTCTACCAACTGAGCTACCCGACCCCGGCTGCTTCACCCGCCGGGCTGGACGATTCCGACAACTCGGTTCGGGCCGTGGCGAGGATGCGCGGTCCCGACGAGATTTGAACTCGCGACCTCCGCCTTGACAGGGCGGCGTGCACTCCAGACTGCACTACGGGACCATCTATTGAATTCGCTATTGAATTCGCTATTGAATTCTCTATCGAACTCGCTATCGATTTTCGGTACTGATTGTTGGATTCAGTTTTGATTCTAGGTGGATTGCCTGTCCGGCGTCCTGCCCTTTTGGCGGGAGGCGGCGCCGTTCTGGCCGCTCCGAGGGCCGGTGACCCCGGTTTCGTACTCTTCGATTCCTTGCCAGTACCCCCAACGGGATTTGAACCCGTGTTACCTGCGTGAAAGGCAGGCGTCCTAGGCCGCTGAACGATGGGGGCCGAATTTCAACTGTTACTCGACGTTAATCGATCCTGCACGAGGGCCGGGCCAATCTAGCAGGTTGCCCGACGATCTCACACCGAAACCGTCACAGATCCGACCGCCGATCGGTACGGCTGGATCACGGCTCCGTGCCGGGCTCGGGATCGGGCTCGACCTCGGGCTCGGGCTCGGGAAGCGACGTCGTCAGGGCCTGGACCATCCCGTGGACCAGCTCCCCCAAATAGTGGTAGAGCAATTTGGACTCGGCGTCCTCGCCGGCCACGTCGATCTCGTCTTCGTCCTCGGAGACGTCGAGCATGGTGCCGAGCACCAGCCGAAGATCGTTCAGGACCCCCATCCACGACCCGAGTTCCTCCGCGGTCAGCACCTCGGCATCGGCGGTTCGGCGAATGATGTCGACCGCTTCCCGGCGCTTGTCTATCAACTGATCCTTGGCGAAGACCTGGTAGCCGGCGTCGCGTTCCGGATCGTCGGGATAGGCGGTGGGGAACAGACGACGGGTCTCCGGCCGGTCGGTGGACTGCAACTCCTCCAGCTCCTCGGCCAGGGCGAGAATACCCTGCTTGGCCTCGGCCACCAGCCTGACGTCGAAACGGCCGTCCTTGCGGGGGGCGAAGATTCTCTGCCGTCGGAACAGCGCCATAGCGGATCCGGGACTACTCGTCGTGTTCCATCGTGGCCCACAGCCCGTGGCCGTGGAGCCGATTCACATCGCGCTCGGCCTCGGTCCTGGTGCCGTTGGACACGGCGGCCCGGCCCTTCTCGTGCACGTCGAGCATGAGCAGGTTCGCCTTCTGCTCGCTGTAGCCGAACACCTTCCTGAACACGTATGCCACGTAGCTCATGAGGTTGATCGGGTCGTTCCAGACGAGGACAACCCACGGTCGGTCTTCTTCGGTGACCTCGTCGACGACGATGTCGACCTTCGGCTCTTGGACCTCGAGGGGCGCACCCATACCCCCATTCTGGCAGATCGTCGGGCCTTTGCGGCTCGGAGGCTCAGCGTCCGGCCGGCTCGTTGCGCCGATCGAGTTCGGTGCCGTTGCCGGCGACCGGATCTTCGGCCCGCCCGGGCTGGTGGCCGTCGGCGGCGTCGGACGCGGATTCGCCCGTCCGGTGGGGGATTGCAGGGTCGGTGTCGCTCTGGTGGAGGTGGAGGAGGATGGCCAGGCTCCAGACGATGATCGCACCGGCAATATGGAGTTCGACCAGCAGCGGCGGCACGCCGATGGCGAACTGTGTGTAACCGACAGCCCCCTGGGCCACCACGGCGACCAGCAGCCAGGCCACGATGGTGAACCGGGTGTCCTCGGAGGCCGCCGGGGGCCCGGACGAACGGTTCCGGCCCAGGCGGACCGCCAGCGCCACCACCGATGCCACCAGGCACCAGACGAAGAAGCTGTGGACCCTGGCCACCGTCTCGAGATCGAAGCCGAGCCGTTCGGCACGGGCGTCGCCGCTGTTCGGCCCCGAACCGGTCACCACCGTGCCGCTGAGCAGGACCAACGTGGCCAGGCTCAATTGGATCCGGACCAGCAGTTGCTCCCACCGCGGTCCGGTGGGTTCCGCCGCCGTGGCCCGTCCCGCCTGTGACTCCAGGCCCGCCGCCCGCTCCGACACCCGGTCGGGGTCCGGGTTTTGGTCCCGGTCTCGACCCGGGCCGGCCCGGTACCACAGGACCTGGGCGGCCCACAGCAAACCCATGGACACCAGGAAATGTACGCTGACGACGATCGGGTGGAGGTCGGCCAGGACGGTGATCCCGCCAAGCACCACCTGGGCCACGGTGCCGCCGACGACGGCCCAGGCGTAGCCGATCAGGTCCGGCCGGCGTGGCCGCCGACGGTAGGCGGCGACCAGCACCGCCACCGCAGACAGGGCCACGACACCGGAGATCAGCCGGTTCCCGAACTCGATCAAGCCGTGGAGCTGCCACTCCGGCAGCACCTGCTCATCGTTACAGGTCGGCCAATCCTCGCAGCCGAGACCGGCCTCGGTCAGCCGCACCGCCGCTCCGGAGACCACGATCAGCGCCTGCATGATCCAGGCCACCAGCGCGTACTTGCGGAAGGTCGTGCCCTGCATGGCCCAAGTGTGCCGCCCCGACGGCGTCGATGTGCGGTCGCGGCCAGATCCATGGCCGAATGATTACGGTTTCCGGTCGAGGGCCAAGGAGTTGTCAGACCGGGCCCCAGTCCGCCCGTCATTCGGTACCCTTGCGGATGGTGCTGACAGCTGCTCCCGCGAAGTATCGCATTCGACCCTTTGTCGCACTGACAAAGCCTCGGATCATCGAACTGCTTCTCGTCACGACCGTCCCGACGATGGTGGTGGCCCAACGAGGTATGCCGTCCATCTGGTTGATGGTGGCCACCGTGATCGGGGGCTGCCTGGCCGCCGGCGGGGCCAATGCCTACAACATGTACGTCGATCGAGACATCGACGCCTTGATGGAGCGGACCAAGGGCCGACCCCTGGTCACCGGCGAGGTCACACCCAACGAGACGCTCATTTTCGCCACCGTGCTCGAGGTGTTGGCCTTCGTCTGGCTCACCGTGTTCGTCAACCTGCTCTCCGCGGTGCTGGCCCTGGCGGCCTGCACGTTCTACGTGGTGGTCTACACCATCTGGCTCAAGCGCACGTCCACCCAGAACATCGTGATCGGCGGTGCGGCCGGGGCGGTGCCCGTGCTGATCGGGTGGTCGTCGGTGACCAACGAGATCAGCTGGGCCGCAGTGATCCTGTTCGGCGTGATCTTCTTCTGGACCCCACCCCACTTCTGGGCCCTGGCCATCAAGTACGAGGACGACTACTCAGCGGCCTCGGTGCCGATGTTGCCGGTCGTGGAGGGCTACCGCGCCACCGCCACCCAGATGGCCATCTACTCGGTGGTCGTCTGGGCCCTCACGCTTGCGTTCTGGGTGGTGGCCGACATGGGCTGGATCTACCTCACAACGGCGCTCATCCTCGGTGCGCTGTTCACCGGGGGCGCCATCCGACTCCGGGAGGCGACCGATCCGGAGGTCCAGGCCCGCCAGTCGATTCGATACTTCAACTTCTCCATCACCCATCTCACCGTGCTGTTCGCAGCGCTGGCCGTCGACCAGCTGGTCGGATGGGGAATATGACGGTTTCGATTTCCGGGCCGGTAGGCGGTTACAGTACTGGCCGCAGTAATCGCAAAGCTCCCACAGCCGGCACCGTCGGCATGTGCAACCGACTGAGATCTCCGGCGAAGGTCACGCGCCACCCGGCGGAGTCCCGATCCAATGGTTCAACTCATGGCACTCACTGAAACCCGTCCGGCGACAGATGCCCGAAGCTCGGCTGACGCCGAGCCAACCGGTGGCACACCGGCGCCGACGACGATCGACGGTGTTCTTGGCACCGGCGACCACAAGACGGTCGGCCGGATCTTCATCGGAGTCGGCCTCATCGGCCTGATCGGCGGCCTGGTGGTCGCCATCGTCGGCGTGTTCTACGCCAACAACTTCGATGATTTCACCGTCGGCGACGTCGACCTGGTCCCCCAGCTGTGGTCACTCGGTCGCGAGCTGGTCCTGTTCGGTGGTCTGGTCCCGATCCTGCTCGGCCTCGCCATCTACCTGGTGCCGCTACAGATCGGTGCCTCCAGCCTGGCCTTTCCCCGCGGTGCGGCCGCCGCCATGTGGACGTGGTTCATCGGCCTCGACCTCCTGGTCCTGGCCTACATCCTCAATGGAGGGCCCGGCGGTGGTCGCCGGGACTTCGTGGTGCTGTGGGCAGCTGCCCTGGCAATGATGATCGGCGGTCTGCTCTGGGCCATGGTCTGCGTGGCCGCCACCATCGCCGGCGCCCGCACGGTTGGGATGACGCTGGAACGTGTCCCCCATACCACTTGGGGTTTCTTCGTCTTCTCGCTCATCGGCCTGTTCGCCCTCCCGATCACGATGGCCGAACTCCTTCTCTCGGCCATGCGGATCCGCTATTTCCATCTGCCGATCAGCGAAAGTGCGGAGCTCACCGCCGTCATGGACGGTGTCAGCCTGCCACCGGCCCTCTACTGGCTCGGGATTCCCCTGCTCGGCATGAGCGCCGACATCATCGGCGTCCACACCGGCCGACCGGTCACCTTCCACAAGGCGGTGATGGGGGCCATCGGGCTCTTCGGCATCCTGGCGTTCGGCGCCGAGGTCGTCGGCCTGGCCAGCGTCCGGCCCCTTGATTTCGACAACGGGTTCCTGGTCGTCGGGCTGTTGTTGGCGGCCCTGCCCGTCCTGGCCGTCCTCGCCCTGACCGGCGACAGCCTGCGATTCGGAACCTTCTCCATGCGAACCGCGCTGGTCGGTGCGCTGCTGTCCGGTCTGCTGTTGCTGGCGGCAACCGGGGTCGCACTGCTCGGCCTGGTGGAACCGATCATGGGTTTCCTCGACGACCTCTTCCCCGATTCGATCGACATGACCAACAGCCTGGTCCTCAACGGCACCCGGTTCCACGAGGGCATCCGAGCGCTGGTGGTCGGCTCGGCCGTAGTGGGGGTCATCGCCGCACTGCATCACTGGTCGAACAAGATCTGGGGCCGTCGGCTTGCCGAGCCGCTCGGGTTCCTGAGCCTCGCCGCGGCGGCAGCCGGTTCGGTCATCTGGGCCGCCGGTGAGGTTGCGGCCGGCTTCGACGACCAACCGTGGCTGCCGGCCAGGACCACCGATGACTTCTCGTCCGGCCTCTCCGCCATCTCGCTCGTCGGGACCGCGCTGCTGGCGGCCGGAGCCCTGATCCTCGGGGTCAATATGGCGATGAACTACGTTGGCCGAAAGCAGGCCGGCTCCAGTCCCACCGGCTGGTCTGGCACAACGCTGGAATGGGCGACGCCCTCGCCCCCTCCAGTCGGGAACTTCCCGGCCCCACCGATCGTCACCTCCGCCAACCCGCTGGCCGACGGTGAGCTCGCCTACGCCGGGCTCCCGGCCGACGCTGACGGCGCCGACGGCCTCGAAGTTGCCGGGCCCGGCGCGGAAACCGGTGGAGCGAGCGAAAGTGAGCGGCAATGACCGACGTCACACCGTACGACTACATCCCGGCCGACGTCGCTCCGGCCCCACCGGCCAGGCCTCGACTGCTTGTCCTTGCCACCTCTCTGGTCTCGGCTGCCATTGTCATGGGGTTCATGGGTCTGATCGGCGAGTACGTCGCCGCCAGAGCCGGTGTCGTCGCCACCGGCGAGCGATGGTTGCCCGAGGGTGTCAGCATCCCGTTGACCCAGCCGAACTTCATGGGCCTCACCCTGGCGTTCTCGGTGGGCACCATCTGGTGGTCGGTCGCCGCCATCCGCAACGATGACCGATCCAATGCCTTCGTCGCCTTTGCGGTGTCGCTGCTGTTCGGCTTCGCCTTCCTGGCCCAGACCGCCTACCTCCTGAGCCTGATGGAACTCGGGATCGAGGCCACCGAGCGGGCCGTTCTCATCTACGCCGTCATCATCACCCACATGGTGCTCACGGTGATGGCGATGGGCTATGCGGCGGTGATGGCGCTGCGAACCCTCGGCGGCGAGTATTCGTCGAGGGATTACGAGGGCGTCTTGAGTTCGGCGCTCTTCTGGACCGTGATCGTTCTTCTCTATGGCGTGCTGTGGTACGTCATCTACATCACCAAGTAGGTCGAGATGTTCACCTGGGGATCAAAGTATCTTTTCGGCATAAGCGCGGTGGCTTTCGTCAGTGCCATCGCCTACGGCCTGATCAGCGGTGGCGACCCGGTCGGCGTCATCAGCGCCGGCTACAAGGGTGGTGTCGGCGACCACGTCGGCTACATCATCCTCCTGTCGGCTTCGGTGTCGGCGCTGCTGCTCGGCATCGTCAGCGTGATCACGAGAGACGGCGACGCCGAGGAGATGGCCGCACTGGCCGGTTCCGAGACCGCCCTGGCGATGCGGCCACCGGTCGGGCTGAGCATCGCAGCCCCGCTGAGCGCGTTCGGTATCGCCTCGATGGCCATCGGTGTTGCGGTCAGCCCGGTGTTCCTCTACCTCGGCATCGTGGTCCTGGTCATCGTCGGCATCGAGTGGGTGGTTCGGATCTGGTCGGAAAAAGCGACCGCCGACGAGCAGGTCAACTCGGTCATTCGCAATCGGGTCCTGGGGCCGATCGAAGTCCCGATGTTGGGCGGGCTGGCCATCGTGGTCGTCGTGCTCGGGCTGTCGCGGATCCTGCTGGCCGTCTCCAAGGTCGGGTCGGTCGTCATCGTCGTCGCCGCTGCATCGTTCGTGTTCTTCAGCGCCGTGCTGATCGCCAAG
>CAMYLA010000091.1 GCA_947259095.1 uncultured Acidimicrobiaceae bacterium | reverse complement strand
GGGTCGTCAAGGACCGGGTGACCGGAACTGACGATGGTGACGGGGAGCAGGCAGCCGACCACCTCACCGTCAGCCGAGATGACGACTCGGGCGATGGCGGTGTCGGAGCCGGCCGCTGACAGTCGGGGCCAAACGAAGTTCCCGAGTCCCCAGGCCACGGCCGAACCGCCCACCATCTCCATGGGCTGGAGTCGATGATGGTGGTGGCCGAAAATGATCGTCGCCCCCGCCTCGACCAGGGCTCCGGCGGTCGCCCGGTTGCGGGCGTTTGGCGCGGTCTCCAGCTCGCAGCACCAGTGAATGGTCACGACCACCACATCGGCCGACGCTGCGGCCGACGCGACGGCGGCGACCATGGTCTCCAGGTCGAGCCCATCGCTCATCCCCGGTCGGTCATCGGTGGCCAGCCAGTCCCGGGCCAGGTAGACGCCGCCGAACCCGAGCACGGCGATGGTGCGGCCCCCTCGTTCGAACACCGCCGGTTGAAACGCCTCGGCCCGGTTGGCACCGGCCCCCACTGCGGCCATGCCCGAGGACCGGATGTTGGTCACCGAATCGACCACGGCGTCGGGGCCATAGTCCATCGAGTGGTTGTTGCCGAGGTTGGCCACCTCGACCCCGTCAGCGGCCAGCACCGGCAGGGCCGCCGGGTCGCAACGGAAATTGAACGGACGGTCCTGGCGCGTCCCGATATCACTCGGGGTGCATTCGAGGTTGACCACGGTCAGATCGTCGGTGGTGAACAGGCCTTCGAGCCCGGACAGGGCATGGCCATATCCTTGCGCCGCCAGCGCCGGGATGTAGCCCGGGTCGACATTGAGATCGCCGGTCCCGTGAATCACCAATGGCCGGGGTGGCGCGTTGGTGGACGTCGACGGAGCGGCAGTTGTCGGCGTGGTCCCGGCCCCGACCGTTGATGCCGCCGCAGCAGTCGTCGAGGCGGTCGGTGCGGTCGAGTCGCCGGCAACCTCGGCGACCGCGGACATGATGCCGGCTCCCTCCTGTCGAGTACCGGTGCCCGAGCAGGCGCCCGCCACCATGAGCGAAACCGCCACCACAACCAGAACCCATCGGTGACCATGGGAAGACGCCGCCATCACCGCCAACGTAGTCCAATCGGGGAGGACGCTGCTGTCAGGCGATCCCGGTCCGGCTCGCCATCACCATGGGGGTGTGCCGGAGCGGCGGTGATGCCGGTTCGATCGATGGACAATGGCCTCGTCGTCATCCGTTCGATGCAACCCCGGATAGATTCGGGTGTATGCGCTCGGTTCACCATGATGATGACTGACCACGATTTCCCCCCTCGGAGTGCGACCGACCGTTACCGGGTCCGAGGAGAAGTGGCATCCGGGGGTATGGCCACCGTGTACCTGGCCGATGACGTCGTCCTCGGTCGTCCCGTCGCCCTCAAGATTCTGACCAGGACGCTGGCGGCCGACGATGCGTTCGTCGACCGGTTCCGCCGCGAGGCCCAGGCGGCCGCCAGGTTCCGACACCCCAACATCGTGACGGTCTACGACTGGGGCCGGTACGAGGATTCGTTCTTCATTGCCATGGAGTACATCGAGGGGCGGACGCTCGATAAGGTCATCGCCGAGGACGGGCCGCTGGCTCCATCGCAGGCGGCCCGCATTGCCGGCGAGATCGCCGGAGCGCTCGAGGTGGCACACCGCGAGGGCGTGGTTCACCGCGACATCAAGCCATCGAACGTCATCATCACCCCCACCGGGCAGATCAAGATCGCCGACTTCGGTATCGCCAGGGCGACGAACGCCGGGGCCGATCTGACCCAGGTCGGGATGATCATGGGCACAGCCGCCTACCTCTCGCCGGAACAGGCCCAGGGGGCCACCGTCGACCAGCGAAGCGACCTCTATTCCCTCGGTGTCGTACTCTTCGAGATGGTGACCGGCGCGCCGCCGTTCTGCGGAGACAGCACCCACGCGGTGGCCACACACCATGTCTCGAGCCCGCCTCCCCGGCTCCGTTCACGACAACCATCGCTCCCCGTCGAGCTCGATGAGTTGGTTGACCGCCTCCTGGCCAAGAACCCTGACCACCGGTACCAGTCGGCAACGGCCTTGGTCCTCGAACTCGGCAAGATCCACGCCGACGAGTCCGCCACCTCGCTGCCAACCGAGACGGCCGACAAGGACGACCACCATGAGGAGAACGACGAAGCGACGACCGTGATGGCGTCCAGCCCCGGGTCATCGCCGGCACCCGTGTCCGAAACCGACGCCGCCCCCCGAACCGTCCCGGCCACCGAGATCATGCCCGAGGCGTTGAGGCCCGATCGACGACCCGATCCGCGACCACCCCTACCCGTACCCGAGCCATCGCGGTCGACAGCCGGCCCACGATCGGGCTCGACCCCGACCGGGTTTCTTGTCGGTGGTGCTGCCGCCGCCGTGGTCGCTATCGTGGCCGCTGTGGTCTTTCTCGCCTCCGGGATCGGGTCGGGTGGGTCGGAGGGGGACAGCGGGCCGACCACCACGGCGCCCTCCACCGATCAGGCGACGTCAACCACCCAGACGACCGACGGTGAGACCTCAACGGTCGACGTGCCCAACCTTGTCGGCCGGTCACCGAGCGAGGCCGAACAGGTCCTGAGCGAACTCGGTCTCCTAGGTTCCGTCGAGGAGGTCGAGGTCGAGGACCCCTCGCAGGCCGGCCAGGTGATTGCCCAGAATCCTCCGGCCGGACAAGAGGTCGAAACCGGTTCGACGGTGGTCATTCGGGTCGGTCGGGCGGCGTCGCCCACGACCACCACAGAGAACCCGACCACCTCCACCACCGGAACCACCGTCGCACCGACGACCGGGTCGACGACGGTAGAATCCTCGACCACCTCATCGACCTCCGACTAGTTTCGCTTGGTGGCTGGATGTTCACGATTGAGTCAAGTTTCGGCGACGTTTGGCCGCAGGCCAAACTCAAACCGTCCTCGGCCGTCGGCACGAACACCGTCTCGCCGTAGTAGGTTGTTGCCCATAAACTGACACCACCTAGCCCAGGAAGCAGCCCCGCTCATGCAAAAACCTCAACCAAAAATGATGATCGCCGTGCTTGTTGCCGCACTTGTCGTTCTCGGCGTCGCAAAACGTCGCCGGAGCAGCTAGTACCGCGAACCAGCGACGACGCAGCCTGCGACCCAGCCTCCTAGCAACTCGCCTGAGCGCCGGCGGCCAAAGAGGTCACCCGGCTACCTGCATCGCCGGGCGGACCGCTGAGTTCCCCTTCGAAACCCACATACCCTGGTCCGACGCCGAAGATCCAGGTACCCGTGCACTCCGCCGGAGCGGAAGGCAGCGATAGCTGGTCACCGAAGGCTGCTCGGAGCTCATCGACGCTCGACCCGATCGTGATCCCCTGAGGCGTGACCCAGCCGGGCGGGCCGGGCGCGCCCAATACCCAGCCGGCAAAGTGCATTTCCCCATCGTCTCTGAACGCGTACTGGCTGTCGTTGAAGATCACCGTCAGGGGCCCGAAGTCGACGAACCGAACGGCGGTCCCACCGAAGCCGCCCGGCATTTCCCCCGTGATCGTCATCTCATCATCGGGCTGTTGACCCAGTACCCCGATCAGACGAGGCAAAGCCTCCGCTTCGACCACGCCGAACGGCACGTCGCCCAGCCCGTCATGGACGAGCAGACGGCTCCCCGTCGCCGCAGTGGATGTGGTTGTCGAATCAGTGTCGGGGATCAAGGTTGTCGATTCGGTGCCGGTGTCGCCGGAATTGAGTGCCGTCGTTGGTTGTCTGTCCGGCGACGTCACGGTCACCGGTGCGGGACCGGTCGTCACGTCGGGCTCGGTTGCGCAGCCGGCGGCAAACAGTCCGAGTGCGAGCACGGCGCTCACCCATCCACCGGCGGATTTGGGCGTGCCGTTCACGATCACCACACCGGTAATCGTCGACCGGCCCACCCCCGGCCGACAGGGCCGAAGGTCACAGGCCCTGCGCTGATGGCTGCGATGCCGCAGTCTCGTTGCCTACTGGGCCGTGACTGGGCACATCGCCACACGACCTACGGCAGGCGCTACTCCCGCGTGTAGTCGGCGGCCTCGACGAGGGCGGCGAAGCCGTCCAGGTCGGACGACGTGGGCTGGTGGCTCCACACATGGACGTCTTCCAGCAGGTGGGCGTAACCCTCCTCCTGGCCCGGCTCCACAGCAACGGCGAGAGGTGCTCCGGCCGGTAGGACCCGCTTGTAGTTCTCGAGGATCCTCCGGTGGGTCTCGCGCTCGAGATCGAGCTTGAACACCACCCCGTGGGCCTCCTCGATCAGGTTGCAGGTTTCGCCCTCGAGCATGGGGCACTTGCCGCCCCGCTCCTCGGGCCCGTGGCAGACCTCCACCCGATGGCCCGTGCCCTCCAGCAGCTTGCGTTCAAATCCCTCGTAGTCACCGGGGGTGACGTCGAGGATCATGCCGATTTCGTCCGTGGCCATGCCACCTATTGTCCTATGTCAGCGGAGTCGACGCAAAGGCCGAAGGTCCCTCGGACACTCCGGTCGACGAGCAGCCCCCACCTGGACGCTACTCCAGGACGAAGATGTTCTTCCCGGCGCACATGTCCTTCAGGATCTTCGGCCACACCGTCACCGAAACCTCGCCCAGGTGGGCCTTCTTGAGCAGCATCATGTAGGTCCGGGACTGGCCGATACCACCCCCGATCGACAGCGGAATCTCGTCGTTCATGATCGCCCGGTGATAGGGCAATTCCAGGAAGTCGAGCTGGTCCGCCATCTCCAGCTGGGTGACCAGCGTGTCCTTGGTGACCCGAATCCCCATCGACGTCAGCTCGTGGCGCCGTCTGGTCACCGGGTTCCACACCAGGATGTCGCCGTTGAGGCCGTGGCTGGGCTTGCCGGCGGCCGACGTCGTCTCGGTCACCCAGTCGTCATAGTCGGCGGCCCGCATCTCATGGGGGTAACCGTCGTCCAGCGGCCAACCGATCCCGCAGATGAAGATGGCCGGATAATCCTGCAGCACCCGGGTCTCCCGCTGCTTGCGGGGCAGATCGGGATACATCTCCAGGATCTCCTCGGCATGGAGGAAGGTGAGTTCCTCGGGAAGGTTGGGGTACGTCGGGGTGTTCAACTGGG
The DNA here is from genome assembly GCA_947259095.1 of uncultured Acidimicrobiaceae bacterium. GTDB lineage: Bacteria > Actinomycetota > Acidimicrobiia > Acidimicrobiales > SZUA-35 > JAHELU01. Next base: position 20,829 of record CAMYLA010000091.1, on the reverse strand, counting down.
GATAGAGCTCCTGCACGTGCTGCTCGGCCCCGACCAGCACCCCCCAGATCTTCGTGACGATGTCGGTGAGGAACTCGAGGTTCCGCTGGTCGGGGGACACCACCCGCTCCCAGTCCCACTGGTCGACGTAGGCGGAATGATCGTGGTCGAGGAAGTAGTCCTTGCGAACCGCCTTCATATCGGTGCAGATGCCCTCACCCACGGCCATGTCGAATTGGTCCAGGGCGGTCCGCTTCCATTTGGTGGCCGCCTGGACCACCTGGGCATCGATCGGGTTCTGGTCGTAGTCGTTGGAGATGTGGAAGCCGACCGGGCTGCGGGAGCCGTCGCGGTCGAGCATGTCGTTGACTCCGCTCTCGGAATCGACGAGGAGCGGCACCTGAACCATCATCAGGTTGAGCGCCTTGCAGAGGTGTTCCTCGATGTAGGCCTTGGCCGCAAACAGGGCATCCATCGTCTGCCGCGGCGTGAGCAACGAGTCGTAGTCATCGGGAAGGATCTTCTCCAATTCGGCGTAGTCGCCGATCCCCGGTCCGGCCAGATCGCTGGTCTTGTCCGTCATCGAGTACCTCCCTCTGGCCCGCCGACCTGGCGCAGCCTTGGACATGGTCTCAACCTACAAACCGGCGGGCCTCGGCGACAGGGACCTTCCGCCCTTCTTGTCCGGTGCCCGCAGCACGTAGAGCCGCGATTCGAGCTTGCCCAGCAGGCGGTAGATGCTCCACAGGGCGTTTCCGTACACCACCCGGTACGCGACCTCGCCCAGTTCGGCCATCAGCTGCTCCCTGGCCCGACGGAGTCGGGACACCTGGAGCAGGTAGTTGGGGACCGTGCCCGCCTCCTGACTTGATTCGACCCACTCGGATCCAACCAGGTCGAGGCTCTCGATGGTGAAATCGGCCTCGGTCACCGCCGCCTCGAAACCCTCGACCGAGAGTCGCTCGGGAATTGTGGCGGTGTAGTCGCAGACGAGTTGCCGCTCCCGGGGCTCGAGCAGGGGGGTGGCGAACACCTGGTGCATTACCATGACACCGCCGGGCCGCAGGACGCGAACGCACTCTGCCAGTCCCCGCGATGGGTCCTCGACGTGACCCATCATGTCGCGGGACAGCACCACATCGAACTCGTCGTCCTCGGCCGGTATGGCCTCGATCGATCCGAGGCGCAGCTCGACGAGATGGCCGACGTCGTGATCGGCCAGCACGGTTCGTCCCTGGGCCAGGTTGGCTTCGACCGGGTCGACGGACACCGCTCGGCACCGGAAACGCTCGGCCATGATCAGTGAGTGGTGGCCGTCCCGGCCGCCGATGTCGAGTACGACGTCATCGGGGCCGAGCCCGGCCGCCTCCACGGTGTCGAACAGCGAGGTGCTCGGACGCGGCTTCAGGCTTCGGCCCACCACGTCGACCGCATGGTCCCAGTCCCAGTCGCCATACATCTCCTGGACCGTCACCGGGCCCGACCCCTCGTCGACCACCAGCCCAGGGTACTTGTGGGCACACCGGGCGAGGTTCAGGACAGGAAGGCGTCGAGGACGTCGCGAATCGAGACGACGCCGCCCTCCTCACCGGGGACGAGCAGGTGACGAAGTCGGTTGTCGAGCATCAGTCGGGCCGCCTCGGCGATCGTCTGGTCGGGATCGGCGGCGGTGATGTCGGTCGACATGATGTCGGCGGCCCAGATCTCGTCGATGTCGGCCCCGTCGTGGATGGCTTGCAGCACGTCATGCTCGCTCACCACCCCGGCCACGCTGCCCGAGTCGTCGACCACGACCAGGCTGACGCCGCCGTTGATTAGATGCTCGACCACGGTGCGAAGCGTGGCCGTGGTCTCCACCGAAATGACGTACTTCGAGGCGATGGTGCCGATGGGTTGGTCGGGTCGGGTGGTCTCGGCCATGGCTTCTCGTCGGGAACTCACAGGGGATCTGGTGGACTCGACCCGACGACCTCCTGCCGACGACGCTATGCCCTGCGGATCGCCCCGCACAGGGTCGAACGTCCCCGGGCCACCCCCACGGCCGGCACAAACCGGCCCGAACCTGTCTTTTGGCCCTGCCGGTGCCCTCACCGCCTCGGGTACGGTCGTACCATGGCCGAGCCGCAGAGGCCACCGGCCCTAGACGAAGCCCTGGACCGGCGGCCGCCGATAGTCCGATCGTCCACAGCCGCCCCCGAGGTGACCGGACGCCGGGTCATACTGCGGACCTTGGCGGCAGCCCTGGCCGGCCTGGCCACCCCCGCGGTGGTCGGCTGCCGGCCACCGGAACGAGAGGAGACCGCCATGACCACCTGGACCGAGCCCCGCCCGGCCGTCGAGCTGCCGGAGCCGACCGACAGCTCGGTCACGCTCGACGCGTCGCTGCGGCGGCGTCGGTCGGTCCGCGACTTCACCGCCGAGCATCTGAACATGGCCGAGATCGGCCAGCTGTTCTGGGCCGCTCAGGGCGTGACGGCCGAGTGGGGAGGTCGCACCGCACCGTCGGCCGGCGCCCTCTATCCACTGGAAGTGCTGGCCGTGACCCCCGGCGGCGTGGTGCGCTACCTTCCCGACGACCACCGAGCCGAGCCAACCTCGGATCGCGATCTGCGCCCCGAACTCATGGCCGCCGCCCTGAATCAGGAACCGGTGGGCCGGGCCCCGCTCGTCGTTGTCGTCGTCGCCGTGCCGGAGCGAACGGCCTCGAAGTATGGCGAGCGAAGCGAACGGTACGTCGACATGGAGGCCGGCCATGCGGCCCAGAACCTGTTGTTGCAGGCCGCGGCACTCGACCTCGTCGCCGTACCCGTGGGGGCCTTCGACGACGACGCCGTGGCCGGGATCCTGGCTCTGCCCCCGGGGCACGAGGCCAAGTACCTGCTGGCGGTCGGTCACCCCCGGTCGTGACGACCGGGACCCGGGCCGCATCCCCAGGACCGGACGCCTGTGGACATCATCAACTGACAATGGACACCATCGGATGATCATGGACACCATCGGATGACCATGGACAACATCGCTGCCGGCGCCATGATCGTGATGGGTGCCGCCATCGCCGGAGTCTGGACCCGTGACATCGTGGCCGGCGCCAGGGTCGACCTCAGCGGCGGGATCCTCGCCGCCCGGGATTCGGACGGGACGCTGCTGTGGCCCCACTGGCTCGCCGAGTACGCCACGGCTGTGGCCTTGATGGTGGCCGCCGTCGCCATCATGGCCGAGGCGGACCGGTCTCCCGTGCTCACCGGCATCGCCACCGGGGCCCTGCTCTACACCTCGATCAACTCCCTGTCGTGGGCGTTGTCGGAACGAGACCGTTCGGCCTACGCCATCCCCATGGTCTTGGGCGTTGTTGTCGGCCTCTTCCTGGTGGTCCACCTCCTCGTGTCGTGACGAGCCCGGGTTCTCGGTGAGACGGGTCTCGTGCAAGCGGGTCAGTCGCCGCCGACGAACGACACGATGTCGGCCACGACCGGTCCATGCCCGGCACGTCGGGTGGACCGACCCCGACCACCACTGCCACCCGTCGGACCCGTTCCGGGAAGCGGTGGGCACAGGCCAGGGCGAACGGCGCCCCGCCCGACGCTCCCAGCACTGCCACCTGGTCGACCCCGAACCGGTCCAGGACCTCCTCCACGTCCGATGTCCACTCGATGAAGCCGGGCAGTGTCCGAAAGCCGGACGGCCCGTCGCCGGGTCGGTTCAGGGCCAGGATGTGCACACCGGAGCCGACCCGCTGCAGCGTCGCCTCGATCAGGCCCAACTCCCAGCGACTGCTCGGCACGCCATGGCAGTGCACGACCACCGGCTCGTGGGCGGGCCCGGTCCGGGCGTAGGCCACCCGCCGGCCGTCGGCCAGGTCGAGCACCCCGCTTTCGATGGTCACGACGGTGGGTCGGGAAGGTTACCCGAGACCAGTCGGGGTAGCAGCCAGGGTTTGGAGGTGAGCAGCTGCGCAATCGGGGGAGGCGGGTCGGACTCCCGGATGGCCTGAGACCGTCGCTCCGGCCATTGGAACGGCAGCTCGGTGTAGCTCCGGGGCGCGGTCATGGCCGCCCCCGCCTCCAGCGCCGCCTGCACCACCGCCCGCTGCTGATCGACGTGACCGGGCAGGCCGAGCGGCAGACCCATGGGATGGGCCAGCCCCACCACCCGGGGTGCTCCGGTGTTGACGGATCACGTTGGCCACCAGTCCCACGGACCGGTTGCAGAACGGTCAGACCGGAACCAGCAGCACCAGGTCGACGTCGTCGGCCACCAGCTCGGCGCCGAGCTCGGGCCCGGTGTCGGTCACCAGCCCGGTGGCGTCCAGGATGTAGCCCATGATGGAGAAATGACGGTGGTTAGCCTCGCCGATGACACCGGCTGCGGCCAGGTCGGCCAGTCGCCGGGCCGGCAGCACCACGTCGAGATCCTCCTCCACCGGGGTCCGGTCGATGTGGAGATGATGGACCCCGACGTCGGCTGCGGTGGCGGTGGCCGGCACGGCCCGCCAGCCGTCGTCGCCCCGCCACGGGTCGGCACGCTCGGCCTGTTCGTCGAACGGCTCGTCACCGAGCGAGGCGATGCCGGCCGTGCTGATCAGCGCCACCCGACACTGCGACAGCGGCGTGGCCAGTGGTGTCCACGACACCTGCTCCGGCGGCCGCTCCCGCTCGGCCCAGGCCTGCATGACCTTGCGGGACAGGAATGGCAGATAGCGATAGGGATCCATCGCGCCCAGTATCGACCTGGCGACGAGACCGGGCCAGAGGCGAACGTCCCGGCACTTGGTCGGGTCAGATGATGTAGCGACGACCGGCGGCTGCGGCACTGATGTCGATGCCGACGCCGTCCAGATCGCACAGGATGGCGTCGATCTCGGCGTCGTGTCGAGCGGGGTCGTGGTGGAACAGCACCAGGTGCCCCACTCCGCGACGGGCCGCCAGGTCGACGGCGTACTCGACCGTCGAATGACCGAGAAAGGCCTTGGACGCCAGCTCCAGATCCAGATGCTGGGCGTCGTGGAGGAGCAGGTCGGCCCCCGACACCAGTTCGGTCGGTTCGTCGGTGGCCTCGGCCTGCCAGTAATCGGGAATGTAGGCCAGGGTGCCGGTCGGATCCGACACCCGGTAGCCGAAAGTCCGACCCCCTTTGTGGGTCACCTCGGCGGCGAGGACGTCGAACCCGCCGATCCGGTGCCGGCCCGGATCCAGGGCATGGAACCGCCAGTTCCCCCTCAGCCGGTCGGGGGTGATGGGAAAGTGCGGCGGACCGACGGCCCGGGCCAGCAACTCCAGCGGATCGACCCCCTGGGCCGGAAGGTAGAGGTCGACCTGAGCCTCCTCGTGGTCGACGGCGGGGGCAAACGGAAGCCCGTGGGTGTGATCCCAGTGCAAGTGGGTCAGCACGATGGCGCCCCGGAAGGCCCACCCGGCGGTGGCCTGTCCCAGCCGTCGCAGTCCGGTCCCGGCGTCCAGTATCAGCGTCGGTGGTTCACCGTCCCGGGCCACCGCCACCGAACTGGTGTCACCGCCGTAACGGGCAAAGCAGGTGCCGGTGGCCGGCGTCGAGCCCCGGCACCCGAGGACGGTGACCTCCACTCAGCCTTCCTCACGCCGGTGACCGGTCGCCACCGCCGCCAGCCCATCGGCGTCGAGGTCGCCCACCATCACGGCGGCCACGCGGGCCGGGGTTATCGCGGTCACGGTCGACGTCCTGGTCCCTCCCTCCAGGACGGCCCGCTCACCGACGATGGCCCCCGGCCCGATCTCAGCCACCACCCTGCCATCCACATCCACGGCGAACATGCCGTCGAGTACCAGGTACAGCTCGTCACCCTGCTCGCCCTGTATGGTCAGCCGGGCTCCGGACTCGACCTTTCGGATGTCGGGCTGTAGGGCCATGACCCGGTCGGACAGGGCCCGCTCCAGCTCGGGCTCGGCCTCGGCCACCTGGACCGAGCGCTCCACCCCGTGCCATGGCGACCGTTCATGTTCGTGGGTCTTGGTCCAATCGTTCCAGTTGACCACACCGTTCTTGGCCACCAGCTCACCGTTGTGGTCGTAGATCCAGTGGCGGGGGAAGGCGGCGGCACCGACCACCTCGTGGCGGGTCGAGCCGTCGGCGTCGATCTCCAGGGCCAGGGTGGTCCACGTGGTGGGGGCGGTGATACGGAGGAAGGGGGCGCGGTTGATGCGATGCGGAAACGGAGCGCCGGTCCGGCAGCCGACCGACTGCACGAACCTGGCCGTGGTTCCCCGGATCTCCGGCTCCTGTCGCAGGATCGGGTAGCCGACACCGGGGAAGGTGATGTTTGCTCGTCCTATCCGACCGGTGGTGGACCCGATCACCGCCCGGCCACAGTAGCCGGCGCCGGTGATCTCGCCGTCCTCGACCTCGATCCATGCCGCCAAACGATTGGCCGCCCGCAGCCGGTCATCGGCCCGCAACTGGTCGAGGACGTCGTCATCGACCCGGTCGGGGGGAGCGATGTCGTAGTGGCCGAGACCAATGTCCATCGGCACCCGTGACAGCCCGGTGATGGCCTCCGACGGGATCCAGCTCACCGACGTCACCACCGATTCGATACGTCGCACCGCAGTTGCAGTGGTCCCTGGTTTGGGGGGGTGCTCGACCACGACCACTACCCCCTCGGATTGCTGTTGCCGCGAACGATCATGACGCCGAAGGCGTCCAGCAACTCGTCGCAGTCGGCCCACGGCGACAACGGGGCCAGCGGTATAGCGAAGTTGGCCGTGTTGTTCGACAGTGCTGCTCCCGCCGCACCGGTGTGGATGTGGTCATGGTGGGCGTTCAGCGGTAGCGCCTGGTTGGCAGCCAGATCGATGCAGTTGACCGCGGTGAAGCCGGAGATTTCGTCGCCCCCGGCCCCGACAACAAGGGCGTGGGGATGGAGTGGGACCTCCTCGTGGTCGTGCTCCTCACCGGCCGCCGTTCCCGCCGCCAACAGCACCAAGATGGAGATGACGAAGAAACCTGCCAGTGATTTCCCAAGTGACTCTCTCATGGTTCGGTCCTTCCCTCATTGACCGGTGCGTTCCCGGCCGGATCATGGCGACAGACACCGTTGCCTATCGCTCACCCTTGATCCTGCCGGTAGGTTGACGGCCGGTCGATGGTGCAGGCACCCAGATTTCGGTGTGGGAATCCCCACCCCGACTGGCCGGTGATCACCCTGTTCGAGGACGTGGTGTGGTGGGAGACTCGTTCCATGGGGATCTCGGTTTTTCTGGCCGATGACAACCTCCTCGTCCGTGAGGGGGTCAAAGCGCTGATAGAGCTGTCCGACGATCTGGAGGTCGTCGGTGTCGCTCAGGATTTCGACGAGCTGTTGGAGGGGGCGGGCGCCACCCAGCCTCAGGTGATCGTCACCGACATCCGTATGCCCCCCGATTTCAGCCGTGAAGGAATAGAGGCGGCCCGGCTGGTGCGGAAGCGACACCCGGGAACCGGCGTGGTCATCCTGTCCCAGTACGACGATCCGGAGTACGCCATCTCCCTGCTGTCCGACGGGGCCGCCGGCTACGCCTACCTGCTCAAGGACCGGGTGGCCGAGAGTGACCAGCTGGTCCGGGCCGTTCGGGAGGTGGCCACCGGCGGGTCGATGCTCGATCCCCGAATCGTCGAGGCCCTGACCCGGCCGGTGACCTCCGACGGCGTGCTCGATGCCACCGAGGAGCGGCTGCTGGACATGGTGGCCGAAGGAAAGCCGATCAAGGCCATCGCCGTGGCCCTGGCCACCACTCCCGGCGATGTCGATCACCGGATCGAGGCCCTGTTCATCAAGCTGGCCGAGGGGTTGAGTGCCGGAAACCAGTCGGCGCTGACACGCCTCCGTGTCCTTCAGCGGGCCATCGCCCAGCGGGAGGAGCAGGGGGAGGAGCTGTCCCGCCTGCTCCCCGGCGGCGTGGCCGACAAGCTGAGAAGGGAGGGCCGGCGCATCGGGGAGACCGAGGAGCTGGAGGTCACGGTCCTCATGTCGGACATCCGGGGCTACTCCGGGATCGCCGAGCGGACCAACGCCTCCGTACTGGCCGGTCAGCTCAGCCGCCACCGGGGCGAGATGAATCGTGCCATCATGGATCATGGCGGCACGGTCATGCAGTTCGTGGGTGACGCCGTGATGGCGGTGTTCGGCGCCCCCACTTCGCTGGCCGATCACGCCGCCCGGGCGGTGGAGGCGGCCGTCGCCATGCACCTGGCCCAGGATCGGGTCAACGCCGAATGGGACGGCAACGGCCTCGAGCCCTTCGGTCTGGGCATCGGAGTGTCGACCGGGTCGGTGGCGGCGGCCCTACTGGGCTCGGAGGAACGCCTCGAGTATTCGGTGGTGGGCGACACGGTCAACCTGACCCAGCGGTTGCAGCAGTGGGGCGAGCCGGGCGAGACCGTGCTGAGCGAGCCGACGTTCGCTCAACTGACCACGCCCCCGGCCTGCGAATGTCTGGAACCGGCCCCCGTCAAGGGTCGGGTCAACCCGGTGGCCGCCTACCGCTTCCCGCCGAGGAGTGAGCGGTCGTGACCGAGAAGCGACTCCGGAACGTCCTGCGAGCGGCGGTGATTGGCGCCGTTGCCGCCAGCGCAGTTGGTGTCGGGCTGATCGTTGCGACGTTGGGGTGGGGGGCCATGGTCGACACCTACACGCCGTACGCCTTTGTGGCGACCGGTGGACTTGGCGTCATCGTCTGGCTGGCCGCCGGGGAGCAGGCCCGCAATCGGCTGATCTGGGTGCTGGCCGCCAGTATGGCCGGCACGGGGTTCTTCGGCCTCAGCGAGGGAATCCGACTCGTCCTCGATCCCGACGGTCCCCTCACCACCCGTGTCGACGCGACCATACCGGCGGAGATGCCGACGGCAGCGGCCTGGATCAACGCCGTCGGCAGCGCCGTGGCTGTCGCCTCCAGCGCGCTCCTCGTCACCTTCGCCGTGCTGCTGTTCCCCGACGGTCGCCTGCCGTCGAGGCGATGGCGCCCCGTGGCCGCCGTGATGGCGTTCGCCCTTGCGGTGACTGCAGGCTTCAGTTTCGTGCATTGGAACCCGGGTAGCGAGATCGTCGTCCACGACAATCAGTGGTTCCCGGTCACCTCCAACGTCGGCCCCATGTTCGCACCCATATCCTTCGTCGGTCTCATGAGTCGATTCCGGCGCAGCGGGCCGGCGGAGCGAATGAGGATCAAGTGGATTCTCTGGGGTCTCGGCGTGTTCGTGGTCGTCAACATCGTGGGGGCCAACCTGGCGATGCCGCTCGTGACCCTCGCCGGTTTCGTCGCACTCTTCACCGCCTATGGCATCGGAATCGTCCGCCACAACCTGTTCGACGTCAACCTTGTCATCTCCCGCAGCGTCACCTATGCGATGTTGGCTGCGTTGATCGGTCTGATCTATGTGGGCGTGGTGGTCGGGGTCGGTTCGCTGCTGGGGTCGGGTGACGAGCCGGATCCGGTGCTGGCCATTGCCGCCACTGCGCTGGTGGCCGTGGCCTTTCAACCGGCCCGGCTTCGGCTGCAGCGGTTGGCCAACCGGCTGGTCTTCGGCCGCCGGGCCACACCGTACGAGGTGCTGTCGGACTTCTCCCGCCGGGTGGCCGCCACAAGCGAGACGATGCTGGGCGACGCCGCTCGCTCCCTTGTCGAGGGCACAGCGGCCGCCCGGGTCGTCATCACACTGGAGCTGGACGGCGACACCATCGAGGCCGCAGCGTGGCCCGACGACGTGGGATCGATCGAGACCGTGGCGCGTTTTCCCATCGTCGAAGCCGGATCGCCGCTTGGTTCTCTGGACGTCCACCTGGCCCCCGGTCAGACACTGCCCGACGGCGAGCGGCTCCTGGCCGAGCACCTAGCCTCCGGAATGGGTCTGGCCCTGGGCAATCGGGCGCTCTCGGAGCGACTGGCGGCGCGGGTCGACGAGCTGAGACGCTCGCGACGTCGTTTGGTCGCCGTTCAGGATGACACCCGCCGCCGGCTGGAGCGGGATCTCCACGACGGGGCTCAACAGCAACTCGTCGCCCTCAGGGTGAAGCTGGGTTTGTGCCGGTCGCTGGTCGAGCAATCCGGTGATGCCGAGATGCCGAAGCTCATCGAGCGACTGTCGGCCGAGGCCGACGATGCCGTCGGGTCGTTGCGTGACTTTGCCCGCGGCGTGTTCCCGCCGCTGCTGGAAACCGAGGGTCTGGAGGCCGCCATCGGCGCCCAGGTTCGCCGGTCCGGTCTCCCGGTCGAGATCGAGACCGACGGCCTCGGCCGCTATCCCCGGGAGATCGAGTCCACCGTCTATTTCTGTGTGCTCGAAGCGCTGGCCGATGTTGACGAACGGGCCCGGGCCAAACGCGCCCGGGTCCACCTGAGCCAACGCAACGGGAGCCTCACGTTCGAGGTCCATGACGACGATGTCGTCGCCCTGGATCCGGCCTCCCGACCGGGGCTGCGCCGAATCGGCGATCGCCTGGAGGCGCTTTCCGGGACGCTCCACTACTGCTCGGAACCCGGCGACGGCACGACCGTGATCGGTTCCCTGCCGGCCATAGCGACGGCGGTGATGTCGTGAAGCCCCGGATCTCCGATCACCGGCTGATCCGGCTACTCCGCCTGCTTGTCGTCGTCGGCACGATGTACGCGCTGGCCGGGTCGTTGGCGATGCTGGCCATCGTGGGATGGCGTGTGTTCGCCGAGACGGCGCTTGTGCTGATCACGGTGCCGGTACTGGTGGCCGTGGTCTGGACCGGCGTGTCGGCCGAGCCACGCAACCGTCTGGTCTGGGTGCTGCTGACGTGGTTTCTCATCATCGCCTGGTATCCCATGGCCCAGGCCGCCCGGTTGATCCTGGAGCCCGAGGTACCGCGGGTGCTGGACATCGAAACCCAGATCCCGGCCGAACTCCCACCGAGCGCAGCCTGGATCGAGGCTGTCGGGACCGGTATCGGCACCGTGGGACTGTTCCTGCTGCTCACCTTCGGCCTCCTGCTCTTCCCCAACGGGCGTCTGCCCTCGCCGCGCTGGCGCTGGGTGGCCCGGCTCTTCGCCGCCTGCATTTTGGTGACGGGGGCGATCAACTTCTGGTTGTGGAACCCGACCATGACGGTTGCGCCGGCCAGCCACTCCTTGTTCCACCTCTCGACACCGTTCGTGTTCGCGGCGCCACTGACATCGATCGTCAGCCTCGTGGTGCGCTACCGCCACAGTGAACGTGAGATCCGGGCTCGAATTCGCTGGATCCTCTGGAGCGCATTGGTTGCTGTTCCGATCATTCTTGTCTCACTCATCCTTGCCCAGGACACCCTCGCGGCCGTTGGGTTTCTCATCTTCTTCGGCGCATACGGGATCGCCATCGTGCGTGACAATCTGTTCGACGTCGATGTCGTCATCTCCCGCACGCTGGTATACGGCGTCCTGGCAGGCCTCATCGGTGTTGTCTACGTGTCGATCGTGGTCGGGATCGGCTCGCTCATCGGATCGGGTGACGAGCCCAACCCGGCGCTGGCCATTGCCGCCACTGCCGTGGTGGCGGTTGCCTTCCAGCCGGCCCGCCGCCGATTGCAGCGCATCGCCAACCGGATCGTCTATGGTCGGCGGGCCACGCCGTACCAGGTCCTGGCCGACTTCTCCCACCGGGTGGCGGCCACAAGCGACAGCCTGCCCGCCGACGCCGCTCGCTTCCTGGTCGACGGCACCAGGGCGGAGCGGGCGGTCATCGCAACCCGGGTCGGGGCGGCGTCGGTCGAGATTGCCAAGTGGCCACCGTCGGATGAATCGGCGGGGCTGCGGGAGCTTGTCGTGCTCGACTTTCCGATCACCGAAGATGACACGGTTCTGGGGACCCTCCAGGTCCACCTCGCTCCCGGTGTGTCCCTGGCTGCCGATGAGCGGCGACTGACCGAGCGGGTGGCCGCCGGCATGAGCTTGGCCTTGACCAATCGGACGTTGACCGAACGGCTGATGGCCAGGGTTGACGAACTTCGCCGATCCCGGCGCCGGCTGGTTGCGGTGCAGGACGAAACCCGGCGCCGCTTGGAGCGTGACCTGCACGATGGAGCTCAACAGCAGCTGGTCGCGCTCAAGGTGAAGCTGGGACTGTCCCGGACCATGGCCCGCGGTTCCGGAGGGGGCGAGATCATGGACGATTTGGAGCAGCTGGCGGACGAGGCCGACCGGGCCGTGAACGCATTGCGCAACTTCGCCCGAGGTGTGTACCCGGCTCTCCTCGAAGCCGAGGGTCTCGAGGCGGCATTGACGGCCCGAGCTCGCCGGTCCGACCTTGCCGTGACCGTCGAGTTCGAAGAGCTGGGCCGGTACCCCCGCGAGATCGAGTCCACCATCTACTTCTGCGTGCTCGAAGCGTTGGCCGCTCCGGCGACCTCGGCGGCCCGGGTCGGGCTTGCCCAGCGGAACGGATCGGTGACCTTCCGCGTTCACCGGACGCCGGGAACCAACCAACCACCCGACCTCACCCGGATGACCGACCGTCTCGACGCGCTCTCCGGCACCCTCGATGTCAGGGTCGACAAGTCCCAAGGAATCACGATGACCGGATCGGTGCCGGTTGGAAGGAGCCAACCATGAGTCGATTGTCGGACCGAACTCTGCGATGGATCGGATACGGCCTCACGCTCTTGGCCGTGCTGGCGACGCCGGTCAACGCATGGCTCAGTGCCAGGTTGGGTGACGGTTCGGAGATCGTCACTCAGATCATCCTGGGTCTGACGTTCGGGGCGGTGCTGGTTGTGGTGGTGACGGCCCAGCCTCGCAATGGAACCGTCTGGGCCCTGTTGCTCGGGGCACTGGGGGGAGCAACAGGAGGAACCGCCGTCCTTGTCGTCGAGCTCCGGCTCGACGCTCCGATCGAGAACATCCTGGACGCAGGTCTCGGCTCCTCCGCCCCCTCCGAGCTCGACCTGGTCACTTCACTGTCGCTGTTCTGGGGATCGTGGGCCTTTCTGACCATCTTCGCCCTGACCATTCACCTGGTGCTGTTGTTTCCCGACGGCCGCCTGCCGTCACGATTCTGGAGGTATGTCGCGTGGGCAACGGCCGGGGCCATCGTGGCGGCGGGGATTCAAGCCGCTCGCCATCTGGGGCCGTGGATCGACGCACCGTATGACCGAGCTGCGGCCCGAGCGGTCAACGAGCCGATCGGCATGATCACCACGGCGTTGCTGCTCATCGGCATGGCGGCGGTGGTCCAGCTCGTGGTGAGCTACCGCCGCAGCTCGGGAATCACCCGGCTCCAGTACCGGTGGGTGACCTTCGCCCTGGCGTTGAACGTCATCCCGTGGTGGGCCCTGAGCGGGTCATTGCTGCCCGAACTCGTGACCGACATCATCTTCACGGCCGGCCTGGCCGCCATTCCGATCTCGCTGGCCGTCGCCATCACCCGGTATCGACTCTTCGACATCGACCTGGTCATCTCCCGAACTTTGCTGTTCGCCGGCCTGATCGGCTTCATCACCCTGGTCTACGCCGGCCTGGTGGCCGGGCTGGGCTCAGTGGTCGGAGGGGCCGGCCTCGGCTGGTCGATTGCCGCCACCGCCATCGTGGCCGTGGTGTTCGAACCGGTCCGAAGTCGGATCCAGCGCTGGGTCAACCGTCTAGTCTACGGGCAGCGGGCCACGCCGTATGAGGTGCTGGCCGACCTCACCGGGCGGCTGGCCCGCACCGAGCGGGAGGAGGGTTTGCTCGACCGGATGGCGACAAGGGTGGCCGAGGGCACCGGGGCCGACCGGGTCGTGGTGTGGACCGCCACCGCCGACGGCTTCGAACCGCTGGCCACCGAACCGGCCGAACTGGCGCCCCGCTCGACCGAGACCTTGCTGTGGGATCTGCCCGGCGTCGCCGTGCCCATCGAGCACGACGGCGAGGTTCTGGGAGCCCTCTCGGTCGAGACCCGCCGGGGCGAGGCCCTCAGCGGCACCGAACGCCGACTGATCGACGACCTGACCGGATCGGTCGGGCTGGCCATGCGGCGCCGCCGCCTCGACGAGGAACTGGAGCGAAAGGCCCGGGAGCTGGCCGACTCCCGCCGCCGCTTGGTGGGCGCTCAGGACGAGGAGCGCCGACGGTTGGAGCGGGAACTGGGCCGGGGTGTCCAGCAGCAGGTGATGGCGCTTGGGGAGCAGCTGGAGGTGGTCGAGGCCAAGGCCCGGGCCTCCGGCCTGGATCAGGTGGCGGTGTTCCTCAACCAGATGTCGAACGAAGCCCAGAACGCCATCGGTCAGATCCGGGCGCTGGCCCACGGCATCTACCCGCCCCTGCTGGAGGCCGAGGGTCTGACCGCAGCTGTCCTCGCTCTGGGCGAGCTCGCTCCCGTCGAGGTCGAGGTCCGCCACCAGCTGGGCCGGCGCCATCCGCTCCCGGTCGAGGCCGCCGCCTACTTCTGTGTGTCCGAGGCCCTGACCAACGCCATCAAGCATGGTCGCCCACCCATCGTCATCGAGCTGTCCGACGGTGACGGCGATCTCCGGTTCCAGGTGTCGGATACCGGCCCTGGTTTTGATCCTGCCACCACGGCCCGGGGCTCGGGGCTCAACAATCTCGATGACCGTCTGGACGCGCTCGGCGGCTCGGTGACCATCGATTCGGCCCCGGGTCGTGCGACCGTCATCCGCGGTCGGCTACCGCTCGATACCACGGTCGCGGTCGCAGGGGCTGCTGGAGCCTGACGTGAAGTTCAGGTTCTCGACCGTCCAAAGGTGGAGGGTCACAAACAGAGAGGGGAAGGAAATGCCCAAGCGAGTAGGTGCCATCATCGGAGCACTCCTGATGGTTGTCGTTCTGGCGGCGACGCCGGCCTCGGCCCATCCGGTCGGAGAGCCGGGGGAACCGAGCTGTTTCGGTGAGCGGATCAGCCACGGATCTTCGGACCACGGTTTGACGCCGGTGGATCGGGCGGCGGCGCTGGAAGAAGTCGTCGCCCCGGTGCTGGCCGGGGAGTTCGGACCGGAGGCTCAGGCCTTCGCCTTGGAGTTCTTCGGTGACGATGGTGTCGACGTGAAGGAGATGACGAGCTGGGTGAGATTGAACTGCAGCGATGACCCGTTCATCGAGCAGCCGTAGGCCGGCTCGTCACGAGTGAGAACGATCCCCGCCTTTCGAGGCGGGGATCTCGTTCGTTTGGTTGCTGAGGCAACCGGTAGTCAATTCTCAAGTTGCCGGGTGAAGTGGCGGTCTTGCCGGGCGTTGCCCGGCAAACATCGCCGGGTCAGGACAGCCCTACAGCGCACTATCAGGTCAAGGGCCGGTCTGGACCGTGTAAACGTATGGCGGCTACGGCCGCACCCGACCGCATCGACCCCGTGGAACCACCCACCCAGGCTCGCCTCTCACACGGGCGCGGATCGGCGGAAGGTAGATCGAGGCGGGGCTGGACATCACCAATCCGAGGATCAGAATCGATTGCGAGTACACCGATGGATCTCTGTCGATCACGGTCAGCGATGACGGTGTCGGGTTCGATCCCGGCCCCGCCGGCCCGCATGGAAACGGACTGGTCAACATCACCGAGCGGGTGGTGGCGATCGATGGGCAACTCACCATCGTTGCCCGCCCGGGGGAAGGAACGACAGTGAGGATCCTCCTGCCGCCCGCAAGCCGCCTCGTCGATGCCGCCCGACCACAACATCGAGGGCATCCACGCCGCCCACCGGATCCGGAGTTCGAACCCTCGCATCGGGATCGTGGTGCTGTCCCAGCATGCCGACGCCGGCTACGCCATGGAGCTGCTCACCCAATCCACACCACGCCAAGCCAGGTCGGTATTTCCCCCATGATCATCAGCGCCCCGAACACGATGAAGGCCAACGAAAAGCCCACGAAGGTGACGACCGAGACGATCATCCCGATCGACGAGATGTCATCCGAGGCGAAGGTCCCGACGTCATCGAAACAGCGGTAGCAGCCGCCCGATGAGTGCCGTCACTCCGACCGTCAGCCCCACTCGGGAGAAGGTGTTGGCGATTGCTCCCCTCCGTCCCGAGGAACGAGAGCCGACGTGCCGGCCCCAGAGCCAGAGGGCGATGCCGAGGGCCAATTCGGTCAGGCCGATTCCGGTGAAGAGGGCGCGCAGGGCATGGATCGGAAACGTCTCGCCGGTGCGGTCGGACCGCAGCCGGCGAGGCATCTCATCCCTCCGATTCTGCGGCGGCCCACGCCTGGACAAGACTTCCCGGTCCGAAGTCGGCCTTCGAGACAAAGGCGATGGCCCCGGCGTCGAGGGCCCGGCTCTGGTACTCCTGGGCGTCATAGGTCGACAGCACGATGACGCGGGCCCCGGGCCGGCCGGCCAGAATTCGGCGGGTGGCCTCGATCCCGTCCATGCCCGGCATCATGATGTCCATCAACACCAGATCCGGTTCCAGCTCGCTGAACCGCCGAACCGCCTCTTCGCCATCGCCGGCCTCCCCGGCTACGTCGAAACCGTCGGTGAACTCGATCACCAGCCTCGCTGTGGACCGGAAGGCGTCCTGATCATCGACGACGAGAACGGTGACGGTTCGTGCCATGATTCTCACACCCTCAGTATGAACAAGCCGCTAACGGTGAGTAAGGGAGAATACCCGTCTTCGTTGGTGTGGATTTCCCCACCCCCGATGCTCGGCAGTGACCGTCTCTCGCTCAGTTGCCGGCTCCGGAGCCGGTTTCGGACAGATACAGCAGAACGGCCCGGACCCGACGGTTGGTCTCCCGCTCCGGCAGAAGATCGAGCTTGGTGAAGATCGAGTTGATGTGTTTCTCCACCGCCCGCGCCGATAGGTGGAGATCGGCGGCGATGGCCTTGTTCGAGCTACCGCCGGCCAACTCCTCAAGCACCTCCCGCTCTCGTGGGCTCAGACGATCGACCTTGGATTCGGTCTGGTTGAGCCGGCCCGAAACCAGGGCGTCGACAACTCGGGGGTCGATCTTCGACTCGCCGGCCGCCACCCGCTCCACCGCATCGGAAAGAGCTCCGGCATCGCCCACCCGTTCCTTGAGGAGGTAGGCCAGGCCCTCGCTCCCGTTCTCCAGCAGGCTGAGGGCGTACTCGGGTTCCACGTATTGGCTGAGCACGACCACACCGATGTCGGGATGGGTGGCCCGAATGTGACGGGCGGCCCGAATACCCTCATCGGTCCCGGTCGGCGGCATTCGAATGTCGGTGACGGCCACGTCGGGCCGGTGCTCGTCAACGGCGGCCAGGAGAGAGTCATGGTCGTTGGCCGTGGCCACCACGTCGTATCCCTCCTGCTCCAGCACCAGCTTCACGCCCTCACGGAGTATGTAGGCGTCGTCGGCCAGCACGATCCGTCGGGTCATGCCGTCAACAGTAGTAGCTGCGAACCCCGGGCGAGGTGTGGGAATCCGCACTCCGAACAGGCGGCTCCCACCCTGTCGCCCTGCGATCGGAACTGGCAGGATGACGGTATGACCCCGATCGGCTCATCCGACCCGGCCCTCGTCGGGCATCGCCGGGCCACCGTGGACCGCTATGTGACGAGGGCGCTGGTGTTTGCCGCCACCATCGTCTTCATCGCCGTGGTCTACGTGGTGGTGGTGGTCGGGCTCGGTTCCGTGATCGTCGACGACGGCGAGCCGAGCACACTGTTGTCGGTGGCGGCGACGGTGATGGTGGCGGTCGTCTTTCAGCCGGTGCGGCGCTGGGCGGAACGTTTGGTCAACCGGTTGGTCCTGGGCCGGCGGGCCACCCCGTACCAGGTTCTGTCGGAGTTCAACCGTCGGGTTGCAGCCAGCTCCGACAGTCTCGTCGACGACGCCGCCCGCTCGCTGGCCGAAGGCACGGGCGCCCAACGGGTTGTGGTGTCGATCGCTGCAAATGAGGTTGGCGGCGCCACATCCATGGAGACGGCGACACAATGGGCGGGAGACACTGACACACCGACCGAGGCGTGGTCGTTCCCCATCGTCGACGGGGACCGAGCGTTGGGTTCCCTGGACGTCTACCTCCCCGCCGACCGGCAGCCACGGGCCGAGGATCGACGGTTGGCTCGACAACTGGCGTCCACCATGAGCCTGGCCCTGCGCAACCAACTGCTGACCGAGGGGCTGGAGGCGCGGGTAAGGGAGCTGCAGGAATCACGACGGACGTTGGTGGCGGTGCAGGATGAAACCAGGCGCCGGCTGGAACGGGATCTGCATGACGGTGTGCAACAGCAGCTGGTGGCCCTCAAGGTCAAGCTCGGGCTGGGTCGGAAGATGGCCGAATCCGACGGGGCGCCGGGAACGGCAGCCGCCCTGGATCGACTGGCCGACGAGGCCGACGGCGCGGTGGAGGCGATGCGGGACTTCGCCCGGGGCGTCCACCCCCCGCTGCTGGAGGCCGAAGGTCTGGCCGCCGCAGTGAACGCCGAGGCCCGCCGGCTACCGATCCCGGTGGTGGTGCAGGCCGATGGGATCGGCCGACACCGGCCGGAGGTCGAAGCCTCCGTGTACTACTGCATCAACGAGGCACTGCGAAACGCAGCGCAGCACAGTCACTCCGATCGGGCGGTGGTGGAACTGGCGCAGGCCAACGGGAGCCTCCGGTTCCGGGTGACCGATGCCGGGACCGGCTTCGACCCGGCTGCCATCGAGGGTCCGGGGCTGGCCACGATGGCCGAGCGTCTCGATGCCTTGAGCGGGGATCTGCACATCGAGAGCGCACCGGGCGCCGGCACCTCGCTCCGTGGCATCGTCCCGACGTCGCTGGAGGGGGCGCCGTGATGCCGATCTCCGACAGCGTCGCCCGCCGCATCGGCTACGTGATGTGCGTCTTCTTGGCGCTGTTCAACATCGTGACCATCCGTCGCTACATCGAGCTTGGCGACACCGAGAAGGTACTGGAGGGCGTGCTGTTGCCGACTACGTTTCTCGCCGTCCTGATCGTGTTGCTGCGATCTGTACCTCGGCACGGTGTGGTGTGGACACTGCTCTGGTTCGGGTTCATCGGATCGTTGAACGAGGTCCTCAATCTCGTGGTTTCGTCCCGGCTCGGTGTGGACGCCGACGAGGTGGCTGTAACCGGTCAGTCGCCGGCGTCCATCGGTGTCGCCGATGCGTTGGCGGTCAATCTCCTGCACTGGGGGTGGCTGTGGTTGCTGGCGATGCTGATCCGGCTGATCGTGTTGTTTCCAACCGGCCGGCCCTCGTCGCCGCTCTCCCGTCTGGTTCTGTGGACGGCGCTGTTGAGCACGATTGTCGCATCGGCCGGCGGCGCCCTGACACTGGCCCCGTGGGTCGAGACCGACTACGCCGATCTACTCCCCGGCGACGGCTGGCTGCCGGTTGTCGGCTACGTCTTCTATATCCTCAACGTTCTCATGATTGTGGCCGTGGTCGACATCGGCCTCCGGTTCCGGCGAAGCTCGGGGATCGAACGGCTGCAGTACCGGTGGGTGGCGACGGCGATGGCATTCTTCGCCCTGTCGACGGTCGGCGGCATCCCGCTCTACTACATCGGGATCGAGACACCATCCTTCCTGTTCACCGTGGCATTGGCCGCCATCCCGGTGTGCATCGGCATCGCCATCAGCAAACACCGGCTCTTCGACATCGACCTGGTCATCTCCAGGACGGTGGTGTTCGTGGTCATGGCGGCCCTGATCACCGTCGCCTATGCCGGTGTTGTCGTCGGACTCGGGACGCTGTTCGGCGGGTCGACGCTGGGGTGGAGGATCGGTGTGACGGCATTGGTGGCCGTGCTGTTCGAACCGGTACGCAGTCGGGCTCAGCGCCGCGTCAACCGCCTGGTGTTCGGGCGGCGGGCCGTCCCCTACGAGGTGCTGGCCGACCTCACCGAACGGCTGGCCGCCACCGAACGCGACGAAGGCCTGTTCGGCCGCATGGCCGCTCGGCTGGCCGAGGGCACCGGAGCCGAACGGGCCATTGTGTGGGTGGCCAACGGGACGGGGTTCCGACCTGCCGCCGTCGCACCATATGTGGAGAACCAGGATCTGGCGCCGGATCCATTGCCGGGAAGTCCCGAGGACATGCCGGGTTTGGCCGTCCCCGTCGTGGAGGATGGCGAGACGTTGGGCGCACTGTCGGTCGAGCCCCGACGGGGTGTCACGCTCACCGCCACCGAGCGCCGCCTGGTCGAGGATCTGGCCCGATCGGTCGGGCTGGTGATGCGGCGGCTGCGGCTCGACGCCGAGCTTCGACACCAGGCCACACTGCTCCGGGAGTCCCGCCGCCGGCTGGTCGACGCCCAGGAGGTCGAGCGGCGCCGCCTGCAGCGCCGACTCGACGACGATGCCCGGCAGCGGGTGGTTGATCTGCGATCCAAGCTCGACTCGGCCCGGGAACGGGCTCGTACCGAAGGCAGCGATCGCACGGCAGTTCTGATCGCCCAGATGGCGGCGGAGACCGACGATGCCGTCGCTCAGATTCAGGCGCTGGTGCGAGGTCTGCATCCGCCGCTGTTGGAAGCGGAGGGCTTGGCCGCCGCGGTGGCTGCTCTGTCCGAATCCGCTCCGGTTGCCGTTCACGTCGAAGCCGGCAATCTCGGCCGACATCCGCTACCGGTCGAGGTGGCCGCCTACTTCTGCATCTCCGAGGCCCTGACCAACGCCTTGAAACACGGCGACGCCCCCATCTCGATCATCGCTCAGGATGACGACCGGGGTCTGTCCTTCACCGTGACCGACTCGGGTCCCGGCTTCGATCCGGAGACGGTTGTCGAGGGCTCGGGCCTTCGCAACATGACCGATCGAGTCGAGCCGTTCGGCGGTTTGATCTCGCTCGACTCCCGGCCCGGCCGCTCGACGACGATCTCGGGTCGGCTGCCGGTCTCGGCGCCGAGTGTCGTTTCCGCAGGTGGGTTCACATGGTGATCACCGTCTTGCCTCGTGAATGTCGCCGGCCCACGAGATCCAGCGCCTTCGCCGCC
>CAMYLA010000090.1 GCA_947259095.1 uncultured Acidimicrobiaceae bacterium | reverse complement strand
ACTGGAGGACTGCGATGACGGCACTGTCGTGGATCGATCGGCATCCTCTCGTGATGTCGTCGAGGCGCCGCTGATTCGTGCCGTGCTCTGCGGCCCGGCGGGCCGATCGTTCTTGTCAACGGCCTGCTGGAGTGTTGGATCCTGTCAGCTTGCTATAGGTACCCCGGCCGTCGTAGCGCAACTCCGTTGCGTGGCCTGCAGAATAGGGGCTGTGCCAGCATTCTCGCTTGAAGATGTGCTCGCTGAGCTCCGGACCCGTGACCCTGGAGTGGCGGGCGATGCCGGGGCGGCGCTGAATGCGGTGACTGGCGGCGATGGCCCCGAGGTCATCACCCAGGCACGGGTGCAGCGGTTCTGCTGGTACACGCTCCCGGTCAAGTTCCTGGTCGATCCCGGTGATCATCACCGGATCGTTGCCCGGGCGGCTGAGGCTTTCGATCTGCTGGGCCTGGACCGCTACGCCGAGATCTGCCGCTCGGAGGTCACGGCCAAGGTCATCGACGGCTTCGCTGTGTCGATGGCCGCGGGCCGCAGGGCGTACCGGGCCGCGGAGGTTGCGTCTGGCCTCCACCCGCCGGCGACCGACCGGTTCGAGTTCGGGGCGTTGATGGGTGCGGTCGAGGCCGAGGCGTGGGAATCAACGGCCGACATGTTGGAGATGGCCATCGTGGCCGGCGAGTTGACGCCCAGCGGTCGTGGGTGGAAGGCACGCCAGGTTGCGCTGGTTGATGCCCACCTCACCGATCCTGACCGACATGACGGCCCGGGGTCGTTGCTCGACGCGATCCGGGCCGAGCGGCTCGCGTGGTGGCAGCAGAGGACCCGCAGTGCCACCAAGCGACGGCTGTGCGAGCCGCTCCTCGACCTGCTCGCCCAGTTTCCCTCGCAGTCCGATGATGTGGCGGTCATCACCGGCGAACGGCTGGGGTGGCTACTCGACCAGCTCGCCGACGGTGGCCAGCGGCTCACCCAGACCGGGAACCTCAAACAGGCGCTGGTCCGTGCCACCGCTCCACGCTTCGGCTATCCCGACTACTTCAACACCCCAGGTTCGGAGCATGACGTCCATGATCTCTACCTGGTCCGAACCTTGGCCAAGACCCGCCGCCTCGTCCGTACCACCAAGGGCACCATGTTCCTGACGGCCGCCGGCAAGGCCGCGCTGGCTGACCCGGTCAAATTGTGGCGACACCTCGTCGAGGGTCTCATCCCTGCTCACCCCTTCGATCGCGCCACGGGCACCACCGCCCTGGCCCTGCTCGCCACCAACGACCGAGTCGACCGCAACCTGCTCACCGAGACCGCCACGGCAATCGTCGCCGAGGAGGGCTGGCACAGCTCCGACACCGGCGCCCCACCCGATGAACGCACTATCGTCACCTCCTGGCACACCACCACCAACCTGGCCCGGGCCCTGGGCCTCACCTCCGCCGGAGACGACCCGTACGGCACCAGCGAACTGGCCCTGAGCCCCGGCGGGCAACGGGCCGCCATCGACGCGCTGCGCCACGTGGTCACCGGGCCCCGAGACCGACCATGACCGACACCAACCCGATCCGCTTCGAGCAGTCATCCCGCGAGATCGAACGGCTCTATGACCGGGCCACGACGCTGGCCCGCCAACCCGGCAGCGCCGATAGGGCGGCCGACGCTTGGCAGGCCGTGGTCGACCACCCGTGCGCCTGGCACCACCTCGACCAAGCCGACCTCTATGACGAACTCCACCAGGCCCTCCGCGGGGCCGGCCGGTGGGATGATGCCATCGCCGCTCGACGAGCATCTATCGATGCCGGCTACCGCTCCCGACCCGACCCCGAAGCCGACATCGCCGAGATCCTCATCGACGCCAGCCGACACAACGAAGCCGCCGCGCTCTACGAAGAGCTCCGTCAGCGCGATCCCGACGACGTCTGGCTCTACAACTCCGCCGCCTACGCCTACACCGACGTCGATAACGATCTCGCGTTGCAGTGGGTACTCGACGGCATCCAGGTCGCCATCGCCACTGGCGACCACGACCAGATTCTCCCCCAACTCCTCGACTTCACCCACACCATCTGGAACAACCTGAACCGCCAGCCGGACCAGCACCTCCTCGACCGCGTCACCGCGTTTCAAGCCGACTGGAGCCGACCACCACCCCGCCCCTGGCCCCTGACCGACCCCCACCACCCCGAGCGCCACCCACCGTGCGCCCATTGCGGCTACCACCCCGACCAACCACCCGAGTTCCCCGTGACAGCGCCGCCGGCACACCCACCGACGACTCCGACCGCCACCCCGGATACCGCCCGGGTCGCCGTCGCCTGGTTCCCGCACGACGCCTACCTCGAGGCCACCAAGCGGTGGCCCAACTTCGACGGCTACGACGCCGACGGTGACCACCAGGCCTACAGCCGACGCATCGAAGCCAACACCAAAGCCCTCGCCACCATCCACGGCCACAACCCGTCCATCGCCCCAGTCGACATCACCGAACTCATCGACTACGCCACCGAACACGACCACGACCCGGGCGACGGTGCCGCTCGGGCCGGGCTCGCCGCCGAACTGGCCCGCAACGGGCAGGCGATCTCCTGGCCACCAGGACGCAACGAAGCTTGCTGGTGCCGCTCTGGCCGCAAGTACAAGAAGTGCTGTGGCCCCACCCCTCCCCGATCATTCGACGATCCCCAACCCGGAACCAGCGGCTGACCACGATCCGAGACTTGACCAACCACCCGGGACGATCGAGATCGAACCAGCCCGCGGCGGACAAACCGCGACACCAACGACCGCCTGTGGGCCCGAACGTGACCATCCGCGTCGTGACCGATGCCGAGCGCGGCTCGCGGTCAGGATTCTGGCTGAGCCCCGCCTCGATCGGGCGCATCAGCACCATCTTCAGCCGCGGGCGCCCCGGCGGTCGACGTCTCGAGGACGGCTCTGAGGACCGCTGATGCCTGGGCGTCACCACCAGGTACGGAATGGGCGTAGTGGTCCAAGGTGGTCGACACCCGCCGGTGCGCCAGCCGGCGGGACACCGTCACGATTGGGACGCCAGCTTCGAGCATCTGGGTGGCCATGAAGTGCCGCAGGTCGTGCAACCGAAACGGCCGGAGCCCGACCGCCTTACGGTGCCGGCCGAAGGCCTTGGTGACCCGGTTCGGCTTCCACGCCGTGACCCCACCGTCGTCGCTGAACACGAACCCCTCCCCCACCGGGGTGCCGACCGTGGCGGCATGGCGGGCCAGAATCCGGCAGGTGCCTGGGTCGAGGTCGACGACATGGGAACGGCGGGTCTTGGTGGTCAGCGGCCGCCGTATCGGCGGCTTGGACCGGCCCATCTGGGCCTTCGACCCACCCAGCACGAAACGCCACCCGCCCCGCCGTCAGTGACACGTTGTCCCACCGCAACCCAAGCAGCTGAGCACGCCGGGCCCCGGTGAACGCCGCCAACACCAAGAACACGTGAAACAGCGCATCATGCTGACCGACATGGGACAGCATGATCTCGAGCTCAGCGGGGGTCGGGGGGTGCATCTCCCGCTTCGACACCGTGATCCGATGCGTACCGACAGCGGGGTTGTCCCAAATCCAGCCCCACCGGACCGCCTGGGCCAACGCGGAGCGCAACACGACATGAACCCGGGCCACCGTCCCTGCTGACAATGGCTGACCGTTCACCCCACCCGAGTCCGCCAGATCCGCATAGAGCTCGTCGATCCGAGCTGCGGTCAACGCCCCGACCGGAATCGATCCGATATGGGGGTGGAGGTAGCGGTCGACCACGGAGCGGGTTTGACGGATCGTGGTTGGAGCCCACGATCTCGACGCCACGGTGAACCAGCGCTCCAACAACACCGACAGCGGCGAGCCCGCGCCGCCGTGACTCTCGGCCCGAACGGCGGCCACCAGAGCCTCCAGTTCACGTTCGGCCTCGGCTCGGGTGCCCCGCACGGTAGCGGTGCGGTAGCGCTGTTGGCCGGTCTCGGGATCGACCCCGGCATAGACCCGGAGCTCCCACGAACCCGAGCTTCGCTGCCGCATCGAACCGGCCATACCCCAACCATGACCGATTCATCCACTCCTGTCATGGGCGGTCATGGGCATCGATATGGGCAACATGGGCAACCCAGACGCCGGTCAGCGGCCCCGAAAGGCCGCTGACCAGGCACTATGAGAGCGGACGACGAGATTTGAACCCGCGACCCTCACCTTGGCACGTGAATGGAACCGTCCAGCTCGTCCAGCGAGCGCCGTTTCATGCGGTCCTGTCCGGATTCCGTCCAGCCGCTCCGGCCCCGTCCAACCCGACCGTATACCGGTATACCATCACCCCTTACCCCCATGGGCGTTCACGCGGCAGACGCGATCGCCGTGGCTGTAGCCGCGCCGCGTACCTGATCCCGGATCACGCGCGCTCGTGATCGGGCGCAGACCGCAGAGAGCATGGCGCGTCGACGACCAGTTCGTGGCGCTCGGCATGGCCGCCGCGGCGACCGAGACAATCAAGGTCGGCACCGGTATCATCCTCGGGGGGTCGGCCGGCCCCAAGACAATGGCCGACATCGTCGAGTTCTGCGATGGATTCATGCCGATCTCGGGCCGCTACGACATCGCTGAGCAGATCACTCAAATCCGCCAGATGGCCGAAGACGCCGGCCGCGACCCGGCCACCATCGAGTTCGGGCAGTTCGGCACTCCGGCCAAGCCCGAGATCATCGAGCAGATGATCGAGGTCGGCCTGAGCCGCATTCTGTTCAGCCTTCCCCCGGCCGATGCCGACAAGGTGCTCCCCCTCCTCGACCGCTACGCCGAAGTGGCCGGCCAGGACGCCTGAGGCTGACGGCACCCTTCTGGTATCGCTTGCAGGCCTCGGCGTTGTCGACGTCGAAGTTCACGATCAGATAACCGGTCATGGCGCGTGTGGAGCGCGTTCGTCCGGCGGCGAACAGGAGCGACGTTCGTCCGGTCGAACGAGAGTGGCCCGGTGACTTGCGTGATGATAGTGTCCGGCACGCACCAGATGAGAGGGCACGACATGAAGATATCCATGGCACTTGGAGCAGGGGCGAGCCTCAACCCGGCGACCCTCAAACGTGAGGTCCAGGACCTGGAAAGCGCCGGCGTCGACCTCGTGTGGGGCGGCGAGATCTACGGTTTCGACCTGGTCTCGACCCTGACCTTCGTGGCCGCCCACACCTCCCGGATGCAGATCATGACCGGCATCCTGCCGATCTACAGCCGCAGCCCGGCGCTCATCGCGCAGACCGCCATGACCATCGACACGCTCTCCGACGGCCGATTCATCCTCGGACTCGGCACGTCGGGGCCGCAGGTCATCGAGGGATGGCACGGGGTGCCCTTCGCCCGTCCCCTCGGCCGGACCCGCGACGTCATCGAGATCTGCCGCAAGGTGTGGTCGGGCGACAAGGTCGAGCATGATGGGCAGACGGTGAGCCTGCCCCTGCCGGACGGCCAGGGCACCGGCCTCGGAAAGCCGCTTCGCCTCATGTGCCAGCCCCTGCGCTCGGACATCCCCGTCGCGGTGGCCTCCATTGGTCCGAAGAACGTCGAGCTGACCGCCGAAGTGGCCAACGTCTGGCAGCCGATCCATTTCCTGCCCGAGAAGTTCCACGACGTCTGGGGCGAGTCGCTGCGGGCCGGCGGAGCCAAGCGTGCTCCGGAACTGGGCGACCTGGAGATCGTGGCTGGCGGGACGGTGGCCCTGGGCTCAGGCCCGCGCGTCGAGTCGGCACGCAAGGCCGTCCGCGACAATGTCGGCTTCTACGTCGGCGGCATGGGTGCCCGCGACAAGAACTTCTACAACGACCTGTTCCACCGCTACGGCTACGAGCAGGAAGCGAAGGACATCCAGGATCTCTTCCTCAGCGGGAAGCGGGAGGAGGCCTTCGCGGCAGTACCCGACGACTATGTCGACAGGGCCAGCCTCACCGGCGACGAGGGACGGGCACGGGAGCGGATCGCGGTCTACAAGGAGGTCGGCGTGACCTATCTGGACATCGCGATCCCGCCGGACACCGAGGATCCGCTCGCAGTCATCGAGAAGATCAAGGTCTGGGCCGAGTAGGCGCCTGCGTAACGCCGATGGCCTGGGCCTCCGAGCCTCGGTGACGACGGCGAACTGCGCCAGCGTTGCCGCCGTGGAGCTTCGTGCGTCATGCAGGCCGACGCGCTGACGTCGAGCGACTCCCGGTCGATCGCCTCATCAAGGGCGCTCGAGGCGCCCTCGATCACCAACCGTTTGGCCGGGCCGAGTGAATCCCCGCCACCGCACTACGCCCAGTTGCGCAACAGACGAAGAGCGTCGGCGCCCTCAGGGCCGGTGGCCGCCAAGCGGGACTCCTCGGGTTTGAGCCGGCGAGCCCCCACCCGGCAGAAGTCGCCGGCCGGGCCCGTGATGCGGGACGCGGCATCGGATGGGCCGAACGTCCAGATCTCTCCCTCGGGGCCACTGAGCTCGACGGCGACCGGCGCCGGGTCGAGGCCGCCCAACCTGAAGGCGTAGGGCAGCGTGGCGTGACCGAGCCAGGCGATGTGACGCAACCGAACCGTGTCGGCGTACGCAACGCCCAGCGCGGGGGCCACGTCAAGGCCATGGGCCCAATGCTCGGCGAGCCTGGTGGTGGCCAAGGTCCGCGGCTTGAGCGGCGCCTCGACCCATCGCAGGGGGCGGTCCGGATCGGTTGTGGCGAGCCCTTGCAGCGAGGCCGCTGCCGCCGCCCGCCAGCGAGCGAACGCGGCAGGCCCTTCCATAGCCTCGGCCCGCACGTCGTCCGCCACTCGGGCCTCGAGCTGACTCGGCGAGTCCAGACTGCCGGCGACGGCACCGCCTTGCTCGGCAATCGATCGCACCACCGCCTCCTCGGTAAGCGCCAGGTGCAGCACCACATCCCCAATGGACCAGCCGGCCGCCAGCGATGGAAGGCTCCATTCATCTGGGCCAAGTCGCGCCAGTATCGCATCCAGCCGTTCGTACTCCGAGCCGAGATCGGCCAGGATCACGTCGAGCCCGTCAGCCATGCTGCAACCTCCTCGGCATCGATTAAGTAAGGGTCTACGAGAGCGGCGGACGGCTGCCGCTGCGATCGCCGCTGGTGGCGCGGGCCGCCGCTGCGTCGGCTTCGGCGGCGGCCTTGATGGCGTCGACGACGCGTTGCATGTTGGCCCGGTGCTCGTCGATACGGCGGTGGAGGATGCGGGCCTCCTTGTCGGGCATCGACTCGATGGCGGCGGTGATCCCCGAGGGGCCGGGGCCGAGGACAACTGAGTACCGCAGGCGGGTGGCGCCGGCGATGGATGCCAGCTCGAATCGCCACTGGGCACCGGGGTTGTCGGGATCTGAGGTTACCCAGCCGAAGGAGCGGCGCTCCTCGTGGTAGTTGATGAAGCACGGCACGTCCCACTCGCCGATGGCCTTGTGGGTGTTGGAGCCGATGAATTGGGCCCCCACTGCGGGTTCGTCGTAGCCGTCAGCCCAGCGGGCCCCGGCGAACTCGTGGCTGGCGGCTTCACCGAAGTTGATGTCGCTCACGTATGGCCACACCAGCGCAGCGGGTGCCTTGATGTCGACCTCGACGATGGTGCCGGGGCCATCCGCGTGGCGGGGCGGGTCGCTGGGTCCGTGCTCCCAGGTCCGGGCGAACCCGTCGACGTAGGTGATCTCGCGGGCGGGGTAACGGGGCGCCCGCTTGAAGTCGGTCCCCTTGGTCCACGCCACCGGGATCATGGCGATCTGGGTCATCCCCTCCGGTATCCCCAACAGGGTGGCGATGTCGTCCTCTCGGGAGAGGATCGCGGTGGTCCAAGCCGTGCCAAGCCCGCGGGCCCGTAGCGCTACGCAGAAGCTCCACACCGATTGGATGACCGAGTCGAACAGGCCGGGGCGGCCACTGCCGTCGTGGACGCCGATGATGGTGGGGATGACGATGGCGGGAACCTCGACCAGATGGCGGGCCAGGTGCGCGGCCGACGCCATCACTTTCTCCTGCGGATGGCCGGTGCCTGCGATGTTGTCGTGGGCCTCGATCATCCACTTCCCGGCCGAGGCCATGTACAGCTCGGCGAGCTCTTCTTTGAGCTTCTGGTCGCGGACCACGATCCAACGGCGGCTGCCCTGGTTGCCGCCCGACGGCGCCTGCTCGGCGATGTCGATGCAGTCGAGGATGATCTGGTGGTCAACCGGTCGCTCCAGGTCGAGCCGGCGGCGCACCGCCCGGGTGGTGGTGAGCGCTTCGTCGACCGAGGCGACATCGATGTTGGTCTTGCCCGTCATTTCCATCATCAGTCCTTTGGGAGTGTGGCGCCGGAGTCGGGGGTGAGTTTGGCCGACGCATGGGCCAGCGCCGCTTTGGCCAGTGTGCGGAACTCGGCGCGCTCGTCGTCGGTGAGTAGGTCGAAGTCGGGTGCGTGCAAGGTGTTGGCCGCAGCTTCGATCGTCTTGCGGGCCTCGGCAAAGGGCGCGCCGTCCGGGTAGGGCGTCGGCCATCCGAAGAATTTGGCGTTCCATGCACCGGTCGGCCCGCTCATGATGGCCATCAACGGGGTCATGTCCGAGGCGATCAAGGCGGTGGAGAAACGAGCGAAACCCAGCTCCCGCATCACTTGAACCAGCTGGAAGGTGCGGGCTGGACCGACGGGCGGCAGTGGCATGTTGCGCCAGCCGACGAAGGTGGGTGCCCCGAGCGGACTGGCGGCGTTCACTACCCGTTCCGCCAGCTCACCCAGTCGGTCCGAGCCGTCGAACCCTTCCAGGTGCTCGGCGCCCCACTCCTGACAGATCCGGGTGAAGATCGCCGCTCCGTCCTTCGGATCGATCACAGCGCGCCCAGCGCGCACCTTGGCCCGGAGGAAGTCGGGCTCCCAGAAACAGGCCGCACCGACCACGTTGTCCACCGGGCAATCACCCAGGACACCGAAGCGGCCGACGGCGTAGGCCTCCAACGGGTCGGCAGGCATGCCGGCCGACACCGCCTTCTCTCGGGTGGATGAGCTCATGAGCCAGTGCATGCCGAGCATGCCGACGGAACCCCGCATGGAGCGGGCGAGAGAAAGGCTGTCCATGAGTCGTGACGGTAGCAATTCGTGCGGCCCTGAGTCCACTTGACGGACTCACTCACCCGGGGCGAGACTGCGAGGGCAGTCCCGACGAAAAGAGGTGGCCGATGGCCGACGAGCAGGTGAAGGCGATGACCGCCGACATCGAGACCCCGGTGTTCGAACACACGGCGTTCACCACGCCGAAACCGTTGCGGGAAGCGACGGTGGCCGTCGTGACCTCGGCGTCATTGCATCATCCCGACGACGACGACTTCGCTCCGGGCGACACCGGGTACCGGGTGCTGTCGGCGGCCCGACGGGACTACGTGCTGGGCCACTGGAGCCCCAACTTCGACACCACCGGCTTCGCCGTCGACATCAACACCGTGTTCCCCATCGACCGCCTCGACGAGCTTGCCGCCCAGGGCGTCATCGGGGCGGTGGCCACCGAGCACCTGGCCTACGCTGGCAACCAGTTCGACCTCAGCGCCGTTCGGCTCGACAGCGGCCCTGCCGGCGCCAAACAGTTGTTGGCCCAGGGCGTCGATGTGGTGCTCCTCACCCCGGTTTGACCGCTGTGCACCCGTACCGTGAGTACGCTCGCCCACGTCTTCGAAGCCGAAGGCCTGGCCACCATCGCCCTCGGCTCACAGCGCAACCAGATCGCCAACACCGCGCCACCCCGTGGCCTGTGGTGTGACTTTCCCCTCGGACGGCCGCTGGGCAAGCCGGGCGACCCCGAGTTCCAGCATCGGGTTCTGGCCCACGCCTTCGCCCTGCTCGACGCCCCCGAACCCGTGTTCGAAACGTTCGAGGAGTCGATCGAGGACGACGGCACCGAGATCATGGCCTGTCCCCTCCCGCCCCGCCATGACCCCGACGCCCATCCGGCAGTCGACGAGGCCCGCGGGCTACGACCCGCCTATGACCGCGCCGTCGCCCGCTATGGCAACCGGGTCGGTGCCGGTCGAGTGGTCGACGCCGACCACATCATCGAGGCCATCGAGGCGTTCGTGCGGGTGGCCGAAGGCACCCACTGGAAGGAAGCGGCCATCCCCGGTATCCCGGCCCGCGTGGCCCAGGACGTTCGAGGCTACTACGAGATCGCGGCGCTCGGACTGGCCGACCACGTGCCCGGAGCGTGGGCCGGAACCCGCTGGTTCTTCGACCACACCGAGGGCGGCAAGACCGTACTGGCAGCGCGAGAAGCGATGCGGGTGGCCGAGGTAAAACATGCCGTCTGGTTCTACATGACCCCCGGCGACCGCTGACACCCAACCATCGACACCAACCCGAGCGCGCAAGCAGGAGATGACATGACCGATCTGGCCGATGCTGATACCCGCCCCGATGGCGAACAGGTTGACCCCACGATGGAGTGGCACAAGACCGCCTGCGTGCTGTGCTCGAACAACTGCGGTGTCGAGGTGCGCCTCGACGGTCGCACCATCACCCGGGTGCGGGGCAACAAGGCGCACATCGCCTCGAAGGGCTACACCTGTGAGAAAGCGCTGCGCATCGATCACTACCAGAACGCCCGCAGCCGCCTCACCTCTCCCATGAAGCGGATGCCCGACGGCTCCTACCTGGAGGTCGATTGGGACACCGCCATCGCCGAGGTTTCCGCCGGTCTGGTCGGGGTGCGGGAGCGGCACGGCGACAAGACCCTCTACTACGGCGGCGGCGGACAGGGCAACCATCTCGGCGGGTTCTATGCCAGCGCCACCCGAGCAGCGTTCGGGATCACGCGAAGGTCCAACGCGCTCGCGCAGGAGAAGACCGGCGAGGCGTGGGTCGAGGGCCGCATGTTCGGGGCCCACACCCACGGTGAGTTCCACGAGGCCGAGGTGGCGGTGTTTCTGGGCAAGAACCCGTGGCACTCTCACGGTTTCGATGAGAGCCGCCGGGTGCTCAAAGCGATCTCGGCCGACCCGGACCGATCGCTGATCGTGATCGACCCGCGCCGCACCGAGACCGCCGATCTGGCCGACCACTGGCTGGCCGTGAAGCCCGGCACCGACGCCTTCCTGCTCGCCGCGCTCGGCGCAGTCCTGATGGAGGAAGACCTGTGCGCAACGACCTGGCTGAACGAGAACGCCGTGGGCCCGGCGGAGACGATGGCTGCCTTCGCCACGGTTCCCATCGCAGATTTCGCCGATCGCTGCGGGATCGACGAGGCGACCATCCGCACGGTGGCCCGCCGACTGGCAGCTGCCGAGAGCGTGTCGGTCTACGAGGACCTCGGCGTCGAGATGGCGCCCTTCTCGACCCTCGTGTCCTACCTGCACCGGGCCATCTCGATGCTGCTCGGCAACTTCGGCAAGCCAGGGGCTCACGTCGCCCATACCTGGCTCATACCCCTGTTCAACTACGCAGCATCTGGTCGCGAGTCGCTCGACCCGGTGACGGGCACGGCGGTCATCTCGGGCATGGCGGCGTGCAACGACATCGCTGATGGCATCCTCAGCGACCATCCCGACCGGACCAGAGCGCTGTTCATCGAAAGCGCCAACCCGGTGCACTCCCTCGCCCAGTCGGAGAAGTTCCGCCAGGCGATGCGCCGCTGCGAATTCTCGGTGGTCATCGATGTGGCCATGACCGAGACCGCGCTCCAAGCCGACTATGTGCTGCCCGCCGCCTCGCAGTACGAGAAGGCCGAGACCACGTTCTTCAGCTTCTCGTTCCCCGACAATCGGACCTGGCTGCGACCGCCGCTGCTCACCCCGCTGGGTGAGTCCCTGCCAGAAGCCGAGATCCACACCCGGTTGGTCGAGTCGCTCGGGCTGCTCGACGATTCGGACGTCGAGCCGTTGCGTCGGGCCGCACAGCAGGGGTACGAGGCGTTCGCGGCAGCGTTCGCCGAGGTCACCGCCGCCAACCCGTCAGTCGGCGCGGTGAGCGCCGCACTGTTGTACCGCACGCTCGGGCCGACCCTGCCGGCGGGTATGGAGAACGCCGCTGCGATGTGGGGCAGCGCCCAGATGGTGGCGCAGAAATACCCCGACCAAGTGCAGGCGGCCGGCCACGAAGGCGAAGGCTCAGCGCTGGGATCGGCCCTGTTCGACGCAATGCTGCGCAACCCCGACGGTGTGGTCTTCACCCGCCACCAGCACGATGACGCGTTCGATCTGCTGCGGACCCCCGATCAGAAGATCCAGCTCGCCATTCCCCAGCTCCTCGATGAGCTACGCGAGCTGCCGAACGCCAACCAGCAGCACACGAGCGAGGAGTTCCCCTTCGTCCTGTCCGCCGGCGAGCGGCGGGCCTTCACGGCCAACGACATCATGCGCGACCCGTCGTGGCGCAAGAAGGACCCCGAAGGCGCACTGCGACTCAGCCCCGCCGACGCCGAGTCGCTCGGGGTTACCACCGGGGCTCGGGTACGGATCACCACCCCGGGCGGCACCGCGGTGGCGGTCGCCGAGGTGACCGACACCATGATGGACGGCCACGTCGCCCTGCCCAACGGCCTCGGTCTCTCCTACTCGCCGGCCGGCGGCGAACCGGAGGTCACCGGCGTCGCCCCCAACGAGCTGACCCTCACCGACTGGTGCGATCCCATCGCCAAGACGCCGTGGCACAAGCACGTACCGGCCCGCCTCGAACCGGTCGACCGATGAAGGCGGCGCGACGATGAGACGAACCCGGTTCGATCAGAACCAGTGCCCGATGGCCCGGACCACGGACCTTCTCGGTGACTGGTGGACACCGCTGGTGATGCGGGAGCTGCTGCTCGGAAAGCGCCGATTCAACGACATCCAGGAAACACTCGACATCAACCGCAGCGTGCTCACCCAGCGGCTGGCCCGCCTGGTGGACGAGGGCGTCATCGAGCGGCGCCGCTACCAGGACCACCCACCCCGAGACGAGTACGACGTGACCGACAAGGGCCGGGCGTTGTGGGATGTGCTCAGTGTCATGTGGCGCTACGGCGAGCAGTGGCTGTTCGACGAGCCGGTCCCCATAGAGATGTACGACAAGCGCACCGGCGAGCGCATCGAGCCCGCCGTCATCGACCGCAACACCGGCCAAGTACTCGATCCGGCCTCCACCCGGCGACGGCTCAGCGCCGACCCGACCACCACCTGATTGAACGGAGTCATCACCCCCATGCCCATCTCCTCCGCCTTCCCCTACCAGAAGAAGAAGCTCACCGTCGACGGCCAAACCATGGCCTACGTCGAGGTGGGCGAAGGCGACCCGATCGTGCTGTTGCACGGCAACCCGACCTCGTCGTACCTGTGGCGCAACATCATCCCCCACCTCAGCGGGCTCGGTCGCTGCATCGCCCCGGACCTAATAGGCATGGGCGACTCCGACAAGCTCCCCAACCCCGGCCCCGAGTCCTACCGGTTCGTCGAACACCGCCACTACCTCGACGAGTTGCTGGACCAACTCGGTGTCACCGAGCGGGTCGTGCTCGTGGTGCACGACTGGGGCTCCGGGCTCGGGCTCGACTGGGCCAACCGCCACCGCGAGGCCGTCGCCGGGATCGCCTACATGGAAGCGATCGTACGGCCCGTCAGCTGGGACGAATGGCCCGACGCGGCGCGGGGTGTGTTCCAGGGATTCCGATCCCCAGCCGGCGAGGAGATGGTGCTCGACAAGAACGTGTTCGTGGAGCGGGTCCTGCCCGGGTCGATCATCCGCACCCTCGACGAGGCCGAGATGGCCGAGTATCGCCGGCCGTTCCTCACTCTCGGCGAGGACCGGCGGCCCACGCTCACCTGGCCCCGCCAGATCCCCATCGAAGGCGAACCAGCCGATGTGGTGGCCATCGCCACTGCTTACGCCGAGTGGCTCAGCGAAAGCCCCGTGCCCAAGCTGCTCGTCAACTCCGAACCCGGCGCCATACTCACCGGCCCCGCACTTGAGTTCTGCCGGACCTGGCCCAACCAGCGAGAGGTAACGGTGGCCGGCAATCACTTCCTGCAGGAGGACAGCCCCGACGAGATCGGCACCGCCATCGCCGACTGGATCACGAACGCGGTGCGCGCTTGACCGCGATCGCCGGCAGCAGCGGGAAGCGGTCGCTCCCGGGCGGGGCATGTTGGTTCCCGGTGGTACGGGGCGGCGGCACGCTGAGCGCCCAGCCCACCATAGCCGACGCCGCTTTGGCCGGCTCGGTCTTCTGCGTGCTACACCCAGCCAGCCCATGACATCAAGGAGAAGCCAGAGATGACGAACACTGAGGCGCCCGTAACCGTCGAGCAGCGAGGGCGGGTGCTGCTGGCCACCATGGACGACGGCCGGGCCAACGCCATGTCCATCACCATGAGTGGAGCCCTGCGAGCTGCGCTCACCCGGGCCCAAGATGACCCGGGCATCGGTGCGTTGGTCATCGCCGGAAGGTCGGGACGGTTCTCCGGCGGGTTCGATCTGGACGTGATCCGCGGTGGCGACGCCGATGCCGTTCGTGAGATGGTCGACAGCGGTGGGGCGCTGGTGGCCGAGGCCTACGGGGCGTCGGTGCCGGTGGTGGCGGCTTGTACCGGCCATGCGGTGGCGGCCGGAGCGCTGTTGCTGTTGGGCTGTGATCATCGCGTCGGGCCCGATGCCGAGGTCAAGATCGGGTTGAACGAGGTCGCCATCGGACTCACCTTGCCCCACTGGGCCCTGGCCATCGCCGAAGAACGTTTGAGTCGGCGTCACCTGCAGGCATCGGTGGCCAATGCCCAACTCCACGACGGCGCTGGAGCGGCCGCCGCAGGCTTCCTCGACGTTGCGGTCGAGCCCAATGCCGTCGTCGAGGCGGCGATGGATCATGCCGCCAAGCTGGCCGAACTCGACCCCGCCGCCTACGCCGCAACCGTTCAGGCCCTGCGGGGTCCGACCCTGGCCGCCATGGCCCGGTGAACGTGCTCACGATGGCGCTGCACCACCCCGTACCAGCTCGCGATCGAGGCCGACGTCCCCGGCCCGCCGGTTCCGGTCACCCGAACTTCTTCTCGTAGGACGCGACTATGGGTTCGCCGGCAACGCCGGGCGCAGTCGGGTCGAGCTGGTAGGAGCGGTACGCCACCTCGACTTCGACGTCGGGGTACCCACATCTAGCAGGCTTGATGGAATGCGGCGAAGCAAGGTGGTGGAATGGAGGGCCATGAGCACCATCGTCCTCGAGGTAACCGACCACGTAGCCCGCATCACCATCGATCGACCTGAACGGATGAACGCGTTCGACATCGACACCCATGAGGCCTTCGCCGCGGCCATCGACCGCGTCGAGTCCGACGATGACATCCGCGTGGCAGTCATCACCGGCGCCGGCCAGCGGGCCTTCTGTGCTGGCCGGGACCTGAAGTGGACGGCGGAGATCAGCAGCTCACCGGAAGAGGTACGGGCCGAGGCTGACCGGCGCATGGCCGCGCTCACCCGCCTGCAGTTCCGGTTCGACATCACCAAGCCACTCATCGCTCGGTTGAACGGCGTCGCACTGGGGGGCGGGCTCGAGTTGGCGCTGGCCTGCGACATCATCGTCGCCGCTGACCATGTTGAGATGGGGTTGCCCGAGGCCCGCCGCGGACTGATCGCCGGGGCGATGGGCATACACCGGCTGCCACGCCAGATCCCCCACCATCTGGCCATGGGCTACCTGCTGACCGGCCGGCACTTCTCCGCCAGCCGCGCTGCCGAACTCGGCCTGGTGAACGAGGTCGTGCCCTTCGCCGACCTCGACGCTGCGGTCGACGCCTGGGTGGCCGACATTCGCCGCTGTTCACCGGCGGCGATCCGGGCGACCAAGCAGTCGGCGCTCGACGCCCTCCACCTGTCCCTGGCCGACGCCGCCGCCTACGTCAGCCCGGCCGAGCGGGCGTGGCAGAACGGAACCGATCGTATCGAAGGGCCCCGGGCCTTCGCCGAGAAGCGGACCCCGAACTGGGCCTGACCAGGGCCCAAGGCAGCGCCGCCGGCGATGGTCAGCGCGACGTGATGGTGTTGGTCCGATGCCGAGATCGCAGGCGTTGTAGTCGTGCAGGATCTCCCGGCGGCTGCGCTCCTCGTAGCGCGGTTGGTCGCCAGCGTCGGCGAACGGCTGGTAATGGTAGGGCACCTCGTGAGGGAACCGCTGCGAGCGGGCGTCGATGGCCAACGCGATGGTCCGGCAGCGCCGACGGACGTACTCGGTCGAACGAGCGGTCGTGCCCTGGGCTACCAGGGCCTCCTCGATGACTCCAACATGGCCCCCGAGAACGACTTCGCGGCGTCAATCGTCGCCGAGTACCCGGACCGGCTCATCGGGTTCTGCGGCATCAACCCGCTCTACGACAGCGCCCTGGACGAGGTCGATCGTAGCCTCGCACTGCCCGAAATGGTTGGCATCAAGATGAACCCGGTCGGTTCCTCCGGAATGGACTGGGAGAACCCTGACCACGCTGCGGCCATCTCCGCCGTGCTCGACAAGGCCCAGGAACACGACGCGCCGGTCACGCTCCACGTGTCTGCAGCGCCACTGGACGACGACAGCCTCATCAGCGCCATCAGAGTCATCGCCACCCACTCCGATGTCCGGATCTCGATCTCCCACTGCGGCGGGGTTGCCGACTACGAGATCGAGGGCTACCTGATCGCAGCCCAGACCACTCCACCGATCCTGAGCTTGGACAACCTCTACACCGACATCAGCACCTGCCTGAAGTTCTACCGAGACGCCCCCAAAGCCCAACGCGAGCTGATCGTGTTCCGACTCCGCAAAAATGGAGCGTGGATCGGATCTTCCTCGGAT
>CAMYLA010000089.1 GCA_947259095.1 uncultured Acidimicrobiaceae bacterium | reverse complement strand
GCGACGAGTACGGGTACGACGTGGCGGGACAGTTCTCGGATGCGCACCCCCACAGCGTGGCGCCCCAACCTCAAGGGGCCCGGTATGAAACCTCAAGATCTCCTCAAGCCGGGGCTGATTCGAGTCACGCCTCCCAGCGGTCAATACCACGCGTCTCCTACTGACACAGGATCCTCGGTTACCCGCTGGCCGAGGCAGAACCCGGCGCAGCCAGTGACCGTCGGTAGGCTCCGCATCGAGATGACCGGCGGGCCCGACAACGCTCCGAGCACGAAGGCCCGGTGGGGTCGCACGGCAGGGGAGGGGTCGGCTTCGCTCTTCGGCCCTTCGGTCTCGGTCATGTGTCCCTCGACGGAATCGCCTTCTGCCATCTCGTCGGAGGGGTTGACCGACAACCACAACCTCCGGGCTCCCCGTGGCCTGCCGGCACGATCCTACCACGGCGGTCACCGACGGGCCGACGGCCACCGGTGGCCTCAGGTCAGCGGCCGGTCGGTCTTCTGGTCGGTCGCCTCGTAGTCGGCCAGCCGAGGCAGATCGATGCCCCGCCGTCGTTCCCTGATGCGGTACAGGCCGTAGGCCAGTCCTCCCACCGGAATGGGAA
Organism: uncultured Acidimicrobiaceae bacterium; assembly: GCA_947259095.1. Taxonomy (GTDB): domain Bacteria; phylum Actinomycetota; class Acidimicrobiia; order Acidimicrobiales; family SZUA-35; genus JAHELU01. Next base: position 16,222 of record CAMYLA010000089.1, on the reverse strand, counting down.
TCCAGTACGACACCAGCCGGTAGGCCAATGTTGCGGTTGCCGCATCGCCGGCGCCGACGCCGGCCAGGACGAGCATGCCGGTGAGACCGGCCTCCACGAAGCCCAATCCTCCCGGCGTGAGCGGAATTCTTCCCAGCAGGGAGGCGGTCACGAAGGCGAGCAGGATCCCCGATGTCGTGTCGTCGTGGCCGGTGCCTCGCACCGCCATGACCAGCGCCAGGTAGTCGAATGCCCACTTGCCGAAACTGGCCAGCACCACCCAGTACCAGCGATCGGCGAGATAGGACCGGATCATGTTGCGGGAGTCGATCAGTCGCTCGGCCTGGGGCGGCGCATCATCGTCAAGACGTCGCAATCGCGCCGCGACCCAGTCGATGGTGTTGCCCAACGTGATCAGCGGCCTGTCCAGGCCCAGGAACACGCCGGAGATCACCGACGCGGCGACGAAGCTGAGGGCCGCCGCCACCGCGCCGTTCACCAGCGCCGCATCGATCGGTGGGCCGAACAGGATGGCCGGCAGGGTGAAGATGGGCATGGCGAACAACACGGCGAAGTTCAACAACGTCGCCACCGTCAAACCGGACCCGGCCGTCGCCTTGTCGATCCCGCCCTCGTTCAGCAGCCGGTACTGCACCGCCGTTGCGGTTGCCGATCCGCCGGGCACGATCTTGGCAATGGCGGCGGACGCCAGCTGCGACGTCGCGATCAGCCACCAGCCCCTGGTCCTCAGGCACAGGCCGAGTAGCAGCCAGAAGAAGCCGATGCTGATCACGGTCAACGCCGCCATGATCAGCAAGGATCCCTCTCGCAGCCGTTGCAGCTCGGGCCAGGAGCTGAACGTTGAGATGACGCTGGGAATGATCAGGTAGATCGAGACGCCGGTGACACCGAGCCAGACGGCCCGCTTCGCATATCGTTTTGGACGACTCATGGCTCGGTGGTGGAGGGCGGAGCCATGATCAGCCTGATCGTATCCGGCGCCACAGCCCCACCGCCGATCGCTCATCCGGCCTCGGCGAACCGGCTCCGGTCGGGTGGTCAGCCCGCCTGGCTCAGGGCATCGGCCCGGTCTGCCAGATCAGGATCTCGGCCCCTTCGGGACCGGCGACGAGGGTCGGAGAGCCGCCCGTCACCAGCCTGGCGGCATCACCGGTGGCGAGCGGGGCATGCTGTTCGAACTCGACCTGGCCACGGGCCACGAAGACGTGGGCAAAGGGTGCGTCGGGGACGACAACAGCCTCACCGGGACCCAGCCTGCCACCCCACAGCACTGCGTCACGTTGTCGGATGGAGATCGCTGCGTCGTGGCCGCGGCCGGAGGCGATCGGCACCAGGCCCCCGGCCAGAAGCTCGTCGTTGATGTCGAGCTGCTGATAGCCGGGATCGACGTTCTCGGTGTCCGGCACGACCCACATCTGGATGAAGTGGACCTCGTCGATGTGACTGTGGTTCTTCTCCGAGTGCCAGATGCCGCGCCCGGCGCTCATCCGCTGGGCCAGACCGGGATAGATCAGGCCCCGGTTGCCCTCGGAGTCCTTGTGCTCGAGCTCGCCCTCCAGCACCCAGGTGACGATCTCCATGTCCCGGTGGGGATGGGTCTCGAAGCCGGTGCCGCCGGCCACCCGATCGTCGTTCAACACCAGGAGTTGACCGTGGTTGGTGTTGTCCGGGTCGTAGTGACGACTGAAGCTGAAGGAGTGTTTCGAATCGAGCCAACCGGCTCGGGTGTGAAACCGATCTTCCGATCGGTGCATCTCGATTGTCGGTGTCGCTGTCATGCTTCTCTTCAACCGGCGGGAACGTCAAACTATTTCCTTTCGGAAATAGTTTGATCTACCCTGCGGTTATGACCAACTCCGACGGAGCAGCGGCATGGGAGGCGATGATGCGGCTGCACCGCCTGCTGACCAGAGCCATGGATGCCAGCCTCCAGGAGGCGTTCGGCCGCTCGCTCGACGACTACGACGTGATCCACCAGCTCCGATTGGCCGATGAACGGCTGCGGATGGGGGAGTTGGCGGCCAGGTTGTTGGTGGCCAACAGCTCCTGCCACCGCATCGTCGGCCGGCTTGTCGACGCCGGCCTGGTCACCCGGTCGCCGGGGCTCCGGGACCGGCGCCAGGTCCACGTCGAGCTGACCGGGGATGGTCGGCGGCTCCATCGGGCGATGGCGGCCCACCACGGGCGAGACATCCGCAGGTTGTTCACCGACCGGCTGGAAACAGGCGAACGGGCCGTGCTCGAGTCGGCCCTGCGACGACTGGTCGATGACCGGCCGACCGCCGCCGAGTGAGAACCGGCGTGGGCCCGGTTCAGGCCAGGTGGGGGAGCACGTCGGTGGCCAGCAGCTCCATTTCGTTGTTGAGGATATGTTCCGGCACCGCACCGGCGTCGAGCAGGAACAGGTGGCGATCGAGTTGCAGCGTCTCGTTTATCTCGTTGACCCGTTCGATCACCTCGGCCGGGCTGCCGCAGATGGCCGGTCCCTGGAGCAGGCTGTCGAAGTCGGTGTCCCGCCCGAACGCCCCTCGGATGGTGAGGGCAAAATCCCGATAGTGCTCCAGATGTGGTCGCCAGCGCCGCCGCGCTTGTTGGCTGGTGGCCGCCACGTGCAGGTAGCTGGGGAATCCCAGGCGGGCGCTCCCATCGTGGCCGGCCCTGGCGAAGGTTCTTCGGTAGTGGTTGACGATCTCCAGATAGTCGCCCGGCCAGCGGAACAAGCTGGGGAGGAACAGTGGGAGCCCGAGCGTGGCCGCCAGTTCGGCCGAGGTGTTGGAGAGCCCGCCACCGATCCACACCCCGGGGTAGGGTTTCTGGACCGGTCGAGGTTCGAGCCGGATGTTGTCCAGCGGGGCCCGGTACCGGCCCTCCCACGTAACCGCCTCCTCGGTGAACAGGCGCAGGACCAGCTTCAGGTACTCCTCGAACCGGGGCCGCAACTCGTCGAAGTCGGCGATGCCGAAGGCGTTTGCGGTGTGCTCCGACACCCCGCGGGCGAAGGTCATCTCGGCCCGACCGTTGCTCAACACGTCCAGGGTGGCCAGTTGCTCGGCTTGGCGGACCGGGTCGGTGTTGGCCAGCAACGTCACCGAGGTGCCGAGGCGGATGGTGGTGGTTTGTGATGAGGCGGCGGCCAGCACCAGCTCGGGAGCGGAGAGGATGTAGCCACTGAAATGGTGCTCGCCGACGCCGAACGAGGTGAACCCGGCCGCTTCGGCTTGGACGGCCGAATCGACCACCCGCTCGAGCCGGACGGCTTGGGTCTCACGGCCACCGTCGATCGGGCTGACCAGGTAGTCGGCCAGGCTCAGCAGGCCGTAGGTCGTCACCGGCGCCAGATCCTCACTCGGTGACCGCGACCACGTCGGTGCCGTCGTAGAGCCGTTCGGCAAGTCCGGGGGCGATCATCGACTGCCAATCGGGGAGCTCCTCGAACACGCCGGCTTCGGTGAGTGCGTCGATCTCCTGACCGAGACGCTCCTGGTCGAGCAGGCCCGGCCCCTCGCCGTCCGGGGTCGTTTCCAGCACCAGCGTGCTCTCGGTGATCCAGCGGAATCCCTCACCTTCGGTCGAGAAGAAGTTCGGATTGCCCGCAGCGTCGATCCTGTCGAAGGCGTGGCCGACCGCGGTCTCGGGCTGGTCGACGGCGAACGCAAAGCCCTTGAATGCGGCTCGCAGGAAGTCCTCGACCGCCGTCGGGTGCTCATTGAGGAACGACGAGCTGGTGAAGAACACGGCGAACGAGGCCGGCACGTCGAAGTCGAGCGGATCGAATTGGCGGTACTCGACGCCGGCTGCATCGAGCTGGGCCGGTTCGTTGCTCTTGTAGACCGGGAGGGCGTCGATGCCGAGCTCGAGGTGCGCCACCGGATCGAAGCCGTCGAGCAGCAGCTCCTCGAAGCTCGATCGCTCCACCCCGGCCGCCCCAAGCATGGCCTGGAGCGAGTACGGCAGATCACCCTTGATGCCGACCGTCGTTCCAGGCAGGTCCTCGAGCGACTCGACGGTGCCGTCGGCCGGGACCACCAGCGTCTCGATGGCGGTCTTGCCGTACTGGGCGATTGCCACCAGGTCGGTCTCGCCCCGGACGTTGGTGTTCACCAACTCACCGAACGAGCCGGCGGAGCTGATCTGGGCCTGGCCCTCGGCCACCAGGCCACCATTGCCGGGGGCGAAACCCGGCTTGATGTCGACCTCGAGGCACAGCTCCTCGAAGTACCCCTCGGCGTCGGCCACGATGACATCGAGGATGCTGGCCGCGGCGGCGAAGTCGAACGAGGAGACGAAGGTGATGGTGCCGGCGTCACGGTTGGCCTCGCATCGCTCTTCCAAGGTCAGCGCCGAGGTGTCTGCGCCGCTCTCACCGCCGGCCTCATCGGTCCCGCTCTCGCTGGAGTCGGAGCAGGCCGCGAGCAGCAGGGCCAGACCAAGTCCCGCCGCCACCCATCTCCTGGTTGCCATCAACACTGATGCTCCTGTCGCCGTTGTCGTCTTCAGACCTGGGATTGGGATGTGTGCCATCGCAGCAGCCGCCGCTCGAGCGCCATGACCAGGAGTGTCAGAACGATCCCGATCAGCGCCAGTGCCAGCACACTTCCCCACAATTGATCTACCAGGGTACGGGATTGGGCGATCCGTGCCTGATACCCGAGCCCCTGCGTGGAACCACCATAGAGCTCCCCAATGACCGCCCCGACCAGGGCCAGGCTCACACAGATGCGGGCCGCGGCGAACAGGGCCGGCAGTGCGTACCGTAGCCGTAGGCGCCACAGGATCTCCCACCGGCTGGCGTCCACCGAATGGAGCACCTCCAGGGTGTCCCGATCGACGCTGCGCAGTCCGGTCAGGGCATTGGCAACGAACGGCACGAAGGCGAACAGCGCCGCAACCAAGACCTTGGGGGTCGGGCTGAAGCCGAACCAGAGCAGGAACACCGGGGCCAGGACCGCCACCGGGGTGGACTGGATGAGCACGATCACCGGCATCGTCGCCCGCTCGGCGAACCGCCAGTGGGCCATCATCGTCGCCACCACCAGGGCCACCGTCAGGGCGATGAAGAAGCCGGCCAGGGCCTCGGAGACGGTGACCCACCCGTTACGGATGTAGAAGGTGGGTTCGGCCGCCAGGTGGACGATGATGCGCGACGGGGGAGGGAGCGTGATCGGTGAGATGCCGGTCAACCGAACGTAGAGCTCCCAGCCGCCGAACAGCAGGGCCAGGCCGACGACCGGGGCCAGGTACCGCAATGTCAGCTGCGACGTCCTGGACCGTTCGGCCGGGAGGTCGTCGTCGAAGCCGGCCGCCGCCGGCGCCGCCGGCTCGATCAGCGTCGGGAGGGGCTCGGGCGTTGGCAGCGTCATCGATCCTCCGGGGAGAACGACACGCCCGCCGCGCTGTTCAGTGCCGCCCGCAGCTCGGAGGTGTGGCGATGGAACTCGTCACCGTCCTCGATCCCCCGGAGGCGGGGGCGGTCCAACTTGATGGTGAGCTCGGCCGACAACCGGCCCGGACGGGCGGTCAACACCAGCACCCGGTCCGACAAGAGAACCGCCTCCTCTATCGAGTGGGTGACGAACACCACCGTGGCGCCGGTGTCCCTCCAGACGTCCAGTAGCAGGAACCGCATCTGGGATCGGGTGATCTCGTCCAGCGCGGCGAAGGGCTCGTCCATCAACAGCACCGGCGGCCGCAGGGCGAAGGCCCTGGCCAGGCTGACTCGTTGTTGCATACCGCCCGACAGCGCCGAGGGCAGGGTGTCGGCGAACGGCGCCAGGCCGATCGCCTCCAGCAAGGCCTGGATCTCGCCATCGCCGACCGGACCTCGGCCCTGGCTGCGGTTGACCTTGGGCAGCAAGGTCAGGTTCTCCCGGACGGTGAGCCACGGCAGCAGCGCCGGGCTCTGGGGCACCAGGCCGAACTTCTTGGATCGGCGCCCGGCCTTCGGCGAGTCACCATCGACGGTGATGGAACCACGGTCCGGCTTCAACAGGCCGCCGGCCAGCCTGAGCAGGGTGGACTTGCCGCACCCGCTCGGTCCGATGATGGTGACGAACTCGCCGGCCCCTACCTCGAAGTCCACCTCGGCCAGGGCTTGCAGGCGTCGCCCGTTGACGGGATAACTCATGCCGAGGCCCGTGGCCTCGACCACCGCTCCCTCGGGGCTGCGCTGCATCGGTTCGATGATGCCACGGTTCGCCGGCTGGACCGTCACTGACGATCTACTCCTGACCCCGGAACTGGGCCGTGTAGAGCTGTTCGTAGAAACCGTCGAGCCGGCGTAGCTCGTCGTGGGTGCCCCGCTCCGAGATCCGACCGTCCTGAATGACCAGAATCTGGTCCGCATCACGAACCGTCGACAGCCGGTGGGCAATGACGAAGCTGGTCCGATCTTCCATCAGGCTGATCAGGGCGGTCTGGATATCCCGTTCGGTCCGGGTGTCGACCGAGCTCGTCGCCTCGTCCAGGACCAGGAGTCTCGGGTTGGCCAGAGCTGCCCTGGCGATGGCGATCAGCTGACGTTGCCCGCTGGACAGGTTGTTGCCCCCCTCGGAGATGGGCTCGTCGTAGCCCAACGGGAGGGCCCGGATGAAGTGGTCGGCGTTGGCCAGTCTGGCTGCGGCCTCCACCTCGGCGTTGGTTGCATCGAGGCGTCCGAAGCGGATGTTTGCCCGAACTGTGTCGGTGAACAGGAACGTCCGCTGCAGCACGATCCCCAGCTGTCCCCGGAGCGAATCAACCTGCACCAAACGGATGTCGGCACCGTCGACGTTGACCGAGCCACTGTCGATGTCGTAGAACCGGTTCAGCACGTTGATGATCGTCGACTTCCCCGCCCCGGTCGGGCCGACGAGCCCGATGACCTGACCCGGCTCGGCTGCGAAGTCGATGTCGGTCAGGATGGGCTCATTGGGGGTGTAGGAGAAGTCGACGTCGTCGAACACCACCCGCCCGTCGACCGGCGCCAGCAGCGGGGCCCCCGGCTCGTCGGTCATGTCAGGTTTCTCGTCGAGCAATTCGAAGACTCTGGTGGCGCCGGCCAGGGCTGCAAAGACCGAGGTGATCGTCCCGGCGATCCGACCCAGCGGCTGACCCAAACGGTTGGCGTAGGTCACGAACGACGCGATGAGACCGATCGTCACCCCGTTGCCGTCGCCGGAGTCCGAGCCGGTGACCGCCAACCAGCCCCCGACCCCGACCACCGCCACCGTGCTGAGATTGCCGAGCCCGAACATCAGGGGAAAGATGATCGAGGTGAGGGTCTGGGCCGTGATGCCCTTGGCCCTCGTTGCCTCGTTGGCCTCGGCGAACTCGGTTCTGGCCTGATCCTGGCGGTTCAGGGCGATCACCGCCCGTTGGCCACCGAGACGTTCCTGGGCCACCGAGTTCAGCCGGCCGAGATCCCGCTGGTAGGCGCCGAAGGCCGGTCCGGTCATCTTGCCGAGGCGCCCGACGCCGAACAGCACCAGCGGCACAGGGGCCAGGGCGGCCAGTGTCAGCCGCCAGTCGAGCACCACCATGATGGTCAACAGGCTGACGATCTGGAGCGCCGAAACCACCAGGCTCAACAGGTTCTGGCTCAGCAGTTGGTCGACGGCGTCGACATCGTTCGTGACCCGGCTCATCAGGTCGCCGGTCCTGGTGCGATCGAAGAACCGCATCGACAGCGTCTGCAGCTTGGCGAAGAGCTCCCGCCGCAGGTCGGCCATCACCCGTTGGGCCACCGCGGCCACCATCCGGCCGTAGGCCATCCCCATGACCCAGGCCCCGAGGTAGGTCAGGGTGAGGACGATCACGATGTTGCGGAGGCCGGCGCGGTCGCCGACGATGATGAACTCGTCGATCGCCACCCCCTGGAGCCATGGCCCGAGCAGGTTGAGCATGGAGGCGCCGACCACCAGCAGGCCGCTGAGGATCAGCGTCGGCCGGTGCGGCTGCAGGTAGGACAGCAGCCGCCGGAACGAGGTGCCGGTTGACGCATCCCTGGTGCCCCGCTCGGCCATGCCGGGCGGCATGCGGTGTCGCTGGGCGGCTGTCACCGGACCGGCTCACCGAGTTGGGAACGGAAGATCTCCTGGTAGACCTCGCTCGATGACAACAACTCCTGGTGGGTGCCGTCGGCCACCACCCGGCCCCGGTCGAGCACGATGATCTCATCGGCGCCGAGGGCGGTGCTGATCCGTTGGGCGACCAGGATCACCGTGCGGTCGGTGCGGTTCCGAAAAGCGGCCAGGGCGTCCTGAATCCTCGCCTCGGTCTCGAGGTCGACCGCGCTGGTCGAGTCGTCGAGGATCAGGACGGCCGGGTCGACCAGCAGCGTCCTGGCAATGGCGATCCGCTGCCGCTGACCGCCGGACAGGTTCGAGCCTCCCTGTTGCACCGGGGACAGGTAGCCCTCGGTCATCTCGGTGATGAAACCGTGGGCCTGCGCCGCCTTGGCGGCCTCGAGCACCTCGTCGTCGGCGGCGTCCGGTCGGCCGTAGCGGATGTTGTCCATCACGGTGCCGCTGAACAATTCCGGCTCCTGGAGTGCGATCCCGACCGACCGCCGCAGCGATCGTTTCGACAGCTCGCGAACGTCGACCCCACCGACCAACACCGTGCCGGACGACGCATCGTAGAACCGGGGGATGAGATGGACCAGAGTCGATTTGCCGGACCCGGTGGCGCCCAGGATCGCAACGGTGCTGCCCTGGGGAATGTGGATGTTGATATCGCTCACGGCCTCATCCAGGGTGGTGGACGGATCGTTGGCCTGATACCGGAAACAGACACCGTCGAAGCGAACGTCGCCGGGCTGGGGCTGATCGCCGAGGTCGATGCCGTGTGCCGATTCGGGAATCTCCGGAACCTCGGCCAGCACCTCGCTGATCCTGGCCATCGACGCACCGGCGGCGGAGATCATCGGCTGGATGAAAGCGAACATCATCATCGGCATGGCCACCATCGCCATGTAGCTGATGAACGCCACCAGGTCACCCTCGCTGAGCGAGCCATCGATCACGTTGTTGCCACCGAGCCAGATGATGGCGGCGATCCCCAGGCTGGAGATGGCGATGAGCGTCGGCATGAGCGAGGCCACCAACTGGTTGACCACCGTTGCCTGGTCGGCCAGATCGTCGGCGACCTCGTCGAACCGCTGGATCTGATCTTCCTGGCGAACGAAGGCCTTGATGACCTCGGCACCCTGGATGTTCTCCTGCAGCACGGTGTTGAGCCGGTCCAGGCGGTTCTGGACCGCATTGTAGAGGAGCCCCGACCGGGCCAGGACGTACCAGATCAACAGACCGATGGCGGGAATCATCGCCAGGACGACAACCACCAGCGAGGCGTCGATCGACAGGATGGCCACCAGGGCGCCGACGAACATGATCGGCGTCTGGGCCACGAACGACAGCCCCATCGTCAACACGGTGGTGACCTTGGTGATATCGCTGGTCAAGCGGGTGAGGATCTCGCCGGAGGAGAGCCGATCGAGGTTGCCGAAAGAGAAACCCTGGGCATGGCTGTAGAGATCGCGCCGCAGGTCGGTCACGGTGTTGAAGGCCATCCGCACCGCCATGGCGCTGGTGACGGCCGAAACCAGTACCCCGGCGACGATCAGTGCCACCATCACCAGAACCGTGTTGCGGACCAGGCCGCCGTCGTCGTTGGCGATGCCCTCGTCGATCACCCGGGCGGTCTGCAGCGGGATCAGCAGGTTGATGGCAACCGAGATCAGCGTGCCGGTCAGGGCTGCGATCACGTATCGGCGATACGGCACCACCCAGGGCCAGATCGCGGCGAGCGCCTTCAACTGGCCCTCAACAGGTTGGCCAGACGGATCCGGGATCTGTGCTCCTCATGCCAACACTGTAGGGTCGCAGCGCCTCCTGTCCCTGATCTGTCTGGCAGATCGCCGATCAGGCCGAACCTCGCAACAGACCGGGTCCCTGCCCTCGCAGTGTTTGGGCAAGGAGAGGCGTCAATGTGCGTCGGAGGGTCGACTCCGGCCATCCTGGACACCGACACCGCCAGACACCAGGACCGACCAGAGGCGAACGTGGGACTTGCATTCGACATGACACCGGCCGAGACGGCGCTGATCGACGCCGCCCGTGACCTCCGACCGGAGTTGACGGCCCGCAGCGGCGAGATCGACCGCCTCCGATCACTGCCCCAGGACCTGGCGGAACGCATGGCCGGGCACGGCTTCTACCGGTTGCTGGTGCCGAAAGACCTCGGTGGGGCCGGCGTGAGCCCCGCAGTTCTTTGCAGGGTCTGTGAGACCCTGGCCGGAGCCAACGGGTCGGCGGCGTGGTGCATCTTCATCGGATCGACCTCCCAGTACCTGTTCGGGGCGGTACAGCCGAGCCTGCTCGACAAGCTACTCGAGGATCCCGATGTGATCACCAGCGGTGTCTTCGCCGACAGTGGCACCGCAATGGCCGAAGAACGCGCCGGAGAACCGGGCTATGTGATCGACGGGCATTGGCGGTGGGGTTCTGGCTGCCACAATGCGCAGTGGATCTCGGGCGGGATCCACGAGGTCGACCGATCGGGCGAACCGGTCGGTGCGGCGACCCCCTTCACCCGGGTGTTCTTCCGGCCCGATGAAATCGAGATCGACGACAATTGGCACGTTTCGGGGCTGCGGGGCAGCGGTTCCAGCGACTTCCGGGCCTGCGGGGTCTGGGTTCCGGCGGAGCGGCTGGCGACGTCGATCGAGCACACCCCGTACGCCGATCTACCGATCTACCGCTTTCCACGTTTCGGCGTGCTCGGTATCCCCATCGGCGCCATCGCCATGGGTATGGCCCGGGCATCACTCGACGAGGTGATGGGCGTGGCAAAGCAGAAGACCCCACAGGGAAGCCGCAGGACCCTGGCCATGCGGCCGGCCCTGCATCGGGATCTGGCCGTGGCCGACACCGAGTTGCAGGCGGCAAGGACCTGGTTCTACCAGACCGTCGAGGCGGCCTGGGCCAACGCCCAGGAGGCCGACGAGACCCTGGAGCATCGGCGGGCGATCCGCACTGCCAACGTGCATGCGGTGAACACCTCGATCAGGGTCATCGACCGGATGTACACCGTCCTCGGCGGCACCTCGGTCTTCGAGACCTCTTGTCTCCAGCAGCACTTCCGCGACGTGCACGTTGCGTCTCAGCACATGATGGTGGCCGACTCGGTGATGGAGGTCGCAGGCCGGATCATGCTCGGCCTCGACGAACGCGGCATCGGGATCTGAGCCACCGCCCGCGGTGGGGTCGCACCCACGATCGGGGGAACGACCGCCTCGACGGCCGTTCCCCCGACTTGTGGACTACTCCGCTGTCGCTACGGCAGTTCGTTGACCCGGTCGATGCTGGGGGGAGCGACCGGAGCGAAGGTGCCGAGGTAGTTGGTCAGCGCCTCCAGATCGTTCCCACCGTCGAGCCGGCTGGCCGGGTCGATGGTGGCGAAGGTGTTGAAGTTGTCACCACCGTCGGCCAGGAAGTTGTTGGCGGTGACGCTGTACACCGCGGTGGGGCTGATGGCATTGCCGTCCAACGCAACGTTGCTGACCGTGATCGACGTGCAGTCCCCGGCGACGATCGTGGAGGCCAGGTCGTAGGTGAAGCCGTCGGAGACACCGAGGTGCAGGAACGGCCGGCTGCTGCCCGCCGGCTGACACTGCTCCTCCAGGACCGAGACGATCTGGGCCCCGGTCATTTCGAAGGTCGACAATGTGTTGCCGAACGGCTGGAAGGTGAACGCCTCACCGAAGGTCACGACACCGTCGCCCTCACCCTCGGACTCGGCGAACGTCAGATCCGACCGCACCCCACCGGGGTTCATGAAGGCGATCTCGGCCCCGTTGAACGATGTGGACCACAGCTGGGCATCGGCCACCAGGTTGCCGGCCGCCGATTCCACGCCACGGTCGGTTCCGGGCGGGTTGCCACCACGGGTGATGTCCTCGGTGATCGTGCCGATCGGGGTACTGCCTGCGGCGTCGACCAACGGCTGCCACTTGGCGATGATGGCCGTCTGGACCGGGTCCGGTGTCAAGGTCGCCTGGTCGACGACATGGTTGGTGGAGCTGCTCAGGTCGCGACGCACGTCCCTGGTCCGCTTGTCCAGCACCAGGTTGACCTCGGAGACGACCCTGCCGAACGAGTAGGCGCTGGTCACGATCCGAGGCTTGCCGGCCGGATCGTCGAGCGTGCAATTGTATGGCAGGTGGGTGTGGCCGGTGATGATGGCGTCAATCTGCGGATCGAGGGCGTCGTTGATGGCAACGATGGGGCCGGAGATGCCGACGCAGGCGTCGACGTCGCCGGGGGGAGGTGTCTGGGAGCCACCCTCGTGGAGCAGTACCACAATCGCCTTGACGCCGCGCCGCCTGAGCTTCGGCACCAGCGCGTTTGCGGTCTCGGCCTCGTCGAGGAAGTCGATGCCCTCGATGCCCGCCGCCGCCACCAGGGTGTCGGTGGCCTCCAGTGTCATACCGATGAAGGCGACCTTGACCCCGTTGACCCGCTTGATCTTGTATGCCGGGAGAACGGTCCTGCCGTTCCTCTCCTTAACCACGTTGGCCGCCAGCCACTTGAAGTCGGCGCCGGGATACCGCTCACCGGGGAAGAAGCAACCCTCGACCGGGTGACAGCCTCCGCGCTGCATACGACGAAGCTCGGTGACCCCCTCATCGAACTCGTGGTTGCCGACGCTGGAGATGTCGAGGTGCATGGCGTTGAGGCTTTCGACCGATGGTTCGTCCTTGAACAGACCGGAGAAAGCAGGCGAGCCACCGATCAGGTCGCCGGCGGCGACCGTCAGGCTGTTTCTGTGACCTTTGCGAAGTTCGTTGAGCTTGGCCGACAGGTATTCGGCACCACCGGCCTGGGCTCCGGCGACCGTGCCAGGCGTCGTCGACTGGAGGTGGCCGTGGTAGTCGTTGATCGCCAGCAACTGGAGGTCGACCAGCTTCTCCTTCGGTCGCCACTTGCCCGGCTGGTGGTCTTCCGGACCGGGGTGGGCGGATGCCGTCGGAGCGGCTGTTGCCAACAGAGCGAGGATCATTCCCAACACTCCGAGACAGGCCAGCGCACGTTTGCCGGCCGAGTGCGACCTCGCCGCTGCTGTCGCCGAGTTCTTCGACATGTGGTACTCCCGTTATCGCCGTGCCCTGGCGGATGAGCAGGTTCGGGAACGTTCTACCACAATCAGAGAAGAGCATCGACAGATGTGTGTCATTCCCCACCATCGCGGGCGGAGAAGAAGGCGAGATGAGGTCAGGACGGACGGGAGGTCAACGGCCGGTGACCCCGGGGTGGCGAGGACCTACTCCGTGCCTGGCACGATGCGGAGATCCCTGGTGACGGCATCGCCCAAGACGCCCAGCGCAGCCTGGTAGCCCTCGCCGTCGTGGCAGGCCTCGGCCGCCTCGAGCGATGGGAACTCGATGATGACGGTGCGCTGGAGCATGCCGGCCTCGTATGCCCTGGCCGCCATGGCTCGGGCCAGGAACCGGCCCCCTGCTTCGTCGATGGCCTTCGTCGCCAGCTTGGCATAGGCGCCAAGCTTCTCCTCGTCGGCCACGTCGTGATAGGCGCTGATCCAGTAGGCCTTTGTCATCTTCGATGCCCTTCTGTTTCGATGGTCGGGGGGGAAGCGGTGTGACCGAGGGGCCGGTGATCAGCCGTCGGTGGCCGGAGCCGATTGGAACACGTATGGCTCGAGCGACTCCTGAGCCCTGATCCGGTACTTGTGCCAGTTCCCGCCCCCGTAGTACGCCAGGCTGCCGGGCTCAGCCTCACCGTGGCCGTTGTAGTAGGAGATGCAGTCCCGCAGCGGTGCGGTGTTGATGTCGGCGACGCGGCAGTGCTCTGCGTACTCCTCCTCCGGGGTCCGCTCGATGTCGACGATGTCCACCCCTCTGTCCCGCATGGTCGACAGCATCCACACGATGTAGTCGGCGTGCTGGTCGATGGCATCGGTGAAGTTGAAGCTGCCGCCCCCACCCTGGGGACCGGAGACGATGAACAGGTTCGGAAAGCCGTGGCTGTGGATGCCGAGGAACGTCTTGGTGCCCTCGGTCTGCCACTTCTCGCTCAACGACTTGCCCTCGCGGCCAACGATCATGTTGAACGTCGAGGTGGCCATCCATTGGAAGCCGGTGGCGTAGATCAACACGTCGAGCGGGTACTCCGTGCCGTCGTGGACAACGCCGTTCTCGTTGATCTCGTTGACCCCCCTGGGGGCGGTGTCGACCAGATGCACATGGGGTTTGTTGAACGAGGGCAGGTACTCGTCGTGGAAGGTGGGCCGCTTGCAGCCGTAGGGATAGTACGGCTTGAGCGCTTCGGCGGTCTCGGGATCTTCGACGATGGCGTCGACCCTGGCCCGAATCTGTTCCATGATTCGGAAGTTGGACTCGAGCTGCTTGTCCACCAGCTCCTGGGCTGAGAGCTTCCGCTCGTGCTCTCGTCGTTCTTTGAAGTCGGGGACCTTGCCGGCCAGGTAGTCGTCATTGGCCTTGATCGCAGTTCGACCGGCCGAGATCTTCGAAAAACGTTTGCGACGGGCTCGGGCCCAGCCCGGCTCGTCGGCCCAGGCATCGATCTCCTCCTGGGAGGTCTCCCGCTGATCCCGGACGTCGATCGACGACGGGGTCCGCTGGAACACGTAGAGCTCGCCGACGATCTTGGCCAGCTCCGGGACGGCTTGGACCGCGGTGGCCCCGGTGCCGATGATGCCGACGCGCTTGGCTTCGAGGTCCACGTCGTAGTCCCACCGCGAGGTGTGGAACGACGCACCCTTGAACGACTCCATGCCGTCGATACGGGCCAGTTTTGGGCTGGTGAGGATGCCGTTGGCCAGGACGACGTGGCGGGCTCGCATGGCGTCGCCCCGGTCCGTGTAGACGGTCCACCGGCCGTCGGTTTCGTCCCACACGGTCTTGTCGACGGTGGTGTGGAACAGGCACTTGTCGTAGAAACCGAACTTCTCGGCCATCTTCTGGCAGTACTCCAGGATCTCGAACCCGGAGGCGAACTTCATGCTGGGGATGTACTCCATCTCCTCCAGCAACGGGAGGTAGCTGTAGGCTTCGACATCGCAGGCGATGCCGGGGTAGCGGTTCCAGTACCAGGTCCCGCCGACGTCGCCGCCTTTCTCACAGAACCGGACGTCGACGAACCCGGCCGCCTGGAGCTTGTACCAAAGCATCAGCCCGGCGAACCCGGCACCGATGACCAGGATCTCGCAGTCGTCGGTCAAGGCCTCACGCTCCACCGGGTCGGCCGAGTAGACGTCTTCCAGATAGCGGCTGAACTCGCCCTCCATGGCCATGTAGTCGGCGGCCCCACGCCGGGCCTCCTTGAAGTCCCGGTACTTCGCCTGCTCCTCGGCGTTGAACACCGCGCCGGGCGGCTGCGGTGGCAAGCTCTTCAGCGATTCGTCTTCGATCACGGCGTAGCCCGATCCGGTGATCCTGTCGTTTGCCTTCGCCGCTCGGGTGTCGAAGACCTTGAGCCCGGTGGTTGGGTCGATTCGAATGGACATGTCCTGCTTCCTGTTTCCGGCCGATTCCAACAATACGCGTTGTCGGTGGACGCCAGAAAATCGACGACCCCGACGATGGCCGGCGGCCGACGATCACAAAAGCGGCTGCGCACACGGTGGCGCCGGCGACACCGGGCTCAGCCGGCAGGTGATTCGGGAACCGTCAGGTCGAACCAGTGGCCGAGTGTGGCCTCCCACTGCTCCTGGTCGACCGGGGCCTCGGTGGTTGTTCCGTTGCGGGACACCTTGAGGCGGTCCTTCAGCAGGGTGACCCGGTCGGGGCCCCCGTCGAGCAGCCTGGTGGCGAATGGTTTCCGGCTCCAGGGGAGCGCCGGGTCGGTGGCCAGCCGATCGGCGGCGACGGCGAAATCCTCCAGCCGGTGAGCGACCCGTTTGAACCGGTACTGGGGAACCGGGACGCCGTCGTCGTGCCGGGTCAGGGTCAGGCCCTGATCGCTGTCGATCAGTTCGAACATCCCGGCGCCGCCGTCCTGGGGGCCACGCCGGTTCATCTCCAGCGGTCGGATGAAGCTCTCGCCGAAGCCCACATCGACCAGATAGGGCTGGTCGAGGCCAACCTCGAGACAGAGATGATCGATCACCACCGACGGGCCGTCGAGCAGTACCGCAGCGCCGAGATACATGACCGGGAATCCCAAGCCGGCCAGGAGGGCGCCGAACGCACCGTTGTTCTCGAAAC
>CAMYLA010000088.1:16911-28003 GCA_947259095.1 uncultured Acidimicrobiaceae bacterium | reverse complement strand
GAAGGCGGTCCCGGTCAGCTGCTCGGTGTAGAGATCGTGGGCCACCCGCTGGGGCGAGTTCCGGCCCTGGGGCAGCACCCCCGGCTCGGCCTCGGTGGCATGCTCGTTGCCGAACCCCCGTTGGTGGTTCGGTTCGACATCTGGGGCCGCTGTCATCTTCCGTCCTTCCGAGTCGGTGCACCTGCTGCATCGGGTGGCGCCGAGGCGCCACTCCCGCGCCCCAAGCGCACCTTATCCCGGCCTGGCCGGTCGGGGTCACCGGAGACCCTGACCAGGTCGGTGTCGCTGCTACCGTGCGGTGATGTCGGGGTCCGGGGTTGCATCGATGACCACGCCGCTTCGCCAGGTCGGCATGCGGCGACCGGGGGCCATCCTCACCGCAGATCATCGGCGATGGCACTACACGAAGCCGGTGGACGCCGATGGGCTGCAGCGCCAGTACCAGCACTTCGTCGACCTGCTCGAGGCCGACAAGGTGGAGATCGCCTGGTTACCCGATGACCCGGCCGACGAGCTGGCCGACTCGATCTTCACCTACGACCCGTCGTTCGTCATCGATGCCGGAGCCATCATCCTCCGTCCCGGGAAGACCCTGCGGCGGGGCGAGGCGGAGCTCCATCGGGCCTTCTATCGGGGCCGCATGCCGATCGTCGGCTCCATCGAGGCCCCCGGTCTGATCGAGGGCGGTGACTGCCTCTGGCTGAACCCGTCGACCCTGGCCGTCGGTCGGGGGTTCCGGACCAACCAGGCCGGCATCGATCAACTCCGGGCCATCGTCGAGCCGGAGGGCATTGCGGTCGAAGGCTACGATCTGCCGTACGGCCGCGGTCCCGAAGCCTGCCTTCACCTGTTGTCGGTGGTCAGCCCACTCGACGAGAACCTGGCGCTGGTCCACACCCCGCTGCTGCCCACGGCGCTGTATCAGCGGATGCTCGACCTGGGCTATGGACTGCTCAACGCCCCGGCCGCCGAGTTCGAGGCGAGCTTCGGGCTCAACCTCAACGTGCTGGCAACCGGCCCCCGGCGATGTATCGCCGTCGAGGGTTTCCCCCGGACGCTGGCCCTGCTTCGTGATGCAGGCTGCCGGGTGGCCACGTTCCGGGCCGATGAGCTCTGCATTCCCTGCGAGGGCGGGCCGACCTGCCTGACCCGGCCCCTTCGGCGAGGGTAGCGCCCCTGTCGCTCCGGCGACGTTGGCGGCACCGGGTATGAACTAGGCTTCGGCCGAGCGGCGGCCACCAACGGGCCACGACCCGGTCGGCATCGGTGGCCGCCCGGGGCGCCACCAAGACGCTCTCGTCCGGCCCCTGAGGCCGAGGAGGGGCCATGGGCCTGAACAGAGGGCGGCGATGATCAGTGCATCGGCCGTCCGGTCGCTGCTGTTGGCGGTGGCCGGCATGGTGTTGGCCGCCGCCGCCCACCAACCGATCGACGAGAGGCCGAGCGACGCCGGCTCCACGACCGCAGCGGTGGCCGCCCCGTCGACGCCCCCCTCGACCAACCCGACCACGCCGACCACGCCGACCACGCCGACCACGCCGACCAACACTGAGTCGGCCCCGCCATCGACACCGCCGACCACCGCGACGCCGGCGGCCACGACACCGGCCACCGCGGCGCCGGCGGCCACGACACCGGCGAGGGAACCGCTGGTGGTCAACGCCGTCGGCGACTTCAACGTCGACCCCGGCTACATCCCGGCCCTGGCCACCAACGGCTACCAACACGCCCTGTCCGGCATGGACGGGCTCTTCCTCGACGACGACATCACGGTGATCAACCTCGAATGCCCGGCCTCGGCTCTCGGCAGCCCCGAGGACAAGACCTTCACCTTCCGGTGCGACACCGTGGCGCTCCCGGTCATCGCCCGCATGGGGGTCGACGTGGCGAACCAGGGCAACAACCACTCCCTGGACTACGGCGCCGACGCCCTGCTCGACTCGCTGGCCAACATCGAAGCGGCCGGTATCGCTGCGGTGGGGGCAGGACGAAACGCCACCGAGGCGGCCAGACCGGCGGTGCTGGAACGTGGCGGCTGGACGGTGGCCGTCGTCGGTTTCGGTGGGGTCGTCCCGCACGCCGGCTGGCTGGCCACCGACACCAACCCCGGCATGGCAGACGGCGACACCGTCGAGACCATGGCCGCCGCCGTGGCCGCCGCAGCCGACGTCGCCGACCTGGTCGCCGTCACCATCCACTGGGGCAAGGAGCTGCAGACCGGCCCGCCGGCCGACGACGTGGCCAGGGCCAGGGCCATGATCGACGCCGGAGCCGACATGGTGTTCGGCCACCACCCCCACCGGCTCAACGCCATGGACTGGTACGAGGGCCGCCCCATCTTCTGGAGCCTCGGCAACTTCGTCTGGCCGGCCCTGTCGGCGGCCGGGGCCGACACCGCGGTGGCGCAGGTCGTCGTCGACGCCGACGGCTCGATCAACGCCTGCCTGCTCGACGTGACCATCGTGAGCCACGGCCACCCCCAACTGGACGACCCGACGAACCGCAGCTGCGGCAGTTTCCCGCCGGAGGCCGGCCAAAAGTAGGGTGGGGCCATGAGCGCTCCAACCTCCGAAGAGATCGAAGCCGAGGTCCTCGACTGGTTCAACGGTGCCTGGGATCCCGATCTGCCTCTCGTGGAGTGGCGGAAGCTGCTGTTGGCCTCGGGCTGGGCGGTGCCGTCATGGCCGACCCAATGGCACGGCCGGGGTCTGCCGGTCTGGGCCGACAAGCTGGCCCACGACACCATCCGGGGGGCCGGCGGCGTGGTCACGCCGCTTGGCGGTGGCATGGGCCTGGCCGCCCCCACGATCCTGGAGCACGGCTCCGACGACGTGAAGCAGCGGCTGCTGGCCCCAACCGTGACCGGTGAGCTCCTGTGGTGCCAACTGTTCAGCGAGCCGGGCGCCGGTTCCGATCTCGCCGGGCTGACCACCAACGCCGTCCGCGACGGCGACGACTGGATCGTCAACGGTCAGAAGGTGTGGAACACCAGCGCCCACCACGCAGACATGGGCATCCTGGTGGCCCGCACCTCCTGGGACGTACCCAAGCATGCCGGCATCACCTACTTCGCCCTGCCGATGCACCAGGAGGGGGTCGAGGTCCGGCCGATCGAGCAGATGAACTACCGGGCCTCGTTCAACGAGGTGTTCCTCAGCGACTGCCGGATCCCCCATGCCAACGTGATCGGCGAGGTCAACGACGGCTGGCGGGTGGCCAGGGCCACCCTGGCCCACGAGCGGTCCTTCGCCACCCTCCGCAAATCGAAGATGCCGACGAAACCGTGGGGCCGGACGGTCACCGAAGCAAACGACGAGGCCACCGACCATCTCAAGACCTACGTGTGGTACCCGCAGCGGGCGGGCCGGGCCGACCTGCTGATGGAGCGGGCCCGAACCGCCGGCGTGGCCGACGATCCGGTGGTTCGCCAGGAGATCATGCGGGCCATCAGCTTCCAGCGGGCAAACGAATGGACCGCGGCCAGGGCAAAACGGGCTCGTGAGCTTGGCCACCCGCCGGGCCCGGAAGGCTCGCTCGGGAAGTTGGCGGCCTCCGAGCTGGCCAGGCGCTGCCACCGGGCCCACACCACCATCGCCGGCTCGCAGGGCATGCTCCGATCGGGCGACGATCCCGTCCACGAGACGGTGGCCGAAGTGCTGGTCTCGACGCCGGCCCAATCGATCGCCGGCGGCACAGACGAGATCCAGCGCAACATCATCGGAGACAACATCCTGGGCCTGCCCCGGGAGCCGGCCCCGGACCGGGGCCAGCCGTTCCGCGAGGTCGCCCGCAACACCTGAACCCCTCGGCGAACGGGCGGCCCCACCGTGGGGCTGTCGAGCCTTGGCCCCGAGCGTTGGGCTGTCGAGCGTTGGGCCGGCCCCGTTCGGCTGCAGTAGCTTGGCTCCACCGACTCCGCTCGACACAAGGAACCGATCACATGAACCAAGGCCGTCTGGGTCTGACCGCCGATGAGGTACTGACCACCACCCGAGCGGTGCGGAAGCGGATCGACTTCGACCGCCCGGTCGAGCGGGAGGTGGTGATGGAGTGCGTGGAGATCGCCCATCAGGCCCCGACCGGATCGAACAGCCAGGGCTGGCGGTGGCTCTTCGTCGACGATCCGGACACCAAGGCCGCCATCGCCGATCTGTACCGGGCGTCGTTCTACCCCTACACCGGCATCGAGGACCCCGCCGGCGACGACCTGCCGGACCGGGAGGACCCCCAGGGCAACCGCATCCTGAAATCGGCGGCCTACATGGCCCAGCGGCTGCACGAAGTCCCGCTGATGGCCATCCCCTGCCACACCGGTCGCCTGGAGGGGGCGAGCAGTTTCCAGCAGGCGTCGGCCTGGGGTTCGATCCTGCCCGCGGTGTGGAGCTTCCTGCTGGCACTACGGGAGCGGGGGCTCGGCAGCTCGTGGACCACACTCCACCTCCCCCAGGAACGGGAGGCGGCCGAGATCCTGGGCATCCCCTACGACGAGTACACCCAGGCCGGGCTCTTCCCCATCGGCTACACGATCGGCACCGACTTCAAACAGGCGACCCGGCTGCCGGCCGAACAGTTCGTGCACTGGAACACCTGGTAGGGCCAGGCGTTTGCGATCCCCCGACGGCCGGTGACCGGATGGCGGGAGATGTCAGTCGTCGACCTGGACCGGCGGGGTGGTGACGCTGGCCTGCTCCCACATCACCTCGTCTGGGACGGCCATCGTCTGCTGCCACACCTCGGGCGGGTACATGTGGAACGGTGACGCCTCGAACGCAGGCTGTTCCACCCCGGCGGCGCCGTCGTAGGGGGCCGGGTTCTTCAGCTCCTCCAGCTCGGCCTCGGTGATGCCGCACAGCCCGGTGACCTCGGGGTCGATCCAGGCCCGCTCATCGATGTCGGACCCGGTGCACACCTCGAGGCTGAGACCCTCGGGGCCTGCGAAGTAGACCGACTGGATCATGCCGTGATCGATCGGCCCCATCACCTGGATGCCCCGGCTGCGGATGCGATCCCGCATGGCGTACACCTCGTCCATCGAGTCGACGTGGAAGGCCACGTGCTGCATGGTGCCGCCGGTGACCGCCCCACCGGGGCTCCCGGCATGGGACACACCGATCTCGATCTCCTTGCCGTTCTCCGGATGCTGGACGAACGCCACATAGCTGTCGGGGGCCAACTCCACGAAGCCGTGATAGCAGCCGTCGACGCCGTGCATCCAGTACAGCGCCTTCAACGGGCACCCGAGCACGTCGCACCAGAACTCCAGCTGGGCCTTCATGTCCGTGGTGGACAGGGCGAGGTGGTTGACCCCTCGGGGGTGGAGTGCGGTCATGGTGATGCTCCCTTGGAACGGCCTTCACCAAAGCCTAAACCGGGGTCGGGCGCACGGCGAAACGGCGCGGGGCTCGCATTGCACGGTGGCGACCGCGAGACTGGGCCGATGACCGAACCGGCCACCGAGCCAGAACAGAACCGGCGGATCGTGACCGAGGCGTTCCAACGTTTCGTTGCCGGCGATCAGCGACCGTTCTGGGCCCTGGTGGCCGACGACGTGCGATGGACGGTGATCGGCTCCACCGACATCTCGGGCACGTTCGAGTCGAAGCAGGCCTTCATCGACAACGCAACCTCCAAGTTGGTCGGCGGCCTCGACGGCCCACTGCTGGGAACGGTCCGCAAGGTGCTGGCCGACGGCGACCATGTGGTCGTGCAGTGGGAGAGCTCGGCGCCGATGCGCAACGGTGGCCGCTACCAGCAGACCTACTGCTGGGTCCTGCGGCTGGCCGACGGCCGGGTGGTGGAGACGGTGGCCTATCTCGACACCGAGATGGTCAGCTCGGTTTTCTCGTGACAGACCGGTGATGACCCTGCGGGTACCGGCCGGACCGGCCGAGGTCACCACCTCCTGGTTCGATGCCGCCCTTCGGGAGGGCGGGATCCTCGACGTCGAGGTCGAGCAGGTCGAGGTTGAGCCGCTGGGGGCGGCGGTCGGTCTGCTCGGCGACCTGGCCCGGCTCTCGATTCGTTATCGCCGGGGCCAGGGACCGCCGACCATGATCGCAAAGTTCCCGACCACCGACCCCGGCGGCCACCAGGTGGGGTCGATGCTGCGGGCCTGGGCCCGTGAGGTGGCCTTCTACCGAGAGGTGGCACCGGCCTCGCCGGGGGCCAGGATTCCCCGCTGCTACCACACCGGCGCCGACCCGGCGGCCAACCGATGGGTGGTGGTCCTGGAGGACTGCCCGAACGAGGCGGTCGACGCCATGTCGGGCGCCGGGCCGGCCGAGGCCACCGCCGCAGTGGACGCGCTGGCCGAGTTCCACGCCACCTGGTGGCAATCGCCGGCCCGGTTCGACTGGATGCCGGGCTTCGACACCACCGGTGTCGGCGGGCTCGAGCCGCTGTGGCTCGACGCCATCCCCACCTTCATCGAGCGCTACGGCCACCTGGTCCCCGACCAGACCATCGACTGGCTGCGACGTTTCGCCCCGACACTCCACCGTTGGTCCGATCGGGCGGCGGGGGAGCCGATGACCATCGTCCATGCCGACTACCGGCTGGACAACCTGCTGCTGTCGAGCGGCCGGGTCACCATGATCGACTGGCAGACCGCCCTCCGGGGGCCCGGCGCCATGGACCTGAGCTGCTTCATCGTCACCGCCCTGACCGTCGCTGACCGGCGGCGTTGCGAGGACGAGCTGCTGGAGCGGTACCTGACCCACCTGTCGGCCGCCGGGGTGACCGTCGACCGGGACTGGTTCCAACGGAGCTACGACGAGAACCTGCTGTGGTGGATGGGCCAGTTCGCCAACAACCTGGCAAGACTCCACCCCGACGAGACCACCCAACGCAGCCTCGACACGATGATCGAGCGGACCTACACCGCAGCCCACGATCGAAACGCCGGGCGACTGCTGGAAGCGAGGTGACCTTTTCCTCTGGTCACCAGGCCCCCCAGATGGGAGGATCGGGCAACAGGAGCCAACGGGCAGGAGGATCGTCATGCGGGTACTGGTGATACCGGCCAGCAAGTACGGCGGGACGGCGGAGATCGGGCGGGCCATGGCCAAGACCCTGCGCGAACACCGGCTTGACGTGGACGTCAGCCAGCCGGAGCACATGTTCGACCTGGCACCCTATGACGGCCACATCGTCGGCAGCGCCCTCTACCTCGGCAACTGGCTGCCCCAGGCCAGATCGTTCGTCGAGGAGTACGCCGAGGGGCTGCGCCGCAAGCCGACCTGGCTGTTCAGCAGCGGTCCGCTCGGCCCCGCTCGACCGGAGGAACCGATGTCGGACGAGGTGCTGGCCCAGCTCATGGACCAGAGCGGCGCCACCGAGCACCGGCTGTTCAGCGGCAAGCTGACGCTGGATCGGCTGAGCCGGACCGACCGGTTCGTGGCCCGCTGGGTCGGCGCGGCCGACGGCGACTACCGGGAATGGGACGACATCGAGGCGTGGGCCGAGGGCATCGCCAAGTCCCTGGTCCCGCCGAGTGAGCGCCTGATCGACGGCATCGGCGGCCGGGCAACCCGCTGACCCCGGGTCCTCCGGCCGGCACCCCGGCCCTGGTTCCCCCAGTCGATGCCGCTCAGTCCGAGCCGAGGGCGGCCAGCACGTCGTCGAGCAGTGAGCTGGCCCCGAATCGGAAGGTGGCCTTCCCGGCCCAGTCGGGGCCCATGACCCGGTCGGCCAGCGCCAGGTAGTCGGCGGCCTGCTCGGTGGTGCGCACCCCACCGGAGATCTTCAGCCCGACCGGTCGTTCGGCGCCGGCCAGCACCTCCAACAGGACCGTGGCCGCCTCCGGGGTTGCGGAGTGGGCGGTCTTGCCGGTCGAGGTCTTGAGGAAGTCGGCGCCGGCCTCGATCGATCCGGTGGCCGCGGCCCGGATCAGCTCCGGATCGACCAGCTCCCCGGTTTCGAGGATGACCTTGAGCGCAACGTCGGAGCCAATGGCCTGTCTGGTGGCCATGACCAGTGCCGGGCCGGCGGCCCGATCGCCGGCGGCCAACGATCGCCAGGGGTAGACGACGTCGACCTCGGTCCCCCCGGCGGCCACGATCGCCCCGGCGTCGGCCACCGCCTGGGTGGGGTCGGGATCGCCGGCCGGGAAGTTGGCAACGGCGGCAACGTCGATGTCGGTCCCGGCCAGCTGCTCGGCGGCCTGGGCCACGAACCGGGGCCAGACACAGACCGCGGCGACCGGCCCGAACGCGGTCGGGGCGGCGGCGCAGAGGGCGTCGATGTCGTCGGCGGTGTCGGCGTCGCCGAGGCTGGTCAGGTCGATGAGCGGGAGCACCCGCTCGGCGGTGGCACGCCTGCTCGGGCCGCCTGCCACCTCGGTCTCCGGCTGGGTCTCGGGCTGGGTCTCCGGCTGGTTGGTGTCGCTCATGGTGCCCGTTCCGTCCTCGTTCGAAGTTTTGTTGCCCGTCCGACCCGGACGCCACCGACCATAGTTGGCTGCGTCACAAAACGAGAAGGGACCATCGACTCTGCCGGACCGGACCCGACCCCGCCACAGTCCAGGAAGACAGACTCCACCCTCTTGCCCGGGAGCACCATGCCGGACGGCAGAATTCAACGCATCGACGACAAACGGAACCTGGCCTATGTGGTCTGGCGGGGTCGCACCTACCGCGCCCCACTGGACCAGGTCGAAACCAGGGCCAGGGTGCCGAGCGCCAGGGTTCACTTCAAGCTGGTCAGACGGGATGGCTCGGAGCATGCCGAGGAGGTGCGGTTGCGGACCGGCACCAGAACCAGCCGACGCCAGCGCCGCTTCGGCGACCTGACCGGTGCCGCCAGGCCGGGAGCGAAGGTCGAGACCATCGCCAGCAGCACCTACGGGGTCGACGTGACCACCCAACCGTTCCGGGTGGCCCAGGCCTGGATCGACGCCATGTCGGCCGAGGACTTCGACGGGGCGACGTCGCTCTACCTGCCCGGGGCTTCGATCCGGACCGCCACCGGCCAGAACACCGGACGACGTCGGATCCGGGTTGAGCTGGAGCAGCTTCCCGCCTTCACCGGGCCCGGGGGCCGCAGCGAACTGCACGGCGTCGACCGCTACGTGAGGGTCGACTGCTCGTTCGAGGGCGATCAGCACTCGATGTACCTGGTGATCGAGCGGGGGCAGATCGCCGAACAGTGGATCGACCTGATCCCGACCGTGCCCGACCCCGATGCAGACGTGGAGTCGGTGGACATCCCGACCATCGGCGACATCACCGACCCGGAAAAGGACTACGCGGCGGAGAAGCTGGGCCATCTCGTCGAGGGCCTCGGCCTGCCGGTGCAGCATGCGGAACTGAAGCTGGTCCGATCCACCGACGCCTCCACCGGCTCCGGTGGGGGCCAACCGCCGTCGGCCGAGGCCAGCGTCGAGTTCGAGAGGGTGCTGATCCGGGCCCACAGCACCGGCGCCACACCGGCCGAGGCGACCGACTTGGTCATCGATCGGCTGGCTCGGCGGATCGAGGACCACCGTGGCCGCCGGCTCGACCGGGAACACGGCAGGGAAGCGGTCCCCGACAGCTGGCGTCACGGCGATCGGGGCCGGCCCCGGATGCCGTACTTCGACCGCCCCCAGGACCAGCGGGAGATCGTACGCCACAAGTCCTTCACCTCCGAGGAGATGACGGTCGACGAGGCAGCGTGGGACATGTCGGCCCTCGACTACGACTTTTACCTCTTCGTCGAGCTGACCACCGGACAGGACTCGGTGCTCGAGACCACCGAGGACGGCACCTGGCTGCTCCGCCAGCTCGAACCCGGACCAGATGACCTCGGCCCCATGGCCAACCCGGTGGTCCGCAGCGACGTCATTCCTCCGGAGCTCGGGGTCAGTGGTGCGCTCGATCTCCTCAATGCCACCGGCGATCGCCTGCTGTTCTTTCACAATCCGGCAACCGGACGGGGCAATGTGATCTACCGTCGATACGACGGCCACTACGGGCTGGTCACCCCACGACTCGACGAGCTCGAGGTGGATGTCGTCGATGACATCGACGTGGGGAGCCACGACGAGGAGCGACGATGACACCAGCTGAGTCGGGATACCGGATGGTGGTGGCCGTCGACGACTCGCCACAGGCCATGGTGGCACTTCGGTGGGCCGAGGCCCATCTGGTCCGGATGCAGGCCCAGGGACGGTCGGTCAGCGGGGTGGTGATGACGGTGTGGTCACCGCCGGTGGTCGACGTGCGAGGCCTGTTCGACGACAGCGCCCTGGCCAGGGCCGCCACCGAACTGCTCGACCGTTTCGTCGCCGAGCTGGACCACCCGGACCTGTTTGCGCCGGTGACCCGTCGGGGTCCTACTGCGGCATCGATCCTGGCCGAGGCCTCGGAGCGGGCCGCCGACCTCATCGTGGTCGGCTCCAGGGGCCGGAGTGCCATCGCCCAGCTGCTGCTGGGCAGCGTCAGCCGTCATGTCGCGGGCCGTGCCGATCAACCGGTGGCCATCGTGCCCGAAACCACCGAGGTCGCCGCCGCCGCCGACCCGTTCACCACGATCGTGGCCTACGACGACTCGCCGGGATCGAGGGCGGCGTTGCAGTGGGCACTCGACAACACCCACGGCCCGATCAAGGCGCTGGCGGCCTGGACGATGCCCAACACCGTCGTCTACGACCCCACCGATCCCCAGACCCTGGCCGTCGAGGAGCAGACCACGACGACCATCGTCGACGGCCTGCGGGAGGTCGGTGGTGGCACCATCGATCCCAGGGTGGAGCCGATGGTCGTTCACGACGATCCCCGCATCGCCCTGCTCGATCCGGCGCTTGGCGGGGCCATGGTCGTGATGGGTGCCCGTGGCCACAGCGGTTTCAAGGGCCTGCTGCTCGGCTCCACCGTCAACTACATCGCCGGGCACGCACCCCTGCCGGTGATCGTGGTCCCGCCTCTCGAAACCACCTGAGCGGCCGCTGGGCCGGGACGTTCGACCCTTGCATCCCGACCCCTCCGGAGGCGAAGATGGGCCAAGCTGATACCAATGACCGGCGCCCCGGCGCTCGGTGACAGAAAGGCAGAGGTCCGCCATGTCGCTCCTCCATCACGATGACCCCAAGATCGCCCGTCTCAGGACCGTTTCG
>CAMYLA010000088.1:0-16837 GCA_947259095.1 uncultured Acidimicrobiaceae bacterium | reverse complement strand
CGCATCGGCCGCGGACGAGGTCAGCATGAAGGCCGGGGCCACCCTCATCGTCCAGGGCCGCCAGCACAACGAAGCCTATGTGATCACCTCGGGCACGGTCGACGTGTTCGTCGACGGCGAAGCGGTGGCCACCATCGCTGACGGCGAACTGGTCGGCGAACTGAGCCTGTTCGGTCACGGTCCGGCCAGCGCCACCGTCACCGCAGCCAGCGACGTGACCGCCTTGACCATCCCCGGCAACCGGTTCGATCAGATCATGGACGACAACCCGGCCATGACAAAAACCATCGCCAAGCACCTGGCCGGCCGGCTCCACGCCATGGACGCCCTTTTCCGCCGGGAGAAAGAGAAGTGAAGTAGGCGGCGGTCAGGATCGCCTCACGGGTCGGTGGCGAGCCCCAGCTCGTCCCGGACGTTGCAGACCCCCGACAGGTGACCGACGGCACCGAGGATCGCCCGTTTCTCCATCGGTGATTGCACGAGACCGTTCAAGGTCACGGTGGTGCCGGCCACCACCACCCCGATCTGGGCCGCCTGGTGGGCGGCCCGCCTGCTCAGCGCCTCGGCGATGACACCCCGGACATCGGCGGTCGACAATTCGGGCTCCACCACGTCGATCCGGTTGAGCACACCCCGGACCCCACCGATGTGACTGGCCGCCCGCTCGGCCTCCCTGGCCTGGGCGGCGGTGGTGCAACTGCCGGTGAGCGCCACCAGCCCGTCACTGACCAGGACCACCAGATCCTGTTCCGGGACCAGGGCATCCCACGACAGCACCTGTTCCACGATGCGTTTCAGCTGGTCGTCGCCGGGGTGCATCGATTCGGCCGGCTTGACGGTGATGACGTTCACCAGATCCCGGACCCCGTCCACCGAGCGGACCGTGTTCTGGGCAACGATCTTCTCGGCATAGCTCCCAACGGTGCCGACCAGGGTGACCACGCCACCTTCGACCTCAACCGCGATCTGGGACTCGTCGACCAGGAAGTCTCTGGCCAGGCGCTCCTCGACCCGCTGTCGCAACCTGCCGTGTTCCTCCATTGGGTTCATCCTTCAATGCTGAGAGGTACCGATCGGGTGGGCTAGAGGCTTAGGTCGGCTCCTGGTTGCTGCATCGACCACCACGTGCCGACGATCGAGCCCAGATCGAGATCGTGATTGATCAGGCAACAGTGGCCGTAGCCGTCGAGCTTGACCACCTCGGCTCCCGGCACTCGCGCTCCCATGAAGTCCGCCCACCGTGCCGACGGTACCAATCGATCGTCGGTGCCCGCCAGAAAGAGCGTGGGAGCGGCGATGTCCTGCAGCCGATGACGGATGTCGTACTGGGCCACCAACTCCAGGCGGCGGATGTAGCCGTCACGACCGATCCCCTGCATCCTGGTGTGGAACTCCTGGAGGTCCTCGTCGAGGGCGTGGGCGCTGTGCAGACGGTGCTCGGTGAATCTGCGGACGAACGGCATCGCCGCCCACGGCACGGCCTTGATGATCCACGGGGCCACCGCCAGCTCGATCCGGTTCTCGAGGTAGGGAAACGAGTTGACGATCACCAGCCCCTCGACCAGGTGGGGATGCCGCAGGGCCAGGCTCATACTCAGGGCGCCGCCGAACGACTCGCCGATCAGGATGACCGGCCGGAGGCTGACCTCGTCGATGAGCTGCACCAGGTCGTCGATCAGGTCTTCCATCGTCGCTTTCCTGTGGTCGGGGAGCGGGAAGGCGACCACGTTGAAGGCACGGGCCAGCAGCGGGGTCTGGCGATAGAAGAGCTCGGCCGTTCCGTCCAGCCCCGGCACCAGGATGACGGTGTGGCTGTCGGGATCGATCAGATCACGGAGATGGTGTTCGCTCACGATCGGGGAACCTCCTGGTCGATCGTCGTGTCCCGGCCGTGGTCGACCGGCCTGACCGGAATGCCGGCGTAGGTCCGCCCGGCCTCCAGGACGGCGTGTTTCGGCACGACCGACATCGAGCCGATCTGGGTCTTGGCGCCGGTGGTGACCCCGATGCCGACGTGGGCCCCCACCCCCACGTTCGTTCCCGGCCCGAGAACGACCGGGGCCAGCCGAACCAGCCCCCGCTCGACGGTGTGGCCGGACAGGTGGACACCGGACCCGATCACCACTTCGTCGCCAAAATCGAGCAGGCACTCGTCGCCGACCTGGAGGCTGTTGATCCAGACGTGTTTGCCGATCTTGGCCCCGTTGCGTCGCATGTACCAGACCCAGATCGGGGTCGACCGGAAGATCGGCCCGCCCACCACCCGCACCAGGTGACTCATGATGGCGTAGCGGGCCCAGCGACGAAGATCGAGGGGCAGCTCGGCGATCGGAAGGTCGGCCCGGGGTGGCGGCCGCCACCGCAGCAGGGCCGTGGCCTCGGCCGACAGCCACATGAACAGCAGGGCGAACAGGAGGTAGGCCGGCAGCAGGGCCGCCGCCAGCAGGAACAGTCGCAGGGCATGCGGTTGGATGTCCAGGGCCAGATGCCAGCGGAAGAAGTAGGCGGCGGGAAGCGCGGCCAGGCCGACGATCACGCTCTCGACGACGAAGCAGCTCAGCGCCGTCCAGCCGAACCTCAGGGCGAGCAGCGTCGCGCTCGGGTCGCCCGTCGCCCGCTCAGGCCCACCGACCACGTCGGCCGGGGGCGTCTCGATGACGGTGCCGGGAACGGCATGGCCCGACGTCGCCGCTTCCGGCACCGCACCGTCGGCATCGAGCAATCGCACCAGGGTCCGTCCGGTGATCAGGCCGACCACCAACCCCATCCCGACTGCGGCCAGCACCGCCACCACGATGTGGACCGCCAGCGGCCATTGGTTGGGGATCACCGACAACGCAACAACCGGAACCGCAACGCCGATCATCCAGGCCGCGGCGGTGACCGGCACCCACCGGAACGAGTCGGGCACGAACCGGCGCAACACCCGCCACTGGAGATACCCCATCGACAGCAAGGCCAGGACCGCCCCCGGTACCAGCAGGGCCACCGCCAATGCGGTCGGGAAACGATCCCAGCCCACCAGCGCACTGCCCCCCATGCCGACGAACCAGGCGAACCCGGCGGCGATCACGGTGGGGCTGACCCAGTCCTCGGGATGCAGCGCCGGCAACCGGCGACGCAGCACGCCGGCCTGGGCCACGCCGATGGCCAGTCCTTCCATCAATCCGGCGATCGTCAGCCCGATCACCAACATCAGGTCGGTTGCGCCCAGCCACACCAACGTGGCCCCGGTCACCGCCGGGGGCACAAAACCCACGAGCTCCCCCACGATCATCGCCGTGGTCCACTGCTGGAGGAGGCCGCGGCGATGGCCCTGGCTGTGCTGCATGGCTCTCCTCGAATCAGGCTCGCCGAACTTTTCCTACCACCTTCATCGAATCTCCGGTCCTGGCGAGACCGGTAGAGGCCAAGGTCCGTTTCCGGTCAGGCGTCGTAGCCGGGTGGGGGCCGGTAGCCGCCGAGCTCCCGCTCCATCATCTTGGCGAAGGCGATCGATTCCCGGTCCCGGAGGTGGCCGGCCACGATCTGCAGGCCGCATGGCAGGCCCGAGGCGGTCAGCCCGGCAGGAGCCACCGTGCCCGGCAGCAGCACCCCGCACGACCACCCGGCCCAGAACAGCTGATCCAGGGTCGACTCCCGGCGGCCGTTGACTGGAATGGTCCTGTCGACCCGCTCACCCTCCTGGTCGTGGGGGTAGGCGGCCGAGGCCGCGGTCGGGCACAACAGCAGGTCGTAGTCTTCGAAGAAGCGGTCCCAGGCCAGCCGCTGATGTTCCCGTTCACGGTGGTAGACGGCCCATTCCCAGTGGGTCATGGTGATCGCCTTGCCGGCCAGCGCCCGGAAGTCCCTGGCACCGTCGTCGTAGCGGGCGCCGTTGACCCGTTGCTCTTCGAAGGTATCGACGCTGTACTCGGTCCCGGTCGCCGCCCGCAGCAGCATCAGGTAGACGTGGTGACTCCGCTCGATGTCGATGTCGGGTCTGGCATCGTGGTCAACGGTCACGCCCAGGTCGGCCAAGGCGTCGACGGTGGCCGCCAACCGATCGGTCAGCTCGGCGTCCTGGACCACGCACGGGCTCTCCAGCATCACCGCCACCTTGAACTCGTCGGGCCGGGTCTTTCGGGGGGCCGGGAGGTCGAGTCGCCACCCCACCCCGTCGAGCCCGGCCGCACCGGCGACGACCGACAGCGCCAGCTCCAGGTCGTCGCCATAGCGGGCCAGCGGCCCGCCGACGCCGATGTCCAGCGCAGCCGGATTGCCGGGACTGCCGTGACCGACGATCGGGACCAGGCCGAAGGTCGGTTTGTGGCCGAAGATCCCGCAGTAGTGGGCCGGGTTGCGGATTGAGGCGCCGATGTCGCTCCCCAGCTCGACGGCGGCCATCCCGGCCGCCACCGCGGCGGCGGCGCCACCGGAGGAGCCGCCGGGGATCAGCTTGGGGTCCCACGGGTTGGAGGTGGTGCCGTAGACCGGGTTGAAGGTCTGCCAGTCGGCCATCGAGACCGGGATATTGGTCTTGCCGTAGATGATGGCGCCGGCGTCGAGCAGGCGATCGACGGCCTCGCAGTTGGCGTCGGGGCGCCAGTCGATCAACTCCGGGTGGCCCGAGGTCGACGGGGACCCCACCCAGTCCCACGGTTCCTTGATGGTCATCGGCACCCCGTGCAGGGGGCCGGTCGGGAAGCCGGCGGCCACCATACGATCGGCGGTGGCGGCCCGCTCCCTGGCCTGCTCGATCCGGGTGAAGATCACCGCATTGAGCGCCGGGTTGTGACGATCGTGGCGGTCCAGGACCGCATCGAGCAACTCGACGGCCGACAGCTGCCCCGACGCCACCGCCGCCGCCTGGTCCCCGGCACTTCGCAAGGTGATATCCATGGCCGGCAAGCTACTCCACCACCGTCGAACCGGTCGAGAGCCGGACCGCCGATCGGCTCGGCGGGATTCGCAGCCGGCCGGGAGACATACTGGAAACGCATGGCCGTCCTCCCCCCTCCGACCGATCCCCCGATCGACCTCCCGCCCCAGGCCCCCGGTGTGCCATGGCCGGTCGAGGGGTGGCCGACCGGTCCGGCGCCGGCCGGCGTGGCCGACCGCCTGGACGGGCTGCTCGATCAGGCGTTCGCCCCGGGCCGGGAGACCACCGATCGCTTCGGGCAGTCTCTGGCCTTCGTCGCCGTTCACCGGGGCCGGCTGGTGGCCGAGCGCTACGGCGAGACGGCCGGGCCCGATGAGCAGCTGATCTCGTGGTCGATGGCCAAGAGCTTCACCCACGCCCTGCTGGGGATCCTGGTCGGCGAAGGACGGCTGGCGATCGACGATCCGGCCCCCATCGCGCAGTGGTCGGGCCCCGGAGACCCCCGGGCCGCCATCACGATCGATCAGCTGCTGCGCATGGTCCCCGGTACCCGGTTCAACGAGGACTACCTCGACGAGACCACCAGCCACTGCATCGAGATGCTGTTCGGCACCGGAGCTGCCGACATGGCGAACTACGCCGCATCGCAGCCGCTGGTCGAGGAGCCGGGCTCCCACTTCAACTACTCCAGCGGCACCACGGTGATGCTGTGCCGGATCCTGGCCGATGTGGTCGGCTCCGGACCGGCCTTCGAGCGGTGGATGCGGGCGGTGTTGCTCGATCCGCTCGGCATCGATGCCCGGCTGACCTTCGACGAGGCCGGGACCTGGGTCGGCTCCTCGTTCCTCCACGCCACCGCCCGCCACTTCGCCAAGTTCGGGTTGCTCTACCTGCGGGACGGTGTCTGGGACGGCCGGCGGCTGTTACCTGCGGGCTGGGTCGACGAGGCCAGGACACCCCGATCCATCGACGACGAGAGCGATGCCGGGTACGGGGCCCATTGGTGGATACGGGCCGACGACCCAACGGTGTTCTACGCCGCCGGCTACGAGACCCAGCGCCTCATCGTCAACCCGTCCGCCGATCTGGTGCTGGTCAGGCTTGGCAAGACCGACGTCGATTCGGCCCCCGAGGTCGACCGGTGGTTGGACGAGATCGGAAACCTGTTCGCCACCTGACAGATCGAGGCCGGGGTTCTACTATCGCCACCACCCGGCCGCGGCCCTGCGGTCGGCCGCAACCCAGGAGTTTCGATATGGCCACTGCGCAACTTCCCTACGACTCACTCCCCGAGGTGCCATCGTTCGAGCTCACGAGCTCGGACGTGGCCGACGGTCAGATGCTCCCGATGGCACAGGTGAGCGGCATCTTCGGCGCCGGCGGCGAGGACGTGTCACCCCAGCTCGCATGGTCGGGGTTCCCGGCCGAGACCAAGAGCTTCGTCGTGACCTGCTTCGACCCCGATGCCCCGACCGGGAGCGGGTTCTGGCACTGGAACGTGGTCGACATCCCGGCATCGGTCACCGAGCTGGCAGCCAACGCCGGGTCGCAGGATGGCGCCAACCTGCCCACCGGGGCGTTCCACATCAACAACGACGCCGGCCTCCCCGGCTATCTTGGCTCGGCACCGCCGGCAGGCCACGGCCCGCACCGCTATGTGTTCGCCGTCCATGCCATGGACTGCGACTCGCTCGGCATCGACGCGTCGGTCGGCAACGCCATCGCCGGCTTCAACATGTTCGGCAAGGTGCTGGCCCGAGCAACGATCACCCCGGTCTACGAGCAGACCTGAGCCGGGGCCGGGTTGTCGTCCGGGCCCGGGCTGCCCCCCGGGGCCGGGCTGACGCCCGGGGTCGCAACAAGGCGGAATCGATCGCAGCCATACCCGATGGTGACCAGAACGGATCGAGGCCCTCCCGGTGGTCGGCGGCGGGTCTAGCCGGCTTCGGGGGCGGCCCCGCCCTCATCGTCGGCGCGGTCGACCGCGGCCATCACATCGAGGCCCGCGTAGTTGCCGTCGAGGTCGGGGACCTCGACCACCCGGTCGTCGACGTCATCGTACTCCAGCCGCAGCGCCTTGGTCATCGTGGCATGCATGGCATAGGTGCAGGTGATGTAGGTGAACTCGAGGATCTCCTCGTCGGAGAGGTGGCGCTGCAACTCGTCGAACAGCGCCTGGGGCACCCGACCGTGTTGCAGGGTCAGGCAGTCGGTATAGGCCAGCACCGCCCGCTCCACCGGGCTCCAGCAGTCGGCAACCGACCACGACGGGATCGCCGCCACCTGCTCGTCGCTGAACCCCACGTCCCGGCAGGCCTTGCAGTGCTGGCTGAACACGAACTGGCTGCCGACCGTCCACCCGGCCCTGATCTGGCCCAGCTCACGAAGCTTCGGGTCGAGGAGCCGATCCGGGGAGCGGTAGAACTGGAAGCCGGCGGTGGTGTGATCGAAGGCGTCTGGCACCAGGGCGAACACCGTCCACCAGTTGCCAGGCGTCCCGCTGGCGGTGCCCGGTTCGGCAACCGGGTCGCGCTCGCCGAACAGGAACGTGTACATGCCCTTGGCGAAGTCGTGGGCCTGATCCTTGGATACCTGTCGCAGTCTCGGCATGGCAGCGAGGCTATTGGACCGCTGCCGACCGGGCCAGCCACGGTTCGATGCCGACCGAGTGTCGTGGAGCGGGGCCGGCGGGGATACTGGTTGCCATGGCCAGGATCGAGTCGAGCCCCAGTGCACCGGTCGATGCGGTCAGCGGCGACCGGGTCGTGGAGCGGGTCGCGGAGCGGGTTGTGG
The DNA here is from genome assembly GCA_947259095.1 of uncultured Acidimicrobiaceae bacterium. GTDB lineage: Bacteria > Actinomycetota > Acidimicrobiia > Acidimicrobiales > SZUA-35 > JAHELU01. Next base: position 9,183 of record CAMYLA010000088.1, on the reverse strand, counting down.
CGCGGATCGAGATCACCGGCACCGTCCAGGGGGTCGGCTTCCGGCCGTTCGTCCGCCGGGTCGCCACCTCCCTGGGGCTCGACGGCCATGTCGGCAACGACTCGGCCCGGGTGTTCATCGAGGTTGCGGGGCCGGAGCGGGCCGTCGAGCGGTTGGTGGAGCGGCTGGGATCGGAGACACCGCCGCTCGCCGTGATCGACACCATCACCCGGACCCCGGCGGCTGGAGCCACCGCCCCGGCGCCGGATCCGGGCTCGGGGTTCACCATCGTCGCCAGCCGATCGGCCGACGGACCGGTGACGCCGATCCCTGCCGACACCGCAACCTGCCACCACTGCCTGGCGGAGATGCGGGACCGCCAAGACCGCCGCTTCGGCCACCCCTTCATCACCTGCACCGACTGCGGGCCTCGCTTCACCATCATCGAACGGCTCCCCTACGACCGCCCGAACACCACCATGTCGCAATTCGAGATGTGTCCGGCCTGCGAAGCCGAGTACCGGGACCCGGCCGATCGCCGTCACCATGCCCAGCCCATCTCCTGCCACGACTGCGGACCCACCCTCAGCTTCAGCGCCGGGGTGAGCGACGGCCACGCCGCCCGGGCCCGCGATGACGGTGACCCTGCCATCATCGCCGCCGCCAACGCCCTGGCAGCAGGGGCGATCGTGGCGGTCAAGGGCGTCGGCGGCTATCACCTTGCCTGCGACGCCACCGACGAGGACTCGGTGGCCGAGTTGCGGCGGCGCAAGCACCGGGCAGACAAGCCGTTCGCCATCATGGTGGCCGATCTCGATCGGGCCCACCATCAGGCCGAGATCGACGCCGACGAAGCTGAACACCTGCTGTCCCCGGCGGCACCGATCGTCTTGCTGCGGCGAAAGGCCGGCTCGACCGTCGCCCCACCGGTTGCGCCCGGCAACCCGCTGCTCGGGATCATGGTCGCCTCCAGCCCGATCCATCATCTGTTGCTGGCCCGGCTCGACCGGCCGCTGGTGATGACCAGCGCCAACCGGGGCGGTGAACCAATCGCCTCCCGGCAACCGCAGCTGGCCGGACTGGCCGACCTCTACGATGCGGTGCTCGATCATGATCGGCCGATCCACACCCCGTGCGACGATTCGGTGGTGAGGCTGGTCGCTGGTCGGCTGTCGCCGATCCGCCGGTCCAGAGGGTATGCCCCCATGCCGGTCCGGTTCGAGGCTGCCCGTCGCCCGGTGCTGGCCACCGGAGGCGAGCTGAAGAACACCATCTGTCTGGCCGCCGGTCACCACGCCTGGGTCAGCCAGCACCTCGGCGACATGGAGAATCTGGAGACCCTGGAGGCGTTCCGGTCGACGGTCGAGCGATTCGTCGAGATGTACCAGGTCGAACCGGCGATCGTCGCCGCCGATGCCCACCCCGGCTACCGGGCAGCACAATGGGCCAGGACAAACCACCCGGACCGGGTGCTCCATGTGCAGCATCATCATGCCCACATCGCCTCGATCATGGCCGAACACCGACTCGATCCCGGCCAACCGGTGCTCGGCTTCGCCTTCGACGGGACCGGCTACGGCGAAGACGGCTCGATCTGGGGCGGCGAGTTGCTGCTGGCCTCGGCCGACGGGTTCGAGCGCCTGGCCCACCTGGCCCCGGTGCCGCTCCCAGGTGGTGACGCCGCCATCGGCCAGCCGTGCCGGGCCGCTCTGGCCCACCTCCATGCCGCCGGCATCGGTTGGTCCGATGAACTGGCACCGGTCGCCAGGTTCAGTGCCGAGGAGCGCAGGCGGTTGGCCCGCCAGCTGGAGACCGGCTTCGGCACCGTGGCGACAACCAGCATGGGGCGGCTGTTCGATGCGGTGGCCTCACTGCTCGACTACCGCCACGACATCAGCTACGAGGCCCAGGCCGCCATCGAGCTCGAGCTGGCGGCGACCGGAGCCGCCGACGCCGAGGCCACCGGCGGCGCCTACCGGTTCGAGGTGACGGGGAGGGTGGTCTCCCCGGCCGGTGTCATCGCCTCGATCGTGAACGATCTGGGAGCCGGTGTGGAGCGGCCGGTGATCGCGGCCCGATTCCATCATGCCGTCGCCGAGGTGGTCCACCGCCTGGCGCTGCGTCATCGGCAGCGGACCGACAGCGAAACGGTCGTCCTCAGCGGCGGGGTGTTCCAGAACGCACTGCTGACCACCATGTGCCTGGATCGGCTGGCCGACAGCGGCCTCACCGTGTTGACCCATAGCCTGGTGCCACCGAACGACGGCGGCCTGTCGTTGGGTCAGGCCTACATCGCAGCCCACCGATCGGGCGTCGACCAACCAACTCGCACCACGCAGGAGAACGGGAGCTAGACCATGTGCCTCGCCGTACCGGGGAAGATCCTCGAGATCCACGAAGAACACGCCACCAGGATGGCAACCATCGACTTCGACGGCATCCGCAAGGACATCTGCCTCGCCTACCTGCCGGAGGCGGAGGTCGGGGACTACGCCATCGTGCATGTCGGCTTCGCCATCTCCCGGGTCGACGAGGCAGCGGCGCTGGAGACCCTGGCGATGTTCAAGGATCTCGGCATCCTGGAAGAGGAGCTGGGCGTTGAGCCGGGCCCGGACGGCGAACGATGAAGTACCTCGACGAGTTCAACGACCCGGCGCTGGCGGCCAAGCTGTTCGCAGAAATCGAGCGGGCCGCCACCAGGCGGTGGGCCATCATGGAGATCTGCGGCGGCCAGACCCACGCCATCATCCGCAACGGCATCGACCAGCTCCTGACCGACAACGTCGAGCTGATCCACGGTCCGGGCTGCCCGGTCTGCGTCACCCCTCTGGGGGTGGTCGACAAGGCGCTGGCCATCGCCGCCAGGCCGGAGGTGATCTTCTGCTCCTTCGGCGACATGCTCCGGGTGCCGGGCAGCGACCACGATCTGTTCCAGGTCCGCAGCGAGGGGGGTGACGTCCGCGTGGTCTATTCACCGCTCGATGCGGTCGACCTGGCCGAGCAGAACCCGGACCGGGAGGTGGTGTTCTTCGCCATCGGCTTCGAGACCACCGCCCCGGCCAACGCCATGGCGGTCCATCAGGCCCGCCAGCGTGGCTTGTCGAACTTCTCGGTGCTGGTCAGCCATGTCCTGGTGCCGCCGGCGATCGAGGCCATCGCCGGCTCGCCGGGCAACCGGGTCGACGGGTTCCTGGCCGCCGGCCACGTCTGTTCGGTGATGGGGACCTGGCAATATCGGCCGTTGGTCGAGGCACTGTCGGTGCCGATCGTGGTCACCGGGTTCGAGCCGCTGGACGTGCTCGATGGCATCCGCCGGGTGGTGAACCAGTTGGAGTCGGGGCGAGCGGAGCTGGAGAACGCCTACCCGAGGGTGGTCAGCGATGAGGGCAACATCGCGGCCCAGCGGATGGTGGCCCAGGTGTTCCAGGTCTGTGACCGGCAGTGGCGGGGCATCGGTGAGATCCCGGCCAGCGGGTGGCGGTTGGCCGACGACTACCGGATGTTCGACGCCGAGCTGAGGTTCGACGTGGTGGGGCTCGACGCTCCCGAGTCCGAGCTGTGCCGGAGCGGCGAGGTGCTGCAGGGCCTGATCAAGCCGAACCAGTGCGAGGCGTTCGGCACCGCCTGCACCCCCCGTCGGCCGCTCGGGGCAACCATGGTCTCCGGCGAGGGGGCCTGCGCCGCCTACTATCAGTACCGGCGGCTGGAGGGCACGCCGATCGGGGCCGGTGGTGGCTGAGGCCGCGAGCTTCGACGGCTGGACCTGCCCCCTCCCGCTGCGGGACCACGACCGGATCGTCATCGGCCATGGGGGCGGGGGCAGGCTCTCGGCCGAGTTGATCGAGCACCTGTTCCTGCCGGCGTTCGACGGCCGCAGCGACGACGAAGACGACGGCGGGGAGGGCCGGCGGGGCGGCAGCAGAGCTCGGGAGCTCCTCGACGCGGCGACGGTCATCGCCGGCGGCGGCCGCCTGGCGTTCTCCACCGACTCCTACGTCGTCCGCCCACTGTTCTTTCCCGGGGGTTGCATCGGTGATCTGGCGGTGAACGGCACGGTCAACGACGTCTCGATGTCTGGGGCAGGACCGATCGCCCTCAGCGCCGGTTTCATCCTGGAAGAGGGTTTGGAACTGGCGACGCTGGGCCGGGTGGCCGAGGCCATGGGCCGGGCCGCCGAGGTGGCCGGGGTGCCGATCGCCACCGGCGACACCAAGGTGGTCGACGCAGGCCAGGCCGACGGCCTGTACGTGAACACCGCCGGGATCGGGGTCATCCCCGATGGCGTCGACATCCGTCCCACCCGGGCCGCCGCCGGCGATGTGGTGATCGTCAGCGGCCCGATCGGGATGCACGGCGTTGCGGTGATGTCGAAGCGGGAGGGGCTCGAGTTCGGCACCGAGCTCCGCACCGACTCGGCCCCGCTCAACGGGCTGGTGCAGGCGATGCTGGCCGCCACACCGGACATCCACGTGCTCCGGGACCCGACCCGGGGCGGGCTGGCGGCCACACTGTGCGAGATCGCCACCGCGGCCGGGGTCGGCGTGGCCTACGAGCAGGCCCGGCTCCCGATTCCCGACGAGGTCGCTGCGGCCTGCTCGTTCCTCGGTCTCGATGCGGTCAACATCGCAAACGAGGGGCGGCTGGTGGCCTTCGTCGCCCCCGGCGACCTCGACGCCGTCCTGTCGGCCATGCACGACCACCAGCACGGTGCCGAGGCCTGCGTGATCGGGACCGTCAACGACGATCACCCCGGGGTGGTGACGGCCAGGACGCCGTTCGGCGCCACCAGGGTGGTGGACCTGCCCCTCGGCGAACAGCTCCCCCGGATCTGCTGAGGGCATCGGCCCTCAGGTGACCGCCAGCACGCCCCGACCGAGCCAGTCGAGATAGGCCCCATGGGCCTCACCCATCCCGCCACCGAAGGCCAAGGGCACCGGATGGGGGACCACGATCTCGACCTGTGGCACCTCCGCCACGACGGCCCGGATCTGGTCGGCCACATCGGTCGGGGTGCCGAAGAACGAGAACGATGCCGCCACCTCGTCCGGCAGGAAATCGACCAGGGCGCCGGCGGCCACCAGGTCGGCGGCGTGGTGGAAGTCCGGCCACAGCTGCTGCTTGAGCTCTTCGATCGGCGGGCCACGCCACTCGAAGCCGGCCTGGCGGAACAGGGCCGGGGCGTATTCGTAGAACCCGGCGGCCATGGCCCGGGTGATGGCCCGGATCTCGGCCGGGTCCTGGCTGTGGCAGGTGTGGACGATCAGCCCGATCGAGATCGTTTCCGGGTTGCGCCCGGCTTCGGTGGCACCGGCGGTGATCGAGTCGACGGCGGCCCGGAGGTTGGCCGGGTTGGTACCGACCCGGAGGAACACGCCGTCGGCAACCCGGCCCGCCATGCGAAGCGACTTCGGACCGCTGGCCGCGACCCACACCGGGACCGGGCGGGCATGGCGGAGATGGGCCGGTCGGGCTGCGCCGACCTCCAACCGCTGGCCGGCCAACAACGCCCTGGCCTCGGCGGTGGCGGCCTCCATCTCGGCGACCCTGGCCGGTCGCATCCCCAGCCACCGGACCGCGGTGTCGCCGATGCCGTAGATCAGCATCGCCCGGCCGCCCGACACCTGGTCGACGGTGGCGATGGAGCCGGCGGCCACTGCGGCGCCACGAAGCCGGGGGGTCTCCAGCATCGGCCCGAACCCCATCGTGGTGGTGGCGGCGGCGCCGAGTGTCATCAACACATAGGGATCCCAGATGCCGAGCGGGTTGACCGGCACGAAGGCGTGGCCGATGCCGATGTCCTCGCCCCGGCGGACGCTCTCGGCGAAGGTGGCAGGCGTGCGCCAATCCCACCGATTCAACCCGATCGAGACGCGCCGGGTCACGGTCACAGCCGGTCGACCCACTCGACGCCGAGTTCTTCCAGCTTGGCCCGCAGACCGTAGAAGTCCAGGCCCAGTTCCCCCGCTTCCAGCCTGGCCCTGGTGGCCGCCTCATTGGCGATCCTGGCCAACGACTTCTCGAGCGCCCAATCGGCTTCCAGCCGGGGAACGGCGACAACACCGTCGTCGTCGGCGCAGATCACGTCGCCGGGATCGATGGCCACGCCACCGATCGAGACCGGCACGTTGACCGAGCCGGCCGTGGCCTTGACCGTGCCCTGGCATGACACATGGCGGCTCCATACCGGAAACCCCAGCTGGTTCAGATCGGCCAGGTCCCGGATACCGGCGTCGATCACCAGACCCCGAACCCCACGAACCTGGAGTGAGGTTGCCAGCAGATCTCCGAACATACCGTGGGTCGAGGGTGCGGTGTTGGCCACCACCAGCACATCGCCATCGCCGCACACCTCGACCGCGGCGTGGATCATCAGGTTGTCACCGGGATGGGACAGCACGGTGACCGCAGTCCCCCCGATCCGGGCCCCGGGGAGCCTGGCCACGATGTCGGCGCCGAGGTAACCACGGCGACCGATGGCCTCGTGCACCGTTGCCGAGCCGGTGGCGCCGATCTCGGTTGCGGTGTCGAGGTCGGCCCGATCGATGGATCGGACGACCACATGCCGGTTGTTGGGGGCACCGATCATCGATCTGCTCCGTTCTCGTCGACGGTTGCGGGCCGGGCCGATGCCTGGCGCCGGGCGCCGGTCAGCCGGTCCAGGAGGGGAGCCAGCCTCGGGTAGACCCGGCGGGCGTTGCCCTCGAAGATCTTGTGCCGATCCCCGTCGCTCAATGCGGCGTTGTCGACGTAGCGGCGGGTGTCGTCGTAGAACTGGCCGGTGTCGGGGTCCCGGCCTCGGACCGCACCGACCATCTCCGAGGCGAACAGGATGTTGTCGACCGGCACCACCGAGGTCAGCAGGTCGATTCCCGGTTGGTGGTAGACGCAGGTGTCGAACCAGATGTTGTCGAGCAGCCGGTCGACGCCCGTATAGCCGTCATCGCCACCGGCCGCCACCGAGTCCTCGGCCATACCCTTGAATCTTCCCCAGTGGTAGGGCACCGCCCCGCCGCCGTGGGGGATGATCCACCGCATACCCGGGAACCGATCGAACAACCCGGAGGTCATCGCTTGCATGAAGGCGGTGGTGTCGGCCCCCAGGTAGTGAGAGCCGGTGGCGTGGAAATTGTCGTTGCAGGTGGCGCTGACATGGATCATGGCCGGGACGTCGAGCTCGACCATCGCCTCGTAGATCGGGTACCAGCCCTCGTCGTCGAGCGGCCGACCGGTCCACCAGCCCCCGGACGGATCGGGGTTCAGGTTGCAGCCGACGAACCCCAGCTCTTCGACACAACGCCGAAGCTCGGCAACGCTGTTGGCCACCGCAACCTCGGCCGAGGCCCCCGGCGACTGGGGTAGGGCACACACCGGAGCGAAGTTCTCCGGATACAGATCGCAGACCCGCCGGATCAGGTCGTTGGTGTGCTGGGTCCAGAATTTCGACGTGTGCTCGTTGCCGATGTGGTGACCCATCCAGGACGCCCGGGGGGAGAAGATGGTCAGGTCGGTGCCCCGCTCCCGCTGCAGTTTGAGCTGGGCCCCCTCCAGGCTGTGACGGATCTCGTCGTCGGACACCACGATCTCGCCCTTGTCTCCGACGTGATCCGGGTCTTCGAGCAGGGCCGCCTGCTGGGCCTCCCGATACGCCCCGACCTGAGGTGGCGTGGTGGTGTAGTGGCCGTGGCAGTCGACGATCTGGGTCACAGCGTTCGCTCCCGATTCACAGTGTTTGCTCCAGTCGATCGAGGGTGATCATGGCGTCGAGACACTGGGCCACCGAGGCGTTCGGCTCCCGACCCTCGTCGATGGCGGCGAAGAACTCGCGGTCCTGCAGCTCGATGCCGTCCATCGACACGTCGACCTGCGACACGTCGATCGGGTTCTCCCCGCCGTCGACCAGGTCGTCGTAGCGGGCGATGTAGGTGCCGTTGTCGCAGATGTAGCGGAAGAATGTGCCGAGCGGGCCGTCGTTGTTGAACGACAGGGCCAGCGAGCACACTGCGCCGGACGGTGTGGTCATGGCGATCGACATGTCCATGGCGATACCCAGCTCGGGATGGATCGGGCCCTGCAGGGCGCTGACCCGATCGGCCGTTTCACCGGTCTGGTATTGGAACAGGTCGACGCTGTGGCAGGCGTGATGCCACAGCAGGTGATCGGTCCAGGTTCGGGGTTTGCCGAGGGCATTGGTGTTCTCCCGGCGGAAGAAGAACGTCTCGACCACAAGGTGTTGCAGTGTCAGCTCACCGGCCACGAGACGGTTCCGCACCCATTGATGGCTGGGGTTGAACCGGCGGGTGTGGCAGACCATGGCGGTCAGGCCGGTCTCGTCGGCAACCTGGACCAGCTCTCGGGAGTCGGCCAGGTTGTCGGCCATCGGGATCTCCACCAGCACGTGCTTGCCGGCCCGCAGGACCTGGATCGCCTGGGCCGCGTGCATTTGGGTCGGCGTGGTCAGGACTGCGGCGTCGACACCCGGTCTGGCCAGGCACTGGGCCAGATCCAGCGACCAGTGGGCGATGCCGTGCTCGGCGGCCAACGCCTCGGTGTCGGCGGCGTTCCCTCCGGCCAGCGACACCACCTCGACGCCGTCGATCCTGGCGATGGCCGCCAGGTGTTTCCTGGCGATCGCCCCCTCCCCCGCCATGACGATCCTCACCATGTACTCACCATGTACTCACCATCTCCTCACCGTTCCCACCATCTCGTCACCGTTCCCACCGTCTTTCCTCTGGCCGACCATTGTCGACAGTGTTGCGGGCAGGCTGCAATACTAACCCGCACGATCACGGCGCTCGACCGGACGGGCCGGCCGGCGGACGAGCGGGGTCAGGGGGTACGTTGCAGACCAGTGTGGCGATCATCGGTGCCGGGCCGGCCGGGATGCTGCTGTCGCAACTGCTGTCCAACGCCGGGATCGACCACGTGGTGGTCGAGCGCCAGAGCCGGGCCTACGTGCTGGAGCGGATCCGGGCCGGGGTGCTCGAATGGGGCACGGTCGAAACGTTGCGGGAGGCCGGGGTCGGCCATCGGATGGACGCCGAGGGCCACGTCCATGAGACGATCAACATCGCCTGGCGCGGGTCGGAGCTGCTGTCGATCGACACCGATGAGCGGGCGACGTTCATCATGCGAACCTACATCCACCTTTTCGGTGCGATGATTCTTTTCGCGGCCATTGAGGTCGTATTGTATCAAACCGGG
>CAMYLA010000087.1 GCA_947259095.1 uncultured Acidimicrobiaceae bacterium | reverse complement strand
ATCCGTGACACCGACATGGCAGCCGAGATGGTCAACTTCACCAAGAACCAGATCCTGCAGCAGGCCGGCACCGCCATGCTTGGCCAGGCCAACGCCGTCCCGCAGTCGGTTCTGCGACTGCTCGGCTAGAGACTCCGGTAGACATCGGGCCGCCACCACCGGGCGGCCAGAACGAATCGAATAGCCACTGCGACACTCGCGGCGGGGCCGAAGGATCGGCTCCGCTGCGGGTATTCGCCGTTTTCTTTCTAAAGCCGCATTCTGCGTGGCCCGATAGCTCTTAACGAGCCGGAAGCTCGCCGAGAAGACGCCCAAGGACGGGGCCCTACCTGTTCTAAGGAGCTGTCGAGATGATAGTTGGTGGAAACCAATCCGAAGTCCTGGCTGCAGCCCTCCGAGGGTTGGAAGCCCAACGCCAGGCCGCCGAGCACAACATCGCAAACGTCGAGACGCCGGGCTTCCAGGCGCGACGGGTGTCGTTCGAGCAGGCGTTGCGACACGCCATCGACAGCGGTGACCCGTCCAGAGCCACCATCTCCTCGAGCTTGAGTGGCGCACCGACCAGAATCGACGGCAGCAACGTCGACCTGGAGGACGAGGTCACGTCGCTGGAGATGAATGCGCTGCAGCAGCAGCTGATAACCGGGGCGTTGAACGCCCGCTACACCAGGCTCCGAACCGCAATCGGGAGTAGGTAGCGATGTCCGGACCATTTCACAGTCTCTCCATCTCGGGTTCCGGGATGGACGTGTACCAGACCTGGCTCGACGCCATCGCCGACAACGTGGCCAACATCAACAATGTGTCGGCCACCAACGAGGCTGCCTTCCAGGAGCGGTTCATCATCGCCGAGGCCCAGCAGAGCCGCCGCAACGGCTTCGAAGGCGCCGCGGTCAAGAGGATGGAGCTCGGCGATCCGAACGGTCGGGTCGTCTTCGAGCCGAATCATCCGCTGGCCGACGAGGAAGGGTTCGTTCGCCTGCCGGCGGTTGACCTCTCCCAACAGATGACCCACATGCTGGTGGCCCAACGGGCCTACCAGGCGAATGTTTCGGCGTTCCGCTCCGCAAGGGACGCCTACCAACGAGCACTCGAGATTGGACGACGATGACTTTCACGATCCCGCCGATAGCCCCCCTCAAATCCGAGTCGATCACCCCTGGGCAGAGCCCGGGTCCGATTCGACCCGATCTCACGCCTGCGGCCCAGCCGACCGACATCGGCGGCGACTTCGCCAAGGCGATCGGCAATGCCCTCGACACGATCAGCGGCCTCGAATACGAGGTGACGGCGGCCAGCCAGCAAGCGGCCACCGGCGACCTCAATTCGGTCAGCGATTACATGATCGCCACCTCGGAGGCCCAGCTGGCAACCGAGGTGACCGTCGCCATTCGCGATCGAGCCATCGCCGCCTTCAACGACATCATGAGAATGCAGCTCTGATATCGGCGCTGAACAAAGGATTCGACCTCCCGCCGAACCCGAAGTACCAGCCCCTGTCCCCTGTGTTGCAACTAGTAGGAGAGAAGTTTGATTCGTTCAATGTATTCCGCGGTGTCCGGCCTGCGGAGCCATCAGATCATGATGGACGTGGTCGGCAACAACATCGCCAACGTGAACACCCAAGGTTACAAACGGAACACGGCCATCTTCCAGGATGTGCTGTCCCAGGTGATCTCCGGTGCATCGACGCCGACGGCCAACGCCGGCGGACGCAATCCGTCCCAGGTCGGTCTGGGAGTGATGATGTCCGGCACGGCGCAACAGTTCGGCCAGGGTTTCCTCCAGATCACCAACCGTGATCTCGACGTCGCCATTCAGGGTGATGGATTCCTGGTCATGGAGAAGGCCGGCGAAACCCTCTACACCCGAGCCGGGGCCTTGTTCGTCGACGCCGATGCTCGGCTGGTGTCGAGCGGTGGCGGTCTGATCCAGGGCTGGGGCGCCGACGCCACCGGCAACATCGATCCCACCGCCGCGCCGGGCGTGATCCGGTTGCCGGTGGGCGACCAGAACCCGCCGGTGGTGACTTCCGAGGTCAAGCTCGGTGGCAACCTGCCGGCGGCAGCCCCCATCGGCGAGATCGTGAACGCCGGTGTCGAGGTGTTCGATACCACCGGTGCGGCCATCACCGTCGACATGTCGTACGAGAAGACGGCGGCCAACGAGTGGACGGCCACCGCAACCTACGGCGACCCGCCGACGGCCATCACCCTGACCGACAACGTGCTCAGCTTCGTCGATGGTGAGCTGACCGGTCCGGCCGACCTCGGCATCGACATCGCCGCCGGGCAGATCCCCGGTGTGCAGGACGTCACGCTGGTGATCGGCGGTGACACCGATCGCCGGGTCACCCAGTACAGCGACGACACGTCGTTGGCGGTGGTGACCCAGAACGGTGCGCCGGCCGGTGTGCTGCAGTCGATCCGGGTCGGTCCCGATGGCATCATCGTCGGCACCTACAGCAATGGTCTGACGAGCCCCATCGCCATGCTGGCGGTGGCCAACTTCTCCAACTCGGAAGGCCTCGAACGGGTCACCGGATCGAATTGGCGGGCATCGTCGAACTCGGGCCTGGCCCAGCTCGGGCCGACCGGCACCGGTGGCCGAGGCTCGATCGCCCCCGGGACGTTGGAGATGTCCAACGTCGACCTGGCGCTGGAGTTCACCGAGCTCATTCGTTCCCAGCGTGGTTTCCAGGCCAACTCCCGAGTGGTGACCGCTTCCGACGAGCTCCTGCAGGAGATCGTCAACCTGAAGAGGTAGTCACGACAAAGTCCCTGAGGCCGGTGTGCACCCGCAATGGATACGCCGGCCCCGGGCGCAGCCACCGATCACCTTCCCGATCCGGGAGCTGCAAACCAAGACGAGCCCAGCCCGACCAACAAACGGGCTGGGCTCGTGTGCTGCTAGGACAGCACGTTCCGCTGGGATCTTTCGATCGCCTACTGCACGCCGGCCTCGACCGCCGTTGCAACTGCAGCGACCACATCGTCCGGCACCTCGCCCACGTCCGGCTGGTCGGGCGAGTCGTCTGCATCGCCCGGGGCCGGCTGGTCGGTTGCGTCGCCCTGGTCGGTCACGTCCGGCTGGTCGGTTGGTTTGTCGCTGACGTCAACGTCCGGCTGGTCGGCGGTCGACAGGCTTCGATCCTGGGCCGTGGCGTCGGCGGCCTGGTCCGCATCGTCACCGTTGGCAGCCGGGAGGTCATTGGCCTGGTCCGGGTCGGTGGCGCCGTCATCGTCGGCCTCGGTGCGCTCCGGCGCCTCGTCGGCAGAGCTGATCCCATCGGTCGTCGGCGAGAGCACGGACGGCTCGGTTCGGACGGGCTCATCTTCGGCCTCGACGACCTCGGCGACGATCTCCGGTCGCGCCCGGTGCAGGACCGTCTCGATGGGTTCGGCCCCCGGACCGAGACGCTCGTTGGCTGCGTCTTCCGGGTTGTTCTCGTCGAGGTCGTCGTCATCCAGTGATCTGGTGATGACATGGATCCGCCCCAGTACGGTGGTCCACTCGATCTCCAGCGTCGGCAGGTCGCACGTCTCCTCCGACTCGGGTACGTCGACCAATGACCCGGCAAGCACGGTCAAACCGGACGGCTTCACCACTGCCCCCGGTGGGAGCACGAAGGTCGCCGAGCCGAGCACCACGGTGACCTTCATCTTGAACATCTCGCCGTCCACCGACGACCGCCGCATGTCGAGTTGGCAGGTCCCGAGGAAGGCCAGCACCGACGATCGGGGGGCCAGACTCCACCGCCCACCGCGGCGGGAGCGACCCAGCACCGCCAGCATTTTGGTTGGTTTCGTCTTGGCCACGTGCCTGTTCCCTCGAGCCGAACTCAGTCGTTCCAAACGCCGACCGAAGCGATCGACTTGTTCACAGGCTCGACCGGAACGGTCCGGGTATTAGGTCTGGGGCTACGGGTCGGCCCGGCGGCTGCAGCCGCCCAGCCGGCGCGTCGATGCAGGGTCTGGCGTTCCACCTCGGTACCGGATCGTCGCCGACCGACCGTGCCGGTTGGCCCGAACCGGGCGGCGTGGCGGCCCGGCCTACAGCTTGTCGTCCGGTGTCGCCGGCTCGATCAACGGCCGGGCAACCGGGGGTTCGGCCGCAACCTGGGTCGCCAGCGCCGGGGCCGTTTGCTCGGTCGAGGGTCGGGCCACCGGTGCCGCCTGGGCCGGTTCGACCGCTGTGTCCGGTGTGGCCGTCAGCGGTGCGGGGGTCGCCCCGGTTGGCACCGAGGTCGATGCGACCGGTGTCGGGGCCTGCGCTTCTGGCCCGCTGGTCTCCGTCGGTGCCTGCTCCGGGACCGGGGCCGGACTCGGCCCGGGAATCGCGGCAGGGCTCGAGGCGGCGGGCGCAGCACCGACCGAGACGATCTCGGTCAGGCCAACCGGGCCGAGGTCGGTTTCAAGCGACACCTCGCCGGAGACGATTCGGCTCTGGTTGACCACTGCGGTGACAGGCAGGCCGTTGCGGTTCACCGTCACCTCTCGACCGATGAGCGCACTGGCCGTGGTCAGCGAGTTCACCAGTGCGGTGTTCGCCCCTTGCTTGGTCAGTTCGTCGAGCTTCTCGACCACCGTGAACTGGGCCGTCGTGGCAATGAACTCCTCGGAGCTCGATGGCTCCAGCGGATCCTGGTATTTCAACTGGGCCACCAGCAACTTGAGGAAGGCGTCCTTTCCCAGCTCGCCGGAGGGCGGCTGTTCAGCCGGTATCGAGTAGTCGGGAACCTCGACCACCGACCCGGCGACTGCGTTGATTCCTTCAACCACCACACACCTCTTCTCGTTCTGTTTCAGATGTTCGTTTCATCGGTTCGGTTCTTTCCTGGCAGGTACCCCGGGCGGTCACAGGTCGACATCGATCAAACCCACCGAGGGGCCACGATCTCGACGAGTGCCGTAGCCCCGGGCCAGCTCGGTCTCGATCGACCCCGGATCGCCGGAACCGCCGAACAGACCCTGGCCGCCGGTGCGATCGGCGTCGGCGTCGGCTTGCCCGGTCTGGGTGCGATCGGCGCCGCCATCGGAGCCGATGTCGACGTTCACGCCGACGAGGCCGCCGTCCTCCAGATCTCGGATCAGCTGTTGGCGCTGCTGGTTCAACTGGTTGGCGGCGGCCGAGGATTCGGTCACCAATGACACTGCGGTGCCGGCATCGCCGCTGTTGATCCTGACCACAACCGATCCGAGTTCGGCCGGTCGGAGCCGGATGGTCAGTTGCTGATCGCCGGTGGGCGTCGTCCGGAGCGAACCGAGGGCTCGCCTGATCTGTCGCCACAGCGGATCGGCGCCATCGGTCTGGTCGCCGCTCGTGGTGGGAGCCAGCGCCGAGGCAGCGAGGCCGGCATCGGCCACCTCGGCTGCGGTCAATTGCCCGATGGTCGAGGCAGCGCCGGCCGGGCCGTCGGCTGCCCTCGCCGAGGCGACCCCCGATGGGGCCGGTGCCGGTATGGCTGGAGCCTCGGCGGTCCGGTCGTTGCCGCCGGTCGAGCCGGCGCCCGGGTCGGCGGTCCGTGAGCCCGGTTCGGTGGTCGCCACCGAGGGTGCGGTCCATTCGTCGCCGCCGACCTCGCCGGATTCCCCGGCGGTTGCGGTCGACGCCCGGCCGGACCTCGGGGCCGCAGCACCGACCCCCGGATCGACCAGTCGTGCGTCGGTGGTGTCGGCCCCAGGATCGCTGGAGGCCACCTCGACCCGGGTCGAGCCTCGGTCGGCCGGTTGGGTGGTGGTCGAGTCGGGGCGCTGTTCGGCGGCCGGTTGCGGCTGGTCGGCCGCCGGCCCCGTCGTCGGTTCGTCGTTGCCATCGGCGGCGGTCTCGCCGACACCGGCCGCCGGCTCGGCATCGGACGGGTCGCCTGTCATCGAGAGGTCATCCTCCGATGGAACGGCCGTAGGATCGGGCCGGTCCTCGACGCCTGAAGCATCGGTGGCGGCGTCGGCCTCGCCGGCTGCCCGGCCGGCGTCGGCCCCCGCCGTCGAAGGTTCTCCGCCCTCGAGCCCGGCATCGACCGACCCATCGTCGGCGGGAACCGGTTGCGGACCGGGGCCGGCGGGCCCATCGGTCGCCCCCGGTCGCCCGCTGCTCTCATCGGTCTCGATCGGCGCGTCGCTCCCGGTGCCGTCCGCCGTGCCGTCCGTCTCCGGCCTCGGTGACCCCGCATTGGCGTCACTTGCCATTGCCTGATCGGATTCGGCGGCGCCGGTGGCCGTTTGGCGATCGGGGTCGACCATGCCTCGCCCCTTGGCGAGGTCGTCCCCCAGTTCCGTACCGGACTGCCGGCTCGCCGACACCGGAGTGTCGATCGTCTCGCCGGTCTCATCCCCGGCGATGGCGCCTTCGTCGGTCGGTCCCGACATGGGTCGATCGTCACCGCCTTCACCGCCTTCACCGTCGGCGCCGACAGTGGCGGCCTCGCCGTCGGTTGGGAGCTCGACCGTGGCCGGCTCGACCGCAGGTCGGAACTTCACGGTCGAGTCCCCGCCGTCACCCTCGGCGACCTCGTCGATGTCGGTTGCGGCTGGATCGACCTGGTCCGTGGGGTCCACCCCGCCCTCGCCCTCGCCCGCTGCTGCGGCTCGTTGCATCGATTCGTCAACGCCGGTGGCGCCGCCCGCCCGGTCGACGGTTGCGCTGCCACGATCGGCGCCGTCGATCCGCTTCGAGGACTGCTCGGTTTCCCGCTTCGGCTCGTCCTTGCGGACCTGCTCATCGCCACTCAACGGCTCGTCGGCCCGTCGACGGCTGCCGGGCTCCGGTGATCGAACCCGGTCGGCCCGGCGCTCGGCGTCGGCGGGGGAGCCGGGTCTCTCAGGCCGGTCCGAAGCCGCCCGGTCCTCGGAACTCGACCGCTGGGCTCGCCGGAGAAAGGCATCGAAACGGTCGGCGTCGACCGATCGGTCCCAGCGGTCCCGTGCCGGCCCGGCGGCGGTCCTCGTGCCGTTCGCCCGCCCGCTCGGGGTGGTGTAATTGATCATCGGAAGCGAACCGTTGCCGGTCATGAGCGACTCCTCCAGGCATCCATTACCTTCTGCACGTAGTTCTGGGTCTCGTTGAACGGCGGGATGCCGCCGTAGCGGGAGACCGCCCCCCGGCCCGCGTTGTACGAGGCGATGGCGAGCTCGTGGGATTCGAACTGGTCGAGCGATGTCCGCAGGTACCGGGCCGCCCCATCGATGGCGGAGGCCGGGTCCGAGGGGTTCACATTCATCTCGTCGGCGGTGGCGGGCATGAACTGCATCAGGCCGCGGGCGCCGACCGGGCTCACCGCCTCGGGGTTGAAGTTCGATTCCGTCTTGGCGATGGCGGCCAACAGCGCCGGATCGACGTTCCACCGTTCGCCCGCCGATTCGAACAACGGCCGGTACTGCAGCTCCGCTCGGCCGGGCTCGTTCGGGGCCGCCGAGGACGCCACCAACGTACCGTTGGCGGCCATGACCGGAGCCGTCCCGCCGGTGGCAACCGCGCCGGGAATCGGCGTGCCGCCAGGGGCCACGATACGTCGGATGGAGGCGATCGGCCGATCGATGGGCCCGATCCGGACGACGTCGCCGGTCTTCGGGGCGTGGAGCATCTGGCCGTCGCCGGTGTACAGGGCCACGTGGTTCACCGGGTCACCGAAGGCGATGACGTCGCCGGGCAGGGCCTGTTCGATCGACGGGACCTCGACGCCCATCGTTGCCTGATGGCGGCTCCACTTCGGCATCTCGACGCCGATGTCACGGTACGCCTGCTGGATCAGACCGGAGCAGTCGAAACCCTTGACCGCATCGGTGCCACCCCACAGGTACGGCACACCGAGGTAGTCGGCCGCTGCCGCCACCGCCGCCTCCCCGGCCGGGGACCCGGCGGCCGACGAGGAAAGACCGAACGCCGATGATGTCGCTCCAAGCAATGCGCCGGGCTGCGCCGAACCGGCCGCCGACGATCCGGCGGCCGGCATGGCGGCCCCGAGCGCGCCGGTGGGGCGGGGGCGAGGGGGTGCGATCAGCTTCGAGCCAAGACCCACCGCCTGGTTGTCAGGAACTGCTGCCAGTCGACGGTTCTCCCGGACCGCCGCCTGGGCCAGCAGACGTTCGAAGCTCGGCCCGTCCCGGCGGCTCGAGTCGGTTCGGCTGGGCCGGATGGCCAGAGCGTCCAGCCGTTCGGCTCTCTCGGCCCCGCCGATCGGATCGATCACGTCGGTCATGTGTTCCTCCTCGCCGCCTTGATGGCCACGATGTCCTGCAGGTCGGCGGCCTCCCGCCGTCGCCGCCGGTCGTGCTCCACCTCGTCCAATCGCTCGACCAGACGATCGAGCGAGCGAACCTTTGTCACCGCTGCTTCGAACTCGGCCCTGCGCAATCGGGCCTGGTCGACAAGCTCGACCTTCTCGTCGGCCAGGGCCACCAGGTGGCGGGCCCCGGCGCCAACCAGGTGGCTTCGCAGCCTGATCGGCACGGCCTGGTCGGCCAGGTGGCCGGCCCTGGTGAGCGCCGTTTCCCGGCGCCGGTCCAGCTGCTTGACCCGACGGTCGGCTTCGACCCACACCGCTTTCGCCTTCGCTTCGGTCTCTCCGGCGATCTTGGCCACCCTGGCCACCCGGTTGCGTCGCTCGATCATCAGCCGACCGCCCGGGTGAGGTTGGCCAGACCGGTCTCAGCCGGCTGGGCGGTCAGGATCTCCCGCAGGGCTGCCCAGGCCTGGTCCGGTGCGGTGGCTTCGTGGAGGTGTTGGCGCCGGAACGCCTCGAGGGCCGGGGCCAGCGCAACCGCCCGGTCGAGCTCCTCGTCGCCGCCCGGGCTGTAGGCTCCGACGTCGATCAGGTCGCGGGCACGATCGTAGACCGCCAGGTAGCGTCGAGCCATCGCCGCCAGCTCCTGCTGCTCTCCGCTGGTGACCGCCAGCGCGACCCGGGACGCCGACTGCAACACGTCGACACTGGGGAAGTGGCCGGCGTTTGCCAACTCCCGGCTCAGCACCAGGTGGCCGTCGACGATCGATCGCACCGTGTCGC
Organism: uncultured Acidimicrobiaceae bacterium; assembly: GCA_947259095.1. Taxonomy (GTDB): domain Bacteria; phylum Actinomycetota; class Acidimicrobiia; order Acidimicrobiales; family SZUA-35; genus JAHELU01. The sequence goes on along the minus strand of CAMYLA010000087.1, from coordinate 9,299 downwards.
CAACCGGGTCGTTGATGTCGTCGCCTTCGACCAGCACGGTGTAGAACCCGGTGATCGAGCCTCGGGACGAGGTGCCGGCCCGTTCCAGCAGCCCCGGCAGCAGGCCGAGGGCCGAGGGTGGGAAACCTCGGGTGGTTGGGATCTCGCCCGCCGCCAGCCCGATCTCCCGCTGGGCGACGGCGAAGCGGGTCACGCTGTCCATCAGCAGATTCACGTTGAGGCCCTGGTCACGAAAGTGCTCGCTGATCCTGGTGGCGGCGAAGGCGGCGTTGCGCCGGACCAGGGCAGGCTCGTCGGAGGTGGCGACGATCACCACACTGCGGGCCAGACCCTCGGGGCCGAGGTCGTTGTCGATGAACTCACGAACCTCACGGCCACGCTCGCCGACGAGGCACAACACGTTCACGTCGGCGTTCGAGCCGCGGACCAGCATCGACAGCAGGCTCGACTTGCCGACACCCGATCCGGCCATGATGGCGATCCGCTGGCCTCGGCCGCAGGTCAGCATCGTATCGATGACCCGAACCCCGACCGGCATCGGTTGGGCCACCGGTGGTCGCTCCATCGCCGACGGCGGCCTGTTGTGGATGGCCACCGCGTCGGCCTTCGAGAGGCGAGGGCCACCGTCGATCGGTTTGGTCAGTCCATCGAGAACCCGGCCCAGGAGTTGATGCCCCGTCGGGACCTCCATCTCGCCGCTGATCCATTCCACCGGCTCACCGACCCGGTGACCTCGGAAGTCCCCGTATGGCAGCACCGTCGCACACGATCCGGAGACGGCGACGACCTCGGCCAGCAGGGGATCCCGACCGCCGAGTTGCACCAGGTCGCCCGGTCCGACCCGGAGTCCGACCACGTCGGCCTCCGATTGACCGATCCGCTCCACCCGGCCGAGCAGTTGCGGCCTGGCCGCCGCCGCCAGCCGACCACGGCGCGCATCGGCTCCGGTGGCCGACCCGGGATCGACTCCGGCCCCATGGGTTCGGTCCGGCGGCGCCGGTCGATCCGCAGCCACCACAGGGGCGGGCGCGGGACCGGAGGCACCGACCGTGGTCGATACCTCGGGACCGGCAGCAGGCGCTGCGGTCGGTGGCTGGCGGAGGGCGCCGATTGTCAACGGAGCGCCTCGGCCACCCGGCGGAGCGACTCACTGAGCCGAGCGTCGATCGTTGCGTCGTTGATCGTCACCACGGCGTCACCACGTCGCAGGGCGGGGTCGGCGGTGATCATCAGACCACGATCGGCCAGGCCCTCGATGCGGCCAAGCTCGGCGGCGTCGGTCGGGTTGAGTTTGGCGAAGAGGTCGCCGGTGGCAGGGGCCATCTCCAGGCAGCGGGCGATGGCGTCGGCACCGGGGTCGTCGCTGCAGGCGATCTCCCGCCCGAGGACCGCCTCGGCGATTTCCAATGCCAGGTCGACGGTCTGGGCCGCCAGCCTGTCGCCGAGCGCCGCAGCCTGGGCCTCCAACTGGCTGAGCAGCTCGTCGACCGAGGCGGCCAGCGATGCGCCCATGTCGGTGATGGCCTGGCGGCCTTGTTCGACACCCACGTTGTGGCCCTCGGCCCGGCCCTTCTCGAAGCCTTGCAAGCGGGCCGACTCGTGGAGCGCGTTGAGCTGTTCGGCCCACGGTCCAACCGCGTTGAGTGATGCGGACGGCTCCCGGCCGACCAGATCGATGGGCTTGGCCCTGGCCGCCTCGTCGCCCCGAATGAGAATGTCGTTGTGACCGGTCTGTACTGAGCTAGGTGACAAAGTCGCTTCCTCCACGGTTGATGACGATCTCGCCGCTCTCCTCGAGCTGGCGGACCGAGTCCAGAATCTCTTCCTGTGCGTCCTCGACATCGGACGCCCGGACCGACCCGAGCAGTTCGATCTCATCGAGCAGGTTCTCCCGGGCCCTGCTCGACAGGTTGCCGAGGATCTTGTCCTTGACCAGCTGGCCGACCCCCTTGAGGGCCAGCGGCAGCCGGGTGGCGTCGACGTTGCGCAGCACGAGCTGCATCTGACGGTCTTCCAGCAGCTGAAGGTCGTCGAAGATGAACATCTTCTTTCGGATCTCGGCCGCCAGGTCGGCGTCGACATCGGCCAGCCCGTTCATGATGACCTCTTCGATCTGCTTGTCGGCCAGGGTGATGACCTCGACCAACGACTCGATGCCGCCGGTGGCGCTCAGATACTTGTTCTCCAGCACCGGGGCGAACCGTTCCCGCAGCCCCTTCTCCACCGCCTGGAGGGCGTTGGAGGTGACCCGATCCATCTTCCCCAGGCGCAGCCCGACCTGGACGACCGTCTCGCTCGGCATGTAGGAGATGATCTCGGCCGTCTGCGATGGCCGCAGATGGGACAGGACCAGGGCGATGGTCTGGGGTTGCTCGCTCACGAGGTTCTCGGCGATCGTCTCCGGCTCCAAGGTGTCGAGGAACTGGAACGGGATGTTGGGGGCGGAGCCGTCGAGTTCGCCCATCACCTCTCTGGCGGTCCGCTCTCCGAAGGTGGACTCGAGGTAGCCGTATGCCAGTTCGTAGTCGCCGGGCGGCAGCACCTCGCCCTGGGCCGCGTCGACGAACTCCCGGACCACCGCATCGGCCACCGCGACGTCGATCCGGCCCAGGCTCGAAACCTCTTCGGCGATGAGCGACAGCTCGTTGCGCCGCAGGCCGCGCAGCAGCGGTCCCGATCCCTCGGCCCCGAGTCTGAGCAGCACGATCGCCGCCTTCTGACGATGGGACAGGCGAGACGTGTCCAGATCCACTATCGGACCACCTCCTCGGATTCGTTGAGCCACGAGCGCAACACGTCGGCGACGTCGTCGGTCTGGTTGGCGATGAGGTTCTGGAGCTTCAACTCCGGTGGCTCCTCATCGTGGAACTCGACCTCGCCGCTGCCGATGGCGGCAACGGAACCGACCTCGAGTGCGTTCAAGTCGACCGAGTCGATGACCCGGCGCTTCGATCCTCGGGACAGGTATCGCAGGCCCAGCAGCAGGACCACCAGGGCCACCAGCACCGTCCCCACCGTTCTGGCCAGGCCGATGATGTCGAGCCCGCCGCCGGCCGACTCGCCGGTTCCCAGTTCACCGACCGCATTGGCGGCGTCGATGGAGGCCAGGACATTCTCGTTCAGGGGCAACAGGGTCACCGAGAACGAGTCGCCACGGTCGTCGTTGATGCCGGCCGCGGTCTCGACCAGCGTCTCCAGGTCACTGACCCGACCGGCGTCGACCGCCTCCTCATCGAGCAACACCGCAACCGACAGGCCGGTGATGTTGCCGACGGCGTTTGAGGCGTTGGTGATCACCTTGTCGACCGCATAGGTGACGTCCTGCTCATCGAGGCTGTAGTCGACACCGTCATCGACGGTCTCGTCCGGCTCGGTGTTCAGCTCGTCCTCGGGCAGCTCGATCTCCAGTTGGCCGCCCTCCTCCTCGGTACCCTCGCCCCGGTAGATCTCCTCCCGGGTGGTCTCGGCCAGCTTGAGCTGGTTGCCGGCATCGGACTCGTTTGCCCGATACTCCTCGGTCACGGTGCTGACCGAGTCGAAGTCGAGCTCGGCCGTCACATTCACCTCTGCGTGACCCGGTCCGACGACCAACGCCAGCAGCGCTTCGAGGTCGTTCTCCATGACCGACTCGAACTCGCGGCGGGCCCGCAGCTGGCTGTCGCCTTCCAAGCCGACAACGCCGCTTCCTTGGCCGGGAGAGGCCAAAACGCGACCTGAGGCATCGGCCACCGAAACCTCATCGGGGCTGAGGCCTTCGATCGACGACGCCACGAGGTTGACGATGGCATCGACTTGCATCGGGGTGACCGTCGTCGATCCGGTGGTCAGCAGCACCGAGGCGGTGGCCTGCTTGCCGTCATCGGTCAGCAGGTCGTGTTCGGGGATCGCCAGGTGGACGTTGGCCGACGACACCCCGTTGATGGAGGAGATCGTGCGGGCCAGCTCACCTTCCATGGCCCGCTGGTAGCCGACCCGCTGTTCGAAAGCCGACGAGGTGATGCCCTGATCGTCGAGGATCGACCAGCCGCCTTCGCTGTTCGGCAGCCCCTTGGCCGACAGGTCGAGTCGGAGATTGTGGACCTGGCTGGCCGGGACCTGGATGACCCGGCCGCCGTTGAGGAGCTCGTAGGGTACGCCCTGGGAGTCGAGTTCGGAGGTGATGTCGGCCGCAGCAGACGGCTCGAGGTCGGTGTAGAGGGTGGACATCGGGGCGTTGCTGGCGGTCCTGGCCACCAGGAAGATGCCGAGGGCGGTGGCGGCGAAGGCCAGGGCCAGCGTGACCCGCTGGGGCCCGGTCATTCGCTGGACCGACGATGCGGCACTCTGCCCGATGGCTTGCAGGTTTCCGGCCACTAGACCTGCATTCTCGTGATGTCGGTGAAGGCGGCGACGGCACGGTCACGGTTGGCGACGGTGAGCGGGGTCCGGACGGGCCCGGTGGACGAGGCCGCCCAGTGGCCGCCGAGCGCCGTCAGGTCGCCGGTTTCGGGACTGCCGCCGGGGCCCGACCGGTCGAGATCGGCCTGGAGCGCAGCGAGGCTTCGCAACGCCCCACCGACGGCGTCGGTGAAGCCGGGGCCGTCCGATGGGGCGGTCCGTGAGATCGCGACACCGGAGGCCGTGGTCTCATCCGATGCCGTGGACCGGGAGGTCGTCGGCATCGCAGCCAGGACGGGCAGTGCCATCAGCGTCGACCCTCATGGAAGCCGATCCGGCCAACGCAGCGGCCGGATGAAGACACGACCGTACGGGGAGGGTTGTAGTGGTTACCGCCGACGAACACCTCGACAGCTCCTTAGACAGGTCTAGGCGGGCCCCGTCCGTGGGCGCTTGCTCGGTGAGCTTCCGGCTCGATATCAGGTATCGGGGGAAACCTGGACCCCCTTTAGAAACAACCGGAAGAAAACCTCCCCGGCCCGGGTCCGGTCCACCCGGCGGAGGATGGCGACCGACCAGGTCGGCCGGCGCCGGAGCGGCTGATCAGAGCTCGGCCAGAATCGAGGCATAGGGGCGTATCCGCCGCGAGGCCCTGCCCGCCCTCGGTCGGGGGAGCTGATCACGTTTGGCCGCCAGTTCCCCTTCGAGGGTTCGAGCACGGCTCAGCAGGGCGCGGGCCCGTTCGCCATGCTCGGCCGGCAGTGGCACGTCGATCACCGAGGCCGGAGGCCAGAGCCCGGCAGCCGGCTGGCCGTTGTCGGTCAGAACCGACCCGAACTCGATCAGGCGTTGTTCGAACTGGTCGAGCGCCAGCTGCCACAGGGCTGAGGCCTGCTGGTCCGACACCGGCTCGTCCGAGGCCGGCGGCCGATCGGAGCTCACTGGACCCTCCCGGACGGGGTGGCGGCGAGCTGCTTCTCCTGGAGAGCCCGATGGGCCTCGGCCCAGGTCTCGGCCAGGGGGTTCACGATCCGCAGGCACGTCTCGACCTTGTCGGTGGACTTGTTCATGTTGGCATCGATCAGCAGGGTCATCAGGTGTTCGTAGACGGCTCGGAGTTCGAGCGCCGCCGGCCAGACATCGGGGGCCAGGGCCAGATTGAGCTCGAAGACCAGCTCCTGGGCATTGACCAAGGATGTGTGGGCCGCTTCGATCTGGTTCGCACCGATCGCCTCGATCGAGTCCCGCAGATCCCGCTGGAGACGGTCGAAGACCGCCAGCAGCAGTTTCTGCGGTGAGGAGCCGGCCATGCCGTCGTCCTGGTACCGACCGGCCAGCGCCGCATGTGCCCGTTGGTTCACTGTGAGAATCCTCCGAGGGAGCCGAGTTGCTGTGCGAGGTAGCCCGACTGCTGCTGCAGCCCGCCGAGCGCCACCTCGAGATTTGCGTAGGTCCGCCGCAGGGTCGACTCCCGGAGCTCCAGACGCCGTTCCAGCGATTCGAGCTGCCGGCCGTAGTCGTCGATCCGCCGTTCGGCGGCCTGGGCGGCGGTGAACAGATACCCTTCCCCGACCTTCGTCGCCACCTCGGCGGCTTCGATGAGGCGGTCGAGTGCGCCGAGGTCGGTGGCACCGATCTCGCGGTTTGCGAACAGTTCGGTCAACGCCGTCGAGTCGGTGGCGAACGCTGCCTTGAACTTGTCCTGGTTGAAGTTCAGCGTGCCTTCACGGGTGAGTTCGATGCCGACGAAGCCCACCGAGGTCAGCGGGTTCCCGTCTATCGGGGCGGCGAAGGCGCTGCGGAGCTCCTCGGCCGCTTTCCGGGCCTCCCGGTTGCCCTGCAGGACCGCTCGACTGGCCCCCGGCTCGTTGGCGGTACTGGTGTTGATCCGGCTGATGACCTCGTTCAGCTTGGTCACCAACTCGCTCACACTCTCGGTCACCGCATCGACGTCGCGCTCGGTGGCCACGGTCACCGGGGTGGTGGTGACCGCGTTCACGGTGATCGCCACGCCGGGCAGGAGATCCTCGAACGTGTTGTCCGATGAGGTGATGGTGAGCGGGTTCTCGCCCTGCACCGTCAGCTGGGCGTCGGTGCCGTTCGACAACACGGTGAATCCCATCGCCCCGAAGATGCCGGGGTCGGGGGTGATCGCGGAGTCGGCGCCGGTTTCGTTGGCCGTCAGCTGGAGGCGGTAGCCGCTGCCGGTGTTGACGGAGAAGGCCGTGTAGCCAAGGTCGGCGGCGTTGATGGAGGCCACCAGGTCGTCGAGTGAGTCCGAGGGTGGCGTGGCTTGGGAGGCGGTGGCGACGCCGACGCGAAGCCCACCGGAGATGGTGGCGTCGATCGAGCCCGCCCCACCGCTTGGCAGGGTGATGTTGGCTCCGGCGGAGGCGTCGGTGATGGTGGTGGCGGTGCCGTTGACCTCCACGATGCCGTCGGTCCCGAACGAGGTTCTCCGGTGACGACCCTGTGACAAGCCGAGGGCGAAGGCGGCGGTACCGCCGGCGACCCGGATGCTGTGGTCGCTGCCCTCGGCCCCGGTCGACAACTCGATCCGGTTGTTCTGGTTGAGTGATGCGGTGGCGAGACCGGCGCCGGCACTGCCGGCGATGGCGGCCGCGATCGCATCGGCCAGGGCCTGCTCGGTGCTGTAGGTGTCATGGGCCAGGGTCACCGAGAAATTGAAGCCACTGACCTCGAGGTCGACACCATCATTGGTCCCGTCGATCGTGATCGGGATGGTCGGGATGTTGGAGCCCTCGATCTTGGCCGCCGCCGAGGCCTGGGTCACCTCGAAGCTGATTGCGCCGTCGGCGAAGCCGGTGCCCTCGAGAGCGGAGAATCCCAGGGCGCCGTATCCGCTGGCGCTGAAACTGCTGGGCCCGGTGGCGCCGGTCGAGGAACTGGGATCGGCGAAGACCTGTGTCGAGTACACCGACGCCGCGGTCGCCACCGATGTGACCTCGAACGAATACGATCCGGTGGTCGCCGCAGCCGATGCCTGGACCGACACCGCGTCCTCGTTGGAGCTGGTTGCGGCCAGTTTGTCCCAGCCGGTGGTGAGCCGAAGATCGGCCGCCATGTTCCGGATGGCGGTGATGTCGCTCCTGATTTCCGACAGTTCGGTCCTGGCTGCGGTCTCCTGGTCACGCCTATTGGTCAGCGCAACCTGGGGGCGACGCTCCAACTGCATGAGCTGGTTGATGATCGAACTGGTGTCCAGGCCCGAAGAGAGGCCGTCGATATTGCTCATGACTGGGTGGTCCTTTCCGGACTCGAGGGTGTCTGCCCGAGCGAGCCGACCCGGGGGTGGCGCACGGGCACCGGCAGCAGCCTCGGAGGTCGGAGACGGCCGGCGCCGAAGACGACCGCCGAGACGATCGCCGCTACTGCGACCGTTGCCGGTAGCAGGTTGCCGGCCATCTCCGCTCCGAGGCTGCTCATCTAGCCGAGGAGTCGGAGAACTTGGTGAAGTTGACCATCTCGGCTGCCATGTCGGTGTCACGGATACGGGACTCCGAAGCGGACAGGTTCTCGGTCGAGACCTGCAGGCCTCGGATGGTTGACTCGAAGCGGTTCTGCACCGCACCGAGGGCACCACGGCTGGTGGACACGGCGGCGATGGCGCCGTCGATGGCTTCGATCGAGGTTCTGGCGTTGGCCGCGGTGTCGACGGCCAGCGTTGTCAGGTTCGCACCACCGAGGGCGGTGTTGTCCAGGGCGCCGACGGTGACCTGGATCTGGTTGCCGGCATCGCCTTCTGAGCCGACCTGGAAGTTCAGGGCGGTGGCGGTGAACACGGCGGCGCCGGAGAACGTGGTGTCGGCCCCGATCCTGCCGATCTCGGCCGCCAGGGCGTCGACCTCGGCCTTGATGGCGGTGCGGGCCGCAGCGTCGTTGGTGTCGTTCGCCCCTTGGACCGAGAGGTCACGCATGCGGTTGAGCATGTTGTGGACTTCGCCAAGGGCGCCTTCTGCGGTTTGCCGGAGGACAGTTTCTCCAGGCTCTTGCCGAGCGCAGTGTTCGACATTCCCAGGTTCCGGCTGGCGTTGAACGCCATCACATTGTTGTTGATACGCATGACTCTCGTATTCCTTCCCTGTATGAGAGCAATTTCTCGACTCCGGCGGCGTTTCGACTTCGTGTCGCATGCTCGTCGGGATCCGTAGTTGCAGGCTCGGCAGGTAGGGCTCGGGTATTAGATGGGGGCGGTCGAATTCCTTGGAAAACTCATGGCAACTCAGTGGATCGGCGGCTTGAGGCAAAACCTGTAGCGGGACCGATCACTCGGTCCCGCTACTTCTTCGCCTCTGTGTTGCCGGCGCCATCGAGACGCCATTGCCGAGCTGAACGAGCCGAGCTAACCCGGAGCTAACCCAGCAGTCGCAGAATCGACCTTGGTGAAGTTGACCATCTCGGCTGCCATGTCGGTGTCACGGATACGGGACTCCGAAGCGGACAGGTTCTCGGTCGAGACCTGCAGGCCTCGGATGGTGGACTCGAACCGGTTCTGCACCGCACCGAGGGCACCACGACTTGTGGAGACGGCGGCGATGGCGGCGTCGAGGTTCTCGATCGAGACTCGTGCGTCGGTTGCCGTGCTGACATTGAGGGCGGCCAGGTCGTTACCGCCGAGGGTGTTGGCATCCAGCAGGCCGACGGTGACCTGGATCTGGTTGCCGGCGTCGCCTTCTGAGCCGACCTGGAAGTTCAGGGCGGTGGCGGTGAACACCGCGGCGCCGGAGAACGTGGTGTCGGTTCCGATCCGGTCGATCTCGGCCGCCAGGGCGTCGACTTCGGCCTTGATGGCGGTTCGGGCTGCTGCGTCGTTGGTGTCGTTTGCGGCCTGGACCGAGAGGTCACGCATGCGGTTGAGCATGTTGTGAACCTCGCCAAGGGCGCCTTCTGCGGTTTGGGCG
>CAMYLA010000086.1 GCA_947259095.1 uncultured Acidimicrobiaceae bacterium | reverse complement strand
CACGTTGACGTCGACGTCGGCCGCCTTCAGGTGTTCGAACCCTGCCATCACCCGGTCGTACGAACCGAGGCCGCGCTTGTCGACCCGGTAGCGATCGTGGATCTCTTGCGGACCGTCGACCGACAGCCCAACGAGGAACCCGTGTTCCTTGAAGAACGCGGCCCAGTCCTCGTCGATCAAGACGCCGTTCGTTTGGATCGTGTACTCGATCTGCTGGTGCGGCTGCTTGAGCTGGTCGACCAACTCCACCGAGCGTCGGAAGAAGTCGAGGCCCATCATCATCGGCTCACCGCCCTGCCAGGCGATCGTCACCTGTGGCGTCAGGTGCGACCCCAGGAGTTGCCGGAGGTACAGCTCCAGCGTCTCGTCCGCCATCCGGAACCGATCCCCCGGGTACAGCATCTCCTTGGAGAGGAAGAAGCAGTACTCACAGTCGAGGTTGCAGATGGGGCCGGTGGGCTTGGCGAGCACGTGATAGGCGGGCGCGAACGTCATGGAAGGCACTCTACTGATAGCTGATCGGATAGATGGTGGGCGGAACTTCACCGTGGGGCGTCGAATGCGTCAGGTGATCAACGCAGCCTTCCCTGCATGTCACAGGGGAGCACGACCTCGGGATGCTCGGCCGTCGAAATGTGGTCCATGGCCCCGGCGAGCAAGGCGAGGTCGGTCGGCTCGACCTGAATCACAACGTCGAACTTGTTGTCGATCTCGTGGATTGCCCACTGCATCATCCCGAACACGGTGGCTGCCAAAGGTCGATACCTCAGCCCGAGCCGAGGAGCTTCGCCTTCGCAGCGACAAACTCGTCGTCGGTCAGGATGCCCGACTCGTGGAGCGATGACAGCTCCTTGACCTTGTCGATCACGTCGTCCCCACCGCCGCCGACAGTGCCTGCCGCCGCCATCATCGGGGCCTGCTGCGCAGCGTACTGATTGTCGTATTCCTCCTGCTGTTCACGGGCCCACTTCTGCTGCTGGTGGTGGTTGACTCGACCTGCCACGACACCGGCGGTGCCCGCAACAACTGCGGTCCGTCCGATCCCGCGGAGCAGGCGGCGTCCTCTCGGCCTCAATGGCATGTCAATCTCCTTTGGATCTCGGTGTGTCGACCGCACCCACGATGGGACCTCACCCGTTGAGCACGACGATCGCTTCGTCGATTGTTTCCGGCTCGATCCGGAACGAGTCGATCAGTTCCCCTCCCGATTCCACGACGGCGCGTCGAAAATCGGCGGCCCAGCCGGGTGCCCCACCGACCGACGAGACGGTGAGCGATCCGCCGGAGCCTGCGGTCACGCCGATCCCCGCCCACGGCACGTTTCGAGATGAGCACCGGCGACACCGTGACCGGGATTCCGCACCACCGCCATCGGCCTGACCGCTTGCCAGTCCTCCGAGCAGGGCGACAAGCGCAATCGACCACGCCCCGATCACGCCAGGTGACCCAGCTCCAGAGCCAACGCCACGATCTTCATGACGGGGAAGATCCTGCGGCGAAAGTTGCCAGGTGACTTGAGGTACCCTGCATCAGGTCTTGGACAGAGGAGTTGTGCGGTGAACAGGGATTCAAGTGTGAGCGTGTTCGTAATTTCGGTGGCGGCGCAATTGACGGAGCTGCATCCCCAGACGCTACGGAACTACGAGCGCGAAGGTCTGATCACCCCATCCCGGTCGGCCGGCGGCAATCGCATGTACTCCGAAGACGACCTGGCCCGGCTGGCGATCATCGGCGACCTCACCGAGCGAGGTCTCAACATCGCCGGGATTCGATTGGTCTTGGAGCTCCAGGCCGAAGTGGCTGAGTTGAGGTCGGAGCTGGTTCGGCTGCAGGCGGAGGCGGAACACCGATCCGGTCGATGACGAAGCCTTCGTCCCCTCCCGACGCCGGTTCCAGCGGGCCGGGGGCTGGAGGCCGGACTTCGAGCTGGATCAGGTCCCGGTCGGTCGTTCTCCGATGGTGAGATCGGTCGTGATGGGCTGGTGGGATCGGGAACGGTGGTGCCGCGACTGGAGCCGGGTGTGATGTCACAGCTACGGGATGCCTGGGACAGTGCCCGGCTCCAGTCGCCGGTCCGGCCGGCTGGCGGAAAAGCCGACCGTCGCAGACCGGGGCGGCGGAGACGCCGCTCGCCGGCCCGGCGAAGGAGTTGAGCGGGGCGGGCGCTCAGCCGGCGATCGACTTGCGACCGATCTCGACCTTGCGGGGCTTTGCCTGCTCGGCCATCGGGATCGTGACATGGAGGACGCCGTCTTCGTAGCTGGCCTCGAGACCTTCGGCATCGAGGTTGTCACCCAATGATATCGATCGGCTGAACGTGCCCTGCGCCCGCTCGCCGGCCAGCACCTGCATGCTCTCGCTCGGCTCCCATGACCGGTTGGCGGTGACCGTGAGTGCGTTCTTCTCCACCGTGAGGTCGAGGTCGTCACCGTTGACGCCGGGGATGTCAATCCAGATGTGGACGGCGTCGCCCTCGCGGTAGGCGTCCATCGGCATCGACACCGGCGAGCGGCGGGTCCCGGTCATGGCCTGGCGGGTCAGTTCCTGGAACGGGTCGAAACGCATCAACATGATCACAGTCCTCCTTGGACTCTTGTTTCGGGGGGCGGGGTATTCGAGTCTGCGACCCCCCCTTGTACAAACCAGCTATAACACTCTAGATAAGATCTGACAACATGCCACTCAAGATTTCCCGATGAAGACCAGAAGAAGACCGTATAGAATAGATCACAGGCATCATTACAGGCTTGCAGACAGGTTCAGAGATGGGACCACCGATCCCGGCGGCCGATCCCAGGCACCCGGACGATCTTGACAACCCCGGCACCACGCCGGGCATCTCGCACCACGGAGGTAAAGATGGGTAAGGCAGTTGGCATCGATTTGGGCACCACCAACTCGGTGGTATCCACCATCATCGGCGGCGACGCAGAGGTCATCGCCAACAGCGAAGGGGGTCGTACCACCCCATCGGTCGTCGCCTTCGCCAGCGATGGCGACGTGCTCGTCGGCGAAGTGGCGAAGCGCCAGGCCATCACCAACCCCGATCGAACCATCCGTTCGGTCAAGCGGCACATGGGTACCAGTTGGAAGATCGACGTCGACGGCAAGAACTATGCCGCACAGGAAATCTCGGCCAGGATCCTGCAGAAGCTCAAGCGGGATGCCGAGGCATTCCTCGGCGAGGACGTGACCGATGCGGTGATCACCGTTCCCGCCTACTTCGACGACGCCCAACGGACCGCAACCAAGGAAGCGGGCCAGATCGCCGGGCTGAACGTGTTGCGGATCATCAACGAGCCGACCGCAGCAGCCCTGGCCTACGGGCTCGACAACGAAGCCGCCGATGATCAGACCGTGCTGGTCTTCGACCTCGGTGGCGGCACCTTCGACGTGTCGGTGCTGTCGCTTGGCGACGGGGTGTTCGAGGTTCTGTCCACCCACGGCGACACCAACCTCGGAGGCGACGATTGGGACCAGGCAATCATCGACTGGCTGGTCAAGACCTTCAAAGACACCGAAGGCGTCGACCTGTCCACCGACAAGATGGTGATGCAACGGCTCAAGGAGGCGGCCGAGAAGGCCAAGATCGAGCTGTCCCAGACGCAGAGCACCAAGATCAACCTGCCGTTCATCACGGCCACCAGCACCGGCCCAAAGCATCTCGACATCGAGTTGACCCGCTCCAAGTTGGAGTCCCTGACCGACGAGCTGGTCGACCGCTGCCGCAAGCCCTTCCAGCAGGCCATCGCCGACGCCAAGCTCGAATTGGGCGATATCGACCACGTGATACTGGTCGGCGGCTCCACTCGGATGCCGGCCATCGGGGCCCTGGTCAAGGAGCTCACGGGCAAGAACCCCCACAAGGGGGTGAATCCCGACGAGGTGGTGGCCATGGGAGCCGCCGTCCAGGCCGGTGTGCTCCGGGGCGACGTGAAGGATGTCATCCTGCTCGACGTGACACCACTGTCACTCGGCATCGAGACCAAGGGCGGGGTCATGACCAAGCTGATCGAGCGGAACACCACCATCCCGACGAAGCGCTCGGAGGTCTTCAGCACCGCCGAAGACAACCAGCCCTCGGTGGAAATCCATGTCCTCCAGGGTGAGCGCGAGATGGCTCAATACAACAAGACCCTCGGCAAGTTCCAGCTCGTCGACCTGCCCCCGGCCCCCCGAGGGCTGCCTCAGATCGAGGTGGCCTTCGACATCGACGCCAACGGCATCGTTCACGTGTCGGCCGAGGACAAGGCCACCGGCAAGGAACAGTCGATCACGATCACCGGCCAGACCTCGCTGCCCAAAGACGACATCGACCAGATGGTGGCCGACGCCGAGGCCCATGCCGCCGAGGACTCCCGGCGTCGCGAGGAGGCCGAGGTGCGGAACAACGCCGACAGTGTGGTCTACCAGAACGAGAAGCTCCTGGCCGACAACCCGAACCTCGGCGACGACCACAGGACGGCGCTGACCGATGCCCGCCAGGAGCTCAGATCGGCGCTGGACGACGGGGCCGCGGTCGAGGTCTTGCGGGAGCGTACCGACAGGGCCATGGCCGCGGCCCAGGCTGCAGGCCAGAGTCTCTACGAGCAGGCCGGCACTGCCGGGAGCTCCGCCACCCACAGCGGAACGGCCGGGGACACCGAGGCCGATGACGACATCGTCGATGCGGAGATCGTCGACGACTGAATCCGCCTGGTCGACCGGCGAGATCGAGAGGAGCACCGTCGACGACCGACAAGGCGACCTCCGACCGGACGCCAGCGCCAGAAGCCGGGCCAAGAGCTCGCAACCTCGACGACGACCCGACCCCCGATCAACACGGAGGGAGGCCATCAGATGACAACACGACCACCGGCGGACAACCACGCCCCCGACCCCGACGAAGGGGTCTACGTGATCTCGGTAGCGGCCGAGCTACTGGGCGTTCACCCCCAAACCCTTCGAGGCTACGAGCGTCAGGGACTGCTGAACCCGACCCGGACATCCGGTGGCACCCGGCTGTACTCCCGGGCCGACGTGACGAGAGCCAAACGAGTCGTCGAACTCAGCAACGAGGGGCTGACCCTGACCGGGATCGCCCGGGTGCTGGCCCTGGAGGACCGCATCGCCAGACTGACCAAGCCCTCCACCGCGCTGGTGCCCACCAATCGTCGCTCCGGCCCGTCGAGCCAGACCTTGAACGCCAGGGGCCGGCCGGGAGCCACGCCCCGCTCCCGAAGAGGACCTCGCTGAGGGCCGAGGCCCGCGACCGAAACCGTTAACCGCGTTACACCGGCCACACCAGCCGACCGGTCGGCCCGGCCTTGCCAACATGGCCGGGCCTGAGGTACCACCGGGGGTGATGGGGAGGGCAGGCGACAACAGGGACCAACAGATATTCGAGCTCCGCCTGGCCCGGAGCCACGACGATCTCCATCCCATGCTCGATCGCCTCTACGGTCGACGCGACGACTTCGAGGAGTTCCGGGCTGCGCTGGACTCGGCGCTGCGTTCGGCATGGCACGCCAGACCGGACGAACTGAAGTTGCTCGACCTGCGACGCGACCTCGAGCCGGACTGGTTCCAACGACCGGATCGCATCGGCTATGTGTTCTACGTCGACCGCTTCAACCGGGACCTGGCCGGTGTGGTAGACAGGCTCGACTGGCTGGAGCAGCTGGGGGTCAGCTACGTCCACCTGATGCCATGTCTGCAGGCCCGCCCCGGCGACAACGACGGCGGCTACTCGGTCATGGACTACGGCGCCATCGACCCCCGACTCGGCACCATGGACGACCTCGAGGAACTGGCGACGGCACTGCGGGCCCGGGACATCAATCTCTGTCTGGACGTGGTGCTGAACCACACCGCCAAGGAACACCGTTGGGCCGTCAAGGCCCGGCGTGGGGTGGACCCCTATCCCGACCACTACCTGATGTTCGACGATCCGGCCGTGCCCGAGGCCTACGAGCAGACCCTGGTCGAGATCTTCCCCGATCAGGCGCCGGGGAACTTCACGTACCAAGCCGACATCGACCAGTGGGTCTGGACCACGTTCAACGACCATCAATGGGATTTGAACTGGGCCAACCCGTGGGTCTTCCTGGACATGGTCGAGGTGGTCTTGGCGCTGGCCAATCGTGGGGTCGATGTGCTCCGGTTCGATGCGGTCGCCTTCATGTGGAAGCGGCTCGGCACCAGGTGCCAGTCCGAACCCGAGGTTCACGTGCTGCTCCACGCCCTGCGGGCGGCGACCCGGATCGCCGCTCCGGCGGTGATCCATCTCGAAGAGGCCATCGTCGGACCGGCCGAGATGATTCCATACCTCGGTGCAGGCGAGCACAGCGGCAAGGAGGGGAACCTGGCCTATCACAACTCGTTGATGGTGCAGTTCTGGTCATCGCTGGCCACCGGCGACACCCGCCTCATGACCCACGTGCTGGCCACACATTTCCCCCCGGTGGTGGCCAACGCCACCTACGCCACCTACCTCCGCTGCCACGACGACATCGGCTGGGCGGTGACCGATGAGGACGCCGCCGCGGTCGGCCTCTCCGGCCCGCTCCATCGCCGGTTTCTCGCCGACTACTTCACCGGCGACTTCGAGGGATCGCCGGCGCGGGGCACCCTGTTCCAGTCCAATCCCCGGACCGGCGACCGGCGGAGCAACGGGAGCGCAGCGTCATTGGCCGGGCTGGAGTCGGCCATCGCCGATGAGGACACCGAGGCCATCGATCGGGCCGTGGATCGGCTGCTGCTCGGCCACGCCCTCATCGCCTCCTACGGCGGCATCCCGCTGATCTACATGGGCGACGAGATCGCCATGCTCAATGACTACCGTCAGCTCGAGATACCGGGCCAGGCCGACGACGGCCGTTGGATCCATCGGCCGGTCATGGACTGGGGCCGCGCCGAACGGGCTCGGGCCGGCGGCGGGCCCGACAGCCGGGTCCTGGCCGGGGTGGGCCACATCATGGCCCGGCGACGAGCGACCCCCGAGTTCCACGGGGCCAACCCGACGATCGTCTGCCGTGGCGGTCCGGACCAGGTCTTCGCCTTCTCCCGCCTGGCACCGACGGGACCGGTTCTCTGCATCTTCAGCTTCACGGCTTCCTGGCTCGGAATCGATCGCCACTGGTTGACGGCCAACGGCGTCCGCACCTTCGAGGATGCGCTGTCGGACACGGTGGTCAGCCTCCACAATGACCAGCTCGTGCTCCCTCCCTACGGGCGGGTCTGGCTCAGATGACGCTCAGGCCTGCATCCTGATGTCGTAGGCGCAGGTGTGGGCCCCGGCCGTCTTGTGGGTGATCCGCTCCACCGTTGCCTCCGGGAGCAGGTCACGGATGAAGTCCAATTCAGCGGTGCAGGCCTGCCGATAATGGTTGGCCACGGTCCAGATGGCGCAGCTGTGGAGGTTGATCCGGTAGTGGTCGTCATCGAGCTTGTCGCAGTCGGCGAGATAACCCTGGGCGTCGAGCAGGTCGGTCAGGGCGGCCACCTGTGCTTCGATCGGCTTGCCGGAGACACGATCTTTCGCTCCTTCCACCAGCCGGCGGCGACGGCGATCGAAGATGCGGTTCACCAGCTCCGGGTCTTCCTCCTCCATGTGCCCGAGCAGCTCGATCGACAGATCACCATCGGTGGTGACGAACAGGGGCTCGGTCCGCTCCGTGGCGTGGTATCGATCGGCAGGGCGACCGGGCTGGCCCCGCTCCTGGCGGGCCACGATGAAGCCGGCCGATCGCAGTGCACTCAGGTGCTGGCGAACCGCGCTCGACGAGATCTCCAGGGTGGTGGCCAGCTCGTCGGCGGTCGCCTCACCCTGGCGTTTCAGTGCGACGAGCACGCGGCGCTGGGTTGGCGAGAGCTCAGCGCTTGCGGTGTCCATGGCACGATCGTAGCATCGTGCCGGGAGGTTTTCCGAGTTTCACAACTTGAAACTGGCAAAACGTTGCTAAACTTGCTACAACCAATCACTGACGGGCAGCAACCCCCCTGCCTGCAAAGACGGCGGGTCCCCCCGGTCCGCCGATTCCTCGTTCACCCACTGAGAGTGTGACCGTCCGGAAGGAGCAAGATGAAGGTATGGATCGATCAGGACCTCTGCACAGGTGACGGCCTCTGCGCCGAAATCGCCCCCGATGTTTTCTTCGGGATGGATGACGGGCTGTATTACGTGAAGGAATCGGCGGACAACTTCGGCGCCGAGAAGCTCTTCGACGGCGAGGCCAACCCGGCAGGCGCCGAAGGTATGGCTCGAATCCCCGACGGTGGCCTCGAGCGGGTCATCGAATCGGCCGAGGAGTGCCCCGGCGAGTGCATCTTCATCGACGTCGAGGAGTAGTCCCGGAACCGGACGGGCCGGACCCGAAACCAGCCAAAACACCAGCAGGGCAGCACCACAACAGGACCGACACGGAACCACAGCGAAGGGACTCATGACATGACAACGACCGAACAGGACGTACAACCGCTGATCTCGCTCAGCGACGCCGCCGCCGCCAAGGTGGCAACACTGCTAGCCGAGGAGGGCGACGAACTGCTGGGGCTGCGGGTTGCGGTCAGGGCCGGAGGCTGCTCGGGCTTCTCCTATGAGATGTTCTTCGACGCCGAAACCGGGCCAAACGATCACGTAGCGGTCTTCGGACCCGTTACCGTCAAAGTGGATCCGGCAAGCGCCCCGCACCTGGCCGGGGCCACGTTGAACTACAACGACGGTCTGCAGGATGCCGGATTCAGTATCGACAACCCCAACGCCCAGCGGAGCTGTGGGTGCGGGCAGTCATTCAGCTGAGCAACAACCACCGTTTCACCGGCGTGCGAAACGGGCATGAGACCGAAGAGGGCATGGAGATCATGCCAAACGACGACACCATCGCTGACCAGAAGGACATTCGATGAGCGAACAACTCAGAGAGATCGAAGAACTCACCGAGGCCAGCTACGAGTTCGGATTCAGCACCGACCTCGACACCGATGTCGCCCCCCCTGGCCTGAACGAGGACGTCGTCCGCCTGATCGCGGCCAAGAAGGACGAGCCCGAGTGGTTGCTGGAGTGGCGTCTCAAGGCCTTCGCAGCCTGGCAGGCGATGGAGGAGCCGGACTGGGCCAAGCTCCAGATCCAACCGATCGACTACCAGTCCATCAGCTACTGGGCCGCCCCGAAGCAGAAGCCGGTCCTGGACAGCATGGACGACGTTGATCCCGAGATCCGGGACATGTTCGACAAGCTCGGTATCCCGCTGCACGAGCAGAAGATGCTCAGCAACGTCGCCGTCGATGCCATCGTCGATTCGGTGTCTGTCACCACCACCTTCAAGGAGACCCTGGCCGAAGCCGGTGTCATCTTCTGTTCGTTCTCCGAGGCGGTCCACGATCATCCGGAGCTGGTGCGGGAGCACCTCGGCTCGGTGGTGCCGGTCCGTGACAACTACTTCGCCGCCCTCAACTCGGCGGTGTTCTCCGACGGGTCGTTCTGCTACATCCCGGCTGGGGTCCGCTGCCCGATGGAGCTGTCGACCTACTTCCGGATCAACTCCCAGAACACCGGCCAGTTCGAGCGGACCCTGATCGTGGCCGAGGAGGGCTCTCATGTGTCCTACCTCGAAGGCTGCACCGCTCCCCAGCGGGACGAGAACCAGCTCCACGCCGCGGTGGTGGAACTGGTGGCCAAGGACCGGGCCGAGATCAAGTACTCCACGGTGCAGAACTGGTACCCCGGTGACGAGAACGGCGTCGGCGGGATCTACAACTTCGTGACGAAGCGAGGCCGGGCCCACACCGACGCCAAGATCTCCTGGACTCAGGTCGAGACGGGCTCGGCCATCACCTGGAAGTATCCAAGCGTGATCCTCCAGGGTGACCGCTCGGTCGGCGAGTTCTACTCGGTGGCCCTGTCGAGCAAGCGGCAGCAGGCCGACACCGGCACCAAGATGGTCCATATCGGGGCCGACACCACCAGCACCATCATCTCGAAAGGCATCTCGGCCGGCCACGGCCAGAACACCTACCGGGGCCTGGTCAAAGCCATGCGATCGGCGGAGAACGCCCGCAACTACACCCAGTGCGACTCCCTGTTGCTCGGCTCCGACTGCGGGGCCCACACCATCCCCTACATCGAGGTCAAGAACCCGAGCGCCCAGGTCGAGCACGAGGCGTCGACCTCGACGGTCGGCGAGGACCAGTTGTACTACTGCCGCCAGCGCGGCATGACCGAGGAAGACGCGATGTCGATGATCGTCAACGGCTTCTGCCGTGAGGTCTTCGATGAACTCCCGATGGAGTTCGCCGTCGAAGCTCAGCGTCTGCTGAGCGTGAGCCTGGAAGGAAGTGTGGGCTGATGTTGCATGTCGAGAATCTCACCGCCTCGATCGGCGGTGTCGAGATCCTCAAGGGGCTCAACCTCGACGTCGGGGAAGGCGAAGTCCATGCCGTGATGGGGCCGAACGGATCGGGAAAGAGCACTTTCGCCCACGCCCTGGCCGGGCGCGACGGCTACGAGATCGGCGGCACCGTCACCCTCGATGGCGCCGACCTGCTCGAGATGGTGCCCGAGGAACGGGCTGCCGCCGGTGTGTTCATGGGTTTCCAATACCCGGTTGAGATTCCCGGGGTCAACAACATGTACTTCCTGCGCACCGCCCTCAACTCGGTGCGCAAGGCGAGAGGCGAGGACGAGATCGGGGCCCGCGACTTCCTGGCCGTGGCCAAGGAGGCCATGGACCTGCTGGAAATCAAGCAGAACTTCCTCAACCGGGCGGTGAACGCCGGCTTCAGCGGCGGCGAGAAGAAGCGAAACGAGATCCTCCAGATGGCGGTCATGCAGCCCCGCCTGGCGGTGCTCGACGAGACCGATTCCGGCCTCGACATCGACGCCCTGCGCATCATCGCCTCCGGTGTCAACGCCCTGCGGGCGCCGGACCGGTCGATGATCGTGATCACCCATTACCAGCGGCTGCTGAACTACATCAAGCCCGATTTTGTGCATGTCCTGGTCGACGGTCGCATCGTCAAGTCCGGTGACTACACGCTGGCCATGCACCTCGAGGACCACGGCTACGCCGACTTCCTGAACCACGACCTGGACGCATCGGGCCAGCCGCTGTCCGGAGCATCGTCGTGACAGCCGGCTCGACGGCCGCACCCGAGCGCAGCCTCTCGGCTCAGAACAGGGCCGAGCGGGTCGGCGACGTCACCTATCCGACGAGGCGCGACGAGGCCTGGCGCTACGCTCCCCACAGCCAGCTCTCCACATTGAGCTTCGGCCCCGGGGCCGACGCAAACGTGGACGTGCCGGCCGAGATCGAAGCCCAGATCCCAGCCCTGGACGGGCCCCGGATCGTGATCGTGAACGGCGTCGTCGACGCCGGGCGAAGCGACCTGGCCAACCTGCCGGACGGGTTGCACCTCGCAACCCTGGCCCAGGCCATGGACGCCCGACCGGGCGACGTCGCCCCCCATTTCGAATCCGCCATCGCCGAGCCGGCAGACGCCTTCGTGGCCCTGAACGCCGCCTTCGGTGAGCCGCCTTCGGTGACGATGGCGCCTTCATCGACGTGGCAGCGGGGCAGGACCTTGCGGCGCCGATCCACCTCGTCGACATCGTCATACCGGACCCGGCCCGAAACGGCTCGTGCACCGGCGCGGTGATCCGCCTCGGCGACCGCAGCTCCGCATCCGTCGTCGAGACCCGCATCGGCGGCGGTGATGGGTTCGGTGGATCGAACACCCGGTCGACGATCACGATCGGCAAGGAGGCCACCCTCGAGCACATCGTGCTCCAGGACGCGCCGGCCAACCAGGTCCACCTCGACCGTATCGAGGTCAGCCAGGCCGCAGGGAGTACGTTCCTGGCCCGCTCGTTCAACCTCGGGGCCGGCTACGGTCGCCTGGCCTACCAGGTCCACCTCGCAGGCGAAGGGGCAACAGCCGACCTGGCCGGCCTCTATTTCGGCTTCGGCAACCAGACCCTCGATCAGCAGATCACGGTGGTACACGGGGCCGAGAACTGCACCAGCCGCCAATCCTTCCGGGGCGTGCTCGACGATGCCAGCACCGGTGTGTTCAACGGCGGCATCGATGTCAACCCGGGAGCCGACGGCACCGACGCCGAACAGTCGAACGACAACCTCCTGCTGTCCGACCGGGCCGAGATCAACACCCAACCCCGGCTCGAGATCCTGGCCGACGACGTGGCCTGCAAGCACGGCGCCACCGTCGGACAACTCGACGAGACCGCGCTCTACTACCTGCGGTCGAGGGGCATCCCGGCCAACGAAGCCCGCCGGCTGCTGATCAACGGGTTCGCAGACCAGACCGTCGATCTGATCCGCTTCGACGCCGTCCGGGCCTGGGTCACCACCAGGCTCGGCCACGACCTGGGCCAGGTCGGGGAGCTGGGCCATGCGTGATCAGCACGTCAGCCTGAGCGGCGCCACCGGGTTCAAGCTGCCCCGGGACATCGTGGTCACGATCGTGCCGGCAGGCCACAGAGCCACCTTGGCCGAGGGCGATCGGGTCACCGTGCTCCAGGCCCTCGGCGGCACCGCAACGGTCACCACCAGCGAGGGTGAGATGGCCCGGCTGAGCCCCGAAGACGCACTCGACTTCGGCTTCATCAAGCCGGCAGGCGACG
This sequence comes from uncultured Acidimicrobiaceae bacterium, assembly GCA_947259095.1. Taxonomy (GTDB): domain Bacteria; phylum Actinomycetota; class Acidimicrobiia; order Acidimicrobiales; family SZUA-35; genus JAHELU01. The sequence continues at coordinate 18,134 of CAMYLA010000086.1, read as the reverse complement.
TCGCAGACGAGGACGGCCCCTTCAGCGTGGAGCGGGTCTGGGAGGCGGCAGCCACCGTCTACGACCCCGAGATCCCGGTTGACATCGACATCGTCGAGCTGGGGCTGGTCTACCGGGTCGAGCCGACCGAATTGCCGAGCGGGGGCTGGCGGGTCGACATCGACATGTCGGTCACCGCCCCGTTCTGCGGCATGGGCGACATCATGCGGGAGGACCTGCACAACGCCGTCGCCGCCATCCCCGGCGTGGAGGCCGTTGCGGTGCAGCTGGTCTTCGACCCGCCGTGGGACTCCTCCCGGATGTCCGACGTGGCCCGCCTCGAGTTGGGGTTCATGTAGGCTGCGTCCGGTCGGGCGGCGCTACAGGGCGGCCAGGGCCAGCACGGCCGGCATGCCGGTACCGACCTGCCGCCAGTGAGCATCGTCGCCGACCCGCCACACCTCGCCGGTGTCGGTCCCCACGAGCACCCCACCGGGCTCCTCGGGATCGGGCATCAGGCCGTGCAGGTTGGCCGCGCTCGGCGAATGATCGTCGTCACCGAGTGAACGCCAGGACGCACCGTCGTCGTCGGAGCGGAACAGCATGGCCCCCGCTCCCCCCTCGTCGCGGTAGTGGGAGAAGGCGTTGGGGGCGCTGGCCACCGTCAAGGCGTGCGGCGCCCGGTGGTCGATGCACATCGGCCTCGAGTAGCGGGGGGTGACACCCTTCCAGGCGTAGGTCCACGTCTGACCGTAGTCGTCGCTGCGGAACACCCCGGCGTTCGGCTCAACCATCTCGGCCACGCCGTCGAAGCGCCCGTAGCCGGTCGAGGCGAACAGCACCCCCGGGCGGTCGGGGTGGGCCCACAGCATGTGGAGATCGGGGTTGTCGCCCGGCAGGTCGACGGTCCAGGTCTCGCCACCGTCGTCGGTCCTGGCGATACCGCCGACCTCGACACCGACCCACATCCGGTTCCGATCTTCGGCGTCGATCACGATGGCCCTGGCCCGACCCGGGGCAGGCGGTTCGATGGGCACACACCACCGGACCGCCTCGGGAAGGGCGGCGAAGGAGGCCACCTCGGTCCAGGTCGTGCCGGCGTCGTCGCTACGGAACAGGCCGGCCGGTTGGGTGGCGGCATAGAGCACGTCGGCACCGGCGGAGCGGATCTGCCACACCTCACGGTCGGCCAGACCGGCCGAGGTCCAGGTCTCACCGCCGTCATCGGAGCGGTACAAGCCGGCTCCGGTGCCGGCATAGGCCCGACCGTCGACCACGACGAGGTCCCGCACTCCCCGGCTCTCCAACACCGACCGGGGCTCACCCCCGTTCAGCGACCAGATCCCCCGACTCGTACCGGCCAAGACCTTCATGACAGAAGACTACGACCCGGTCGACAGCGACGCCATTTGCCCCGGTGCCGATGCCCGGTGCCGATGCCGGTGCCGGTGCCGATGCCGACCGCCGACAACGACGCCATGCGGTTCGAAACGTCCCGGAAGGGAACGGGTCTCGCCGTCGTCAGCCGATGACGGATGTGAGCCAGATCCGCAGCTGCTCCGGGGTCATGGTCGATCGCTGCCCGAGCTGCGCATCGGTCACCCCGGTCAGCTCGGCCGGTACCCGTTCGATGACCTGGTCGAGCGCCTCGGCGGTCACAAACTCATCGACCACCAACGCCATCTCCTCGTCGTGGTCGACTCCCCGGGCACGGGCTGCCGCCACCAGGCCGGTGAGCAGCGACTCCCAGGTGGTCATCGGTCCCTGGGTTATCGACGCCGACTCCTCGAACGAGTCGATGAAGGCGAACGGCACCCGTTCGATCCGCTCCCCGGCGGCGACTGCGGCGAACAGCCAGTCGGAATCGAACGAGAATCCGAACGTCGAGGGGGCGGCGAGAATCGCCTCCAGGGCGGCTCGGCCGTACAGCTTGAACGCGGCCTGGGTGTCGCGAAGGCCGTGGTCGAACAGGGCACGACCGACCATGCGTTGCATGTGACGGAGCACGACGATGCCCGGGCCCCATCGATCCTCGGCCTTGACCAGAACCGATGCCGGATGTTTGCGGTCGCCGATCACCACGCCGGCCCCCTGGACGAACGGTTCCAGGAGCAACCCGACCTGACCGAGATCAACGGAATTGTCGGCGTCGGTGATGACCACCGCGTCCAGGCCGCGCTCCATGGCAAGGTGAGCGCCGAGTGCGATGGCCCCACCCTTGCGTGAGTCGTCGACATGGGCCAGGGTGGCCAACGGGCCGACATCGGTGGGGATCACCTCGCCCAGCCGCAACACGGTGACCCGCGCCTTGTCCTCATGGCGTTCGGCCTGGGCCAGGGCGACCGTTGCCGAATCGTCGGGGTCGCCGTCGTCGACCGCGATGACCGACCAGTCGACCGCGGTGCCGTCGAACAGCCAGCTGAGCTGATCGAGCTTGGTGATGAGGGCGTCCTCCCCGGTCGGATTGTCGGCCGATCTCGGCAGGAGCCGACGCTGCTCACCCCACATGGCGAACACCACGGCGAGACTGCCGGTCCATGCCGATGACCGGACCGCCAGCTTGGATTCGGCCAGCTTCAGCGCCAGCGCCTCGTCGATCGGCGCCTCCGGGGCCGACAGGTGGCCACCCGGCTCGTAGCCTCCTGCCAGGCGTTGGTCGGCGAGAAGGCGAACCCGCCGGAGGTCGTCCGGCGACGCAATGTCATAGGCGCCGGTGATGTGTTGATCATCGCTGGAAGGCACGACTGCTCCTCGATCGAGCCACCCATGCACCGGGTGGCCGGGGATGTTCCGCCGAAGCTGGGAAGGTGGGCATCATCGGACCGCCGTGACGGATTCTGGACGGACGAAACTATAGGCGGATCCGGCCGTCGAATGCCAGGAAGGACCGACCCGCTTGGCACCGACTCAGTCGGCCCTGATCGCACGGCCCCGATCGGTTGGCTCTGCCCGGCTCCAACTGTTTTGCCCTGCCTCACCCGGCCGAGGGGTCGACCAGGATCTTCACCGCGTCGTTCTCGCCGTTGGCCATGGCCTCGATGGTGGCGGGCAGCTCGTCGAGCGCAACGGTCCCGGCCACGAGACCATCGGTTGTGATCCGACCGGAGGCCATCAGGTCGGCGCAGACCGCCATCTCGTCGAGGGTGAACAGGATGGAGGTGTCGACCGAGACCTCCTTCATCATCCACCGCATGGGCTGGATGGCGGCCTGACCACCGGACACCCCGACCATGCACACCGAACCGCCCTTGCGGACCATGTCGACCGACTGCTGCAGGGTCTGGGGGATGCCGGCACAATCGAATGCGATATCGGCCCGTAACCCACCGGTGGCGTCGTCGACCACGGCCCGCAGCTCGTCGCCGGGGGCCACGGCCACGTCGGCCCCCAACGATCGGGCCATCGCCCGCCGTTCCCCGGTCGGTTCGACGGCGATGATCGTGCCGGCTCCGCCGATGCGGGCGCACTGGACGACCATCAGCCCGATGGGGCCGCAGCCGACCACACAGGCCACATCCCCCACCGCCAGGCGGGACCGGCCGATGGCGTGCATGGCCACCGATGCCGGTTCGATCAGGGCCGCCTGATCATCGGCGAGGGTGTCGGGCACCGCCACCAACCGGGTGGCATCGAGGGCCATGTGCCGAGCGAACCCTGCAGACGACGGAGCGGCCCTGCCGGCGTAGGCACTGGTCGCCCGGCGGCAGAATCGGGGGAGGTCGGCCCGGCATTCCCGACACGAGCCGCAACCGGGAGCCTGCGCACCGACCACCCGGAGGCCTTCGACGGCCAGTCGGGGATCGACGCCCGAGCCGACCTCCACAACCGTGCCCGCCCACTCGTGACCGCAGACGCCAGGCGAGTACGGCCACCCCTCCCGGTAGGCATGGACGTCGCTACCGCAGATCCCGCACCGGGCGATGGCCACCACCACCTGTCCGGCCGCCGGCGCCGGCTCGTCCAACTCCACCAGCTCGAATTGCCGCTTGCCCGTTATCAGCCCTGCTCGCATCGATGAGAACCTCCTGCTAGTCGGTGATGGCGATCCTGACCCGCTTGTTTCCCTTGCCCTTCGACTCGGTCTTGACCACCTGGAACCGGCCGACCTCTCCCGTGGACCGGACGTGGGTGCCGCCGTCGGCCTGCTTGTCGAGCCCGACGATGTCGACCACCCGGATCTCGCTCACGGTCTCGGGGATCAGGTTGACCTTGGTCCGGATCAGGTCGGGGTCGGCCATGGCCGACGGGCGCTCGACCACGCTGACCTCGATCGGGCGATCGGCGGCGATCTCGTTGTTGACCAGCGTTTCGATCCGGGGGCCGAACCCGTCCGGGAGGGGATCGAACTCGAAGTCCATCCTGGCGCTCAGCGGTTCCATGTTGCCGCCGGTCACCGCCTTGCCGTACTCGTTCCAGATCACGCCGCACAGGATGTGCATGGCGGTGTGGGTCCGCATCAGCCGGTGCCTGCGGTCCCAGCCGACCAGGCCGTCGACGGTGGAGCCGACCGCCGGGAGCGGGCCACCGCCGGCAACCGTGTGCCACACGGTGGTGCCGGACTTGCGAACGTCGGTGACCTCCAGCTCGGAGCCGGCAGCGGACAGGGTTCCGACATCGTGGGGCTGGCCGCCACCGGTGGGGTAGAACGCCGTTCGATCGAGGGCGACCCGCCGCTCCGGTTCGTCGACCTCGGTCACGGTGGCGGCGAACCGGGTCAGATAGGCGTCGTCCAGGTACAGCAGCTCGGTCATCGTCATCCTCTCAGTCCCACACCAGGCCACCGTCGACGTTCCAGGACTGGCCGGTGACGTTGCGGGCCGCGTCCGACGCAAGATAGACGGCCAGGGCCGCGATGTCATCCGGGTCGTTGGCCCGGCGCAGCGGTATCGAGCGAACGGCTCGGGCCTCGGCCTCGGCCCGGGTTCCGCCCAGGCGGTCGACCAGCCCGTCGATCACCTGGTCGAACAGGGCGGTCCGGGTCACGCCGGGGCAGATCGAGTTGACGTTGATCCCATAGCGGGCCAGCTGGGTGGCCCCGATCCGGGTCATGGCGATGACCGAACCCTTGGTACCGGCGTAGGCCACGTTGGAGGTGCCCCGGTAGCCCTTGCCGGCGATGGAGGCGATGTTGATGATGCGGCCGCCCCCGCCGTCGTCCCGCATGGCCCTGGCTGCGGCCTGCATCAGGAAGAACAGCCCCCGGTTGTTGACCGAGTTGATGAGGTCCCAGTCGTCCTCGGTCACGTCGAAGAAGCCAAGGCTTCTCGTCACCCCGGCGTTGTTGACCAGCACGTCGAGGCGCCCGTTGGAGGCGACGACCTGACGGACCAGCTCGTGGGTCTCGGCCACCCGGGCCACGTCGCAGGCCACAAAGGAAGCGGCGGGCCCCAGCTCGTCCATCACCGCCCTGCCCGCCGGCTCGTCGATGTCGGCCCCGACGACCGTGGCTCCGTCCCGGGCGAAGGCGGTGGCGATACTGGTGCCCATGCCGGCGCCGACGCCGGTGACCAGGGCGATGCGCCCTTCCAGGGTCCCGCTCATGCCTGGCCGCTGTCGTCGTTCACCATCACCGAACGCTAGCAACCGGCCCCCGGTCCATCGAGTCCCGACCTCGCCCCATCACACCCCAGCCGGATCAGTACCATCACACCGTGCATCACAGCATGCAGTACGCATCGATGACCGACCGCCTGGCCAGCGAGGGCAACGCCGGGTGGGGCATCCTGTTCGAGGCCCGGCAGGCACGAGAGCGGGGTGAGGACGTCATCATCCTGGCCATCGGCGACCTTCGACCCGATGTACCTCACCTACGAGGCCACCCTGCGGGCCGGCGGTGCCAGCCTGACCCGACTGGCCCTCGATGCCGACGCCGGCTTCCGCATCGATGGCGACACCCTGGCCGCCACGATCGGCCCGACCACCAGGGCCGTTGTGCTCAACACCCCCAACAACCCGACCGGGGCGGTGGCCTCGAGGGCCGAGCTGGAGGCGGTGGCCGACCTGGCCCGGGCCAACGACCTGTGGGTGATCGCAGACGAGGTGTACTCGGAGCTGGTCTTCGAGGGTGAGCACCTGTCGATCGCCGGCTTGGACGGGATGGCCGACCGGACGGTCACGGTGTCGAGCCTGTCCAAGTCGCACGCCATGACCGGCTGGCGCATGGGTTGGGCCATCGGCCCGGCCGAGCTGACCGGGCACTTCCACAACCTCGGTATGGCTCTGGCCTACGGTCTGCCCGGCTTCATCCAGGCCGCGGCGGTCGAGGCACTGGCCACCCAGGACGCGGCGGTGGCCGAGATGCGGGCGATCTACCGTCGCCGCCGGGAGCTGGTCGGCGCCGAATTGGCCGGTATCGACGGTGTGACGGTGCTCAATCCCCAAGCCGGGATGTACGTGATGGTCGACGTGCGCTCGCTACCGGCATCGGCCGACGGCTTCGCCTGGGACCTGTACCGCAACACCAGGGTGGCCGTGGTCGACGCCGGTGGGTTCGGGGTGGCTTCGGCCGGTTGGCTTCGAATCGCCTTCACCGAGAGCGACGAGGAATTGGCCGAAGGTTGCCGCCGCCTCCGGTCATTCATCGCCGGGCTGCGGTGACGGCCTCGGGGTTGGGCGGCCCTCCCTCGTCTGCCCTCGATTGGCCCAGCCCAATGGGTCAGCCGGTCTTCAAGGAAGACGGCCACTCGACCGATGACCTCGGGATGGATGCAACGACGGCCGACCCGACGGCGGAACCGACTCCTGATCGGCTGGAGCGAACCGGCCGACGGTGGCTGATCTGGTCGTTCGTGCTCTGCCCCTGCCATCTGCCGGTGACCATGGCCGTGCTGGCCACGGCCTTCGGGGGCACGGCCTTCGGGGCGATGCTCCAGGCCAACCGGCTCGGCGTCGGCCTGATCGTCGGCGCCCTGTACGTCGCCGGGGCGGGCATCGGCTTCCGCTACATCAGGCGGGCCACCGCCGGCCGCAACTGCGCCGACGGTTCGTGCACCATCGGCTGACCCGGCAGCCGTCGGCGGTCCCCACCGCCCACCGCCAGACGTCGCCGTGTCGGAGCTGCGAGGTCGGCCGGGCCTGAACTAGACCGAAGGGATGAGCCGACCCGACCGGACCCCGTCTGCAAACCGCCATCAACGCATCGACCGATTCCTGGGTCGCTGCGCCGCCGAGCTGGAGCGTCTGGTCGACCACCAACCGACCTTGGAGGCCGCAACCGCCTTGGCCGACGCCCGCGGCCGGGCTCGCCCCCTCCCCTTCGAGCCGTCGTGGCTCCCGGTTCTCGATTCGATCGAGCTGGTGACCGGGAGCGGGGGCGACCGGGCCGACGAGGAACACCTGCCGGGGGCCTTCGTCGGCATCGCTCCCGACCTGCCCTGGATCCCGACACCCCGCGCCGACGACGGTGGGACCGATCTGGCACTGGCTCCACTGAACACCGCCTTCGACCTCGGCCCGACCACGGTTGGCGTCATGTATGTCGGGCCGGGCCGGGCCTACCCGCTGCACCGGCATCCCCCGCAAGAGCTCTACCTCACCATCGCCGGGACGGGTCGCTGGCGCTATGGCGGCAACGATGGTTTCCGTCCCGTCGAGGATCTGCGGACCCTGTACAACCGACCGGGTGACCTGCATTCGGCGGTGGCCGACGACGTCCCGATCGTGGCCCTCTACATACTGTGGCCCTGAGCGGCCCCCTAGCTCCTCTGGCCCTGAGCGGCCCTCCAGGTTCTGTGGCCTTGATCGGAGAGTCGGCGGGCCAGCCAACCGTTGATGTCGCGGCGGGCCTGGCGGGACAGCTCGGCCCCGGGGGCGAAACCCTCGAAGCCGTGAGGGGCGCCCGGGTAGACGTGCAGCTCGACCGGCACCCCGGCGTGGTTGAGCCGCGATGCGTAGGCGATGTCCTCGTCGGCGAACCCGTCGAGGGTACCGACCATCAGATAGGTCGAGGGCAGACCGGTGAGATCGGTGGCCCGGGCCGCGGCGGCGTGGACCGGAACGTCATCGGTACCGAAGCGGTCGCCGAGGTACGACGACCAACCGAACCGGTTCGATGTCCGGTTCCACACCGGCACGTCGAAGTTGGCGGTGCCGGAGGTCAGGGTGTCGTCGATCATCGGGTAGATCAGGAGCTGGTAGTCGATCGACAGCTCCCCCCGGTCCCTGGCCATCAGGGCCAAGGCGGCGGCCAGGCCACCACCGCCGCTTGGGCCGCCGATGCCGACCCGGTCGGTGTCGATACCCAGCTCGGACCCGTGCCCGATCACCCACCGCAGACCGGCGTAGCAGTCCTCGATGGCGGCCGGGTATGGGTGTTCGGGGGCCAGCCGGTACTGGACCGCCACGCCGACCACGTCGAAGCGTTGACACCAGCGATCGAAGCGGAGGTCGTCCTGTTCCGGCGAGCCGAGCACGTAGCCGCCGCCGTGGATCCAGAACAGGCAGGGCAGGTCGGTGTGGTCGGCCAGGTCCCGGCGCCGGTGGACCCGGAGGCGGATGTCGGGCGCCCCCTCGGGGCCGGCGACGGTGAGGTCGGACCGGGTGACCTCGTCAGACAGCGGCACCTGTTCGTTCAGCAGCAACCGGTTGGCCCTGACCTGCGCCAGGGTGTCGGCGTCGACGGTGCCGAGGGTCGGTCCGGCCTCCAGGATGGCCCGTATCTCCGGGTCGTAGTAGGGCTCGGGATGCTCGCTCATGGTGAATCTCCTCGGGGTTGGCCGTCGGCGCTGCGGTCGACGGCCAACCCCTCCCACCGTCGGCCACGCCATCGTCGCAGCTCACCGCCCGGCGCTGTCCGGCCGTCCGAACTCAGGTTAGGCATAGCGGGACCAACCGGGCGAGGTGAGGGCGTCGAGCTTCTGGAAGCTGCCAGCCGCCGTCTTGGCGCCCGCAAGAGTCGGCGCCGGCGTCGACGCACAAAGTTGGGAAGGTGTTTTGGACGGCTGACTCGCCCGACCTGTTTCGGATATGTCAGGCGAGTCAGCCGGCTGTAGTGTGCTGGAGGGCGGCGGACCAATCAGCAACTACCCTCTAGCTAAACATCTTCTATACGGCACGTCAATCGGATACAGCGTGCTCCCTTGTTGGCCACGTGGTGAACACGCCGATCCGGTGGGGGGTTCATCGCCCTGGCGGCACCGGACGCCGAGGATCCTTTTCCAACGGCCTGCCGGACAGAACCAAGTAGTTGTATAGGCAAAGGATAGGAAAAGGGCCGCTGGGTGGCTGGTACCGGCGCAGTATCGAGCCACATACTTGTGTGATGAGTTTCGACCGATGCCCTGTCTGTCAGGTGACGTCGGTGGGTGACCTGGCAGAACTTCGACACTTGTTCATCGCGGTCGATGATCGACTCGCCAGGCTGGTCGTGGTGACCGCCGTCCGGTAGGCGGCGTGGGCCCAGGCTCAAGGGAGGCCGGCGCATGGTGCCGGCCAGGCCCTTGGGGGGTTGCTGGATGCAGGTTTCTCGGCGGACGCCTGCAGCCAGCGCCCCCATCGCTCGACGATTGCGGCTGTTCCAACCGCTGGAAGCAGGTCGGCGGGGCACGGGGCGACTCGTGCACCCACCGACCTGCGATCACCGACCGCAGATCGGATCCGCCGATCGGTCTCGACGGCGCCCGGACGTGATCTGAGGTCTGAATCTGCGGCTATCGGAGGTCGTCGAACTCCCCGGCTTTGCAGCCGGCGATGAACGCCGAGAGCTCGGAACGAGTGAACGGGATGGCTCCGGCGGCGACGTTCTTGCTGTTTCGGACCAGGAGGCCTCGGCCCGTATCAGCAATTTCCACACAGTCACCACCGTTGGCTCCACTGAACGTGGATTTGCGCCAGGCGAGTTCGGTGCCGGGATAGTCAGTCATTGGTAGTTCTCCGCGATTGTCTCTACAAGGTGGATGGATTCCGATGGCGACAGAGCGACTCCGGCGAGATGCTCGAAGAGCTGCGTGTGCGCTTCGATTTCATGTCGCCGGTCCAGGTAGGTGACCCCGATCAGGTCCTCCCTGCAGGCGACGAACGGGCGGCTGGCGGCCCCGGCGCTGAACAAACGAAACGCCCCGAACGCAGCGCAATGAAGCGCTTCGCTCTCGGCGCGAATGATCCTGATCTCGATCGAAGGCCGAGCGGCGGCCGTGACGAGGTGGCCGAGTTGACCAGCCATGACCTCGGGGCCCCCGGTCGACCGGTGGAGGACCGATTCGTCGATGACGCAGGCGAGGTGGAGCGGCCCGGGTTCTCGATCGAGCACCGCCTGGCGGGTCATTCGGGCCCGGACCCGTTCAGATGCGACTTCCTGAGTCACGGGGAGGTGCGATGCTTGCACCGCCGCCAGTGCGTAGTCCTCGGTCTGCAACAAACCGGGTACGGCGATGGGCTCAAAAGTCTGCAGGCGGCCGGCGCTCTGTTCCAGCGAGGTGTAGTGGCTCGACCGGCGTCCCACGAAGCGGCATGGTTCGGCGGCCACGTCTCCGGTGCTGGAAATCAGGAGTTCCAGTTCCACCAAGCTGACGCCGAGTTGACCGGCCAGCGCCGGCCGATGACGAGCCAGCGGAGTACTCAGCCCTTGCTCCCACCGGGCAACCGACTGAGGGCGGACCTCGAGGACGTCGGCAAGAGTCCGTTGACTATGGCCGAGCGCTCTTCGACGAGCGGCTAGCAAGGGTCTGGATGACACGGCCGTTAGCTTAGTTGCACCGCCCAACTATCGGAAAGCTTGTATAGTCAAAGTATAGAGGGAGGCGAGAAGTTCGACCGTTCAGCGCCGCATGCGACCATCGGCCGGGTTCCCTGGACACAAGCGATCGCCCATGACGATCCCCGGGCGCAAGGGTTCGCCCATGACGATCCCCGGGCAGGAGCCCGAGCTGCGGCGTCGCCTCAGTCGATGGCTACCGGCTGTAGCTCCGCGCAACCTCTTGAACAAGGTCGATCGACTCCGACGGCGAGAGTGCGACAGATGTGAGATGGTCGAAGAGCCGAAGGTGAGCCTCGACATCATCGGGGCGGTCACGGTAATAGAAGCCGGTGAGATCTTCAGTGCATGTCATGAACGGCACGGTTGCACCTGCCGAAGTGAACAGACGAAACGAGCCGAAAGAAGCACAATGCAACACGCCACTCTCGGCCGGGACGATCTGAACCTGAACAGCGGCGGTCTGGATCTTGTCAACGATGTGACCGAGTTGTTCTCTCATCACCTCGTTGCCGCCGGTTACGCGATGGAGGACGGTCTGGTCCAGCACACAGATCAACCGGAGCGGTTCCGGCTTGCGCTCGAGGACGGCTTGGCGAGCCATGCGGGCCTGTACCCGCTGGCGCAACGCCAACTCCGATACCGGCAGGTGACTCGATCTCATCACCGCTTCGGCGTAGGCCCGGGTCTGGAGCAATCCCGGAACCGAGATCGGCTCGAAAGTCTGCAGGGTGCCGGCACCCTGCTCCAACGACGTGTAGTGATCGAGCCAGGCGGGCACGGCATGGCCGTTCAGCGCCAAGGGCTCTACATCATTGCCTTCGATGAGCAGCTCCAGGTCGGAAAGCCCGACATCAAGACACTCCGCCAGAGCCCTCCGGTACCTCGCAAGAGGTGTACTGGTCCCCTGCTCCCAACGAGCGACCGATTGAGGCCGAACGTCCAAACGAAGAGCCAACGACTCTTGACTGAAACCCAGTGCCCTCCGACGGGCAGCGAACTCGGGCCTTGGCGACACAGGACCCGACCATAGTTGCAGAACCCAAGTAGATGCCAGACGATCTAGCGAAGAAGGCCACGTTCGTCCTCCGGGATGGATTCCCGCCGCGCCGGCGGTTTCACCGGTCCCCAGGTGCCCTATTGCTGATCAGCCGACGTCGATAGTCACAATTTGACGCATCCCTCTGGACATCGAACGGCGGCCAAACGACTGTTGTTCTAGATGTCGGAAGAAGGTCGCATGGTACTGAGTGCAGGCAGAGGATCGATACACGGTTCGGCACCGCATTCGAGCCACGGCCCTGCAACAGGCTCCTGCGATCCGCTCGTCAAGAACGCGGTGAATCTCGGTGCCGCCTGGCAGACCATGCGGAGAGCCAAGACCGCAATCGCCGAGGACTCCTCGGCCGGACTGATCGAGCCCAATTTGACAGCAGGAGAAATCGCGACCCTCGACTGCATCGCAGGCTCGACCGAGGCGGCACGTATGTCAGATATCGCTTCCGCACTTCAGGTCGACCGCTCAACGGCCACCCGCGCCATCGATCGGCTGGTCCAGCGAGGATTCGCTACCCGCAAGAGGGATCCGATCGACGCGAGGATCCTGAGAGTCTCTCTCACCGACGCAGGCTTGAAGGCGCAGCTTGCCGCCAGCGAGGGACGACTTGCGTTCGCCGTCCGGGTCCTCGAACGGTTTGGGCCTGACGATAGGCAAGCCATCGGCCGGCTCATGCCGATGATCGCCGATGCTATGGCCGAAGAATTCGGTGTGCCGCTTTGATCGGGGCGTGTCCGGCGGAGGCTCTTTGACCCAGCTCGATGACGGTCTTCTCTTGAACGCTCGCAGCTTTGAGCTGGCCCTTCGATTTGCACTGCGGGCCCGCCCAAACATGATGGCCAACGCCAAGACCGCAGGCTTCAACAGCTTGGGGCTCGAGCCGGGTGACGTAGACACGCTCGATCAGATCGCCACGACCGGTGACAGCCAGATGTCGGACATCGCTTCGGGATTGAGGGTCGACCCTTCGACAGCCACCCAGGCGGTCGAACGACTGGTCCAGAAGGGGCTGGTCACCCGCCGCAGTGAGCCGAACGACAAACGTGTCACGCTGGTTTCGTTCACCGCCGCCGGCCTTGAGGTGCTGACCGAGGCACGGGAACGCCGAACTGCCCTTGCGACACGGCTCCTGGCGCGGTTCAGCCAGGAAGACCAAGAGACCATCGGACGACTCTGGCCGATGCTGGCCGACGCGATATCGGCCGAATTGGCCACCGAAGACAACACCTGAGCCGACGGCGCGAATCAAGGATCGCCCTGCGAGGGCCGCAGGTCTTGGTGAGAGCGGCAGCCAGGGTCGGTGGCTACCCGGCTGGCTGGCGAATCGAGGCTTGCCGGCGACTCGGTGCAGGGTGCGATCGCCGGTAGCGAGGAGCGTCTCGCCGCTCGAGTGGTTGCTCGAGAGGTGAAGTCCATGCTGGCTGGGCGTGACGGGGCGGGGCGGGCACACCCGCTAGCTGAAGACCTCGACCCGAAGCACGATGACGAGGACTTCGTCCCCATTGCGCTCACAGGCCGATGTCGTGGCCAATGGTTGTCAGAACGCCCTCGATGACATCAGCGGGATAGCCCCGATCCGTTGCAGCCTCGACGATCTCTGCATGAACCTTTGCGCTGAAGGAGAGCTCTCACGCCGAAGACAGTAGAAGCTGATGGCTACGGCTTGGGTGTCTGAGCCTCGATGATGGGCCGCAGACGTTCTACGTCGGTCTCTGGGAGACCCTCAAGGTCCTCGACCGTCTGAATCAGGCGCCCACGAGCAAAGATGGCGGCCCGCTCGTCTTCAGGCAGCCGAGCGAATCGCTCAACGGCTGCTTTGGTCTCGATGTCGGTCGCGGGATTCATCGCCCTCCACAGTAGTTGCCCTCCATGGTCCTTGGCTGGCCGGTAGTGCGATCTCCGACGGGCGTGTCTTCGTAACGGCGCCGGTGGGCTTCGCGACACGTGTCAGAGGCGCGTGACGTCGCCCAAAACGACGGATTGAAGCGCCAGGCCCGGACTGCGGTAGCCCCGAGGGTCGCCAACTCGCTCGACGGGTAGCCAGCCTTGGATCGATCGCGCCGCCACCTGAGCCGGTCCGAAGTCCGCTACCGCAACGCTGCAAACAGGGAAGACACTTTGCGGAGGAGGTGGTGCGGAGGAGGTGGGATTCGAACCCACGGAACCTTGCGGTTCACACGCTTTCCACGTGAGGGACGTCAACCATCGAACGCTGCCAGCCCCCAATCGTGCGAGGCGGTCGCCGCCGAGCGCCATGCAGCTCCGCTGCGCGCGACGACGAGCGGCTACCGGTGTGGCTTCCGCGTTGCCGGCAGTCTTCATCGGCCGACCGAGCAGTATGACCAGAGCCGGAGCCATCGCCGCTTGGCCTGCCCGAAGCAGTGCGCAGACTAGGGGTCATGGCCGATGTGCGAGCGCCGGAGCTGACCCAGCCCCCCATGGACACCTCCGCGAAGGCATGGGTCGTGGCGCACGAGCGCATCAACTCACTACGACCAGACCAGAAGGCACAGCTCGCCAACACGATGTCGATCGACTGCGAGCGTTTGGCCAGGGCGGGTATCGCCGTCGTCGAGCCGACAGCTTCCGAGGACCGCGTCCGCCATCTGCTGGCGGTCCGGCGCTATAGACCCGATTTCGCCGACGCTGCGTTCGGGCCCAGCTCTTGCTAGGACCCCTCGATGTTGCCTGTGACGTCATAGAGGTTCTCGACAGACTGACCATCGACTATGCCCTCGGCGGATCGCTCGCAAACTCCACCTTTGGCGAGCCGCGTGCAACGAACGACGTTGACCTCGTCCTAACGCTCACACCAGCCGACCTCGGCCCCTTGGTCGCCGAGTTCCGAGACCGGCACTGCGACGTACCAGAACAAGCAGCCGCCGAAGCGGTCACTCGCCGGTCCTCCTTCAACGTCGTGCATCCCTCGGGGCTCAAAGTCGACCTCTTCGTAGCTGGCGATTGGTTGCTTGATCAACTTCGGATGAGTCGCCGAGTTCACGTCGGTCTACCAATCGACCCACCCCGCACGATCTGGATCACCTCTCCCGGTGACCAGATCCTTCGCAAGCTCGATTGGTATCGCCTCGGCCAGGAAGTCTCTGACCGTCAGTGGCGTGACATCATCGGGCTACTCCAAGCTCAAGGTGCGCATCTGGATATTCAACGGCTTCGAAGCAATGCCCGCGAGGCTGGACTCAGCGAACTCTTCGAGCGGGGCCTTCAAGAAACTGGCATCCATCGCTGACTGCCGAGACTTGTGCCGCGCCGCACGCCACCAAGTCCGAAACTCGCCGCCACAACGCCCTGACCAGCGGATCTACCCAGCGGAGGAGGTGGGATTCGAACCCACGGAACCTTGCGGTTCACACGCTTTCCAAGCGTGCCGATTCGGCCGCTCTCGCACTCCTCCATTGCTCCCCGATGGCCCGTCGGACACCCGGTTCGACGACGCACCGATGCCGGCGGGCGTCGATCCGGGTGGCGTCAAATCACCGGCGAGAGTCGATAGGATAGCTAGCCTCGCCGGAACCCGTGGTGGTTTGGCGAACTTGGAGAATCAGCATCTGTTCTGGCAGGTGGCGGTCGGGTCCTGTGCAACCCTCGCCCGTGAACCGAGTCAGGGCCGGAAGGCAGCAGCTCTCAGCGGAACCGAGGGAGTGCCGCAGATCGCCTGGCCGCTACTTGCGAGAACAGATGCAGATCTCTCTCTCCCGCTCCCGAGCGAGCCGAGCGACCCGGCAGGGTCACCGCTTACCGGGTGGAGAAGAAGTTCTGGGTGGCATAAGACAGGCCGTCTGACTTGGTGACCTCGCCAACACCGATGTGGGTGAAACCGGGATCCATCATGTTGCAGTAGTGGCCATCGGACTCGCGCCAACCGGTGAAGTGGGTCATCGCCTTGTCGCTGTAGCTGTGATAGGCGATGTTCTCCCCCGCCGATCGTATGGAGACACCGATCGACTGCAGCGCATCGACGCCGGCGTTTGGTCGGTGCTTGAAGTTGCTCCGCGACATCTGCGCCGACCACGGCCTTGCCACCTGCAGCGAGGCGCCCTCGTGGAGCGACAGTGAACCGATCGCCTCGTAGCCGCTACCTGCGCCATTCACCCTGATCCGGCCCCCGCAGTTGATGACCGCGCCCTGGCGCTTCAACGGGCCGTTGGGGTTGGTCCGCAGCTCGTTGGTCAGCCGGGCGATTTCACGCTCGATCGCATTCAGCGAGCCGCCGCCGGCGGTGGTGGGGGCGCTGGTCTCCGGCGGAAGGGTGGTGGCGGGCTTGGTGGTCGGCGGCTTGGTGGTTGGCGGCTTGGTGGCCGGCGGTGCGGTGGAGCTGGTGGCCTGGACGGTGGTGGCGGGATCGCCGCCGCCCGAGGCCCCGCTCGACAGGGTGGTCCCGCCGGTGGCGCCGGTGGACGGGGTGGTCTCACTGGTGGCGCCGGTCGGGGGGGTGGTCTCGCCGGCCGGGGCGGCCGTTGTCGGGGCGGCCGTTGTCGGGGCTGCCGTTGTCGGGGCTGCCGTGGTGGGGGCGGCCGTGGATCGGGCGAGGGTTGTCGGCGAGGTGGACCGCAGAGTGGACATGGTGGTCGACGTCGAGGACGGGACCGTCCTTGCCACATCGAGGGTGGAGCGGGTTGCGGCCTCGCCGGCGGGATCGGCCAGGGCCTGCGGCGTGGCCGCGTCGGGGGTGGCCTGGTCGGCTTCGATGCCACCGGCTCTCACGGACGCAGGATCGACCGAGGCGACGGTCGAACCATCGTCACCGGTCAACACGAGTGCGACGGCGATCATGGCCACCGCAGCCACCGCACACGCCAGTCCCGCCATCAAAAAATTCTGTGTCTGTCGACTCATGTGGAGTTGTCAAACCCTTCCGTAACTACGGATCGGGTCGGTCTGACGGCCATGGTCGATCCATGCCCGCCTGGGCCTTCCCTTGCCCGCCAGGGCAACCGCCAGATGTATCAGTGGTGATGGATTCGAAACGCAGGTGTGGTGGTTGGACAGTGCTTTTGCGCTGCCCCGTTCGCGCCGACGAGTCGAGCCGCCCACTATTTGTATCAGACTCGTAACCTTTTGCGGTGGCGCCCCGAAAGAAGCTACGCAGGTAGGCTCGACCCGTGGCCCACCAGTCGCTGTACAGACGTTACCGTTCTCAGAAATTCTCAGAGTTGCGAGGCCAGGCTCACATCACCTCCGCGCTCAAGACCGCGGTGGCCGAGGGCCGGTGGGGCCATGCCTATCTGTTCAGCGGACCCAGGGGCACCGGCAAAACCTCAACGGCCCGGATCCTGGCCAAGGCCCTCAACTGCGAGAACGTCGAGGACGGGGAACCGTGTGGGGTCTGCGAGAGCTGCGTCGCCATCGAGCACGGCAAGTCGTTCGACCTCCACGAGCTCGACGCCGCCAGCCACAACAAGGTCGATGACATACGCGATCTCATCTCCAAGGTCCATCTCGGCTCCCCCGGCCGGACCAAGGTCTACATCCTGGATGAGGTCCACATGCTCAGCGCCGGGGCCGAGAACGCCCTGCTCAAGACGCTGGAGGAGCCCCCGGAACACGTGGTCTTCGTGTTGGCAACCACCGAGCCTCACAAGGTGGTCCCCACCATCCGCAGCCGGACCCAGCACTTCGAGTTCCACCTGCTGCCGGCCGAGGAGCTGGTCGAGCACGTCGAGTTCATCATCGCCGACGCCGGCCTCGACGTCGACGACGCCGCCATCGACTACGTCCTGACCCAGGGTGGCGGATCGGCCCGTGACACGTTGTCGGCCCTCGATCTCGTGGCGGCGGCCGGCGGGGTTCCGGCCGGGTCCGATGTCGGGGTGGCGGTGGCCCGGGCCATCGGGGCCGGCGACGGCGGGGCGGCGATCGCTGCGGTCCAGGAGGGCCTGACCAACGGGCAGGAGCCGCGAATCATCGGCGAGCTCACCGTCGATCTGCTGCGGAACGCTTTTTTGGCCTCGATGGGGGCGCCCCTCGGCCATCTGAACGACCGGACCGCGGCCATCACCGAGGAGTTGGCGGCCGGCCTCGGACCGCCAACGCTCACCCGATCGCTCGAAGCGCTCGGCCGGGCGCTGGTGGAGATGCGCCAGGCCCCCGATCCTCGGGTCCCGCTGGAGGTCACGCTGCTTCGGCTGTGCCGCCCGCCGGGCCCACTGCCCCTCGAAGACGGCTCGGCAACCGAAGCGTCGGCCCGACAGTCGGCCGCACCGGCCACACCGGCCGCCCAGACGGCACCGGGCGGCGGCAACGCCGATGAGGCCCTGGTGGCCAGGATCGAGGCGTTGGAACAGCAGCTGGCCGCAGTGGAGGGCCGGCTGGCCGAGGCGGTGGCGGCGGCCGGCGCAACCGCGGTCGGTGACCGAGACCCGTCCCCCTCGATCGGCCCGGCCGCCGCGG
>CAMYLA010000085.1 GCA_947259095.1 uncultured Acidimicrobiaceae bacterium | reverse complement strand
GATCGACGTCGACCAGTTCGATGTGCTGGTAGGCCTCGACCTCACCCATGGCCACCCGCAGCACGTCGGCGATCTCCACCGGTCCACCTCGACGGCGGCCCGGGTCCGCCTCGGCCAGCACCATCAGGCTCTCGGCATTGCGGCGCATCCTGGTGGCCAGGTGATCAACCTTGAAGAGCTCACCCAGTCGGTCGGGATCCTCCTCGGTGCCCTCCAGGCGATCGAGGTACTCGACCTGGCGATCGAGCAGGGTCTGGCTGCGGCGAGCCAGGTTGACCACGATGTTCGACAGGCCGGCCTTGACCGCACTCTGCTGCGACTCGCTGACCTCGATCGTCGCAGCGTTGATGCCGTTGATCGCCCCGGCGAGACGACCCAAGTGATCGTCGCCCTGCTCCGGTATCGGCTGGAGCTCCTCGACGGTGATCTCACCCTCGGCCAGCTGCCGGTGGGCGGTGGCCAGCGCAGTGGCCGAGTCGGTCAGCTCGCTCAGTGCCTCGAGCACCGATCGTCCGACCGCCAGGCCCACCACGGCGGTGACGGCGACGCCGGCCAGCGCCAGGAGGCCATAGGGCCTGGCGTCGCCGGTCCCGAGGACGATGAGCAGTCCAATCGCCACGGCGACCAGTACCAGCAGCGGGGCTGCGGCCATGATGACCAAGCGGTCCCTGAGTTTGAGTTGACGAAACATAGCCCTCTCACATGTCGTTCGGCACTGTGCCAATCGGCCTAGGTGGTGGCGATATGAGGGACCTGGCCGGATTTCGCTATTCTCCGTGGTTCCTCAACTCCGACGGCCGGACGACGATGGAGACTGGTGACTGCTGTGACTGCTGTTGTCTCCGACGAAGCACTGCAAGGGAACCTGCGGGACTTCCCGCTGCCTGCGCTCATGCGATCCGTGGCCAGGGGAGGGCGAACGGGGACCCTGACCGTCGACGGCGGGAGCGAGATCTGGTTCTCCAACGGCCGGGTCTACCTGGCGACCACCGACGGCGGTTCGCCGATCAGTGCCGTGCTCTATGGGGCCGATGTCGGGTCGCTGGCCGAGATCGAAGGGCTGTTCGCCATGCCCGAGACCGAGGCCACCGTCCTCGATCAGGTCCTGGCCCGAAGCCCGGAAACCGAGCCGCTGATCCGACGGCTGCTCCACGAGTACAACCTCAACTCGCTGTTCGAACTGCTCGTCCCCACCGAAGCCGCCTTCACCTTCGAGGCCGGCCGGCACCATCGGCTCGGCGATCGGCTGGCCGGCGACACCGGCACCCTGCTGGCCCAGGCCGAGCACCGGGTCGAGATCTGGCGCCGCATCGCCAGCAGGATCCCGACCACCTCGGCCTCGTTCCGGCTGGCTCCGACCATGCCGGACAGCCATTTCGAGCGCCTGATCAGCGCCGACGAGTGGCGCTACCTGGCCCAGCTGGACGGGACCAACACCGTGGCCGACGTGATCACCAATACCGGCGAGAGCGCCTTCCGGGTTTGCTCCACCCTCTATCGGCTGCTCCTCGAGCATCTGATCGAAGAGGTCGCGTAGGGCCCTGACGGGCCACGCCGAGGGGGCCGGGTTCACCCCGGCCCCACCCGCTCATCGATCGCCGGTCGGTTACGTCAGCGGGCGATCGGTGGGTTTGACCGGGGCCGGCAGCAGCGACGAACCCATCAGCGCCGCGTCGACGGCGGCGGCACAGGATCGTCCCTCGGCGATGGCCCACACGATCAGGCTCTGGCCTCGTCCCATGTCGCCACAGACGAACACGTTGTCCTGTGACGAACGCCATTGAGGGTCTCGGTCCACCAGCCCTCGATCGTCGACGTCGATGCCGAGCTCGCCAACCGCGGATTCGGTCTCCGGCCCGGTGAACCCCATGGCCAGGAGCACCAGGTCGGCCTCCATCGTGAATTCGGACCCCTCGACCTTGACGAACGGTGGTTGCTGGGACGGGTCGAACACGACCTCGTGTCCCTTGAGGTGGGTGATCGTGCCGTTCTCACCGACGAACTCGGTTGTCGACACCGAATAGACCCGCTCCACCCCTTCCTCGTGAGCCGATGCGGTTCGGAACATCATGGGCCAGGTCGGCCAGGGGTTGCGTTCCGGTCGGGTGTCCGGTGGGCGCTCCATGATCTCGAACTGGTGAATGGACCGGGCGCCCTGGCGGTTGGCGGTGCCAAGGCAGTCGGCGCCGGTGTCGCCACCGCCGATGATGATGACCGCTTTGCCTTCGGCCGAGATCGGCGGTGCGTCGAGGTCGCCGAGCTGCACCTTGTTGGCCGGCGGCAGGTACTCCATCGCCTGATGGATGCCGTCGAGCTCCCGTCCAGGGAACGGTGCCGGCGACATGTCGCGCCACTTGGTTGCCCCCCCGGCCAGCACAACGGCATCGTGATCATCTGCCAGGTCGGCGGCCGAGACCCGATCGGGGTGGTTCGCAGGGCCACCGACGTAGGCGTTGGTCACAAAACAGGTGCCTTCGGCCTCCATCTGGGCCAGGCGACGGTCGAGGTACCGCTTCTCCATCTTGAACTCGGGGATGCCGTACCGAAGCAGCCCGCCGATCCGGTCGGCCCGCTCGTAGACCGTCACGTCGTGGCCGGCCCTGGTCAGCTGCTGTGCCGCAGCCAGCCCGGCCGGTCCGGAGCCGACGATGGCCACCGACTTGCCGGTCTTCTTCGAGGCGATGATCGGCTCGACCCACCCCTCCTTCCAGGCCCGCTCGATGATGGTCAGCTCGATGTTCTTGATCGTGACCGCTTCCCCGATGTCGTGGTAGCCGGCGACGCATGCCGACTCACAGGGCGCAGGGCAGAGCCGGCCGGTGAACTCGGGAAAGTTGTTGGTTGCGTGGAGTGCCTCGATGGCCTGGCGCCAGTCATCGCGGTAGACCAGATCGTTCCAGTCCGGGATGAGGTTGCCGAGCGGGCAGCCGTTGTTGCAGAACGGGATGCCGCAGTCCATGCAGCGTGAGGCCTGGGTGATCACCTCGTCCACGGCTGCGTCGTCGGAGCCGAACGGTGGATAGGCCTCGTGCCAGTCCCTCAGCCTCACCGGCACCGGACGCATGGCCGGCGTCTTTCGCTGATGCAGCAGAAAACCTCTGGGATCAGCCATGGGCGGCCTCCATGATCGCCTCGACCGGATCGAGGCCGAGCTCGTCGGCCTTCCGCTGGGCGTCGAGCACCCGGCGGTAGTCGATCGGCATGATTTTGGTGAACTGTTTGACCGACCGGCCCCAGTCGTCGAAGCCGTTGGGCCACCGCTGATCCGGTCTCCTGCTTGTGGGCTGCGACCAGGTCCTCCAGTTTCTCTCGGTCCTCCTCGGTCATCGGTTCGATGGCGACCATCTCGGTGTTGAGGCGTTGATCGAGGTCGCCGTCGGGGTCGTGGACGAAGGCAACGCCACCGGACATGCCGGCCCCGAAGTTCCGCCCGGTCGATCCCAGGATCACCGCGATGCCGCCGGTCATGTATTCACAGCCGTGGTCGCCGACCCCTTCGACAACCGCTTCGGCGCCGGAGTTCCTGACGCAGAACCGCTCGCCGACCCGGCCACGGATGAAAACCTGGCCGCTGGTGGCGCCGTAGAGGATGACGTTGCCGGCGATGATGTTCTCCTCGGCGGCGAACGGCGAGGTGGTTGGCGGGCGCAGGGTGATCCTGCCGCCGGACAGACCCTTGCCGAGGTAGTCGTTGGCATCGCCTTCCAGCCGGAGTGTGATCCCCCGGGGCACGAAGGCCCCGAACGACTGGCCGGCTGAACCGTTGAAGTCGATGATGATCGTGTCGTCCGGGAGACCGCCGCCGCCGAAACGCTTCGTCAGTTCGTGACCGAGCATGGTGCCGACGGTTCGGTTGGTGTTGGAGATCGGGTAGCTGAGCGACACCGCCTGCTTCGACTCCAGGGCCACGGCCGCATCGGCGATGAGCCGATTGTCCAGCGCATGCTCCAGGCCGTGGTCCTGGGTGGCCGTGCAATGACGATCGTCCTCGGCGTCGACCTCGGGCAGGTAGAGGATCGGGGTGAGGTCGAGTCCGGAGGCCTTCCAGTGCTCGATGGCCGGCTCGGTGTCCAGACACTCGACGTGGCCGATCGCCTCCTCAAGCGAACGGAAGCCGAGTTCGGCCAGGTACTCCCGCACCTCCTCGGCGATGTACTCGAAGTACGTTTCGACGAACTCCGGTTTGCCGGTGAAGCGGGCCCGTAGCTCCGGGTTCTGGGTGGCAACGCCGACCGGGCAGGTGTCGAGATGGCAGACCCGCATCATCACACAACCCGACACGACCAGCGGTGCGGTGGCGAAGCCGAACTCCTCCCCGCCGAGCAGGGCGGCGACGATGACGTCGCGCCCGGTCTTGATCTGGCCGTCGACCTGCAACACGATGCGATCCCGGAGGTCGTTCAGCAGCAGCGTCTGCTGGGTCTCGGCGACGCCGAGCTCCCAGGGGCCACCGGCGTGCTTGAGAGAGGTCAACGGTGAGGCGCCGGTGCCGCCGTCGTGGCCGGAGATCAACACCACATCGGCCTTGGCCTTGGACACCCCGGCCGCAACGGTGCCAACGCCGACCTCGGCCACCAGCTTGACGTGGATCCGAGCCTCGCGGTTGGCGTTCTTGAGGTCGTGGATCAGCTGGGCCAGGTCTTCGATGGAGTAGATGTCGTGGTGGGGCGGCGGCGAGATGAGGCCGACGCCGGTCGTGGAGTGCCTCGTCTTGGCGATCCACGGGTAGACCTTCTTTCCCGGCAGCTGGCCACCTTCGCCCGGCTTGGCACCCTGAGCCATCTTGATCTGGATGTCGTCGGCCGCGGTCAGGTACTCCGATGTGACCCCGAACCGGCCGGACGCCACCTGCTTGATCGACGAGCGCTTCGAATCGCCGTTCGGCAGCGGCACGAACCGTTCAGGATCCTCGCCCCCCTCACCGGTGTTCGACTTGCCGCCGAGCCGATTCATGGCGATGGCCAACGTCTCGTGGGCCTCGGCCGAGATGGAGCCGTAGCTCATGGCCCCGGTTGCGAACCGCTTGACGATCTCCGACACCGGCTCCACCTCGTCGATGGGAATGGGCTGGCGTTCAGAAACCAGGCGGAACAGCCCCCGCAGCGTGGCCAGGTTCTCGGACTGGGAGTCGACGAGCCCGGTGTACTCCTTGAAGATGTCGTACCGCTGGGTCCTGGTCGAGTGCTGGAGCTTGAACACCGTCTCCGGGTTGAAGAGGTGGTACTCCCCCTCCCGGCGCCACTTGTATTCGCCTCCGGGATCGAGCTGGCGATGGGCCAGGACCTCCGGACGGTCGGGAAAAGCCCGCACATGTCGACGTCGGCATTCCTCGGCGATCTCCTCCAGACCGATGCCCCCGAGCTTCGAGGTGATACCGGCGAAGAAACGATCGACCAGTTCCTGGCTCAAGCCGATCGCCTCGAAGATCTGGGCCCCGGTATAGGAGGCGACGGTGGAGATGCCCATCTTCGACATCACCTTGATCACCCCGGTCGATGCCGCCTTGACGTAGTTCTCGTCGGCTTGACGGCGCTCCTCGTCGGTGGTGCCCAGCGGATGGCGGG
The DNA here is from genome assembly GCA_947259095.1 of uncultured Acidimicrobiaceae bacterium. GTDB lineage: Bacteria > Actinomycetota > Acidimicrobiia > Acidimicrobiales > SZUA-35 > JAHELU01. The sequence goes on along the minus strand of CAMYLA010000085.1, from coordinate 25,467 downwards.
AGGTGATGGTCTCGAACACCAGCGAGGGGCAGACGATGCTGGCCCCACAGCCCAACAGCAGAGCGAAGTGGTGGATCTCCCTGGCGTCGGCGGCGTCGACCAGCAGCCCGGCCTGGGTTCGAAGCTTCTCCCTGGTCAGGAAGTGGTGCACCGCCCCGGTGAGCAGCAGCGATGGGATCGGGGCCATGTCGGCGGTGGCCCCCCTGGTCGACAGGACCAGGATGGTGGCACCGTTCTTTATGGCGGAACGGGCCTGGCTGCAGAGCACATCGAGGGCACCCTCGAGCCCCTCGGCCCCATCGGCCACCGGGTAGAGGCCGCGAAGCTCCACCGATCGCAGATGCTGGAATTCATCGTGGGAGTCGGCGTCGGTGATCCTGGTCAGCGTTTCGGGGGTGATGATCGGATAGTCGGACACCAGCTGGCGACACCAGTCCGGGCCCGGCTCGAGGATGTTGCCGGACGGGCCGAGCATGACCCGGTGGCTGGTGACCAGCTCCTCCCGAATGGCGTCGAGTGGCGGGTTGGTGACCTGGGCGAACAGTTGGGCAAAGTAGTCGAACAGCATCCGGGGCTTGTTGGACAGCACCGCCGACGGTGTGTCGGTGCCCATCGACCCGATCGCCTCCTTGCCGTCGCGGGCCATCGGGTCGACCAGCAGATCGAGCTCCTCGATGGTGTAGCCGTTTGTTGCCTGTTCGGCCGCCAGCTCCTCGGGATGGATGAGCGCCGGTCGGGTGGCGTCGGTCGGGGGGAGATCCTCGACCCACCGCAGGTTCTCCAGCCACTCGCCGTACGGCCGCTCTGCGGCCAGGCTCGACATGATCTCGTCGTCGTCGACGATGCGGCCCTGGGCGGTGTCGACCAGGAACATCTTGCCCGGTTCCAACCGGCCCTTGTGAACAACCTTGGCCGGGTCGATTTCGAGCACCCCCACCTCGGAGGCCATGACCACCAGGTCGTCGTCGGTCACCCAGTACCGGCTCGGTCGCAGCCCGTTGCGGTCCAGCACCGCACCGACCATCGTGCCGTCGGTGAAGGTGACCGAGGCCGGGCCGTCCCACGGCTCCATGTCGGAGCCGTAGAAGCCGTAGAAGTTTCGCTGATCCTGCGGCAGGTCGGGGTTCTTCTCCCAGGCCTCGGGGATCATCATCAGCACGGCATGGTGCAGCGGGTAGCCGCCGAGGTGGAGCAGCTCAAGCGCCTCGTCGAAACTGGCGGTATCGGATGCCCCCGGGGAGCAGATCGGGAACAACTTCGACACATCGTCCCAGTGGTCGGCGTCCAGCAGTGCCTCGCGGGCCCGCATCCAGTTCCGGTTCCCCATCACGGTATTGATCTCACCGTTGTGGGCCACGAACCGGTACGGGTGGGCCAGCGGCCACGACGGGAAGGTGTTGGTCGAGAAACGGGAGTGGACCAGTGCCAGTGCGCTCTCGATCCGACGGTCGCTCAGATCGAGGAAGAACATCGACAACTGCGGTGTGGTCAACATGCCCTTGTAGACGAAGGTCCGAGAGCTGAGACTGGCGAAGTAGACGTCCGACAGCTCACGCTCGATGCGTTTGCGGGCCACGTAGACCTGGCGATCGAGCGCCAGGCCGGTCAGGTCCTCGTCTGCAGCCGCAACGAACAGCTGCTGGAACGAGGGCATCACGTCCCGGGCCTGGTTGCCGAGGTCGGACGGTTCGACCGGAACCTCCCGCCAGGCCAGCGTCTTGAGTCCCTCCTCGACCACGATGCGGTTGATCGCCTCGGTCTCCCGGGCCCGCAGTTCGGGATCGACCGGCATGAAGGCGATGCCGGTGGCGTAGGCCCCGGCCTCCGGCAGCCCGTCGACCACCGATCGGAAGAAGCGGTCCGGGACCTGGATGAGAATGCCGGCGCCGTCGCCGGTGTTGGGCTCTGCGTTGGTCGCTCCTCGATGCTGCAGGCAGGTCAGGGCGAACAGGCCCTGGGCCACGATCTCGTTGCTTTTCCGGCCGTGCAGATCGGCGACGAAAGAAACACCGCAGGCATCGTGTTCAAATGTGGGGTCGTAAAGACCCTGCGATTTGGGGGCGATGGTCACGTAATCTCCATGTCGTTCGGGTCCCGCCGGTCGGGACAGCCCTGGGGACCGCAGGCATCGGATTCGCCCTCCCACGGGGGCCTCGCGATGGTTTGCGGACAAGGATTGGACGACGTTGTCCGCGAGTCTAAGCGAGACATGGTTCCCTAGCCAGGAAGCTCCGTGCCTTGCCAAGCTGAATAGAAAGCGTATCGCGATGACATGTCATCAGGCCACTCGAATCTTTCCCGAAGATCGCGAGAACCTGATGCTGGATGGTCTGGCCGAACCTCGCCGACCGCGACTGCGGCGACCTTGAGCGGGGCGAAACCGGGCATGCTGGGGACATGGCATCCTCGTCCGCCGGTTCCGGCGACCCGACCGACCATCGATCACCCTCGCCATTGGCCCGGGATGTCATGTCCGACCTGGCGATCTCCCCCACCCCCTACCATGCGGTGGCCCGGGCCCGGGCCCTGCTGGTCCAGGCCGGGTTCACGCCGGTCGACCTGGGGCAAACCCTGCCGACCGACCCCGGCCCCTACCTGGCGGTCGATGGAGGGTCGCTGGTGGCCTGGCTACAGGGAGGGGATCAAGCGGTCGGGCGGGGTTTCACAGTGGTGGGGGCTCACACCGACTCACCGAACCTCCGGGTCAAGACCAAACCAGACGTGAGCTCGGCCGGGTTCGAGCAGGTCGGCATGGAGATCTACGGTGGCGTGCTCCTCAACTCGTGGCTGGACCGTGGACTGGGGCTGGCGGGCCGGGTTTCGGTGGCGTCCGACGGTGGCATCGAACATCGGCTGTTCCTCGACGACCGCCCGCTGATGCTGATCCCCCAGCTGGCCATCCACCTCGATCGCGACATCACCGCAAGCGGCCTCAAGCTCGACCCCCAACGCCATCTGACCCCGCTGTGGGCCCTCGGGCCCGAGTCGAGCGAAGAAACGGCATCGGCCGGCGGGGCGGCGGACCCGAACGAGCCGAGCGACCATCGGGGCGACGGCCGTGGCCTGCGGGCCCATGTGGCAGACCTGCTCGACATCGAACCGGATCAGATCCTGGCCTGGGACCTGATGGCCTTCGACACCCAGCCGCCGGCCGTCATCGGCCGGGACAACGACATGTTCTCCTCCGCCCGGATCGACAACCTGTTGTCGGCGTTCTGCGGCGTCCGGGCCATGATCGAGTTGGCGGGCTCGACCGGACCGGCCGGCCCACCGGGATCCGAGGCACCGGCCAGGACACCGCTGCTGGCCCTCTACGACCACGAAGAGATCGGCTCGGAGTCGGCGACCGGTGCCGCCGGCGTCTTCCTGGCGTCGCTCCTGGAGCGGATCGCCCTGGCCGAGGGCGGGTCCCGGAGCGAGTACCTTGCGTCGCTCAACCGGTCGATCGTGATCTCCGCCGACGGCGCCCACGCCACCAATCCCAACTACGTCGACCGCCACGAACCCTCGCACCAGATCGACCTCAACAAAGGTGTGGTGGTGAAGCGGAACGCCAACCAGCGCTACGCCACAGACGCCACCAGCGAGGCGTTCATGGTCGAAGTGTGCCGGAGCGCCGGGGTTCCGTTGCAGTTCTACATCCACCGCAACGACCTCCCCTGCGGTTCGACGATCGGTCCGATCACCGCCGCCCGCCTCGGCGTGGCAACGGTGGACATCGGCGCCCCCCAGCTGGCGATGCACAGCATCCGGGAGACCGCTGGCCTGGCCGACGTCGATCATCTGGCAACGACGATCGGCGCCGCCTGGCGCCACCCCGCCTGAGCGGCGTTTTGGCCCGGCCCTGGAGCGGGCGCAGACCGATAGGGGGCCCCTCTTGCACAGGGGGACGGCGGGTGATTTTGCCCCCTCCGGTGGCCCAAGCACCTGCCTGATTGCAGCCACAGGTCACGATTTGCTGCCAATTGTTCACAACCGATCGACCATTGTTGCTGTTGGCTTGGGTGCCAACTACCGTTCCACGGTCGCCGGTGCATCGATCCGATGCCGCTTCCAGTATCTCGGCGAGCATGAATGTTGGAGGAGTACCCGTGGGCGCAGTCCCCTATCTAGCCTTTCTCTCCGCGTTGGCCGCGCTCGGCGTGGCCTTCTACTTCTATCTCGACGTGAAGAAGGCCAGTCCTGGCAACGAACGCATGGTCTATCTCATGAACGAGATCCAGGCCGGCGCCAAGGCCTTCCTCAAGCAAGAATACACCTGGGTGTCGGCGTTCGTGGTGGTGCTGGCGGTGCTCATTGCCATCCTGATCGGCTGGGAGGCGGCCATCACCTACGTGGTCGGTGCGCTGCTCTCGGCGCTGGCCGGCTACGTCGGGATGACGGTGGCCACGATGGCGAACGCCCGCACCACCGAGGCGGCAAAGGATGGCCCGGGCAAGGCGCTTCCCATCGCCTTCCGGGGTGGGGCCGTCATGGGCTTCTCGGTGGCCGGCCTGGCCCTGGGCGGTTTGATGCTGGTCTACATGATTTTTGTCCTGTGGCTCAAGGTCGATGACGCCTTCGAGGTCATCACCGCCTTCGGTCTTGGCGCCTCGTCGATCGCCCTGTTCTCCCGCGTTGGTGGCGGCATCTTCACCAAGGCGGCCGACGTCGGCGCCGACCTGGTCGGCAAGGTTGAGGCCGGCATCCCCGAGGACGATCCCCGCAACCCGGCCACCATCGCCGACAACGTCGGCGACAACGTGGGTGACGTTGCCGGCATGGGCGCAGACCTGTTCGAGAGCTACGCCGGCTCGATCATCGCTCCGGTTGCCCTCACCGCCTTCGCCCTTTCCCTGATCGCCGACAGCGACATCGCAGACGGTGCGCTGGCACTGCTCTTCTTCCCCATGCTCATCGCCTTCATCGGCATGGTGGGCTCCATCATCGGTTCATTCCTGGTCAAGGGCGGCACCTCCACCGACAGCCATGCGCTGAGCCGGGCCCTCCATTTGGGAACGAACGCGGCCATGGGCCTGACCGCGGTCGGCACGCTGGCCGGGGCCTACTGGCTGTTCGGCGATTCCGACAACTTCGAGAACCCCCTTGGCCTGGCCATTGCCGTGATCGGCGGCCTCGTCGTTGGCTGGGGCCTCGGCAAGACCGCCGAGTACTACACGTCTGACCACTTCCGGCCGGTGAAGCAGATCGCAGACCAGACCGAGACCGGCCCCGCCACCACGATCCTCAAGGGGATTTCGGTCGGGATGATCTCGGTTGCGGCGTCGGTCGCCCTGCTCTGCATCGGTATCGGCATCGCATACTGGGGCGGCGACTTTGCGGTCGGCGACGCAACCGGGCTCGGCGAGGGGCTGCCGGAGGGCTTCGGCGGTCTGTACGGCATCGCGGTCGCCGCCATCGGCATGCTGGCAACCACCGGCGTGGTCGTCTCGGTCGACGCCTACGGCCCGATCGCCGACAATGCCGGCGGTATCGCCGAGATGGCCGAACTGGATCCGTCGGTCCGCGAGGTCACCGACGCCCTCGATTCGCTTGGCAACACCACCGCTGCGGTGGCCAAGGGTTTCGCCGTCGGTTCTGCCGCGTTGACCGCCCTGGCCCTGTTCAAGAGCTTCGAGTTCGCCATCGCCAAGGCCGCGGCCGACGAGAACAAGGACGTCGCCTTGGCGCTCAACATCGGCGACATCGAGGTGTTCCTCGGACTGTTCGTCGGCGCCATGCTGCCGTTCCTGTTCGCCGCCCTGACCATCGACGCAGTGGGCCGGGCCGCCTACAAGATGATCGAAGAGGTCCGGCGCCAGTTCCGGGAGATCCCCGGCCTGCGGGAAGGCCAGGAGGGCGTGAAGCCAGACTCGGCCCGCTGTGTTGCCATCTCCACCCAGGCCTCGCTCCGGGAGATGATCATCCCCGGCGGCCTCGCCGTGGCCGTACCGCTCATCATCGGCTTCCTGCCCGGCGGCATCAACGCCCTCGGCGGCTTCCTGGCCGGCGCCCTGGTCACCGGCTTTGCCCTCGCCATCTTCATGGCCAACGCCGGCGGCGCCTGGGACAACGCCAAGAAGTACATCGAGGCCGGCCACCACGGTGGCAAGGGCGGCGAGCAGCACAAGGCGGCCGTTGTCGGCGACACGGTCGGCGATCCGTTCAAGGACACCTCGGGCCCGTCGATGAACATCCTCATCAAGGTCATGACCATCGTCAGCCTGGTCTTCGCCTCGGCCTTCGTGGCCGGCCCCTTCGCCTGAGACCCCCCGGAACCGGTGGACGGACCCCGGTTGATCGGTCCAAGCACCGGCGGACCGGTGGGCCGGCGCAATTTTTCGGGTCCAGCGGTTTCGGGTCCGGTGGCTTGGAAACGGCCGGCCCGGTCGGCGAGGATCTAACCTACTGGATCAGGGCCGCCGCCCTGCGGCCCTGATCACCAGAGGTTCGAACAGAGAAGGAGGCCGCTCATGGCCGTCAGGATGCTGGAATCGACCGACGGTTTTGTGGTTGTCGACTTCCCGGATGCTCCCGCCGCCGGTCCCATACGGCGAGCCCGCAAGATCCTCCAGTCCAGTGCCACCGACCTGGCCCGCTCGGCCACCTATACCTTCGCCTCGTTCGAGATGGAGCGCAGTGGTGCGTCCGGCGGGTTGAACGCCGAGGGCGATCGCATCCCGGATGCGGTCGATGCGCTGGTCACCGAGCTGGCCCCCGACGCCGAAGCGGGCCGACTCCACCTGTTCCCGGCCAAGGGTTTTGACGCCGATCAGTTGGCGCCGCTTCGGGAGGCCGGCGGTCTCGGCACGCTCTCGGGTTCGGCCAAGGCGACCACCGCCGGTGTGGTGGCCGCCGCCAGCTGGGCCGTCGGCGGCTCCCTGGACGGCAAACGGGTGGCGATCGAACAGACCTCGGCCGCGCCGGCTCCCGCCGACCTGGCCCAGAGCCTGACCGCGGTGGGGGCCGAGGTCATCGAGGTGCCGGGCGTCGACGAGAAACCATGGATGATCTGGGGCGCCGACGTCGACGTGATCCTGGCCGGAACCAAGCCCGGCACCCTCACCCATCAGGGCGTGGAATTCGTCAAGGCCAAGGCGCTGGTGCCGTGGGGCCCGATCCCGTTCACCACCAAGGCCGTCGCCCAACTCCTGGCGAAGGGCGACACGGTGGTGGTACCGGACTTCGTCTCGGCCGCCGGTGGGCTGATTGCCGGCTACCTCCCCGGCGACGAGGAGGCGGTGGTCAAGGAGATCGTCTCCTCGGTGGCCATGATCCTGACCGAGGTCGGCGACCACGAGGACGGCCCGCTGCTCGGGGCCTGCTATCGGGCCGAGGCGTTCATGACCGGCTGGACGAGCGAGCGCGGCCGGCCGGCCGCACGGTCGATGAGTCCTACCGGCCGGTAGCATGAGAGCGGCCGATCGCTCCAACGAACCTGGACGCCGGCCCTCGATACCGGTGTTGCCGGGGCTGCCAGAGGCATGGGTGACTCGAAGAGTTGGGAGTGGCGATGGTTCGCTATGACAGGCGCACTGCGCAGCGGGGCGCGAAGTACGTTGACGATCGGCGGGGTTCAGGCGGCCGGCGCCGGATAGGCGGCAAGGGCGCCGTGGCCGGAGGCGGCGGCATGCTCATCCTGGCCCTCCTGGCCGCCATGTGCGGGGTGCCACTGGCCGGCGGGGGCGATGACAGCTTCGGGATCGAGGCCCAGTCCCCTCTCGACGGCTCACCGGGGTCGGTCGACACCGGTGGCGTGGAGGTGGTCGACCCCGATGCCGACACCTTGGCGTTCATGCAATTCCTCATGGCCGACATCCAGGACACCTGGGACGGGTATTTTGATCAGGCCGGCCAGGCCTACCAGTACACAACGCTGGTGGTGTTCGAGGACGCGGTGAACAGCGGCTGCGGCCGGGCCACCGCTCAGGTCGGTCCGTTCTACTGCCCGGCCCCCGGCGATCAGCAGGTGTACGTCGATTTTGCCTTCTACGACGACTTGAGCCGACGCTTCGGGGCCCCCGGCGATTTCGCCCAGGCCTATGTGATCGCCCACGAGGTGGGCCACCACATCCAGTCGATCACCGGTATCAGCGACGCGGTCCGCACCGCCCAGGCCAATGATCCCGGCAACAAGAACGAGTATTCGGTCCGCCAGGAACTCCAGGCCGACTGCCTGGCCGGGGTCTGGGCCTTCTCGGCCAGCCAGCGCCTGACCGAGGAGACCGGCCAACCGATCATCGAGGACGGTGATATCGAGGAGGGGCTGGCGGCGGCCGCCGCCGTCGGTGACGATCGCATCCAGGCCCAGGCCGGCATGCGAATCGATCCTCACACCTGGACCCACGGCTCGTCGGCCCAGCGGGTCACGTGGTTCAAGCAGGGCTACGACAACGGCGATCCCGAGCTCTGTGATCCGTTCCAACTCGACGTGAACAACCCCTGATCGGCCGGGGGGCCTAGGCGATCGTCCGGATCACCCGGGCCGGCACGCCGGCGGCGACGGAGTTGTCCGGGAGGTCGCCGGTGACGACCGAGCCCGCCCCGACCGCAACATGGCTGCCGATGGTTACCCCGGGGAGGACGACCGCATTGGTTCCGAGCCACGACCCGGCACCGATGGTGACCGGCCGCTCCGGTTCGGACTGACGACCGATCGGCAGGTCGAGCCGCTCGACGGCGTGATTCTGGTCGGTGACGTACACGTTCGGCCCGAAGAACACGTCGTCGCCGATGGTGATGCTGAAGTGGCCGACGATGCTGGAGTGGCGGCCGATGAGACAACGATCGCCGATGGTCACGATGCCATCGCTGATCAGATCCTGGCCCGGAGCGATACCGGCCGAGAGCGAGATGTGGGGGCCGAGCAGCGAATCGCGGCCGATCCGGATGCCCGACTCGCCGTAGAGTGCGGTTGGCGGGAAGCAGATCACCGAACCGGTTCCGAACCGGGCGAACCGGGACGCCCGGCGGCTGCCGGCGTGGATCATGGCCCGCATCGCCAGCCGCTCGTAGCCGGCAAGCACCAGGTCGCCGATCGTCACCGGCCGAGGTAGCCGCCGGCGACCCGACGTTCGGCTCACCCCGGTTCGTTCGCCGAGCCGCACAGCGCAGCGGCGATCTCGGCCGCCACCTTGGCGTTGTTCTCCGCCAGGGACAGGTTGGCGCCGACGGTACGGCCGTCGCTGACCTCTCGCAGCTGGGCCAGCACTGCGGGGGTCACCGCCGCCCCGGAGATGGTGAGCGACTCGGTGATCCCGAGGGCATGATCGACCATCTCCATCAGCTCGTCGACCGGAATCCCGTCGGCTTCGGGAACCGGTACGACCACGAGGAGACCACCGCCGCCGAGGGCCCAGTGGTTCCTGGCGATGGCGGCGACCTCGGCCGCCGACTCGGCCCTGACCGACAACGGGATGCCGCTGGTCGGCGCGTGGAAGGCCGGAAAATCGTCACACCGCCAGCCGATCACCGGGACCGACAGGGTCTCCAGATGCTCCAGGGTGGCGGGAAGGTCGAGGAACACCTTGGCCCCGGCCGAGACGGTGATGACCCGGTTGGTCGCCATCGCCACCATGTCGGAGCTGATGTCTCCGCTGGCCGCCCAACCCCGGTGGACGCCACCGATGCCGCCGGTGCTGAAGACCTCGAGGCCAACCGCGGCGGCAACGGCCAGACTGGCCGAGACCGTGGTGGCGCCGTAGCCCAGTCCCTTCGCCACCGCCACCCCGAGGTCTCTGGCCGCCACCTTGGTCGTCGGCCCGCACACCAGATCGTGGTCGACCTCGTCGAGCCCGACCCGTATCCGACCCTCGAGCACTGCGGTCAGCGCCGGGACCGCGGCACCGGATCGAAGCGCGGCCAGGACCCGGTCCAGTGCCTGACGATTGGCGGGCGGGGGCAGGCCCAGGTCGGAGAAGATGGTGGTCTCCAGTGCGACCACCGACCGCCTGTCCTGCAGCGCCTGCGCCACCTCCGGCGAGACAAGCGGCGTTGCCAGTTGGTGGTCGCCGCCCGGCCCGGACCGCCCCGGAGCCTGATCGACCGATAGCAGTTCCTCGTTCATGGGCGGCCGACCGGCCGGGACCTCAGCCTTGGCTCACGCATGCTGCAGCCGCCTCACTCACCGCAGGGGTGACCCGCCCGACCTCGGCCGACAGGACCTCGGGTTCGTTGAAGTTCTCCGCCAATCCGGACATGGTGGTATCGGACAGCTCGGTTTCGAGCAGGTGCTGGGCGATGCAGGCGGCCTGGTCCTCGCTGAGGCTGATGGTCGGGTCGTCTTCGGCAGCGCGGACGATGGATTCGGTCAGTTCGGCCGCAGTGGGCCGATCGGCGCAGGCCGCCAGCACGAGGACGGCTCCGATCAACACCGCGGTCATCCGAATCCGGGACATATCCCTACTCCAAGTCGACAACGATCCGGTCAGTACCGAATCCAGTCGAGACTTTACCCGGGTTTGCCACTACCACGGTGCCACCGGGTCACGGTGCCACTGCGACACGGTCCGGGCCTTCGGCTGTCCCGGCGACCGCCGTGGTGACCACCGACGTTTGAGCGCTAGCTTGCGTTGATGACCGCGGAACCGGCGAACCAGCAGCAACCAGCACACGATCACTACCGCTCGGCGATCGAACTGGCGGCCGACCTGGCCGAGCGCCGGTTGTCGGCGGTGGAGGCGCTGGAGGCAACGGTGGCCCGGGTCCGGGCCCGGAACCCCGAGGTCAATCTGGTGGTCACCGTCGATGTCGAACGGGCCAGGGCCGAGGCGGCCGAGATCGACACCATCCGCACCGACCCGAAACGGGGCGGCGAGCTCGGGCCACTGGCCGGTGTGCCCATCACCATCAAGGACTCCCTGATGGTGAAGGGGATGCGGACAACATCCGGCGCCCCGGAACTGGCCGACTTCGTTCCCGACGTCGATGCGGTGTCGGTGGCCCGGCTGAGGGCGGCGGGGGCGGTGGTGTACGGCAAGACCAACCTGCCGCTGTACGCCGGTGACGTACAAACCTACAACGAGGTGTTCGGCACATCGAACAACCCGTGGAACCCGGACCGTTCGGTCGGTGGAAGCTCCGGAGGCTCCGCGGGGGCCCTGGCCGCCGGGTTCACCTCGATGGAGATCGGCAGCGACATCGCAGGATCGATCAGGAACCCGGCCGCCATGTGCGGGGTGATCGGCCACAAGCCGAGCTACGGGATCGTGTCGGGCCGGGGCCAGATCCCGGGGCCACCCGGCACCTTGACCCAGGCCGACATTGCGGTGATCGGCCCGATGGCCCGGACCGTCGACGACTGCGAACTGGGGCTGGACCTGATGGCCGGCGCCGACGAGTGGCATCAAACCGCCTGGTCGTTGTCGTTGCCGCCCCCACGACGGACCGAACCGGCCGGGCTTCGGGTGGCGGTGTGGGCCACAGACGACCACTGCCCGGTGGATCCCGAGATCGAGCAGGCCATCACCGGCGCTGCGGCCAAGCTGGCCGACGCCGGTGCCACGGTCGACACCGACGTGCGACCGGAGGGACTCGACTTCGCAAAGGCCGATCGGACGTTCCTGACCCTGCTGGGCGGTGCGATGGCCGGCGGCCACACCAGGGACGAGATCGAAGCGATGGCCGAGGAGATCAAGGCCACCGGGCAACCCCTACCCGGCGACCTCGGCATCGAGGGCGCCACGATCAGGCATCGGGAGTGGCTCACCGCCAACGAGCGGCGACTTCAGATGCGCCGGCGGTGGCGGGAGTTCTTCTTGGATTGGGACATCCTGTTGGCGCCGATCTCGCCCACCGTTGCCATCCCCCACGACCATTCGAGCCCGATGAGCGCCAGGACGATCTCGGTGGCCGGCATCGAGCGGCCGTACAACGATCAGATGCGATGGGTCGGCCTGTTCGGGCTGGTCTACCTGCCGGCCACTGCGGTGCCGATCGGGCTTCATTCCAGCGGTCTGCCCATGTCGGTTCAGGCCGTCGGCCCGTTTCTGGAGGACCGAACCACCTTGGCGGTGGCCAGGATGATCGAACGGGAAACCGGCTTCAGCCCTCCCCCGGGCTGGTGACGGGGCGCCGCACTCGGGGCCTCAGGCCACCCTCAGCGCCCGAGATCGGCCACGGGCCGTGATCAGGCCGGGGTGGCGTCGACCGCGCCGAGCAGCCGATCGACGAACTCGACGGCTCCGGCTTCGAGGTCGCTCCGCTTGATGGCGTAGCCACCGATGACCTCGCCGCCCCGATTGCTCACCAGCCGTGACAGCTTGTCGAGCGTCTTGCCGGCATGGAGGGCATAGGTGCAGTACACGGCGGCCTGCTTGCCGTCGATCACCGGCAGCTTGGCCAGCCGCCCCGAGCGTCCGGGTTTCTGGCCGAAGAAGAACAGCCCATCGGTCCAGCTGCCGACAACCACCAGGTCGGACTCCGACAGCGCCTGCAGATTCACCTCGGTGATCGGGCAGGCCACCGACTCGATCCCGGCTGCGGTGAGCTCCCGAGCGATGATCTGCCCGGCCTGTTCGGTGTTGCCGGTGAGGCTTTCGTAGACCACGGTTGCTTTCATCGCCACCAGAATAGTGGCCACGATCCGGTTCGACGAGTATCGACCATGACCGGCGGAGCCACATCGATCAATCCGGCCGGGAGTAACCTGAGACCATGAACCACAAGATCGAGATCAAATACTGCGTTCCCTGAGATTATTCCGAGCGCGCCGTGAGCGCGACCCAGGATCTTCTCAGCAACTATCAGCACATCATCGAGGATCTTCGCCTGATCACCGGCACCAGCGGCGTCTTCGACGTTGCGGTCGACGGTCAACTGCTCTACAGCAAAGCCGAAACCGGCCGCCACGCCAACGACGGCGAAGTGCTCAAGCTCTTCTCCGAGCTGGTCGGCCCCGACGTCAAGCGGTTCGGCACCTGATCCCGTCCGCACCCCGGCCCTGGCGGTTGGCGGCAATCGATCAACGTCTCCGGCGGCCGATCCCATGCGGCTAGAAATCGACGATCCCCAGGATCCCCGGATCGCCGTGTTCCAGGGCCTGCGGGATCATGTGTTGCGGCGCCGCCGCGAGCAGCCCGGGGGTGACATGGCCGGGGTGTTCGTGGCCGAGGGCGACATCGTGGTGGAGCGAGCGCTGCGGGCCGGCTACCGACTCCAGTGCCTGCTGGTGGACGCCAAGCGCACCAAGGCGCTGCCGGCGGTCATCGACGCCTCGATCCCGGTCTATGCTGCCGGCCCGGAGGTGCTGCAGCGCATCACCGGCTACCACCTCCACCGGGGGGTTCTTGCCGTCTTCGAACGCAGGCCGTTGCTGTCGTTCGACGAGGCGGTGGCGGGCGCCCGCACCGTTGCGGTGATCGAGGCGGTGAACAACCCGACCAACCTCGGTGTCATCCTCCGCTGTGCGGTCGCGCTCGGCGTCGACGCCTACTTCCTCGACCCGACCTGCTGCGATCCCCTGTACCGACGATGCGGCCGGGTCTCGATGGGTGAGTCGTTCGCAACGCCGTACGCCAGGCTCGACCCGTTCCCTGACGGGCTGACCCCTTTGCGAGATGCCGGATTCGAACTTCTGGCGCTGACACCCCACCCTGGGGCGGTCCCGCTCAACGAGCTCAGGCTCGGCAACGACGACCGGGTTGCCCTGTTGCTCGGAGCGGAGGGACCGGGGCTGACCGAGGCCACGATGGCGGCCTGCAACCGGCGGGTCAGGATCCCGATGTCGGGGCTGACCGACTCGATCAACGTGGGCTCGGCCGCCGCCGTTGCGTTCTACGCCGTTGCCCAGGCCCGGCCCGCCGCCGCCGACACCGTCTGATCAGGTGGTCGAACCGGCCGCATCGCCACCGGACGGGGACACCGGGTCGGCGTAGACGACGATGTTGTCGTCGTAGGACCGGACCTGGCGGTTGAACTCGCCGCCGCAGGTGATCAGCACCAGCTGTGGCTCGCCGGTCCTGGCGAAGATCGGGTCCTTCGGGAGCTCCTGCTTGTTGTACTGCTCTGTGGCGACCGCCTCGAACTCGACGGTCGAGCCGTCGTCGTACTCGACGGTCAGGAGGGAGCCGAGTGCCAGGTCGTCCAGGTTCACGAACACCCCGTCGACGCCGTCGTAGGCGATGTGGGCCGCCAGCACCGACGAGCCCTCCTGGCCCGGGGCCGGACCGTAGCGGTACCAACCGACCTCATCGGCGGGCGGGACCTCCATGTCGCCGTTCTCCTCGACGCCGACGCCGATCACCGTCGCCACGTTGATACCGAGGCTCTCGATGGTCAAGCCGATCGGCTGAGGACCTTCCGGTTCCGCCTGGGGCAGTCCGGTCGGGGCGGGGGGAAGTTCGGTGACCAGGTCGGCCAGCGAAGACCCGTCGCCATCGGACGAACCGACAGCCGCGGCGTCCGACGGCTGGTCGGTGCCGGCGTCGGACTGGTCGGTGGGCGTGTTTGCGTCGACGGTGGCCTCACCATCGTCGGCCGCAGAGGAGATCTGCTCCGCCGACGCCCCCTCCCCCGCAGATGACGGGGAGGAACAGGCGGCGCCGACCAGCAGCAGGGGAAGGAACAACAACCATGCTGCGGGTCGGCGCCAAGAAGGCGAAGACGTGGAGGGGGTGGGTGGCACGATGCCAGTCCTCGCCTCGTCTTTCCGGGCTAGGCCCGCACCCGCCGAGCGGCGAGGGATCCTGCACCGGCAAGACCGACGACCGCAGCACCGGCGACGATGCTGATTGCCAGCAGGTTGCCCTGCTCGGAGGGCAGGCTGTTGCCGGTGTTGACCTGATCAGGCGTGCTGTGGAGGCCGGTGATGGTCTCGGTCAGCACGGTCAGGGTGTCGTCGGCGAGCGAGCCGACGGCGTAGACGATCAGGGATTCGCCTTCGACGATGGGTAGGTCGGCCGGGCCGATCACGACGGGCTCGGTCTCACCGGTCGGGACGACCGTGGCCGAGATGGTCCCGACGGCCAGGTCGACGGTGCCGCCGTTGCCATTGGTGACGTTGCTGAATGCAGCGTCTCCATTGGCCAGGATGTCAACCGCCGGAGCGGCTGCGGTGTGACGCACCGTCAGTCGGCCTTCGCCGGCACTGATGGTCGAGACGTCGTTCTCGAACACGTTCAGCGCAGGGGTGCCCTCGGCGTCGAGGTTGGCGATGATGGTGTAGTTGCCGGAAGCCGGCAGTGCAACATCGCCGGCGTCGATGGCCACGGTGTCGGTTCCTGCGGCCTTGACCTTGAGGCCGACGAGGGTCTCACCGGCCAGAGCCGACAGATCCTGGGTGTCACCGAAGGAGAACCCCTCGAAGACGTTCTCGCCGCCGGCCTCGACGTCGACGTCGACGCCGGGGATGCCGTGAATGAGATGGATCCTGGCACTGTCCTGCGCACCGGCAGGGCTGAGGAACAGGAATGGGACTGCGATCACGGTAGCGATTGCAGCCGCCACCAGTCTGTGTACCTTGCGCATTACATCACCTTTGTTCGGTTTGTCGGATGTTGCGGGCTGTTGCCCGCTGCTCGTCTTCGGAGGTGAGTTTCCGCCGATTGGACTTACCGAGGGTATACGTCAGCCGACCGCCCACGGATGCGCGCTGGCCGGATCTTCCGGTTTCTTTTTCAACTGCATCCGCAACGCGTCCAATCAACGAAGCAGTCATCGACAAGAATGTACGGCCATCAAGTCGCCCAAGGGCTTGCAGGCTGGATACCAGGTTGTCCCGCCCGCCGCCCGAGCCCGTATGCAACAGGTTTCGGCCGACCGGTTGTGCCCTGGACCGGCCTTGGGCCACCATGGTCCGATGATTCAGAGCACCATGCAGGATTTTCCGCTCAGCATCACGTCGCTGTTCCAGCACGGACGGCGGATCCATGCCGACTCGCAGGTCATCACCTGGACCGAGGACGGTCCGAAGACGGCAACCTTCGCCGAGGTCGCCGATCGGGCGGACCAGCTGGCGGCAGCGCTGAGCAGGCTGGGGATCGGTGCCGGCGACCGTGTCGGCACCTTCTGCTGGAACAACCAGCACCATCTCGAGGCCTACCTGGCGGTGCCCTGCATGGGGGCCGTCCTCCACACACTCAACATCCGGCTGTTCCCCGAGCAGCTGGCCTACGTGATCAACCACGCCGAGGACAAGGTGATCATTGTCGACGGCTCATTGATCCCGCTGCTGGCCAAGGTCGCACACGAGCTGACCACCGTCGAACACATCATCGTGGTCGGCGAGGGTGACGGCGCTCAGCTTGGCGACACCTTGGACTACGAGGAGCTCCTGGCCGCCGAGCAGCCCGGGTTCTCCTACCCCGAGGTGGACGAGCGGGCCGCGGCCGCAATGTGTTACACCAGCGGGACCACCGGCAACCCGAAAGGTGTTGCGTACTCCCACCGTTCGACGTACCTCCACTCGTTCGGGATCGCCTCGGCGCAGGCCATGGCGTTCTCTCAGCACGACCGGCTGCTGCTGATCGTGCCGATGTTCCACGCAAACGCCTGGGGCATGCCATACGCCGGATGGTCGGTGGGGGCCGACCTCGTGATGCCCCAGCAATTCCTCCAGGCCGGGCCGCTGGCCGAGATCATCGAGCTCACCCGACCCACCTATTCCGGTGCGGTGCCGACCGTCCTGAACGACATCCTCCACAACCGGCCGGACGCCGACCTCGGCTCGCTGCGGCAGATCGTCTGCGGCGGCTCGGCCGTGCCCCGCAGCCTCATCGAGGGTTTCGACGAGACCTTCGGGGTCCCGGTGGTCCAGGCCTGGGGCATGACCGAGACCAGCCCGCTGGCCGCCATCGCCCACGTGCCCCGGGGCACCGCTGCGGCCAACGCGATGGAGTGGCGGGTTCGCACCGGTCGACCGATGCCCGGGGTGGAGATCAGGATCTGCGACGAGGCTGGGGCCGAGCTGCCATGGGACGGCCAGGCCCAGGGGGAAATCGAGATCAGGGGTCCCTGGATCACCGGCAGCTACTACCTGGAGCCGACAGACGAGAAGTTCCACGACGGCTGGCTGCGGACCGGCGACGTCGGGACGATGGAACCGAACGGCTTCATCCAGATCTCCGACCGGGCCAAGGACGTCATCAAGTCCGGTGGCGAGTGGATCTCCAGCGTCGACCTGGAGAACACCCTGATGGGCCATCCCGATGTGCGGGAGGCGGCGGTGGTCGGCATTCCGGACGATCGCTGGGACGAGCGGCCACTGGCCTGCGTGGTTCCGGCCGAAGGAAAGGTCCCGGACCCGGCCGACCTGCGGGCCTACCTGGAGGACAAGGTGGCGAAGTGGTGGTTGCCGGAACGGTGGGCCACGATCGAGGAGGTACCGAAGACCTCGGTCGGCAAATTCGACAAGAAGGTGTTGCGCCGTCGGTACGCCGACGGCGAGCTCGAGGTCACCGAGTGTGACTGACGCCGGGGCCGACCGGTACGACAGCTTTCCAGACGGCTTCTTCTCCCGGATCGACGACAGCCCCGATCCGCAGTTTTACCGCGACCCCCGCCTGGTGACCCACATCGACGACGGGGCGATCGCCGCCGTCGGCGAGGTCTACCGCCAGCTCGGTATCGGCGGCCGGACCCTCGACCTGATGGGATCGTGGGTCTCCCATTTCCGGACCGACCCGGACGCCCTGGTCGTCGCCGGCATGAACGCGGACGAGCTGGCGGCCAACCCTGCGGCCAGGGGCAGGGTGGTGGTGGACCTCAACCGTCACCAGGCGCTGCCGTTCGCCGACCGGAGCTTCGATGCCGCCACCTGCTGTGTCTCGGTCGACTACCTGACGAGACCCCTCGAAGTCTTCGACGAGGTGGCGAGAGTGCTCCGGGCCGGGGCCCCATTCTGCGTCACCTTCTCCAACAGATGCTTCCCGACCAAGGTCATCCGGGGCTGGGCCGGCACCGACGACAGGGCCCACGTCGGCATCGTCTCGGAGTACTTCGCACGCTCCGGGCCGTGGAGCGAACCGCAGGCGTCGGTCTCCAGCCCGCCGGGGCGGGGTGACCCCCTCTATGCGGTGTGGGCCCAGCGGACCGAACCGCAGCCGTGAGCGATCTCAGGCTGGTATCCGGGACGGCATCGGTCATCGTCGACGCCTCCAACGGAGGCCGCCTGGCGTCGCTGTCGGTCGACGATGTCGAGCTGCTGGTCCCACCGGGGTCCGATGGGCCGCTGCAATGGGGCTGCTATCCAATGGTCCCGTGGGCCGGCAGGGTTCGCGACGGCCGCTTCGAGTTCGAGGGCGACCACCACCAACTGCCGCGCAACCTGGCGCCCCACTCGGCCCACGGCGTCGGCTTCACGTCACCTTGGTCGATCGTCGACGGCCGGACCATCGGCCTGGACCTCGGCTCACCGTGGCCGTTCGGCGGCCGGGCAACCCAGCGTTTCGATCTCGACGACGGGGGCCTGACGATCACCATGACCGTCGAGGCCTCGTCCAGGATGCCGGTCATGGTCGGCTGGCACCCGTGGTTCAACCGCTCGATCGACGGCGGCGGGGGGCCGGTCGAGGCCCGACTGACGTTCGGACCGTCGCGCATGTACGAACTGGACTCGGCGGCCATCCCCACCGGTGCGCTGGTTGCACCGCCGCCGGGGCCATGGGACAACTGCTTCACCTCGTTGCAGCACCAGCCGACGATCGAGTGGCCGGGGATCCTGACCTTGGGTCTGACATCGAGCTGCGATCACTGGGTCGTGTACACCGAGCCTGCCCATGCGCTTTGCGTCGAACCCCAGTCCGATGCACCTGATGCGTTCAACAGGGATCCGGCCGTCATTCGGACCGGCGAACAGCTCCAGGCCTGGTTCCGGATCGCCTGGACCCCGGACCGAACCGGGCCGAGCCCGGATCACCCGGCGTAGGCCCGGACGGCTTGCGCCGCGGTGCATCGGACGGCTTGCGCCGCGGTGCATCGGACGGCTTGCGCCGCGGTGCATCGGCCGGGTTCGCAGCAGCCGCCCTCGCCGCCGCCCCGCGGGGTGCCGACGTCCTTCGCCGTGTCGGCCCTGCAGCACCGGGTTTCGAGGCTGTTCGTCTGGCCGGCCCGGTCTGGGGCGCCCGGGGCGCAGTGCGCAGGCGCAGCACCCGAACCGCAGCGGCCAGTGCGATTGCGGTGAGCATCGATACCCCGATCCCCACCACCAGCGGGTTCTCGGTGTCCGATCCGACTTGGATGGCGTGGATGGTCCCCGCAGCCAAGGTCCCGAACGACGACAGGTGGATGGTCCGCCAGACGTTGTCCGGCAACCGATCCTTGATGAGCGATGTGACCTGGACTGCGGCCAGCAACCAGGCGGCGATCACCCCGAGTGCGATCGACGTTCGACTCAAGCCCGGCACGGTCGCCACCCAGGGAATGAGCAGCTCGGCCGGACCGAACTGGACGTAGCCGTCCAACCACAGGCTGAGCATGTGGACCCCGAGGAACATCACCGCCATCGCCGCCAGCAACCGGTGGAGGTCGACCAACCACGGGATGGTCGGCCGCCGGCCAAGCAACCGCGAGGACGTGACAAGACCGACCAGCAGTGACAGCGAGGCACTCAGCCAGGACACCAACGCCGCCGATCGTGTCACGTACCAGAAGAACTGATCGGACACGGTCAGGCCGCCTCCCGATCCGATGGCGTTGCGACCTCGGCCCGCTCCTGCGACGAGCCCGGCAGCGCAACCGCCGCGGTCATGGCTGCGGCGGTGAACGGCGCCAGCCCCGGGAGGGAGCTGACCAGCCCGTCATCGTCGACGAGGGCACCGGTGACACCGTTGGCGGCCGCAATGGCGGTGCCGGCCTCGGCGCCGGCGGCGAAGATCGCCTTGGTCAGCACCTCGGCCTGGACCCCCCGGGCGGCGATGATCGAGACCGAGGCCAGCCCCGTTTCCAGCGGGGCCCCGGAGTCGGCGTTGCGAAGGTGATGCTCCCAGCCGTTGCGGCCGGGCCAGCGGCGAATCACCTTCGTGGTGGTGCAGACCGCGCCGTCGACCAGTCCGATCGGTATGGCAGGGCCGCCACCCGGGCACTCGAGACGGACCTGCCAGCCCTGGGGTCGTGGTGGCCGGCCCATGACCCGAAGATCACCGCCGACGTTGACACAGCATCCCGCCACCCCCGACTCGAGCAGCTCCGCGGCCACAAGATCGGCGGCCGCCCCCTTGGCGATGCCGCCCAGATCGATCATCACGTCGGCCGTCAGTTCGACGGCCCCCAGGTAAGGATGGAACACGACCCCGGCCGGCCCCGGGGGGCGGACATGCGCCGGCGGTCCGGAGGCATGTGCGGTACCGACGAGGTCGAACGAATCGCCGTAGCCGGCGGCAACCATGGTGGCCCCGACGGTGGGATCGAACAGCCCGTCGGTCAGCCGCCAGGCCGCGACAGCCTGGCCCAGCAGCTGGTAGGTCTCGGCCGAAACGATCACCGGCACACCCGGTCTGGCGTTGACCTGCGACAGTTCGGAGTCGGGCCGGAATCGACTCCAGCGTCGTTCAAGGTCCTCCAGACGGTGTTGGGCGCGGTCGAGGTCGGCGGGCGTCCCGTCGACGACCAGGACGTGGGCGGTCGTTCCCATGACCGGAAAGCGCCGCTCGTGCATCGTTGCCAACGACTCAGCTTCCCGAGCTCTCGGTGTCGGCCGGGGGCGCGGTCGTGGTCGGCGCCGCGGTCGTCGGGGGTGCAAGCGCGGTCGTTGGCACCGGAGCCTGCTCAGGCTGGACCGGCGCTGCCGGTGCGCCCTCTGCCCCGCCCACGGCCGGGGTTTCGATCGCTGAAGCGGTGGTGTCGGCGGGAGCTACGGCGGGCGGATCCGGGGCCGCCGCGGGGTCGATCACAGCACCGGCCCCGGTCCCGGGGGTTGCCGCGGCACGCCCGGCAACGGCCGAACCCTGGAGATCGAGCGATGCCCCGGCCGAGGCGGCCTCGGTCAGGATGCCGGCGGTGTCGATGGCCAGGACCTGCTGGGATCCACCGGCGATGGTCGGGACCATGGCGACGAATCCCGCCGCCCCGGCGGCGCCGGCCAGCAACCTCGCTCGTTGTGCCGGATGGCTTCGTTTCGGCAAGAATCCTCCACCAGCAGGCCTCGGCGCGGCGACCCGCCCCAGAGCCAAGATTCTAGTGGCCCGCCGGTGGAAAGCCCGACCGGGCCCCGCCGGATCTCGACGGCCGGGGCATCGGCCGGCGCCGGCAGTGAATCAGTGGGGTCCGGGTCGCCGTTGCGGCGGTCCGTCCGATCCAGGGCCGTCGCCATCGGGTCCCTGCGGCTTCGCCAACCCGTCCCTGGTCCCCGCACCGGCCGACCCCGGAGACCCTGAAGGATCGGGCAGCGGCGAGTGGCCGGCCATCGGCTGGGCGACGGTCCGGCTGAGGCGCAGCTCCGGCAGTGGTATGTTCCGCCGTGGTGGCGGCCCCCCGAACGGTCCCGGTCGAAATCGGCCGTTGGTTCCTCGGCCCGGTTTGTCGCCGAGGGACCGCCCCGGGTCATCCCGGCCTGCCGCTGGGTCGGGGGCGGTCTGGAGTCGACGGTCGAGGGTGGACGCCCCCAACGACAGCACGAGCGCCACCAGCACCGCCAGCGTGACAACCGCCAACACGACCAGCGCCATCGGGCCGCGGACATCGCTGCCGGAGCGCCAAGCATGGACCGCTCCGACTGCCACCACAGCGGCATTGGCAACGATCATCGCCCCGTCGACGTAGGGAGGAAGGCGATCGGCGAAGAAACGGAACCCCAGCATCATCAGGACCAGCCAGCCCCCGATCACCCCGAGGAGCAGACCCGATTCGACCCAACCGTCGCCACCACGGCCGAACACCACCGCGGCCGACACGTCGAGGCCGGTGTCGAGCACGATCGCCGAGCCGTGGACGATCAGGAAGCAGACCGTGGCCGATCCCAGGAACCGGCGGGCGTCGGCGACCCACAGATCGGCCGGCGTGGGGTGGCCGCTGCGTCGGGAGCGAAGCAGGAGGGCGGAGATCAGGGCACCACAGGCGGTGAACCACGTCATCAGCCCCGAAATCCGGGCTGCGTACCACAGGATCTGCTCACTCACCGGTTCCCATCGGCCGCTCGGCGATGGCACAAAGAGGTGTGCCGATCCGCGCCAGACAGCGTCGGGCCCACGACCGGATCGGGGCCCATGACCTCGTCTGGGCAACGACCGAAGCCCGGCCGGGGTCTCGGGAGCCCGTGGCGATCGATCCGGGCTCAGGTCGGCGGCAGCGGGAGCTGCAGCCACGCCGGGCGGTCACTCACCTCGACCCGCACCACCCATTTCACCCACCACGGCCCGCGGCGGCCCGGCGCCACCAACCGAACCGGACCTCCGTGGCCCGGCCGCAGTGGCTCGCCGCCGTAGCCGGTACAGAGATGGACGTGCTCGAGGTCCCCGAGGGCGAACAGCCGGCTGTAGCCGGTGGCCGAGATGACCCGGACGCTGCGGCCGGGCCGGCGGCCGTCCACCTCGGCCGCCCGGCGCAACATGTGGGCCAACGGTACGGCATCCCAGTCCTGGGTGCTGCGCCAGCCACCGGTGCAGTCCAGCGTTGCGGTCAACACCGAGGTGGCGGCGGCGATGGTGGCCGGCTCAACCGGTCGTCCTGCGATCGTGACCGTTTCGGTCGCCGTGGCCGGGGTTCGATCGTCGAACCACGACACCACCGGCAGCGCCGCCGGATCGAACGATGCAACCTCGTGGGAACCGGTGCCGGCCCGGCGGGCACCGGGGGCGCCGATCGCGGTGACCGTCAACTCCTTGCCGATGACGAGCGCGGTCGCACCTGCGGCGACGGTTGCGGCCGAAAGCACGGCTCGTCGCCCGACGTCGACGGCGGCCGGCCTGACCGGCCTGGACCCCACATGCCACAACAGCAGCGGAATGGTCGAGAAGCCGGCCAGCAGGTGGAGCCACAGGGCACTCCAGGTGCCGACGCCGTACCAGGCTCCGGTTGCATGGGCGATGCCGAGCGCCACGGCCGCCACCACCGCGACGCCGAAGCCGACCGACAGCCACCGGCCGGGGCGGCCACGACGGAATCCGGACCGGACCGGCCCCTTGATCTTGAGCGGAGCCAGCAGCACGATGGCCACCCCGGCCACCGCATGGACTGCGGTGGCCGGCCGCGCCCAGTCGATCGGCACGACCCAGGACCCCAACCCGGTGCCGATGGCCAGCACCAGGAGCAGTTCCAGCATCAGGTTCACCTGCCTGCCGGTCAGCGCCGGTCGCACCCGCTTCGAGCGACGATCAAACCCGGGAGCCCCGGTCGGCGGCGAGGCGGGGCGGATCGTGTCAGGCCTCTCGAACGACCGCCGGGGCACCGCTATGGCCACCACCGCTGTCACTGTCGAACAGCACGAACGCAGCGATCAAGGCCAGGATCGCCACCACGACCAGGGCCAACCACTGGATCACGGCGGACCGATCGTGGGTCCCTGCGCTCGATGCTGTCTTCTTCGACCTCGTGCTCACCTGCCTACCTCCCCTGCATTGACCATAGTCGGCAACGTCGAGCCGACGTACCCACCGAGCCTCAAAGACCGACCCCGACGACGGACGACCCGGAGGCCATCCCGGAACGAACCGTGACCCCGTGGATGGAGGTGAAACACCGGCCGACCACCGATGATTCCCGTTCCACGACGACCCGGTGCGTCGGCGGTAGCCCGGGAACCGTTCGACGAAGCGCATCCAGTGGTCGACAACAGCACCGAGCCGGGCCGACGAGGAGAGCGTGTCATCGCCGACGATGTGGTGGGGGTGGCGAGCATCCGATGCCACAGATCGGCCTGCAGGCGGACCAGGACCTTGTGCTCTTCCAAACGCGGTGGACCAGCACGACAATTGTCACGGCAGCAACTCCGACGGGGAGGCCCGCCATGGATGACCATGATGAACGCCGAGCAGCGGCATTCGAGCGACTCCAGAATAGACGCAGTTTCGTAGGCCATGTCGCGGTCTATGTGGTGGTCAATACGATGCTCGTCGTCGTCTGGGCCGCATCCGGTGCCGGGTACTTCTGGCCCATCTGGCCCATCGTGGGATGGGGAGTGGGCCTTGCGCTGAACGCGTGGTCCATCTACGGACGCAAGCCCATCACCGAAGAGGACATCCGCAAGGAGGCGGAACGCGACCTCCCATGAGGTCGATTTCCACGGGCCACCCCCAGCACGGTGCGTGCTGCTCAGTGGTAGCCGAACTCATCGACGATGAACGGTTTGGTCAAGTAGTCATCGAACGGCTCAGGCGAGCGGCGACGCGATGGTGGGCGGGACTCGATGCAGGCATCCCGAAGGCCTTGTCAGGGCAGTGGGGGGTCATGGGCCGGACCGACGGCGGACGCGACGGCGCCCGGGTCTGGGCACGGCTTGCAGGACTACTGCATGAGATCGGCCACGACATCGAGCCAGAGCTGGGTCGTCAGGCGCAACGACTCGACGTCGATGCGCTCGTCGTTGCCATGGAATCGGCTGGAGAAATCGCCGCTGTCGAGTTCCGGACTGAACAGGCCGGCCCCATATGCCACTGCCCCCATTCGCCGATAGACCCTGGCATCGGTGAAGCCGACCGTGCTCTGGGGGCTGATCCTGGCCGACGGGAACGGTCGGGACACCGCCCGTTGCAGGCTCTCCCACAGCGGGTTGTCGGTCCGGCTGATCGAGGCCGGGTCGTTCATGATGATTTCCACCTCGACCTGGTCTGCGATGTCGCCAAGGGCCTCGTCGAGATGGGCCTGGACCGCCGTCTCGTCCTCCCCCGGCAGGGTTCGGATGTCGACCTGGATCTCCACCGCATCGGGGATGACGTTGGCCTTCATCCGACCGCCGTCGATCAGGTTGGCGGAGAAGGTGGTGTGGGTGCAGGCGTGCAGGTAGGCGGCGGTCCCGGTGTTCGGCATCTCCGCCAGCAGCTGATCGAGGGAGTCGGGATCGAGCATCGCCGCCTTGGTCTCGGCGTCGATCGGGAGCGCACCGACCCGTTCGGTCCACAGCTCGCTGAACCGTGGCGGCGGCGAGTAGTCGGCCAGACGCTGGATCACCGTTGCCGCCTTGATCAGGGCATTGTCGGATCGGAACGGCATCGACCCGTGACCGGGCCGACCGGCCACCCGGAGGCGGCGCCAGGCCACACCCTTTTCGCCGATGTTGATGCCGATGGCCGGCTGCTCGGCCGACCCACCGTGCAGGCCCCCGTTCTCGGTCAGCACGTAGTCGGCCCGGATGGCTTCCGGTTCGTTGTCGGCGAACCACTGGGCGCCGTGGGCCGACCCGGCCTCCTCGTCGGCGACCGCAAAGTACAGCAGGTCCCCCTTCGGCCGCACACCGGAGGCGGCGATGTGTCGAAAGGCCACCGCCATCGACGACGTGATGTTGAGCATGTCGACCGCGCCCCGGCCCCAGATCTCCCCGCCGATCAGTTCGCCGCCAAACGGATCGCGGCTCCAGCCATCGGGGTTGACCGGGACGACATCGGTGTGGCCCATCAGGCACAG
>CAMYLA010000084.1 GCA_947259095.1 uncultured Acidimicrobiaceae bacterium | reverse complement strand
TCCTTGGAACGACCAGAGCGGACCGCGAGACGGGCGAGCATGGCGATGAGGCGGTAGAGAATGCGGAACACAGCTGGTCAGCCTCGGCTGCGTTTCCCCTGATCAGCGCCCGCGACCGAATATTCGAGGCCCCCACAGGCGAGCATGGCGATGAGGCAGTTCAGAATGCGAGACACGGTCGATCACCCTCGGCCGCATTTGCCCTTGTCAGAGGGCACGGCCGAATGTTCGGCCCACACAGGGTGGTGGAGCAAATGGTCCTGTGCCGAACCGACCCACCGGCCAGGTCGAATGTGTATGGGTGTCAGCTGCTAGTTGCCTTGGCGGTCCATGGCCGCTTTGTAGACCTTGGCGAGCATGGCGCTGGGGTTGAAGCCGGGCGCGGGCTGGCGCGGGGGGAAGTCGTCGAATGTCTCGACGAACATCTTGAGGATCGCGGCGGCAGGCTGGATCGCCCAGAGCTTCTCTCCTGCATAGAGCGGATACCCGGGCGCGTCCATCGAGTGCTCGAACGGGTCGACGCGAAGGTTCACCGCGAGCGGCATGGTGGGGGCTTTGAGGGTGCCTTCGAACCAGTCGTCCTTGACCTGGAAGTGGACCTTCCAGTTGTTCACCCGAATCGCATAGATCTCAGACTCGCCGTGGTAAAAGAAGAAGTGTCGAGGCGACTCGTCCACATCGCCGGTCAGGTACGGCAGTTGGTTGTGGCCGTCGAGATGTACTCGGAAGTGTTTGTCGCCGGCGTCGTACCCATCGAGCAGCTGCTCTCGAATGTCGGGCTTGCCGACAGCCGCCATGATGGTCGGGACAACATCTTCGAGCGAGAAGATGCCGTTCAGTACCTGGCCCGCCGGGATGGTGCCGGGCCACCGAATTCCGAACGGGACTCGGAAGCCGCCCTCCCAACCGAGGCCCTTTTCGCCGCGGAACGGCGTCGAGCCGCCGTCGGGGAAGGTGAACTTCTCGGCGCCGTTGTCGGTTGCGAACACGACGATCGTGTTGTCGGCAATGCCGAGAGCGTCCAGCTTGTCGAGGAGTTCACCAACGACCCAGTCGAGCTCTTGCATCCCGTCGGCGTACAGGCCGAACTTGGTCTTGCCGTCCCATTCCTCGGACAACCTCGTCCACACATGCATCCGGGTCGTGTTGTGCCAGAGCAGAAACGGGGTGTCGGCATCGTGGGCCCTGTCGATGAAGTCCAGCGAGTACTCCAACAGGTCGCCCTCAACGGTGGTCATCCGGTCCTTTGTCAGCGGGCCGGTGTCTTCCAGCGTCTGCTTTCCAACGCGTCCGAATCGCGGATCTTCGGTCGGGTCGTCGATGTCGGTGGCCTTGCACTTCAGGACACCGCGGGGGCCGAACAACTCCTTCATCGCCGGGAACTCATGCGGGTAGTCGGCCTGTTCCGGTTCCTCCTCGGCATTGAGGTGATACAGGTTTCCGTAGAACTCGTCCCAGCCGTGCACCGTCGGGAGAAACTCATTTCGATCGCCAAGATGGTTCTTGCCGACTTGAGCGGTCATGTAACCCTCGGGCTTCATCAACTCCGCCAGCGTTGGATCTTCGGGCTGCAGCCCCAGCGCTGAGCCCGGCATCCCGACGGTCGTCAACCCAGTCCGTAGCGGCACTTGGCCGGTGATGAACGCCGCCCGACCGGCCGTGCAACTGGCTTGGGCGTATGCGTCGGTCATGATCGCCCCGCCGTTGCAGATCCGGTCGATGTTCGGCGTCGGAGCGCCGAGCATGCCGCGGTTGTAGGCACCCACGTTGAACCAGCCGATGTCGTCGGCCATGATCAAGAGGACGTTCGGTTGTGTAGTTGCCATGTCGTGGACAGTACTGAGGCTTGGCCTTGCCTGCTATCGGATTCCGGCACGCTCGACGCCGTCGCTTCGCGGGGCTGTGACTACAGTGTCGGTGATGTGGGGAATTGTGGGACAAGCCCGTTGACGACGACGGTTCAGGTCAACGACGTCGATTCGATGGAGTTCGTGCTCCCTGGGGTGCAGCTCGGGTTCACGCGGGCCGACGCAACGCCCGGCACCACTACCTTTCACTCAGTGATGCACCCTGGCGTGTCCGTGCATGAAATCAACATCGGCTTCTCGATGTACGGCAGCGGGCAGATCGACGACTCGTCGCTCGTCGTGGTGATGCCGGTCAAGGCTGGGACAGAGTCCACAAAATGGGAGGGCGAGTCCGCCTTCGTCGGCATGATCCAGGTCTACGGGCCTGGCGCGTCCCACACGGCTCTCGACACAGCGGGTTGGGGCCTTCTCGTCCAATGCGTGGAGATGGAAGCGGTTGCCGAGGTTGCCGAGGTACTGGGCGTGGATATCGGCGACTGGGAGCGCCGTCGGAGCCGGCTGGCCGTGTCCAAGCGGCTCACCCAGTGGGCAATCTCGGGGTTCAACGAACTCGACAGTGGTGCCGACGGGTCGGCCTTGGCGCGCAGCATCGTTGAGGCCATTGCAACACCCTCGGCTCGCGAAGGCTCCTATCGTCGGGTTTCCAGTGCTGCGATTGTCGGTCGGGTCGAGGAATACCTCGATTCGACGGGGGCGTGGTTCCCTGCGATTACCGAACTCTGTGCGGTTGCTCGCGTGTCGGAGCGCCGTCTGCGATCGGCTTTCATCGACCAGTACGACCTGCCACCAGCGCGGGCGCTTCGTGTGCGAGCACTTCGTGGTGTGCATCGTCACCTTGCCAACGCGGCACCTGATTCGACCACCGTCACCGAGGTTGCAACTGCACACGGGTTCCGCCATCTCGGCGATTTCGCCCGCTATTTTCGAGTCGTCTTCGGCTCACCTCCCTCTGAGACCCTTCAGTCGACGCCCGCATCGGGACTGTCGTTGCCGTGATCTCACGACCCGAAGATGACGCCCCCGGACTGGCGGCTGCGCCTTGGAGCCTTCGGTAGCTGTTGGTAAGGGAGCCATGGGGTCGGTGGGTACGGGGGCCGAATACTCTGTCGTGAGGCTGTGACCGGCGAAAGTGCTCTATGCGGCGATCAAATCGGCGCTCCAGGGGGCGCGTGTACTTTGGGTTAAACTCGCCCCTCCGACACCGAACAAGTGTTCGATTCATCGGCAAGGGATTGGATCAACTTCGGACCCGATTCCCTAGTCCGGGAGGGTGTCGGCGCAGCTCGATAGCTCTCGGCAATGCTTCTCCAACGAGGCGTCGTGTGAGCCTGGGCTGCAGTCGGGGCGAAGATTCGGGTGAACTCGTTGTGGTTCGAGGCCGATCCCTCGGGGGAAGGCTGTGTCCTCCTGGGTGGCGGTGGCGAGCTGTCGTCGTTATATGACCCGGAAGTTCCGCATCATGCCGCTGTCCTCATGTTCGAGGATGTGGCAGTGGTAGGGGAAGTAACCGCGGTGGTCGCCGAAGGGGACGGCGATCTGGATGCGTTGGCCGGGCCAGACGAGGACGGTGTCGCGTAGACCGGTGTCGATGATTCCAGATTCGATGATGGCCCAGGAGCCGGCAGCTGAGTCGTCGTCCCAGGTCCTGCTGGTCACGAGGAACGACTTTCCGTGGAGGTGTATGGGGTGTGCCATGGGCGACTGGTTGACGAACTCCCACAGTTCGACCGTGTTGGCGCCGACGGTTTCGATGTCGCTGACCTCTCGGCCCTCCCATTGGCGGTCGTTGATCCAGTGGGCGGCGCGTCTTGTCGACAGGATCATCTGCTTGGGGGAGTCGCCGTTCACTGCGTCGGTCGGCCCGAAGCTCGGCGCCGTGCCGAGCGAGTCTGGCAACGAACCGGGCGAGGACTCCGAGTCGATGACGACGAACGTGGCAGCTACCGACGGGTCGAGATCGAGGTCCGACCCGAACTGGTTTCCCATCCCGTTGCCCATCATGGAGCCCGACTCAATGAAGGTGTCGGAGCTGAGTAGCTCGAGTTGTTGCCCTGATTCGAAGGTCGAGAAATCGACCCAGAGGTCGGTGCGTTGAGCCGGAGTGAGCACGAGCCCTTCAACATCGGTGGCACCGGGGAGCAGGGTTCCGTCGGTGGCGATGGCGGTGAGGGGTTGACCGGTGGACCAGGTGAGGTACTGGGTGCGGGAGTTGGCGCCGTTGAGTAGACGGATGCGGTAGGGCTCGCGCCGAACATCGAGGGTCAGGTCGGTGACGCCGTTGGTGACAAGGGTCCCGCCGACGAAGCCGGCCATTTGGTCGTGCATCGTGTTGACGTAGCGGAGCTGTCCGTCGGAGCCGATGGTGCGGTCCTGCAGCACGACAGCGATGTCGTTGTCGCCGGACGGGAGTAGTGGTTCTTCGCCGTGGATGATGAGCAGACCGGCCAGGCCCTTGTAGACCTGTTCGCCGGTTCGGCCGTGGGGGTGGGGGTGGTACCAGTAGGTGCCTGGCGGGTTGTCGATGACGAAGTCGTACTCGTAGGTGGCGCCAGGCGCGACGGCGTCGGAGGGCTGTCCGTCCTGGTCCTGGGCGACGACGAGCCCGTGCCAGTGAACGATGCTTTCCTCTGGGAGGCGGTTCTCGAAGGTGATCCGAACCCGCTGGCCCGTGCGCACGTGGAGGGTAGGTCCGAGGTAGGAGCCGCTTGGGGTCACGCTTGCAGGGTCGCCGTTGATGACCTCGGCTCTGAACGAGTAGACGTCTGTGGTGACGCCGGGTGTGATCTCAGCGGTCGTGGGTTCGGCCCAGAGGTTCAATGTCAGGTCGCGGGCCTCGGCCTCGAGTTCGGCTGGCGAGCCCCCTGTTGTTGTGGGTGCTGAGGTCTCGTCGCTCGATGCGTCGGAGGAGCAGGCGGAGAGGGCGAGGGCCGCGCCAGCTCCGAAGAAGAGTCCGAGTGCGTCTCGGCGTCCGATTTCGTTCATGGCGCGGTGTAGACCTCGATCTCGGTGGCGCCGGTATTGCCTCCGGTGGTTTGGTCGGCGTCGAATCGCAGGATCCGACCTGTCACGGGGTCGTCGAGGGTGATGGGATCGGTGCCGGCGGGGAACGGGCCGAGCGACTGGCCGTCGATGGTCATGGTGAAGGTGTCGGTGATGGCGGTGCCGTCTGTCATCTGGCGGGTCCGGAACGCGACCGAGATGATTTCGCTGTCTTGGCCGAGGTCGATCTCGATCCACGCATCGTCACCGTCTCCCGCCGTTGACCATTCAGTGCCGAGGTTGCCATCGATGGCGTTGGCGGCGGCGAAGGAGTCGGAGAACTCGGAACTGGATGCGATGACCGTGCCGCTGGGAGCGATGTTGGGTCCGAAGCTTGAATCGGTAGCGGGCGGGGTCCGGAAGCTCAGTGTCTCGCTGCGGTAGATGGTGCCAGCGGCGTCGGAGCCTTGGAGGATGTACTGGTATTCGGTATCTGGTGTGAGGCCGGTGAGAAGGGGGCCATGGTCTTGGTGGGCACCGCCCTGCATGTCGTTGTCGACGGCGATCGACCCGAAGGAATCGTTGGTGCCGTAGATGACGGCACAGGCGACCGGAATTGTGGTGTCGACAGCGAAGGTCGCGCTCGTGCCGGAGGGGTCGGCGACGATTTCGATGTCACCGGAGAGAATCGGCTCGATCGGTTCGACCCCGGTGCTCGCGCTGTTGTCGCTGGAGCATCCGGCGAGCATCACAAGCGCGATGGCGGCTGCCGCCAGGCTGTAGTGCCGGGTCATGCGATGGCGTAGCCGGCCTTGTCGATGGCGGCTTCGGTCGCTGCGGGGTCACCGCCAGTCACGGTCACGGTCTTGGCGGCGACGTCGACGTCGACCGATTCGATATGGGGGAGAGGTTCGACGGCCGATTCGATGGAACGTTTGCAGTGGTCGCAGCTGATGTCGGGGACGGTGTAGGTGCGGGTTTCGGTTGTCATTTGTTGGGTTCTCGATTCGTGGGTGGTGGGGGGTTTGTAGTCGGCCGATTGGTCATGTGACCGCTGCTGGGGTTCGGGCCGGTTCAGGGTCGGGGAGAGGTTCTGGGCGGAGGTCGAGGCGGCGAAGAAGTTGGGCGTTGGCTGCCACGATCATGGTGGAGGCGCTCATGGCGAGAGCGGCTGCGGCTGGTGGGAGGCTGAGCCCGGCGAATGCGAAGGCGCCGGCGGCGATGGGGATGGCTAGCAGGTTGTAGGCGGTGGCCCAGACGAGGTTCTGGATCATCTTTGTGTAGGTCGCTTTGGAGAGATCGATGATGCCGGTGACGCCCCGCGGGTCGCTGGAGGCGAGCACGACTCCTGCGGATTCGATGGCGACGTCGGTGCCGGCGCCTATGGCGATGCCAACATCGGCTCGCGCGAGGGCGGGGGCGTCGTTCACGCCGTCGCCGACCATGGCCACTGTCAGGCCGCGGGCCTGGAGCTCGGCGACTTTGGAGTCCTTGTCATGGGGGAGTACTTCGGCGAAGACCTCGTCGATGCCGAGCTGTTCGGCGACGGCGTCGGCGACTTGTTGGGCGTCGCCGGTGATCAGGACCACTTGCTTGCCCCGTTGGTGGAGTGCGTCGACGGCGATCCGTGATTCGGGGCGAATCTCGTCAGCCAGCGTGAGTGCACCAACTACGGCCCCGTCATTAAAGACGTACAATACCGAACCGCCGGTGCGGCGCCATTGCTCGATTGTGGCCCCGAGCTCGTCGGGCGCGGCGGCACGGAGATGCTCGAGTAGTGCCGGACCGCCGACCGAGATCTGGTGGCCCTCGATGGTGCCCTGCACGCCGCGGCCGGTGAGCGCGGTGAGTTCCGACGCTGTGGGGACGTTGCCTCGGTCTTTGGCGGCGGTGACGATGGCTCGGGCGATGGGGTGCTCGCTGTCAGCTTCGACCGCAGCAGCCTGGGCCAGCACGCGGTCTCGGTCCCAGCCATCGACGGCGGCGTGATCGACGACGGCATGATTGCCTTTGGTCAAGGTGCCGGTCTTGTCGAAGAGCACTGCGTCGACGGTGCGCATGCGTTCGAGGGCGAGGCGGTTCTTGACCAGGATCCCGGCACGGGCCGACGTGGCGGTGGAAATCGAGATCACCAACGGGATAGCCAATCCGAGGGCGTGCGGGCAAGCGATCACCAGCACGGTGACGGTGCGGATTACGCCTTCCGCAGCGTTGCCAACCAGCAACCACGCGACGAATGTGACCACCGCTGCGGTGGTGGCCAGATAGAAGAGGGCGGCAGCGGCGCGGTCGGCCAACGCCTGGACTCGAGACTGGGAAGACTGAGCGTCAGCCACCAAGCGGTGAATGCCGGCCAGGGCGGTGTCGTCTCCGACCGCGTCGATGCGAACCCGCACCGAGGAGTCCGTCGACACAGTCCCGGCGACGACTCGATCTCCGTTGGTGCGAGTGACGGGTCGGGACTCGCCGGTAATCATGGACTCATCCAACGCGGCTCGGCCGTCGACGATGACTCCGTCGGCGGGTACCCGTCCACCGGGACGCACCAGCACCACGTCATCGACGGCGAGATCGGCGATCGCCACCTCCTCCACACTGTCGCCCGAGACACGCTCGGCGGTGTCGGGCAAGAGTTCTGCCAATGCCGCCAGGGCGCCCTGGGCTTGACCGATGGCTTTCATCTCCTGCCAGTGCCCTAGCAGCATCACGACGATGAGTGCGGCGAGCTCCCACCAGAAGTCGAGGTCGCCCCAGCCGAGCGACGACGCCAACGATGACCCGTAGGCGACGGTGATGGCCAGCGAGATCAACAACATCATTCCGGGCTGTCGGTTGCGAACTTCGGCGACCCCGCCGGCCAGGAATGGCTTGCCGCCCCATAGATAGATGACGGAGCCGACTACTGGAGCGACCCAGGCGGCCCAAGCGCCGTCGATCGAGTAGTCGAACCAGTCCTGAATCTGCTTGGAGAACACCAGCACCGGCACCGCAAGCACCAGGTTCCACCAGAACAGCTGTCGGAACATCTCTGGGTCGTGCCCAGCGTGCTTGTCATGACCGCCTTGGCCGTCCTGGTCACCCGGGGCAGCGTCGTGGCTGTGGTGGTCGCGAGCCTCGTGTTGGGTGTGTTCGCTGATGGTCATGGGCATCTCTGAGTGGAAATGGTGAGGAGATCGGCTGGTGATACACGTTCTACACCCTCCATCCGGCTGGAAGGTCAAGCGGCAAGTAGTGGTGAGAGTGGTTGGCGTCAGGTGAGGGTCGCGACGGTCGTGGCCCACGACCTACTACAGTATGTCGTAGTTCGACTGGGTTCCTGCGAAAGGGTTTGCGTTGGGCGCACTAATTGCTGCAGTACTTGCTGACACTCGTCGTTGGGATGGGCACATGGGGTGGGGAGGTGGCTGGTGGATGATGATCTTCGGTACCTTGATGATGGCCGGGCTTGTTGTCCTTGTTGTTCTGCTTGTCCGCTCGCTGGCACCTGGTGCTGGGGCCCAGGGTCTTGGCGCCGATCCGATGGCTTCAGCGCGCCAGATCCTCGCGGACCGTTTCGCCCGGGGCGAGCTCAGTGCGACGGAGTATCACGAACGCGTCGACCAACTTCGCTAGCCCTGGCGAGGTGTTCGAGGCATAAGGCCGGGTGAGTCATGGGGAGGTGATGCCCAGCACCTGGAACAGTGTGTGTCGCGACGTGGGGGAGTGTGGCTGCGTAGTCGCGGTCGCCGATTCGGTCGTGTGGGCGCCGATCCGAAGCGGCCTGTCTGCGAGACCAAGTTCGCGCAGGGCTGCCTCGAG
The DNA here is from genome assembly GCA_947259095.1 of uncultured Acidimicrobiaceae bacterium. Taxonomy (GTDB): domain Bacteria; phylum Actinomycetota; class Acidimicrobiia; order Acidimicrobiales; family SZUA-35; genus JAHELU01. The sequence continues at coordinate 9,862 of CAMYLA010000084.1, read as the reverse complement.
CGCGTCGAGGTGGTCATCGGGACTGAAGCTGGCCCGTTTCTCGTCGAGAGATCGGGCGAAGCCGAGGAGATCTGGCACCACCAGGCTCGCATTTGAGGCGAGCTGATCGAAGTGGTCGCCGAAGATATCGCGGTCGCAACCAGGCCGTGGAGGAGCACGACGGTGTCGTCTCCCGATCCTGCGGCGCGGACATGAAGCGGACCGCCTCGCCTTCCGGGCACTGTGGAAGGGCGCCAGGACTGCACCGCCCGAGATTGACGTTGGCGGACTTGCCACCATCCCCCAGCGGCTGCGGCGACGAGTGCAGACCGCCGCAGGGCAGGTGTCATCGGTCTGGTGGGGCGTAGACCGGCGTCCATGATTCGCCATCATCGGTGCTGGTATGGATCGCGCCGCCGTGGACGGTGACCCACCATTGGCCATTCTCGATGTGCAGGGTCTCGACATCGCTCGGACCGGTGGCTGTGTTGTTCCAGGTGTCGTTGGGTGTCGTGGTTTGCCAGAGGGTGCCGTCTTCGGATGCGGCGATGATCTGATCGTTGGCAGTCCATTCGATCTCGATCACCGTCGGTGCAGCGGGAAGGGGGTCCCAGGTGATCGCTCCGTCTCCGCTGTACCACGCGGCGCCGTCGTCGTCGTTTGCGATCAGCTGGATGGGGTCGAGGGGGTTTACCGCGAGATCTCGAGCGGCCACAGCACCGAGGTTCTCCCATTCGCCACTGGGAGGTCTCAGCATGATCACGCCGGCGGTGTCGGCTGCGTAAATGCCGACGTCGGTAGGAGCCAGGGCATGGAAGTCGTGTTTGCCGAGCAGGTCGGCCTCGACGGTCCATGTCTGGCCGCCGTCATCGCTACGGGCCAAGCCGAGGTGCGGCGGGTGGTCATCGACTCGGTACTTCTCCAGTCGCAGGTCGGGGTGGCCACTGGCAAGAATGTCTGCGTTGTCGGCGGCCATCGACATGAGGTCGTGCTGTTCGGTGCCGACGAGAACGGCCCGATCGATCGACTCGATTCGGTAGAGGCCGCTGTGACTGGCAACCAGCAGGCTGCCGTCTTCGTCGATGACCAGGTCGTGGATGTGTCCTAGCTCGCCGGGACCCGCCACGCGGTCGCCGGTGTCATTGCCGCAGGCCGACAGCGCCAACGTGCCACTCAGTAGGGCGATGAGCAGGCGTCGTGTAGAAGTGTTCATTGTTCGAAGCCGAGTTCTTGCTGTTGCGTGCGGATGTAGGTGATGACTTGTTCGATTTGGTCGTCGGTGATGTCTTCGACGGCGGGCATGTTGCCGAAGCTCCAGTGGTGCTGTGGCGCTCCGTTGCGGATGGCGGACCGGTAGGACTCGTCGCCGTGATGGTTGGGTTCATAGACGATGGAGAGCTGTGTTGGGCCCTTGTCGGTGCCCCGTAGATCCTCGCCGTGGCAGGACGCGCACCTGGCCTGATAGATCGTTGCCCCGTCAGCTTCGGCGGCCAGCGGCACCAAAGTCTCCGGTGGTGCGGCTACTGGATCATCGCTACCGCATGCCGAGAGAACGACGGTCAGGACAACAACAAGATCTGCGAGCATCGATGCGGTTCTCATGTTGCTGAGGCCCCGATGAGAAGTGCAGTTGTGATCGTCACGGCAACGAGTGCAACAGCTTCGAGGGTCACGACGCTGCGGAACCGGTGGGCGACCGCAACGTCGTCTGGTGAGCGGTCGAGTTCTGGGACGATGATCTTGTGGTTGTAGGCACCGCCGGCAGCGGCGATAGCGACGAGTGCGACCTTGACCAGCAGCAGTTGCCCCCAGGAGGTGGACCAGAGCTGACTGGGCGAGTCGAGAATGACCACCGATAACACGACGCCGGCGATCCCTGCGGCGACGAGGGCGACCGTGGCGACAACGGAGAAACGCACCGCGAGTTGCAGTGAGCGAGTGGCGACGTTGTTGCGATTTCGCCGGGCGATCACGAGCGCCAACATCGCCACCCCTCCAGCCCAGGTCGCGGCGGTCACGACGTGGATCAGGTTTGCCACTGCGTGAAGCCAACGCGGGCCCTCCGAGACCGTGTGGCCGTCGAAGAGGAACGAGGCCACGACGAGCGCAATACCGACGAGAGCGGCCGGGCTGGCGCTTGGGTGCCAGGCGTGATCGCCATCGTGCACGTAGGGCTCAGTGCCCGGCGGTTCCATCGAATGCGACGGTCCGGAAATCCGAGGACCCGACCCTACCGAAACCAGCTGCTTCACGACGACGACAGGATCGCCAGCAGTGGTGGCGGCACGCGTGTCGAACTTCGCTCCGGTCATGACAAGACCGCCACCGACGAGGCGAAGCACGATCGCAAAACCAAGCGACGACCACAGCGTGTCGGCCCACGCAGTCGGCGACCACAACCCGGACCAATCCGACTCGAGGGTTGTAGCCTGGGCCACAGCTGCGCCGACCGAGCCGAGGATCAGAAGCGCTCCGGCCCGACGAACCCAATACAACACCGCACGAACATCTCTCGTGTTGCCCCGCAGCACCAAGGCGGCAAACACTGCGCCGCCGATCACACCAACGGCGCCGACCAGTCTCAGGGTCCTGCTCAGCCGGAACAACCACGACGCACCTGCGGCGGTGTCGGTGTCGGTGTCCAGGAACGACTCGAGATCGACGCTGGCCCCGTCGACCGCCATCGATCCTGATAGAGCTGCTCCGAATTCGCTGACTTCCTCGGAACCTGCCGCAACCGCTGGCGGATCTGGCTCGGCCGCCTCAGGAGCGACCTCAGCGGAGGTGGCCGGCGAAGCAGCCGCATCCTCAACTGCTGGCTCGGGTACGGGAACTACCGCGGCCGCTTCGCCGGTCACCGTGAAGCTGAAGCTGCCGTCGATCGGATGAGCGTCAGGCGCTGCGACCATCCAGCGAACCCCGACCACACCACCAGCAAGCGGCTCGTCGAACCGAAGCGTCCACGTCAGATTGTCGACGCTGGTGACCTCGTCGGGTTCACGGATCAGCCCTGACGGATCGAGGACGACGAATCCTTCACCAGCCGGCGTTGCCTCACCAGAAAAGCTCAACGAGATCTCTGCGACCGGCTGGTCGATGGTCTGCCCATCCCCGGGATTGGACGACTCGAATCCGGTGTGGGCCGACGCCGGAGACGCGGTGCTCAGTAATACGACGAGAGCGATGACCAGTGCAGCCCACCAACGTTGAACGAGTCTTGGGGCGACGAAATGCATCAGATCAGACTACGACGTGGCGTAGTAGTTGGTGCGGCAGCGTTTGTCACACGACGCCATGGCACAGATGGTCAACCAGCGAGGCGAAATGGTGCAGCTGAACACCAACCGCTGCCGTGATCGCAAACACGCCGGCGAACGCAGCAGCAACGACGGGCGCTGGTGCCGTCAACTCACGGTGCGGCCAGAGAAGCGCGTCCACCCGACGAGTGACCGAGCCACCTCCAAGGGATGGAACAGCACCGAAACCGGGAGCAAGTGCGACGGCGGAAATGGCTCTCGCAACCACGTGCCGGTCGGCCACAACCGACGCTGCAGCCTCGTCGGCTACGCGTTCGGTGGCATGACGGACTTGAGCGCCGAGCGGTTTCAAGAACGGCAAGACGGCCTGGCTGAGCTCCACCGCCAACAGGTATCGATGGTGACCCAGCCGGAGATGGGCTCGTTCGTGAGCGAAGACTGCCCGACGTTCATCGGTACTGAGCGGCGCCAACAGGCCCGTCGACACGACGACGCAACCGACTCGGGTGGGAACCGCATACGCGAAACAACGCTTCGATTCCACGATCTCGAGCCGACCGCTCCTTCGAACGCTGTGCACGGCCTGCCAACGGGCGAGCATGATCCGCCCGCAACGAAACGTCGTGATGAATAGCGCTATCAGGGCAATCGTTCCCACGACGGGCGCAACCTCGTGATGAAGGGGGATGGCCCGGCACCACTCGACCAGCGCTGACGAACGCGCAGGCCCCAAGAGAAACCCCAGGGCGGTGGCAGTCACGATGAGTGTCACCACGCCTGAGGCCGCCACCATCGCTGCGGTCAACAGCGGAATCGAAAGGCCTGGGCGCAGGCGCCACTCCACGCGTCCCATCAACGCAATCAGCGCCACGCCGATCAACGTGGGGAGCACGAAACCGGCGCTCATGACGACTCGTGCTCGGTAAGAAGGCGACGAAGCTCTGCTGCTTCGGCATCTGACAGCTTCTCGACGAATGAGCTCAAGACCGCGTCGCGGTTGTCCGCAGAGGAGAGTTGATTGCGCATCTGACCGGCGCGGTGCGACGCTTCGCCATCCGGCGCCCAATAGGCGTAGGCCCGGCCCCGCCGCTCTCGCTCGAGGCGTCCCTTCTGATGTAGACGCGTCATCACCGTCATCACCGTCGTATACGCAAGGTCAGGGGCCACGGACTCGTGTACTTCCGCGGGGGTGACCGGTGCATCCATGGCCCACACGAACCGCAGGACTGCCTCTTCGAGTTCGCCCGTTGCGCGTCGAAAGACCATGGGATCAGTATCGCCGACCTGTCGGGATCGTGTCGTCATCTACCCGGCCAGCGGCGGATCGAGGCGTTCCTGTACTGGCAGCCATCGATGTCGCATCATGAGCGGGAGTGTATGGCGCCGGAGCTGACCTACTACGACACGTCGTAGACGACGGGTGCCAGCGGTTCGCAAGATAGTTGTAGATTGCATGTATATAGGTGTAGGTTGCAACTATGTCACGAACACCGAGCGATGCTCTGGGGCAGGAATTCGTGGGTCTCATCCACGCCTTCGGCGTCCTTCGAACTGATGCGACACCGTGCGGGCAGCCGATGTCGGTCTCCACAGCGCACGCGATCTGTGAGCTGGTAGCTCACGGTCCGCTTAGTCAGACCGAGCTCGCTGGTCGGCTCGGACTCGAAGCCAGCAGTATCAGCCGGCTGGTCGACCAGCTCAGCCGAAAGGGCTGGGCGCAACGGGCTCCCGATCCAGACAGCAACGACAAGCGAGTTCGCCTCGTGCACCTCACCGCACGAGGTCGGCAAGCGGCAAAACAGGTGAGTGCAGCGCGAGCCCAACGGTTCGGGCAGCTTCTCGACGGAATCGAAGAATCCAAGCGACCCCAGGTACTCGAAGCTCTCCATCTTCTCAAGGACGCAGCCAATGCAATCCATTAAAGCCCTCCTGGTCGCAGGACTCTTGACCGTCGCAGGAGCAGCATGCGGATCAGACCAGGACCTGGCCGAGCGACAGGAAGCAGTTGTCCAAGCTGGCGCCGAAGTGATGCCTTTCGCGCTCGATGAAACCACTCACATCTTCACCGACACCCAAAGCGGCGGTCGACAAGACGTCGTCGCGGATGACCCGACCGACGAGAACTCGATCGAAGCAATTGGCGAACACCTGGCGGAGGAGGCCGCCAAGTTTCGAATCGGCGATTTCTCCGATCCCGAAGCCATCCATGGGTCGGCCATGCCCGGCCTCGCAGCCCTGAAATCCGGATTCGACCAGATTGACGTCGAGTTGTTCGAAACAGCCACTGGCGCAGCCATCACCTCAGCCATCCACCTCTGGTTCGAAGCACAGACCAGCGACCACGGCAGTCACGCCGAACACAACTCGTGAGCCTCTAGCTTCCAACGCCCGACAGTTCGACCCGGTGCTCCATCACCTGCGTCCGCTCGGGCGTCAGCCCCTGGGGCTACGGGTGCCGGAAGCTCGGTCGTGAGCTTGTGACCAGGTACTTCGCGTCACGCGGCGTACGAGCCAGTCCAGGGGATGTATGTACTTGGGGTTTGTGTCACCCTTCCGACATCGAACAAGTGTTCGATTCAGGCGAAAGGGGCCGAGTCGATCGCCGTCTATGTCGACGAGAGCCGGATCGGGCCGTGGTGCGATCGTGTGTGGCTCTGCTGGGCGGATCACGGGTCCGGCGTGGCGGTGGGTGTCTTGCGGTGGTTCAGTCGGAGCGGTCGACTCCTGCGGCGTCGAGCGGATTGTCGTGCCGCTTGGGCGTCGATTCGGATGCCATTTTGATTGTTCGGGGGACCGTTTCAGAGTTGTTGGGTTCGGGGGTGTGTTTCGTACATGCGGGTGATGACGACGATGCCGGAGAGGGCGGTGAGGCCGGCGACGGCGTAGATGGCGGCTTCGATGGAGATGAGGTCGGCGAGGAGTCCGGCGAGGAGTGCGCCGACGGCGAAGCCGGCGTCGCGCCAGAGTCGGTAGATGCCGACGGATCGGGCTCGCCAGGTGGGGTGGGCGACGTCGCCGATGGTGGCGAGGAGTGTGGGGTACACCATTGCGGTTCCTGCTCCGAGTGTGGCTGCGCCGATGGCCCATGGCCAGAAACTGTTCATGGAGGCCATCCATGCAATGGCGGCGGCTTGGGTGAGCATGCCGGCGACGATGAGGGGTTTGCGGCCGATGCGATCGGAGAGCGCGCCGGTGTAGAGCTGGCCGAGTCCCCAGATACCGGGGTAGATCGCAGCGAGGATCCCGATGCGGCCGACCGAGAGTCCGGAGGCGGCGAAGAAGATAGGAAACAGTCCCCAGGCGAGGCCGTCGTTGAGGTTGTTGACCAGACCTGCTTGTGACGCAGCCGAGAGGGACTTCTCGCGGAAGCTCGTGAGAGTGAAGATCTGGCGGTCGGTGAGCGCGTGGTGTGCGTCATCGTTGGTGGGAGTGTGGGTGGCTGCTTCGTGGTGGACGTGGCCTCGGGTTTCTTTGACGAAGAGTACGGAGAGGCTGAGTCCGAGTCCGGCGTAGGCGAGGCCGAGGAAGAACGGTTCGGGGCGTAGGCCCCATTCGTTGGCGATCCAGCCGGTGGCGAGCGCGGTGGCGGCGACGGCGCCGTAGCCGGCGGCTTCGTTGAGGCCCATGGCGAGGCCGCGTTTGTCGGGTCCGGCAAGGTCGATTTTCATGATGACGGTGGTGGACCAGGTGAGTCCTTGGTTGATGCCGAGGAGCACGTTGGCGAAGATGACCCATCCCCACGTTGGCGCCCACATCAGCAGGAGTGGGACGGGGATGCCAATGATCCAGCCTGCGACCAGGACGGGTTTGCGGCCGTACCGGTCTGACAGCGTGCCGGCGAAGAAGTTGGTTGCGGCTTTGACGATGCCGAACGCGGCGATGAACGTGAGGGTGGCGGTGAACGCGGTGAGCCCGAACACTTCTGTCGCGAGCAGCGGCAGGACGGTTCGCTCTTGGCCGATCATTCCCCCAACGAGGGCGTTAACCCCGACGAGCAACGAGAATTGGGCGAGGTTCGCACGCAACCCTAAACGGATCGGCTTGGGTGTCGCTTCCGTGTCGGTCACAGTCCGAGCTCGAGATCAGCGCCGGTTGCGGTGCTCCACGTGTCGGGTCCGCCGCCGAACACCGCGCCGGAGAACAACCCGATCAGAGCCTCGTCCACGAAGTCAACGATTTGACCATCACCCGCTCCTCAAATCATGCTTTGAATAGATCTCTTCACTATACTCGCAGTTCAAAGGAACGTTTGAGGAGATTCTTGTATGGGAGACCGCCAGGCGAAGAACGCCCTGTTCGACGGCTTCGCCGACGTCGCAAAAGCGCTCGGGAACGGGCGCCGCGTCGAGCTGATTGATGTCTTGGCCCAAGGCGAACGCCACGTCGAAGAACTGGCCAGCGAGATCGACCAGAGCGTCGCCAACACCTCACATCACCTGCAGGTGCTCGCAGCAGCAGGACTCGTGACCACCCGCCGAGACGGCAACCGCATCTACTACGAACTCGCGTCCGACGATGTCGAGCAGCTGTGGAGCGTCTTGCGCTCGGTTTCACAAAGCCACCTCGACGAGGTCGACGACCTCGCCGCGGACTACCTGGGGAACCGCGACAACCTCGAAGAGATCAGCCGCGACGAACTGGCCCAACGCCTCGACGACGGCACCCTGATCATCATCGACGTCCGGCCCGAAACCGAATACGCCGCCGGGCACATCCGCGGCGCCCGTTCCATCCCAATCGATCAACTTGCCGAACGCGTCCGTGACCTACCTGCCAACGTGGAAGTGGTCGCGTACTGCCGAGGCCCGTACTGCGTGTTCGCCGACGACGCCGTGCGACTCTTACGCCGCCGGCGCCGTAACGCTCGACGCCTCCAAGACGGGTACCCGGAATGGCGAACCGCCGAGCACCAAATCGCGCACGGACTCGGATCTAGCCGCTCCGCTTGAACCGATCGCCAGGAGACCAGGCGCGGCGAGAACCTCAGCGGTTCGGCTGTCGCCAGCTTGACGGTGTCAGCCGAAGACTCGGGCTCACCGGTTGGCGAGCACCTTCCGTAGTTCCGCGAGGGTGGGTGAACCGGCCAGCCCGTCGGTCGTCTGGTAGACCCGGCACGACAGTCCAACTGGATCGTCGGGGTCGGCGAAGACATCGACTCCGTCGACGAGGATGCTCGGCGACCCACGAAACCCGACGCGCTCTGCCTCTGCGATGGTCTCGACAGGATGGCGTGAGATCACCAAATCTGGGTTCTCGGCGGCCAGCTCGGTCAGGCGCTGGTCGGCCACTTTCCAGTTTGGGCAGTCATCGAAATACAGCAGCGTGATTTCCATGACCTGACCGTAAACCTTAATCCACAGGTGAAGGTCAAGGGGTAGGCTGGGGCGATGTTGATCGGGGAACTCGCTGATGCCGTTGGGCTCCCCACTCGGACGGTGCGGTTCTATGAGCGCCGTGGCTTGTTGCCTGAACCGCAGCGGGCTGACAATGGCTATCGGGTCTATGGCGACTCGACCTTGAATCGGCTTCGTTTCATTCGCTCGGCTCAGGCGGCTGGGCTCACTCTGGCCGAGATCGTGAACGTCGTCGATATCCGCGACAACGGTGAGTCACCGTGCAGTCATGTCGACCGGTTGTTGGACACGAAGCTGACCGAGATTCGGGAACGACGCGAACAGCTAGCGGTGATGGAACGCGAACTCGAAGTGCTGGTAGCGCGCAGCCGACAGCTTGATCCTGCTGAGTGCCGGGAGGGCGACATCTGCCAAATCCTGCGCACCGACCCAGGCCCGAGCGAGTCCTAACACCCGTACCAAATCCGGCGCCGTTGGGTGCTGGTCTAACCTGAAGTCGTGCATCTGTGCGAAGTCCGAACTGAAAGCGACGTCGACTGGGCGATCAATCGCGTTCTGCTCGGCGATCGAGTCGTGGCCCACATCGGTGGGCTGGGTCGATCCCGACGGCATCGGCTCAAGAACAAGGTCGCCCTCTGTTGTCTCGAGGCTCGCATAGAAGGCTTGGGCGGCCAGGTGTTGCTGGGTCAGGGCACCAATGCGTTCGGGCGCCTTACCCGAGGACGAACCGTGCTGCTGCTGCCGCCCGAACCTGACGGCGGTGATATGGACGGGGTGCGCGAGCCGCGCCGACCGACACCGAACCCGTCTTCTACCTGTGCAGAGTTGGCGGAGCCGGAGCATTCCTAGCAAACGGCTTCTGGGTGCCCGAAACTTGGTCGTGAGCCTGTGACCAGGTGTTTGGTGTCATGCGGCGGCGTACGAGCCGATCCAGGGAATGTATGTACTTGGGGTGTGTGTCGCCCCTCCGACACGAACAAGTGTTCGATCCATCGAGTAGGGCACAGGGCCTCAGGCCGACCACCGCCACCTAATTGCAGCGTCGGATCGCCCTTGCGCAGATCTGGCCCGTCCACGTCCGCCATTCGCGGATCGGCAACTCTGACGGCGACCCGACGTTCCGGAGGGCGCCCATAACGCACTCTGGTCGTCGGTTGCGGCCCCTTTGAGAAGGCTATGGCCCGGGAGCTCGCGCGGCGAGGAGGAGTTGCGTGAACTGCGTTCCGATGGCGGCAGGCTCGGTGTGGGTTGGGTCGATGGCGATGCTGACCG
>CAMYLA010000083.1 GCA_947259095.1 uncultured Acidimicrobiaceae bacterium | reverse complement strand
TGAGGGGGACCCGTTTGGTGGTCCAGTCGCTATGCGGCTTGGGGTTGGTGGGTCGTGGTCCAGTGTAGGTGGAACTCGGTTGGCGTGAGATCTCCGTGGGCGGTGTGGGGTCGGTTGGCGTTGTAGTCGATGCGCCAGTCCTCGATGATCACGCGTGCTTCGAGGAGGCTGTCGAACCGCCACGAGTTGAGCAGCTCGTCACGCAGACGCCCGTTGAACGACTCGATCCAGGCGTTCTGCCATGGCGAGCCGGGGTCGATGAACAGCGACCCGGTGCCGTTGAAGCGGCACCAGTCGGCGACAGCGTGAGCGACGAACTCGGGACCGTTGTCGAATCTGACGTAGACCGGCGCACCTCGTTGGAGGGCGAGGCGGTCCAAGACGGCAACGACGCCGTCAGCGTCGATCGAGCGGTCGACTTCGATTGCCAGGGCTTCGCGGGTGAACTCGTCGATCACGTTCAACATCTTCAGGGTGCGCCCGTCGGCGGTGGTGTCGAACTGGAAGTCGAGCGCCCAGATCACGTTCGGGCGGATCGGTGACATCGCGCCGACGACGACTCCGATCCCGGTGAGACGCTTCTTGCGGCGACGCTGGGGTACACGCAGGCCCTCGTCGCGCCACAGCCGCCGGATCCGCTTGTTGTTGACTTTCCAGCCCGCCCGGCGGGCGAGCTTGGCGGCCCGTCGCCATCCCCAACGAGGACGATCCGTGGAGAACTTGCGCAGCCAGGCGCGCAGCTCGGCTTCTTCGCCGGTGATCGGCGGCGGGGTCAACCGCATCGTGGAACGATGGATCCCAACGGTGCAACAGGCTCGACGTTCGGAGACCCCGAACCGGGCGAGCAGCATGACGACTGCTGCTCGCTTGCGGTTCAGGGTTAGAAGTTTCCCGACGCGATCTCCCGCAACATGTCCTTGTCCAACTCGGCGTCGGCGAGGAGCCGCTTGAGCCGAGCATTCTCGCTCTCGAGCTCCTTCAGCCGTTTGGCATCGTTGGCCTTCATGCCGCCGTACTGGGCGACCCAACGATGCCACGTCGACTCGGCAATCTGCAGATGTCGGCAGACCTCGTCGAGTTCTTGGCCGCCAGCGAGGAGCTTGTTGCCCTCGGCCAGCTTGCGGATGATCTGATCCGGCGTGTGCCGCCGGCGCTTGTTCGATGTCATGTCGTTGCTCATTCTTCCTGCCCGGGAACCGGGCAACAAAGCCGCACAACAACTGGACCACTACGAAGGGCTCACCTCAGCTGCACCGCGACGGACCGCGTCGTCGAGCAACTGGTGGAACACGGCGTGCACACCCTCCACCGACTTGGCCGACAACGCTCCCCCACCAGCCGCGCCGTTGTCGAGCAGGTCGTGTTCGAACTCGTCGACCATCGCTACCGTCAGATCCCCGACGCGAACGTCACCGAACCGGTCACAGATCCTGCCGACGCAGCGGCGGTAGGCGGCCATCGTCGATGGGGGGCGCACTCGGCGGTCTTGCAGGCAGGCAAGGATCCGGTTACCGGGAGGTATCGCCAGGTTAGTCGGACGTTCCGGGCGGAGTGCGCGAGGCGCGGGCGGAACGAGCTCGACTCCTGGTCGAGGTCAGCAAGGGCCGACACAGCGGCACCAACGCCATCCTCGATCAACTCTGTGACGAGTGGCTTGTCGAGCTTGAACGCCTGGGCCGCTCGCCCAGCACGATCTACAACTACCGAAAGCACTACGAGCACGACATTGCCCCGACGCTCGGTCGGACCCGAGTCTCGAAGTTGACAACGAAGATGCTGACGGACCTCCACGGCGCCCACCAGCAGCGCGGGCTTGCTCCCGCCACGATCTACCAGATTCACGCCACGATCTCGGCGATGATGACGCAGGCGTGCATATGGGGCTGGCGTGAGTCGAATCCGGCGCAGTACGCCCGCACACCTCCGATCGAGAACAAGGTGCGAACGGTCCCGACGCCTGAAGAGGTCGCGCGCCTGATTCGAGACGCGAAGGCGTCGAGACGACCGGAGTACGCCGTTGTTATCTACTTGGCCGCCACGTCGGGAATGCGACGAGGCGAGATCTGTGCGCTTCGGCTTGGGGACCACATCGACTGGGAAGCGCGATCGTTCGAGGTCTCCCGCAATCTGATTCAACTCAATGGTCAGCCTCTTCAGGAGCGTCTTACCAAGAACCGCAGGACACGGCTGATAGCCGCCGACAAGTTCACATTGGATCTACTTCACCAGCACGTCGAGTGGATGCGGGAGCGAGCCGGCGAGGCCGGGACAGACCTAGCGCCGAACGCGTTCCTGTTCTCCGACGCTGCCGATGGGGCGATCCCGTGGAAACCTGACTCGGTCACGCAGTACTTCGGCCGGCTCCGCGACCGGGTGGGACTAGATCATGTTGAGTTCCGGTCGCTTCGGCGCTTCATGGAAACCTACGGCCAGGACCTTGGTTTCTCTCTCGGGCAGGTTGCGCTGCGGGCGGGACACGATCCTGCGGTGGCATCCAAGCACTACACCGGCAAAGTTCCTGAGACAGATCGAGCCCTGGCTGAGGCGATCTCGTTGCTCCTACAGGTACCTCTTCACTCAGAATAGGGCAGGCTCCTAGGCGATCCGGATTGGGTAGGCGCCTATTGCTGCATCGATGTGACGAGCGACGAGAAGAGCGTCCACGGCGCGAACGGGTTCGCCGTTCCCGAAGAACTCATTCTCGTAGACCGTGACGACAGACCCGACGACGGGGTCGTCCTCAAGCGTGTCTTTCAGCTCGTCGAGGAGGGACTCAAATACAGGGACGGCGATCCCTTGAATCTCCTGCTCTGGATCTCGATTGACGATCGGTTCAAGGGTGGTGATGAGACTCACAACACGCTCTTTGGCCTTGTAGGGGAAGTTCTTGGCGCTCATGCGACGTAGTCTGAGTATCCGCACCGACAATCATGAGCGAGAGCTAAAGGTTTGAGTCGGGGACAAGATTCATGGACGAATCTTGGATTGAGGACGGTTCCTGCCCGGAGTCGGTGCCACCCGTGGTGCGTTTCCCCTGTTCAGACGTGGTGGGCCCGCCGGGGTTCGAACCCGGGACCGAGCGATTATGAGTCGCATGCTCTAACCACTGAGCTACGGGCCCTCGTGTTCGAGCATCTTACCGCGTCCAGGTTCATCTCACGGGTGAGCCACCCGGCCATGAGCCACCGATCGGAAACGGCCTGATGTTGTCACCATCCAGCCGTTGGGCAACCATGGAGCCCGCTATGGAATCGACATCGCAGGGCCCGCTCGGCGGGGTTCGGATCATCGACCTGACCACTGTGGTCATGGGTCCGCTGGCGACACGAGCATTGGGTGACCTCGGGGCCGACATCATCCGGGTCGAGTCGCCGGGCGGTGATTTCATGCGGGACTTCGACCCCAAGAAGTCGCCGAAAATGGGGGCGTTCTCCATGAACGTCAACCGCAACAAGCGCTCCATCGTGCTCGACCTCAAGACCGAACTGGGCCGGGACACCTTGCTCGATCTGACCGAAACCGCCGACGCCTTCGTCACGAATCTGCGGCCCAAGGCACTGGTCAGCCTACGGGTGACCGATGCCGACCTTCGGTCCCGACGACCCGATCTGGTCTACTGCTCGGCCACTGGCTTCGGCAGCAATGGACCGTACGCCTCCAAGGCGGCCTACGACGACGTCATTCAGGCCGCGTCGGGGTTTGCCTCCATGTTCGCCTGGCTGGATGACGAGCCGGCCTTCGCCCCCACCATCGTGGCCGACAAGGTTGCGGCGCTCCACATCACCTATGCCGTACTGGCCGCCCTCTACCGCCGGGCCACCACCGGCGAGGGTGACTTCATCGAGGTTCCGATGGCCGAGTCGATGGCGACGTTCAACCTGGTGGAGCATCTCTCCGGCCATACCTTTCTCCCACCCGTGGGCCAGTTCAGCTATCTCCGCCTCCGGACCAAGCATCGGCGGCCCCGTCGATCGGCCGATGGGTGGGTCTGCATCCTGCCCTACAGCGACCGGAACTGGCGGGACTTCTTCCGGCTCGGCGGGCTGAACGACGCAGCCGACGATCCCCGGTTCGCCACGGTCAATTCGCGGATCACCCATGTCGACGAGCTCTACGGCCTTCTCGACGAGGTGGTGAAAACCCGAACCACGGCCGAGTGGATGGAGCTTTGCGATCAGCACTCCATCCCGGCGGTCCCGGTCGTCGACCTCGAGCGGATCGGCGACGATCCCCATTACCGAAAGGTCGGCCTGTTGGAAGAGCACCTACATCCCACCGAAGGCCCGTACCAGGTCACCCGAGACCCGCTCCTGTTTCGCTCCGGTTCGCCCGGGCTCCGCCACCATGCACCGAACCTGGGGCAACACACCGCCGAGATCCTGACCGAGATCGGCTACGGCGAGGATCGTATCGAGCAGATCCAGGCCCAGAACCCCGATCGGTGAGCGAGCAGGACCGCCAACACTGGGACAAGCGATACCAGGCCACCGGGGTCGCGCCGTCCATCGAGCCGCCGGCGTTCCTGACCGATCACCTCGACCTGATTCCGAGGACCGGAGCAGCGCTCGATATCGCCTGCGGCCGGGGTCGAGGCTCGCTGTGGATGGCGTCGATGGGTCTGGACGTGCTCGGTGTGGATGTGTCGCCCGTGGCGATCGATCTTGCCCGACGGGGTGCCGACCGGTTCGGGCTGGCCGACCGATGCCGGTTCGAGGTCCACGATTTCGACACCGGCCTACCGGAACCGCCTTCGTCGGCCGATTCCTTCGACCTGATCCTCTGCCACCTCTTCCGCGACCCGGCGTTGTACGGACAGATGGAAGCCCGACTGGCTCCCGGCGGGCTGCTGGCCATAGTCGTGCTGGCCGGGCCCGCCGGCAAGAGCGGCGGGTACCGGGCCGAACCGGACGAGCTGACCCGGGCCTTCGGCAGGTTGAGACTGCGTGATCACGGCGCGGACAGTGGCCGACTCTGGTTGGTGGCGACACGACCAAGACCGCAGGCACCGAGTTCGTAAATAATCGACGATAGAGTCGTGTCTTCGAAGCAGTGCGGGCAGGGAGGGTCGCCGGTGAGTGGACAAGAGAACGACAGCGACGTCAAGGCACTCGGGTCCCAACGGCCCAACCAGGGAGACGGCGGAACCGACAGCACTGCCCAACTCGACACCGGGTTGGTGGAGGCCGACAGCAACGACCACGACACCGACCCGGCCGACGATAACGACATCGATCACCGGATCGACGACGGGACCAAGCGCCGCCCGTCCCGTACCCTCGTCGCCGGCACGGCGGCGGCGTTGGTCATCGCCGGAGGATTGGCTTTCGTCATCCTGACCAATTCGGGGGCGGACATGGACTACGACTCGAATTTGGCCATGATCCGGACCCATAGCGGCCGCAACATGTTGCTCGACGAGTCGCCGTTCCGCGACGTCCCGATGGACGACCTCGACATCTCCGACTCCTCGCGGCTGCTCGGTCCCCGCACCGACTACCTCGACAACACCAACGGCAACCCCGAGCAGGCCTTCCCCATCGAGGCCGGTGGGCAGTTCCGGACCTCCTGTGAATTCTCCCACTTCGCCTACGATGATCCGCTCGTCCATCCCAACGAGCCCGGCCGGGCGCACCTGCACATGTTTTTCGGAAACACCGACATCAACGCCTTCTCCACCTACGAGACCATGCGCGACTCCGGCTCCAGCACCTGCAATGGGCAGGAGCTGAACCGCACCGGCTACTGGGCCCCGGCGATGATCGACGGCGACGGCAATGTTCGCATTCCCGAACGGGTGGTCGTCTATTACAAAGGGGAGGGGCTGTCGAACGCCTCCAACTATCCCGAGTTTGACGATGTCGGCGCCAAGGTGTACGAACCACGCATGGCGAATATCGCGTCCCAGCCCCGCTCGGTACCCGAGCTGGCCACCTTCGACGGGGGCGAGGACACCGAGTTCAACTTCGGCTGCACCAACAACTTCTCACCTGCCCCGTTCGCCACCGGCATCGGTGAGATCCCCAACTGCTCCGGCGACTACTGGCTCGAGACCGAGGGCCAGCAGTACCCGACCACCCGGACGGTGCTGGAGATGAAGATCATGTTTTGGAACTGCTATGTCCCCGAGGGCGAGGACAACGACTGGACCCGCTGGCGGCCCTCCGGCAACACCCGCGGTTCCTGGTACTACTCCAACTGCGACGGGCAGGGCGGCCAGGCCCAAGGTTCGCCCCCTTTGGCCGACAAGGATCATTATCCGAACCTCATCTACTTCGTCAACTACGTGGTCGAACCCGGTGAGGACACCAGCACGTGGTTTCTCTCGTCCGACGTCGACGGCTCCGATCCCGACAATCCCCGCATGACCGGCTCCCCCGGTTCCACCCACCATGCGGACTGGTGGGGTGCCTGGCATCCCGACATCAATCAGGAGTTCATCGACAACTGTGTGAACTTCAACAACGCCCCGGAGCCGTCGGGGTGCGGGTCGGGTTATCTCAGCGACGGCGGACCCGACGGTAACGATCCGTTTCCGGGCCGGGCCCTGCGCTACCGGGACCAGTACGACGTCCCGGGGAGCACCGAGAGCTACAAGGTGCCCCTGGCCACCCTGTTCACCGAGTTGTGCGAGCCACTGGATCCGGCCCACTCGTTCGATCCCGAGATTCCCATGACCGGCGGCTACTGCCGAACCTGAACCCTTCGCCGTGTGGAACTACTGGGCGGTGTAGACGCCGTCCACCGTCTAGTACGAACCCGTTGATACCCGCTGCGTCAAGTCTGCCGGGATGCTCTCCGACGAACCCATCGGTCGCCTCTCGTCGCGTTGTCCACGGCCTGGTGAGGGTGGTCAGCTCGGCAAACTGAGGTCGAGGTCGCGAGGTACGACGAGGCTGTGGAGCTCGCAGCTTGCCTCCTCCAGATTCCTCCAGGAGTCGACGCGATACACGAGAAGGGCGAGAGCCGCCGTGGGAAGGTTCTCCGAAAGGCGATGGAGGTCCTCCTCGACGCCTGTGCCCACGAGACGCTGGGCCAGGGTGTGCATTCCCGGGTTGTGGGCGATCAGCATAACCGTGCGTACATCATCGGGGGTGCGGCGCAAGCGGTTCAGCATGGCCTGCGGGCCGGCGTGGTACAGGCCGCGATAGTGCCTCACCTCCGGGTTCTCTCCGAGGCCAGGCCGGACGCCCTCCAGCGTCTGGCGGGCGCGCAGTGCAGCGGAACAAACCACCAGCTCCGGATGGATGTCGGCCAGCCGGAAATACTCGGCCATGGTCTCGCACGCCCGCTCGCCCCTGGGGGCCAGGGGTCGATCGAAATCGTCAAGTTCGGGATTCGACCAGCTCGACTTGGCGTGTCGAAAAAGGTAGACGAGGCGAGGTGCCCCGGTGGCCTCGCTGTCGGCAGGAAGCGCCACTCCGTCCCGTGGCTTGTCCACCAACTGTCGCAGATCGGCAATGAGCTTGCGCAGCTTCTTCCGATCGATCTTTTTAACGGCCTTGTCCACCGACAACCAGCGTCGGCGGCGACGGCTCGACTCGGGCCAATCCTGTAGCTCGTGGTGTACCGCCATCGGGTACACCTCCACCTCGCATATCCCTCCCCATTTGCGATACCGATACCGGCCAAGAGGTGTGGACCCGACCAAGCCCTCGACACCGGCCTCCTCACCCGCTTCAGCCGCCGCCGACGCAGCGGGACTCAGACCCGGTTCGACGATCCCTTTCGGCACCACCCAACGCTTGCCACCCGACGACGAGATGATGAGCACTTCAAGCTTCCCATTCCTCCAGCGGTAGGGGACGACCGCGGACTGGCGGTAGATCCATGCCGGGTACGGGGTCTTGGGCGCCGTCATCTCACTCCCCCCGTTCGGTCTTGGGCGCCGCTGGAGCCATCTTCGTGATCCACGCCGGGTACCCCAAGGAGTTGGCGGCATGAAGCCGGAGCGGTTCAGGGACGACACCACCGCCGGGGAGTGCCGCCCATGCCAACTCGAGCAGCAAACGGTGGCGGTCGAGCGGACCGAAGGCGGCGAACGCGAACGACCAGCTCGTCCGACCCTCGATCGAAATGGTGGCGATCTCGACATCACACCCCTGCCCGGTCATGGCCCGGCTGTCCTGCGAAAGCGCAAGCTCCTCTCCGTCGCTGCTGAAGCGTCGCTTGGTGATGGTCTTGTGGACATGGATCCAGTCCATGTCCTCGGTGAGGTGAATACGGCCGTCGGCCGGGCTCCACCGCTGCCATGTTTCGAGCCACCCTTCCAGGCCCGGATCGATGGAGAAGGCCGTCGGCGGGCCCCGTCGAACCTTCAGCTCCAAGACGCACTTGAAACGGCGTTTCACGCCGACGTCGACGGCACCGTCGAGGCGGTAGGTGTCCCATCGGACTTCGGTCAAACCGGTCGCCGCACCGCACGTGAACCATGTGACAAGCTCCTCGGGGGGTCGGTCATCGAAAAACCATCGCATCTCCGAAGTGAGGTCGACCGAGACCTCGGGTGTGGACGAGGTCGCATCGTCTCGAACCGGCTGGCCCGCAAGGCTGGATTCTGGACTGATCATGTCCTTCATATGGGGCTTTCATTCGTCTTCATTGGATCGCCTTAGGGCACCGGGCTCTATTAGATCAAACCCCAGGACGGGTGGGAACCGCAAGTGCTTCCAGCGCCGGTTGTGTTCCGCTGCGATCCATCGCCGGGCTTTCGTTGCCGACGGGCCCCAGCCATGGTGGGTTCCGGCTCAATCACAGCGCCGTCACGACGCAAAGAACACCGACGACAAGCAAGCTGACGGCCTACACCACTCCGAGTGTGAACCAGCTCTTTGAGATGAAGCTGAGACCGGCGACCGCCCACGATCACTCCGGCTGTCGCCCTGATCTCCCGCTCCCAGTTGACCAGCCATCCGGCAATGGCGAACGGCACCATCACGAGGGTCATGGTCAGCAGGTCCCCGACAGCCAGGGGCACGAGAGCGGCGAGGACGTCGCGCCGACCTCGACCCATGAGCCCGGCGGAGACGGTGGTGCGGGGGTTCGCCGCACGCCGGGGGCGACACCAGGATCGGCGTTGGCCGGTATCGATTCGGTTGTGGCGTATCGACGGGCGTTGGCCTTGGACGCGTATGCAGCACCCGGCGGGTTGCCGGGTGCTGCATCGGTTCGGGAACTCTCGGGCTGGCGTTAGTCCCAGATGGTTCCTTGGTGGAGTCGTAGGGTTGGTCGGGAGGTCAGGTGGTGTGTCACGGTCAGCTCCAGCCGTTCCCGCTCCAGGTCGCACCGGACCACGTTGCACCGGACCAGGTGGCCCCGCTCCAGGTGGCCCCGCTCCAGGTGGCCCCGGACCACGTTGCACCGGACCAGGTGGCCCCGCTCCAGGTGGCCCCGCTCCAGGTGGCCCCGGACCACGTCCCGCCCGACCAGGTGGCCCCGCTCCAGGTGGCCCCGCTCCAGGTGGCCCCGGACCACGTCCCGCCCGACCAGGTGGCCCCGGTTGGGGCGGTGAGGCCGGTCCGGCGTCCTGCGGCTCGGGAGTGGGACTGGGTGGGCGCTCCGAACTCGACTCGCTCCCAGGAGTCTTCGGCGTCGATGACTCCGTTGCCGATGGCCACGGAGCCGTAGTCGAGGTCGGTCTCGGCTTCCTTGATGAGGTTGGCCTTGAGCTCGTCGACCGTCATGTCGGGGAAGTGGTCGAGCATTCGGGCCGCCACACCACTGGTCACAGCAGCAGCTTGCGAGGTGCCCGAGCCGAGGAAGAAGTCGTTGTCGTATCGGGCCAAGGGATTCTCAGCGTCAGCAGTCGATCCGGGCACCCGGTAGGAGGCGATCGACCGGCCGGGGGCGACGAGGTCAGGGTTGCGGTCGTTGTCGCCCCGGGATGACCAGGCGGTGACGTGCTGATATTCCTCGTTGACGCCGGTGGTGTCATCGGAGGCGCCGACACTGAACACGTAGGGGTCGATGGCCGGCGAGTCAAGGTGGCCCTGCAATGTGCCCTGGTTGCCGGCGGCGACCACAACGAAGATCCCGGCGTCCCACGCCCGCTCGACTGCAGCCGACAGGGGGTCTCCCACATGGTCGCTGACTCCGGCCTGGCCCAGGGACAGGTTCAAGACCCGTATGTTGAGCCCATTGCTGTTGCGGTGCTCGACAACCCAGTCGATAGCCGCCACGACCTGTGGCACAGTGGTGAGCCCGTCGTGGCCGGCCACCTTCAGGCTGACGATCCGCGCTCCGGGGGCGATACCCTCTCGACCCGTTCGGGTGCCGGCGATGATGCCGGCCATGTGGGTCCCGTGGCCGTAGGTGTCGAGGTAGGCGGACTCCTTCGTTGACCCTTCGAACGAGAGATCGGGTCCGTGGAGGACCTTGTCGGATCCGTCGAGCCCATCGACCGGTGCCACGCCGGTGTCGATGAGAGCGACATCGATACCGGTCCCATCGCTGCTCTGGTCGCCGAATCGCTCCAACACATCGTCGGCCACCTTGTTGAGGTGGATCGGAACGGTCAGGTCGTCGGCGGCGAGAAACTGGACGGATGACGTGCTCATCAAACCGACCGAGGCCGACTCATCGGATGGGGCGGCGATCGGGGCGATCACTGCGGCCACCAGCATCACCGCCGCCAACCATCGAGGGTGTCGGCGGCCGTCTAGCTTGGCTGGCAAGCGGCCGGGCGGGGACATTCGTTTCGGCATTTGTCAGACTCCGTGGTCGAAGAGTTCATCCATAGAGGAGATGCCGGTTTCGCCATTGGCTCCCCGAACGTCAGGCGACCAATTTGGCGACCGTTCGGATCAATGCTTCATCTGCTCGCAACAACCATCGACTCGATTGCTCCGGAACTTGAGCAACGATCGACCTCAATGTCGCAACGCCCGGGGCAAGGTGCGTTCGGCGAGCGCTCGGGGCGGGACCTGAGTCGCCGATGCGCCACAAGACGATGTTGCCAGCGCCGTCCGGCGCGAAGAACGGGGCGGTCTGTCTCGTGCAAACGGAGAACCTCCATGAGCCACGGCAGCAGGCTCGCTCAACCACGTAGAGTGGCGGATAGGGGTCAAGGTCTGGTGCCGCCGCCATCGACCAACGCGTCCGAGATGGCATTCGGGCCATGATGCTGCGAGCGGCCGAACAGCTCGCAGTGGTAGCTGGCGATGCCCGCCCTCGGGGGTCTAGGAAGAGGCTTGGGCCGGCGCGACCAATGCCGACGGCAAACCTGCCCAGGCTCGCGGGCCGGCACTGGAGACGAACCTCGGCGGCCGGGCCTGCACCACCTTGACGACGAACGCACGTCAGTGCCTTGGTTGGAGTGGAGTGGACGTGATTCTGAAGCGGTCAGCAGGGAACGACCGAGTCCGTGCCCCGCCAAGCGAAGCGGCTGGTCCAGCTGCTGGTGGTGGCCCTGGTCATCCACGTTTCGTCATTGCCCCAGCTCGGCTGGCCCTGTAAGGCCCTGACGGTCCTGGGTTTCGCTCAATCCCACGCTGCGTACAAATCCACGGTCAGGCGAACCGCTGCGCCGTTCGGACCAAACCACTGAGACTGTCGCTTCCCGTACCAATCCCAATTTCCTGGATGGAATCCTGGATAGGCACTGGGGATCGGACCGGTCTCAACGTCTATGGCCATGATGTCGATCGGGATGACCAGACAGCGGCCGAGGACCTTGAGGATGCGATCCTTCGGCCAGACAGTCACCGGCCCTGACCACGAACTCGGCGTCAGGCTAGGGCTGCCGTCAACTCCTCAGTGTTTCCGATGATCCCTCTGGGAGTTGCCGTCCCCGACGGCGACCTGGGCGGGCCCGTGATTTCTGATGGTTGTAGAGCGCTGTTGTTCTACCGGTTGGAGTGCGCCATCCGGTCCGCCGCCGTACTCGGCGTTATCGGTGCCGGGGGTCTGGGATTCCAGCTTGACCTCAGCTTCGAATCGCTCCGATACCGGGAGATCTGGACGCTCATCCTCGCCCTCATGGTGCTGAGTGGCGTCGCAGATGGGTGGTCGTCGCGACTCCGGCGTTCAACCGTACCGACGACGCGGAACCGCTCGCTCGTGGTGATCGCAGTGCTCGTGCCCCTCAGCTGGTGGTGGGCAGACATGAATTCGTCCCAGCTGTTCTCGGCTCGGACGATTCGTCGATCGGTCGAGCTGGTCGCCGACCTGCTCCCGCCGAGCCTCGGCCCGGGCGGCTGGGGGGATCTGATGGAATCCACGGTCGACGCGGTGGCGATGTCGATCATCGCCATCACTTTCGCTGCGGCTCTCGGCTTGCTGCTGGCACTGGTGGCAGCTCGTCCCCGAATCCGGCGGCGGCATCCTGCCGGTCTGTTGGTCAGGGTTGTCCTCCTGCTGTTCCGCTCGGTCCCACCGGTCATCTGGGCCTTCCTCGTCGTTCTCGTCATCAACCCGGGCATCTGGCCCGGGGCCTTGGCCCTCGCCGTGTACAACGTCGGGGTGCTCGGCCGCCTGTTCGCAGAGGTGTTCGAGGACAGAGACGAAAGGTCGGCCGGCCGTCTACGATCGATCGGCGCCACGCGGCTCCAGGCAGTGATCCACGCCTCGATCCCCGAGACGGCCCCTCGGATCGTCTCGCTGGGCCTCTACCGCTGGGAGGTTGTGGGGCGGGAGAGCGTGATGGTCGGCATCGTCGGAGCGGGAGCCCTGGGGCAGTTGATGAACGAACACCTGGCCGCCCGTGATCTTGCCGCCGTGATGGGGGTTATCGTGGCCCTCATCGTCGTTGCGCTCGCCATCGACAACACCAGCGACCGACTCCGGCGCATGTTGCGATGATCTCGGCCGCCGGCCATGTGCTACGGCGTCGGCGCTCCTGCGACTCAACAGAGGCACACCAGCCACCGGAAACCAAACCCGGCGGGAATCCGCCACCCAAGCCAGGAGGCACCACGACATGTCTGACAACACTGCGACCACCATTACCGTCGACGAACTTGCCGAACTCCTGCTCGAGACCGGCCACCACCATCATCGGGCCTACATCGAGTCGGATGGCACCGATCCCGAGTGGGCCATGTGGTACGCCGGGTACCTGCAGAGCCGGCTGTGGGAACGAGCCGGTTCGCTCCCGTCCCGTAGCCTGCTCGTTCACCTCCTGCTCACCGCCCAGGCCGACCACGAGGCCAACGGCGGTGACAACCCATGGCCGCCGCACTATGGGCGCGTCATCCTCGCCGCACTCACCGACGGCTGAGCGGGTCAGCCCCTGCCGCCCTCTTCGGGCGAGAGACCGAGGTGGGGGCCGAGTTCCCACATCGAGGCCGGAACCGGGACCCCGGTGGCGTCGAGGATGCGGTTCATCATCTCGAAGTTGCCGGCGGCTGCAGCGGCCGGAGCCAGCGCCCGGCCGCCCATGACGTCGGCCACCGACCTCCTCGCCGAGTCCAGGTCGTCGGTCCGGCCGACGAGAGCGTCGGTGAAAGCCAGCAGGGCGGCCGCATCGTCGCGGCCAACCGCCCGGCGACGATCGCCGATCGCCCGAGGGTCGATGTCGATCTGGTTGACCTGGGCGCTCGCACGGAGCATGCCGCCGTGGGCGAACAGTCAGAAGAAGCAGCGATTGATCAGTGACGTCCTGGCCGCCACCAGCTCGAGTTGCCAGCGAGGCAGGCCCTTGACGATCCGGAGGTCGGCCATCTCGGCGTAGCTGAGGTAGAGCGCCCCATGGAGGTCGGCCTGGGCGGCATCCTCGGCCGGCACCGCCGACAGCGCCGTTGTCGGCCCGGCGGGACCGACGGTTGCGACGTAGGCCGATCGCCGTTTCGCCCCACGACTCACTTGGCCGGTCGGCCGATGCTCGTCGGTTGCGACGAGTTCGGGCGCCGGGCGATCGATCCCGCGGCAGAAGGTGTCGATCGCAATCGTGCGAGCCACCACACCGACGACTTCGACGAAGGCGGCCGGCTCACCGAAGACGCCAACATCGTCAACGGTCACGTGGTGGGCCTCGGTTGCGACCCGGGCTGCCACGGCCGAAACGGGTTCGGTGAGGACGGCGTGAGCTCCGTCCGTCGAGCCGGTAAAGGCACGGCGAGCCGACTCGGCGATCGCCACCCGTTCGGCAGCCGTCCACCATGTCCCCACCGATCCGATGTTGTCGACGGCCCGGATCACGCCGGCCTCGGTATGGGGTGGGACGGTCAACTCGGTACCGGTCATCTGGTTCGGGTCTCTCCTCGGTGGACTCAGCGGGACAGTTGTCCGACGATTGCGGTGGCGGTGTCGGGGTCGATCTGGAATCCGTCGAAACAGACCCGGCGCTCGGGGCCGATGATGACCGTCCACGGAGTCCCCCCGGTGCGATAGTTGCGCATGATATCGGGGGGGCCGCCGTCCCGGCCCGGATCGCGACCGACGGCGAGATCGCTCAGGCCGTGTTGGGCCACCGATGCCAGCGCCCTCTCGGCGGTGTTCACATCGTGGCCCTCGAAAACGGTCTGCACGACGACGAAGGTGACGTCGTCCACGCCGGTGCGATGCCTGACCGCAGGCACCGGCAACGCCATCATCAACCGCGACTTCGACCACTGGCGCGTGGCCATCGTGGAGCAGGCCGTCTTCGGCGGTACCTGCCTCAATCGTGGGTGCATTCCGTCGAAGATGTTCGTCCACACCGCCGACATCGCCGAGACCGTTCGTCGTGCCGGTGCGTTCGGCGTGGACGCCCATCTCCACGGTGCCCGCTGGCCGGATGTGCGAGACAGGGTGTTCGGCCGGATCGACCCGCTCGGGCCGGAGAGCGTCGTCAATCGGCAGGCGCAGGCGAACATCGACGTCCACACGGGCCAAGCCGAGTTCGTCGACGAGTACACTCTCGCAGTCGACGGGTCGGAGATACGTGGCCACCAGTTCGTCCTCGCTTCGGGCGCTCGCCCGTTTGTCCCGCCGATCGAGGGCCTCGACGGGGTCCCCTATCACACCAGCGCAACGATCATGCGCCTCGACCGGCTCCCCGAGCACCTGATCATCATCGGCGGTGGCTTCGTGGCGTCCGAGATGGCTCACGTCTTCGGAGGTCTCGGCTCGCGGGTTTCGATGGTGGCTCGAGGCGATCGCCTGCTGCTCCACGAGGACGGTGAGGTTTCGGCCCGGTTCACCGAGCTCTATCGGAAACGCATGGACGTTCACCTCCACAGCACCGTGGCCGGGGTCTCCGAAGTCGATGACGGCCTGCGAGTCGAGGTGCTGGTCGAGGGCAGGATCGTCGATATGGTCGGGGACGCGCTGCTCGTGGCCACCGGCCGGGTCCCGAACGCCGATCTGCTGAACGTGGCCGCCGCCGGCGTGACGACAGACGAACTCGGTTTCGTCACCACCGACGAGCAGCTGCGCACCAACGTCGACCACATCTGGGCCATCGGGGATATGACCAATCGACTCCAGCTCAAGCACTACGCCAATGCCCAGCTCCCGGCGATCCGACACAACATTCTCCACCCGGAAGCGCCCGTCGAGGTCACGCCCCGTCACATCCCCCACGCCGTCTTCGCCGATCCGCAAGTGGCCGCGGTCGGCGCAACCGAGGAGGAGCTCGTTGCCGCCGGCCGGTCCTACCTCGTCGGCCGGCGGGACTACAGCGGTACCGCCTACGGCTGGGCGCTCGAGGACGAGTCCTCGTTCTGCAAGGTGCTGGTCGATCCCGACACCAGGCTGCTCCTCGGCGCTCACATCATCGGCCCGGATGCGGTCTGTTGCTGCAGCAACTCGTCTTGGCCATGGAGCTGGAGATCACCGTCGACGATGTCGCTCGACGACAGATCTTCGTCCACCCGGCACTGAGCGAGGTCGTCGAGAACGCCCTGCTCGACGTCGGCAGGTGACCACTTCGGAAAGGACCATGGCGTGACCACACGACTGACCGCCTTCAGCCACGGCGCCGGCTGAGCCTGCAAGCTCGCCCCGGGCGAGCTGGCGCACGTGTTGCGCCGCCTCACACCGGTCGACGACGACCGTCTCCTGGTCGACGCCGGAACCGGCGACGACGCCGCAGTGTGGAAGGTCGATGCCAATCGGGCTCTCGTCGCCACAGTGGATTTCATCACCCCGGTGGTCGACGACGCCCGGACATGGGGACGCGTCGCCGCCGCCAACTCGGTCTCGGACGTCTACGCCATGGGCGGCCAACCCCTGTTCGCCCTCAACCTTGTGGGGTGGAACACCTCGGAGCTTTCCTCCGACCTCCTCGCCGAAGTGCTCCTCGGAGCACAGGACGTTGCGGTCGAAGGCGGATTCGCCATCGCAGGCGGACACACCGTGGACGACCCCGAACCGAAGTTCGGGCTGGCAGTGGTCGGTGAGGCCCATCCGGACCGACTGATCACCAACGCCGGGCTTCGAGCCGGTCAGAGCCTGGTCCTCACCAAGCCATTGGGAGTCGGCGTCATCACCACTGCGGTCAAGCGGGGTCAGGCCGACCCAGCGGCATTGGACGCCACCGTTGCCGCCATGACGATGCTCAACGCCGATGCGAGCCGGATCGCGCTCGCTGCGGGCGCCACCGGTGGGACCGACGTCACCGGATTCGGACTCGCCGGCCATCTGGGTCGGGCTGCAATCGAGTCCGAGGTTGACGTGGCACTGGAGGTCGACCGCCTACCGGTGCTCCCGACGACCCGCGAGCTCATTGCCGAAGGGGTCGTTCCCGGCGGAACTCGCCGCAACCTGGCCCATGTCGAGGCCCAGCTCGACTACGGCGCCCATGGCCAGGATGCGGCCCTACTGGTGGCGGATGCACAGACATCGGGCGGGCTGATCTTCGGCGTCGACCCGGATGCTGCCGACGGCGTGGTCGCCGAGCTCACCGACTCCGGACACACCGCAGCGGTTGTCGGCCATCTCACGAAGGGGTCAGGTCGAATGTACCTGCGGTGAGCCGTGGGTTCATTCCCGCGCTCCGCAGGGATCATGACCCCCTTCGACTGGACCCGTTTCCCAGGGTATTCCGTAGCGAAATGTCGCCGAGGAACTCCGGCGTCACCAAGAGAGGCCGGGTCGTCTCCTACGACGACAAGACGTCGGTGAGGTTTGAGGTCTGAGATTCGGCATCCGTCGATAATCTGCCGGCATGGAATCCGAGGTTCTGCGTATCACCACCGGCCGGCGTCGCTCCGTTGTCGACTTGACGGGCGAAATCGCCGGTTTCGTAGCGGGGCGGGGTGATGGCCTCTTGTCGGTGTTCGTGCCCCATGCCACCGCCGGGCTGGCGATCATCGAGACGGGAGCCGGGAGCGACGCCGACTTCCTCGATCGGATCGATGCGCTCCTGCCGCGAGACGACAGCCTCTACCGGCACCGCCACGGCAGTCCCGGCCACGGGGCCGACCATGTGCTGCCCGGCTTCGTGTCGCCGTCGCTCACGATCCCAGTGGTCGACGGCGACATGACGCTGGGGACCTGGCAGTCCGTCGTGCTGATCGACACGAACGAGGACAACCCGGAACGGCGGATTCGTCTCAGCTTCCTGCCAGGATGACCGGGCCGCTGCTGGAACAAACGCGACGAAGTCGACGGATCTGGTCCCTTGCTGCGGTCGAGGCGTAACGAAATCGCTGGTCAACGAACTAGAACTCATGACCAGCACACCGATCGCCGACTACGCCCTGCTGTCCGACTGCCACTCGGCCGCCCTGGTGTCTCGAACCGGCTCGATCGACTGGCTGTGCCTCCCTCGCTTCGACTCGCCGTCCGTGTTCGGCCGAATCCTCGGCGAGTCGGCCGGGCATTGGTCGATCCGCCCAGCCGGCGAGTTCGACGTCACCCGTCGCTACGTCGATGACACGTTGATCCTCGAGACGACGTTCCGGACCGGATCGGGCGTGGTCACACTCACCGACGCCCTCGCCGTGCCCCGAACCGCTGATGGGCACGACCTCGGCGCCGACGCTCCCCACGCCGTACTCCGGCGCATCGACGGAGTGGAGGGCAGTGTCGATATGGTCATCGAGTTCCGCCCGCGACCAGAGTACGGCCTGGTCGAGCCGTTGCTGTGCGCCGATGAGGGCGGCGTCATCACCCGAGGCAGTCCAGCACGGTTGGGTCTGTCATGCGACCTTCCGCTGGACATCACCAGTGGTGTCGCCCCCGCAACGTTCACGGTCACGCAGGGCGATCGAGTGTCGCTCGCGCTGACCTACGCCGACAGCTCGCACCCTGTCCCGGCGCTGATGTCGCCGCCGGAGATCGAGGAGGCACTCGACGACACGATGCAGGCATGGTCGCTATGGTCTCGGGAGCACCAGGGCTACGAAGGTCCGTGGAAACAACTCGTATGGCTGAGCGGCCGCGTGCTCTACGGCCTGACCTATCAGCCGACCGGTGCGATTGTCGCTGCCCCGACCACCTCGCTCCCCGAGGAGGTCGGCGGAGAGCGCAACTGGGACTACCGCTTCGCCTGGGTCCGTGACGCCTCGTTCACGCTCAATGCGCTGTGGGTCGCGGCATGCCCGGACGAGGGCGATCGGTTCTTCCAGTGGATGATCGATGCGGCGGCGACGAACGTCGCTCGGGGTGCTCCGCTCCAGATCATGTTCGG
>CAMYLA010000082.1 GCA_947259095.1 uncultured Acidimicrobiaceae bacterium | reverse complement strand
CGCCGCCATCTCATCGGACGTCGCCGGCCGCAGCTCGATCATCGCCCCATATTCGCCCTGCTGTCCGACGGGGTCAACCGAGCCGGTGTGTGCCGAACATCAGCCAACCGGGCCGACCCACCCATCACCATTGTCGACCTGGCTGGGGTTGCCACCGTGAGGCGGCCACACGTACCGGGAGATGCGCTCAACCTCGATCATCGACCGGACGGCTCGGCCCGCCGGCGAGAAAGTCCAGAGCGTTGGCTCCGAGACAACGGTGATCAAGCCCTGCTCCCAGCTCGATGGCGGCCTCGACAACCCCTCTCGGACCATCGAAGCCCTCCGGTAGGAACGGATGATCGGTGCCGTAGAGCAGGTGGTCGGCACCGAACCGTTCGACCAGGACCGGAAGATGGGTTGGCTCGAAGACCAGGCAATCGACGAACAGCAATCTCACCAGTTCGTCGAGGGCTCGGCCCCGGGCGGGTTCTGACGATCGCAGCGACTCCATGTAGCGGAGGCGGGGGTGGACCCAGGGAAAGGATCCACAGCCGTGGGACAGGGCGATGCGGAGTCCGGGATGTCGTTCGAGCACACCGCCATACACGAGGGCCGCAGCCGCCAGGGCGGTGTCGGTGAGCATCCCCAGCCCGAACTCGTATGGCTGGCCGGTACGGCGGATGGCCGATCGTTGATGGGCGGGGTGGATGAAGATCGGCACCTGCTCGGCGGCAGCTGCGGCCCAGAACGGGGCGAGGCTGTCGTGATCGAGCTCCCGCCCGTCAACCATGGCGGTGATCTCGATCCCGTCCATGCCGAGGTCATCGCGGACCCGGGCCATCTCGGCGATGGCCAGCTCGGTGTCCTGGAGCGGTAGTGCACCGAGGGCCAGGAAACGACCACCGGAGTTCCGGGCGATAGCGGCAAGGGCGTCGTTCTGGGCCGACAGGAACCGCGCCGCATCGGCCGGCGCCGCCCAGTCGACAAGCGTGACCGGGACCGGCGACAGCACCTGGTGATCGATGCCGGCCGCATCGAGTTCGGCCAGCCGCTCGACCGGATCGAAGCACACCGACCTGACGACTCTGAAGACCTCATCGCCTCGCATCAGCCGGGGCCGGTCCGTCGGATCGAGTCGAGGCCAGCGAGGGTCGCCGGTGGCGGCGCCCATGTCGGGAAGGCCGACCGGGAAGTGATGGGCGTGGAAATCGACGGTGATGGTCATTCGTCGATGCCGGCATCGGGGCGAGCCGGCAGCTGGGGCCAGTACTTGGCCAGGGCACCACCGTCGACGGTCAGATTGGTCCCGGTCATCATCGCCGAGTCGTCGGATGCCAGGAACACCAGCGGGGCCACGTAGTCCGACGGTGTCGGCAGCCGTTCCCACGGGTTGAGGCCGGCGAAATCGACCATGCCGGCCTCCGCGGCCTTCCCGATGGCCGTCGTGAACCCGGCCGCGAGATCGGGGTCGTCCGGCATGGTTGCGGTCGGGGTGAGGCCGTTGACCCGGATGCGATGGGGCGCGAGCTCCATGGCCGCCGAGCGGGTGAAGTTGATCAGCCCCGACTTGGCCGTGCTGTAGCCGATGTTGCCGGCCTGGCCCTGCCAGGCCGCCGTCGACAGGATGTTTATCATCGAGCCGTGCACGCCCCGCTCGATCATCGACCGGCCCACCGTCCGGGTCAGCAGGAACGCTCCGCCGAGGATGATGTCGACCTGACGGCGGAACCGCTCGATCGTCATGTCGAGCACACCTGCGGTGTCGAACTTCACCGCATTGTTGACCAGAATGTCGATGTGGCCGAAGCGGTCGAGCACAGCCTCGATACCGGCCGCGACAGCCTCTTCGTCGGTGACGTCGAACGGTACGGCCAGGGCGGTGCCGCCGTCGTTCTCGATGGCATCGACCCGGCCGGTTGCGTGCTCCGCCACCACGTCGTTGCAGGCCACCGCGGCGCCGGCGGCGGCAAGCCCCGAAGCCAGCACGCCACCGATGTTGGGGCTCGTCCCGGTGATAAGGGCCACCCGTCCCGCCAAGCGACCGTCGAGCGAGCTCATGCGGTCGGCGCCCAGGCCGCGAACACCTTGTTGGAGTTGAAGATCCAGGTCTCGACGAACTCGCTCCACACCAGGTCGGCGTCGAGTTCCCTGACCGCACCCATGAGGGCGAACCAGTTGAGGACCTCCTGCTGGCCGGCGTGGACCACCTGGTCGGTGCTGTAGGCCTCCCACGTTGCATGATCGCCGCTCACCAGCGCGCCGTAGAGGCGACGGTCGGCCTCGGTGTCGGGGCGCAACCGCCAGGTGTGATCGACCAGAAACGCATGCGACCACGACGAGGAGGCGACGAACGACACTCGATGATCGGTGCCCCGGAAGAACCGGGCGACCGCGGCCCCCATGTCCATGAGCCGCCTCGGCGCCGGCGATGGGGGGTCGAGTTCGAGCTCGCTGTCGAACGGCTGCCAGGCGCCACGGGCGGCGATGACCTTGCTGCCGTAGCAGTTGATCGGCATGCAGATGAGCGGCCAGTCGAACCCGATCCGCCGGTGGTCGAGAAACAAGACCGTGTTCAGGAAGGCGTGGGCCAGCTGATCGTCGTGGAGGGGTTGGTAGGCGTAGGCGATGTCGAAGCCGTCCTCGAGCAGACCGGCGGCGAGGGCCCTGGCGATGTCGGGGCGTCCCTTGATGGTGACGGAGTGGTCCGCCGGTTCGTTCCAGTAACCGGGGAAGGCCTTGCCGACACCGGTCTGGTACGGCTGGACCTCGCGGTCGGGATAGGCGAGCACCGAGACCGCGGGGATCAGGTCTTCCCGGAAGTTCTCGTACTGGTCGTCACCCCAGACCACGATGACGTCGGGGTCGAAGTCATCGAGGGCGGCACGGACGCGGTCGAAGCCGTCGATGAGCGCCGCTCGATGGGCGGGTGCAGACGCCCGACCGCCGTCGTCACCCCACTCGGTCTGCATCGCCTCGGGCCAGCCGGCCGGATCCTTGGCCTCGGCCGGGATGCCGGGATCGCTCAGGATCCGATGGTGGATGCCGCTCATGTGCTCGTCGGCCCAAGCGAACGGTGGATAGTGGGTCATGCCCAGGAGCTGGATCTCGGCCATGGTGCTGGTTCCTCTCTGGTCATTCGTTGCCGGCTAGAGCAGGATGCTCAGCCGCCCGTGGGGTCGGAGCTCCTCCATGGCCAGGACGCCCCGTCGCTCCCTGATGAGGAAGCCTCCCTCGGCGGAGCGTTGCAGGACCAGGGTCAGGAAGGCGGGGTAGGCATCGAGTCGTGCGGCCCGTGAGCGGTGGATGAGGATATTGGCCTTCACCTCGTACTCGTCGTCGCCGAGTTCGCGGACGCGAACGTTGCTGATCATGCGATGGGTGGTCGAGTGGGGCGACTCGGCCCAGGCGGTGCCGTCGAGCAGGGCGTCGACCCGTTGGGACAACAGGAACCAGTCGTCCCGGACGAAGTAGAGATCCTGCTCCGGATCGCCATCGGGGCGGTCGGTTGTCGGCACGTAGTAGTGGCAGTCTGGCGTGAACTGCCCGAACCATTCCTTCAGCTGCCAGCGGTCCAGCAGCTCGGCATCGTTGTAGAGAAACGCTTCGATGTCGCGGACCATGTCAGCCGACCCCGTGTCATTGGACCCGGTGTTATTGGAACCCATGTCAGTCGACCCCAATCGAACTCGGCTCGATGTCTGCATAGGGCCACGCCACTCGGCCCGAGCGCGGGATCACCGGTGTTTCTGCGGGGTGCTCGGTGCCGGTCATCCGGCGGTCCCACTCGCGCCAGAACACCCTCATCTGGAGCTCATCGGCGAAGTTCGGTTTGTCGCGAACCATGCCCCGGGAGATGTCGCTCCACGGAGCGTGCTCGTAGGCCGCAAAACCCTGCTGACAACGTTCGAGGGCCTCGATGTCGTCGGGGGTTGCCAGGCCGGCCGGGCCCCAGAATGTGAGGAAGTTCTCCTGTCGCATATCTCGTAGGGTCGGATCGTCGTCGGACGGTTGCAGACTCCATGCGGTCACCTCCATGTAGTCTGGCGACACCGGGTAGAAGGTGCGGATGGTGATGCCCATGATCAGGTCGATGATGGCCAGGTTGGGGAACACCACCATGTTGCGACTGGCGAACATCCGGTTTGCCCAGTCTTCGCCGTACTTGGCGGCGAAGCGGTCTCGTCTGGCCACCTGGGCGTCGAGCGCAGCCTGGGTCGGCAGATCGCGCCCGAGGCCGGTGTTCTGGGCGTGGGAGCCATCGGCACCGCCGATGACGGCATGGCCATTCCCCAGGTTCCACCCCAACGCCGGGCCACCGCTCTTGTCGAACACCTTCGAGAGGTCCTTGCCGGACTCCTTGAGCATCGCCAGGTAGCGGTGATGGGTGGTCATGGCGTGGTACCCGTCGTAGCTGTTCTCGGCCAGCAGCTTCCAGTTGGCCTTCGCCGCATAGAGGTGGGTCCCACCAATGACCCGCATGCCCTCTTCCGACTGATCGGCGAACAGATCGAGGATGTCCAGGACCCCTCCGAGTGAGGTCTCCAGGTCTTCGATGTCGTCGGTCCAGGCCAGGAAGATGAACCCCCGATAGGCCTCGACCTTGGGCGGCCTTGCCAGGCACAGGTTGTGGCGGTCGAAGTCTGGGCCGTAGGAATCCTCGTCGGGGAGCGCCACCAGGGTGCCCCCGGTATCGAAGCTCCAGCCGTGGTAGAAGCACTTGAGGAAGCGGCCGCTTCCCTCGCTTCTGGTCTCGATCTGCATGCCGCGATGGGGGCAGGAATTGATGAAGACCTGGACGGACCCGTCGGTGTGTCGGGTCAGGATGATCGGCCGGCCACCCACCTTTCGGGTCCGGAAGTCGTGGGGCTGCTGCACCTCGCTCTCGTGGCCGACGAACAACCAGGATCGGTCGAAGATCAGCCGGCGTTCCTGCTCGAGGACATCCGGCTCGACCAGCGCCGAACGGTGCACCCGGAACCGGGGCGTTTCCCGGTCATCGATGACGTACTGACTCTCGGAGACGGACATCTGACTCCCCCTGTGTAGGCGTCGCTTGGCTTCAGGTCTCGGCTTCACCGTTGTCGAGGAGTCCGGAGACCCCGAGGGCAACGTCGATGGCGCTGGTCACTCCCCCATCGGGGGCGGCCTCGTGGCCTGCCCAGCTGATGATGAAGTCTGCGAACTGCTCGACGAACTCGTCGTCGTTGCTATCGACCCCGTAGATCGTCCTGGCCTCGACCGGGAGCGTGAAGAGCATCGACGCCGCACCGCTGAGCGCGTAGGCGGTCATGGCCGCAGCTCGGTCGGATCGGGGCCGCTGGCCGGAGAGGCGGTCGAAGAAGGCGAAGCTGGGGGCAATCCAGGTCTCGATCATCCATTTCACGCGATCGGTGTCGTCGGCCCCCGAAAGCATCAGCAAGCGTGTGTACTCGGGGTTGCGGGCCACAAATCGCACATGGACCCGCAACAGGACCCGGGCCCGCTCGACCGCCGACACGTCGGCCAGGTTCTCCCGGACCTGTTCGAGCTCGCGGTGGTAGCGGCCCATGAGCCAGTTCACGCACTGGCGCCACAACTCGTCCTTCGTACCGAAGTGATGGGCGACCAGCCCGCGACCGACGCCGGCCTCGCGCTCGATCTCGCGCAGGCTGGCCCCTTCGAACCCTCGGGTGGTGAAGGCTCGGAGCCCTTCCTCGATCAGGAGCTCCCTCGTCGAACGATCGTCCACCGGGTCCTCGACGGCCAGACTTGTCATATGACAGAAAAACTACTCCCCGATTCGTCAGTGGACAAGTTGATTGGTGCGTTCGATGGACTGGGCCGCCTGCCGAAGGCTCCCCGACGGCGGAGGTTGTCGATGTCGGCCGCGGCGAGCCCCCAGTCGGCCAACAGGTCGGCGCCGCCCTCCCCCGGTCGAGGCGACACGTTTCTGATCGACGACGGCGTTCGGCTGAAGCGGGGGGCCGGCGCAGGCTGGCTGGTCCCGTCGACGTCGACGAAGGCTTTTCGCTCCACGTTGTGGGGATGTGACGGGGCCTCAGCCAGATCGAGTACCGGTTGCACGGTGTCGTCTGGACCATCGAACAACTCGGCCCAGTCGTCGCGGGGACGGGTTTTGAACAGCTCGGCCATGCGAGCCCGGTAGCGGGGCCAGGCCGCCCGATCGTCTGGCTCGCCAAGGTCGGCGAGGTCGATGCCGGTCTTGGCTACGAAGTTGGCCAAGAACTTCGGCTGGAGCAGGGCGGTTGAGACGTATTTGCCATCGCTGCACTCCCAGGTGCCGTAGCGCCAGTCGCCGCCATCGACGAGATTCGACTTCCGCTCGTTCACCCAGGTCCCACCGGCCAGTCCCCCATAGAAGTACGCCATCAGGTTGAGTGCGCCGTCGACGATGGCTGCGTCGACAACCTGGCCCTGGCCGGAACGGGCCGTTTCCAGGAGGGCGGCCAGCATGCCCATCGCCAGATACATGCCACCGCCGCCGAAGTCCCCGGCGAGGATGAGCGGCGGTGGGGGCGGCCGATCCGGGTCGCCGATGGCGCCGAGAGCACCGGTGAGCGATACGAAGTTGGCGTCGTAGCCGGCCCGGTCGGCGTTTGGCCCTTCCTGACCCCAACCCGTCATGCGGCCGTAGACCAGGCGGGGGTTGCGGGCGAGGCAAACGTCAGGTCCAAGACCGAGCCGCTCGGCCACGCCTGGGCGGAAACCTTCGATGAGACCATCGGCCCGCTCGATCACGTCGAGCAATTGTTCGACGTCGTCCCGATCCTTGAGATCGAGGCGGACCGACCGGCGGTTGCGGTACAGGTAACGATAGGGATGATCGGGGTAACCGAGCTCCTGTTCTTCGGTCCGGTCGACGAGCAGCACGTCGGCGCCCATGTCGGAGAGCTGCATGCCGGCAAAGGGACCAGGCCCGATGCAGAACAGCTCGACGATCTTCAGTCCGTGCAACGGCCCCATATCCCACAAAATAGAATCAGGATTCGATTTCGTCCAAACGGGTCGTCACCATGGACGAACCGGAGGCGGCAACCGTGGCAGGGGCAACGATCAACCTCGTGCGTCCGGTCCACGACCTCGCGCCCGCCGCGCTCATGAGAAGTCGAGCCCGGGGTAACCCTCCTGGGCCTCCTCCCGGATACGGGCCGTGTACTTCGGCCCGCCACCGTTGTAGATGTTGAGCCGCATCTTGCCGTACTCGTGACCATCGAGGTTCGAGTTGTACCCGGTGATCCAGCTCTTGGCCTTGCGGAGCAGGAACGGCTCATACATGGCGGCAACGTGCTCCACCCAGGCCGCCTCGGCATCGGGTGTGGCCTCGAACCGGGTGTGGCCCTCGGCCCACATGTGCTCCAGTAGAGGGGTGACCCAGTCGACCGCAGTCTCACAGGCCCTTGGGAAATTGGTGGCAGCGATCTGGGGGCCGGCCAACATCAACAGGTTCGGGAAACCGCTGACCAGCATTCCCAGGTAGGTGATCGGGCCGTCGGCCCACTTGGAGCGCAGCTTTGTCCCCTCACGACCCTGGATGTCGATCCGGTCGAAGGCCCCGGTGAAGGCATCGAAGCCGGTGGCGTACACGATCACGTCGAAGGGGTGCTCGACACCGTCGGTGGTCAGGATCCCGGTTGGTACGACCCGCTCGATCGGGTTCTCGGCCGCGTCGTGGAGGGTGACGTTGTCCCGGTTGTAGGCCTCGAAGTAGCCGGTCTCCAGAGGGACCCGCTGGATCCCGAAGCCGTGGTCGCGGGGGATCAGCTTCTCGGCCAGCTCGGGATCGTCGACCCGCTGTCGGATCCGCGCCGCGATGTAATCGGAGAACTCGGCGTTGGCATCGGCGTCCATGAAGATCTCGGAGAAGTTCTGCAACCAGATCCCGAAGCCGGGCCCGTCGTACAGGCGGTCCCACAGCTCCACACGCTCCTCCCGGGGCACGTTGTCCCAACCCCGACGGTCCGGCTCGTGCTCGAAGCCCCCGGGGCTGCGGGCGCAGGCGGCGAATATCTCGTCGTAGCGGGCCCGGATGTCGTCCATCTCCTGCTCGGAGATCGGCCGATTGTTGAGCGGGGCCGCCCAGTTCGGCCTTCGTTGGAACACCGTCAGGTGTCCGGCCTCTTTGGCCACCTCGGGAATGATCTGGATGGCGGTCGCTCCGGTTCCGATGACGGCCACTCGTTTGCCTGCCAGGTCGACCGGCTCGTGGGGCCAGTGGAAGGGATGGAACGATCGGCCCTCGAAGGTGTCCATCCCCTCGATGGTCGGGGTGGTCGGGATCGACAGCACCCCGATGGCGGTGATGATGTAGTGGGTGGTGATCTCCGACCCGTCCTCGAGCCGCAGGGTCCAGGTGTCGCGATCCTCGTCGAAGGTCATGCGTTCGACCTTGGAGTCGAAACGCATGTGGCGGCGGAGGTCGAACTTGTCGACCACATACTCCAGGTACTTCAGCGTCTCCGGCTGGGGGGAGAACATCTCGCTCCAGTCCCACTCGCCGAGCAGCTCCTCACTGAACGAGTAGCCGTAGGTGAAGCTCTCGGAATCGAATCGCGCCCCCGGGTAGCGATTCATGTACCAGGTGCCGCCGAGGTCGGCGTTGCCATCGAGAACCATGGCGTCGACCCCAAGATCGGTGAGCCGCTTGATCTGGTAGATGCCGGCCACGCCGGCGCCGACGATCACCACCTCGTGGTCGACATCCGGTGTTGGCCTCCCGGCCCTGGACTCGGTGACGGCATGATCGGTCATGGCTGCGTTCCTTTCGTCATCGTTTGATTGGTCGACGGCCGCTGCCGCCGAGGACTGTTGCGAACGGGGGCCACGGCCACGGCCACCGCCTCCGTCATCCAGCCACGACCTTGTTGACCTCGCGGTGGAAGTGGATGAGTGGTGGTTCGAGGTTCTTCACGAAGTAGTTGTGGGCTTTCTCGCTGTGGGGTTTCTTCGGCGCGAACATCGAGGTCGTGGCTTTGGTGGTGCGGACGTCGATCGGTTCGAACCGCCAGGTCTCGACATGGTCGATCTGGTGGACGACGAGACCGTTTGGCACGAGGAAGTACTGGATCGTCCCGTATGGCAGGAGCGACCATTCGTGGCGTGGCTTGCGCAGTTCGTCGAGCACGTCCTTGCGCAGGCCGATCGACACCAGGTTGCGGCCGAACGGTTCGAAGATCACGGTGTCTGAGTTGAACGTCGCGGCCAATGTGGTCGAGTGCAGGGTGCGGATGTGATAGGACTCGGTGAAGGTGTCGAGCAGCAACTTCCAGTTGACGTTCCAGGTGTTGGTGCGGGAATCGATCGGCACATAGTTCTCCAGGCCGAAGGCGCCGAGGTCGTCCTCGGCCCCGCCGAGGTGGTCATCGACGTCGACCGGGGCGTCACCCTCGGGCCGGATGAAGATCAGGCCGTATTTCTCCCCCACCGGAACGGGCAGGAGCCCACAATCGTCGGACACGTCGTCGAACGCGCCGGCCGATCCGGGCCGGGCCCGAAGCGCCCCGTCGAGTTCATAGGTCCAGGCGTGGTACGGACACGAGAAGGCACGCAGGCCCTCTCCCGAGCCGACCGGGCTGACCAGCGGAGCACCGCGATGGCGACAGGCGTTCACCATCGCTCGCAGCGTCCCGTCGGCCTGGCGCACGACGACAACGGGAATGCCGTCGAACGTCGCCGCCTGGTAGGAGCCGGGTGTCGCCAGCTCGCAGCTCATGGCGAAGTAGACCGGGCCTTGACGGAACAACAGCTGCTGTTCCCGGGCGAAGCGACCTTCGTCGGTGTACGCCGATGCCGGGTTCACCATGCTTTCGGCTGCATGGAGGCCGGCGAAGCGCTCGCCGGATGCGCCAACCCGTTCCAACAGCTCGACCTGGCGCTCGTGTCTCATCCCGACGTACCTTCCAACCTCGTCACCTATCTAGGTCACCTGTCTAGGTCACGTATCTAGGTCACTTATCTAAGTTAGTTTAGAAACATGCTCTGGTACAAGGCGACGGCAGACAACGTACGGTCGTGGGCTGCTCGCACGAGCCCGACCGTTCACGGGACGTCGGCGATGCTGCCGCCTGGCCCTTCGTTGCGAGGCCGGATGGCGTGAGGTGGTTGAGCCGGCGCGGCATCGAGTGGGACGACTCGACCGAGAAAGTCGATAACACTGTCGCTGAAGATGTCGTTGCGATCACCGGCGACCATGTGCGCAGCGTCGGTCACGTTGACGAACTCGGTGTGGGGACA
The DNA here is from genome assembly GCA_947259095.1 of uncultured Acidimicrobiaceae bacterium. GTDB lineage: Bacteria > Actinomycetota > Acidimicrobiia > Acidimicrobiales > SZUA-35 > JAHELU01. The sequence goes on along the minus strand of CAMYLA010000082.1, from coordinate 9,083 downwards.
CATCTCCAGGAAGCTCTCGGCCCCTTCCATGCTCAGGATGTCCGAGAGGCCGCCGCGGACCAGCAGCGTCGGGAGGGAGAGGCGTCTGGCGCACGAACCCGTCCGGCGCCTGGCGCATGAAATCCATGATCCGTTCTGCACCATCGGGCTCGATCCGGGGCGCGATGTCCACCAGGACCAACGCCGTGGCATCGACCTGGTCTTCGCCGCAGGCGTGCAGCCCGACGCCACCCCCCATCGAGGCGCCGACGAGAACCGGTCGTTCACCCCCCAGCGCCTGGATGACTGAAACCAGGTCGGCCACCATGTCGGCCTGGTCGTAGCGACCGGCCGGCGACCACGACGAGTCGCCGTGGCCACGAGCGTCGATGGCAACCGCCCGATAGCCGACCTGTCCGAGCCGTTGGCCTGCCCCTTTCCAGGCGTGGCGGGTCTGACCACCACCGTGCTGGAGAATCACCAGCGGACCGTCGGTCGGGCCCCAGGCATCTCCGGCGATGATCATCCCGTCGGCGCCGGGCCAGGTGTGCATGGGGTCGGGCGCGCCCGGCAACCTCGTCCGACCGGCTGTTGGTCGGTCGGTCATTGCCGACAACCTTCCTGGCCCCGGTTGTCCCGGCCGGCCGACGACGGTAATTTTCTAATCCACATTCGATCGAGGCTAGCAGCACCTCCCGTGGCGGGTCCCAGCGGTGGCGTCGGTCAGCCGGCTCTCCACCACCGACACCTTGCTGCATTTTCGAATGCTGATTAGGGTTCTTGGATGACAGGTCTGTCGGGCGACATGAACCCGCCTCCGGTGAGTGACGCATTCAGGCGGCTGCTGGCGGCGCTCCAGAAGGTTCCGGCGCCGACTGAACCACTGTCACCGGAGCAGATGCGGGCAGGGATGGAACAGGTTGCGCTCCTGGCCGGCGACGAGATCGAGGCGACGGTGGCCGAGATCGCCGGTCTCGCCGGCGAGTGGGTGCGGGCCCCGGGTGTCGCATCGGACCGGGTTCTCCTCTATCTCCACGGTGGCGGTTATGCGATGGGATCTCCCAACACCCATCGGAAGTTGTGCGGGGATCTGTCCCGCGCCACGGGCCTGTCGGTCTGGTTGCCCGACTATCCGCTGGCTCCCGAGTCTCCGTTTCCCCAGGCAATCGAAGCGCTGACATCGGTCTACGACGAGCTCATCGAGGATGTCGGCAAGGAAAACCTGTTCGTCGCCGGCGATTCGGCCGGTGGTGGGTTGACGATCGCACTCCTGCTGGCGGTCCGCGACGCGTCGAAGGTCATGCCCGCGGCGGCGATCTGTATCTCGCCGTGGGCTGATCTCGCCCGCACCGATCACGCAGATTCGCCGAACGCCGCCACCGACCCGATCGTTCGGCCCGCCGACACCGCCCGAATGGTCGGCTGGTATCTGGCCGGCGCTGACCCACTCGACCCGCTGGCCTCCCCGGCTCGGGCCGATCTGTCCGGCCTGCCGCCGCTGTTGATCCAGGTCGGCGGCGCAGAACTGCTCCTCGATGATGCGGTCGTTCTCGGTGAGCGTGCGCTGGCCGACGGGGTCGAGGTGACCACCGAGGTGTGGCCGGAGATGGTGCATGTCTGGCATCTCTTCGCCGGCCGTGTGCCCGAAGCCACCGAGGCCGTGGCCCGAATCGGCGAGTTCGTACGCTCGATCCCACGTGAGGCGTGACGATCTCGTCCTGCGAGACTGGTGAGATGGACCGCGACCAGTCGCCGAAGAAGTCGGACCGCACCCGCCAGCGGATCCTGGATTCGGCTGCTCGACTGTTCCGCCAGCAGGGCTACGGCGCCCGATTGACCGACATCGCAGCCGCCGCCGACATGCAGGCAGGCAGTCTCTACTACTACTTCGATGGTCGCGAGGCCCTCGTGGCCGAAGTGTTGAGGATCGGCGTCGAGGATTCGTTCGGTCACGTCGAGCGTGTGGTGGATGCGATGCCGCCAGAGGCCACCCCGCTCGAGGTGCTGCGGGAAGCGATCCGTGCCGCCGCCACATCGGTGATCGAGATCGGCGACTACGCGGCTGCGAACAACCGCATCTTCTCCATGGCCCCCGAGGCGGTGCGCATCGAGCATTACTCGCTGCAGCAGAAATACGGCGACTACATGCATCAGCTCCTGCAGGCCGCGGTCGACTCCGGCGAGCTCCGTCAGGACCTGGATCTCCCGGTGGTCAGGATGCTGATGTTCGGTTCCATCAACTGGACCAGCGAGTGGTATCGACCCGGCCGGGGACGGTCACCACAGGTCGTCATCGACCACCTGGTCGACATGGTACTCAGCGGGTTGGAAGCCGCTTGATCGTGGGCGCGCCGGTACGTCCGGCGACGAGCTGGGGATCACCGAGATCACCACCGGGGCCGCCGGCATGGCGGACCACGACGGCGAGCTCTGCGTCTACGCCGCCGCCGACCCGATGACCGGGGAGCCGCTGAACACGGGGGCCGAAGGCGAGGTCATCCCGCAGGGCCCAACCCACATGGTCGGCTGTGCAACAGATCAGCGCCCAGCTGGAGGCGACTCAGGACGACTGATCGTCAGCGACGAGGGCATGTAACACCATGGCCTGGGCGGTCTCGATGACCGTCTCGATCGGCCCACTGCCAATCGTCGAACCACTCGGCGGCCCAGTTGAGGGCGCCGAGCACCATCATCCGGGCCACCCGATCGTCGAGATCGGGGCGCCGTCGGTGAGGGTGGGCTTCAGCCCGGCTTCAGCCCGGCACAAGTTCGAGCGTGGCCAAGATCTCCGAAACCATGGACAGCCAGCACCTCCGCCCCTTGATGCCGCCCAACCCGGTGGTGTGAGCGACCACTGAGTCGCTCATTCTGGCGGCCAGGACGCGGACCGAGGAGGTTCTCAGGCCTCTGGCCGGGGCGACGCGTCGTCTTCAACGGTTCTCAGGTCGTTCGCATCCTCGTCGTCCAATATCTCGACCTCGTCGTCAGCATCGAGGTCGATCTCGGGGGCAGCGAGGGCGCTCTTACCTGGGCCATCTTTGAGGCCGGTCTCTCGGCGAGCGGCACGCACGCACTGCGAGATACTGTGCCAGATGTGCTCGTCACCGAGTTTGTCGAGGAAGCCGGACCGATCGAGCACGGATGACACGGGATGCATCACTCGGGCGAGATAGAGCCTGATCCCCCGGGCGACCAGTTCATCGTGGAGATGTTCCAGCATGTCGACGCTCGTCGTTTCGAGTTGAGAGGTCGCCTCGAGATCGAGCACGAGGGCACGAGCGTCGGGCCACCGGTCGACCTCGTCGAGCAGACGGTCCTCGATCGCCGTTGCGTTGGCCCAGAAGAGTGGCGCATCGAGCCGGACGACGACCACCCCGGGGACGGTTCGCCGGGTCGTATGATTTCGCACCCGGCCCCAGGCGGCCTTTTCCCCCTTGATCTTGCCGAGAACTTCCATCCGGGGCGCGCTCGACCGGTAGATGATCGCCAACAACGACGTCACGATGGCGATCCCGAGACCCGAGAGCGGGCCCAGGAGGACAACCCCGGCGATCCCAACCGTCGCAGCGACGAAGTCTGCCCGACGGACGCCGAAGTAGCGACGGAGCGAAGCGACGTCCATCAGTCCCCAGACCGCGGCGACGACGATAGCGCTCAAGACGGTTTGTGGCAGCTCGGTGAGAACCCAGGTGAAGGCCGCGAGCACGACGACGACCAGCCCGGCAGCCGTGAGCCCGGTGAGCTGGCTGTTGCCTCCCGCCTGATCGGCTGATGCCGTCTTCGAGAGGCTCCCGGCCACACCGAGCCCGCCGGCCAGACCGGCGCCGACATTCGCCGCTCCCATTCCGATCAGCTCGTGGTCGGTGTCAACCCGGTAGCCGCCACGAGTGGCGAACAGGCGCGTCGCAGCGAGGCCCTCGGCCATGGCCACCAACGCCAGCGACACGCCGCCGACCACGACGGCCATCAGATCCTCACGGGGGATCAACGGGAGCCCGATCGGCGGCAGCCCCCCGGGAACCTCGCCGATGGTCGCGACACCCTCGGACTCCAGATCGAGCCATTTCGAGGCCACGACAGAGGCAATGAGCGTTACCAGACCCCACGGGACACGCGCCGTCAGCCTCCGGCCGCCGAACAGGACGAGCAGAGCCGACGCCCCAACGAGGGCGGTCGCCGGATCGGAGTCGCCGACACGGTCGATGGTGCCGAAGAGCACGCCGAGGAGATCACCCCCTGGCTTGGGGATCCCCAGCAGTGTGGGGAGCTCCCCGATCACGATGGTCAGAGTCAGACCGAAAACGAAGCCCGTCACGATCGGTTTCGACAGGAACTCGGCGATCCAGGAGATCCGAAGCATGCCGGTCCCGACCAAGACGATGCCGGCTGCCACCGCAAGCGCAGCGGTGATCGACACTGCGTCCTCGGGGTTGTCCCGGCTGATGTCGGCGACGAGCGACCCCGATACCAGCGCGACAGTCGACGCAGGGCCGACGATGAGCTGTGGCGATGAACCGAGCGTGGCATAGGCCAGCAAGGCGAGCGGCACCGCATACAGACCGACCTCCACGGGCACACCGGCGATCCTGGCGTACCCCAGCGACTGGGGAATCATGAGCGCAGCCACGATGGCGCCGGCCACGAGGTCGCCCCGAAGGCGGCTCCGGTCGTACTCAGGAAGCCATTGCACCATCGGAACCGCACTGGCTGCGATCTGCCAGCCGTTGCGGCGTGGCTTGGTCGACCTGTTCGCCACCCCCGGTTCCTTCCCTGCTCAGCTGCACATCGGTTGAGTCCACACTAGGCGGGCACCGGACGGCCCGGCCGAGGTCGGCCTTCCGGTCTCGGCGAGTCGCTGCTTGCATCGAATCGATGGCTTGGCGATTCAGCGAACTGGCGGTTGTGCATCGATCACGCGCAACGCCATCGCCAAGCTTCTTGGTCGACCAGGCCCGGCTGCCGCCATTCGACTCGGGCCGCTGGATCCACGTCACCCAGGATTCAGCCGGCATTCAGGCGGACTGAGGCACGATCGAGACATGACATCGCCCTCGTTCGTCGCCGCCCAGGCCACGGCTAGCGAACTCACCGGCGTTGCCGGGTGGATCATCGACCTCATCGACCGCTTCGGATCCATCGGCGTCGGCGCCATCGTCTTCATAGAGAACCTCTTCCCGCCGATACCAAGCGAGGCGGTACTGCCCGCCGCCGGCTACCTCGCCGGGGTCGGTCGGCTTGGTTTCGCCGCCGTCCTGATCTGGTCCACCATCGGCAGCGTCCGCAAGGCGATATTCTTCGGTCGGCTCATTCCGGGCGTTCGCAGCCTGATCTCCATCCCGGCCGGCGCCAAACGTATGCCACTGCTGCCCTTCGTGGCCCTCACCGCCGCCGGTTCGTTTCTCTGGAATCTACTACTTGTCAGCTCCGGCTACTGGCTGGGCGACCGTTGGGGGCAGACGGCCGCCGTCAGCCATTGGGCCAACATCGGTGTCGTCGTGGCGGGGCTGGCGGCCGCGATATGGTGGCTCAAAGGTCCGCTCGGTCGAACGGTTGACGCATGATCAAGCGAACACTTCCGGTCGCCGCCCTGGCGCTCTTGACGATCCTCGGTGCGCTGGGCTGGATCAATCGCAACTATGTAGACGCGTTTCTCGAAAACGACAGAGGGGCCCCAGACCCGAGCCAGACCACCGAGCTGACAGAGTCGCTCGATCCGCCCGCCCTGCGCCTCGCCGTCGCCGGCGATGTCGGCACAGGTGGTCCCGCCGAATACCAGACCGCGGCGATCATGGACACGCTCGACCAGCAGGCAGAGTTCGACGCCCTGATCCTGCTCGGTGACAACGTCTACGACAACGGCGATGCATCGCAGCTGCGAACCAAGGTCTTTGAGCCCTTCGCCCCGGTGCTCGACGGCGACACCGACCTCCTGGCCGTCCTCGGCAACCACGACGTCGACGACGGTTACGGCGATGCCCAGGCAGCAGCCCTCGGCATGCCGAGCCGGTGGTACGCAACACAGACCGAGACAACCACGATCATCGCTCTCGATTCGAACAAGGCAACGGACGAAACGCAGCGCGCCTGGCTGCGCTCCACCCTGACCGACACGGTGACCCCATGGACGATCGTAATCATGCACCACCCGGCCTATTCGGCCGGCTGGCACGGCAGCGACGGTGATGTGCAAGCCAACTTCGTACCACTCTTCGAGGAGTACGGCGTCGACCTCGTACTCAGCGGCCACGACCACGACTACCAACGATCCAAGGAGATCAACGGGGTCACCTATGTCGTCACCGGGGCGGGAGCCAAGCTCCGCGCCACGGGCGAGGAAGAGTTCACAGCGGTGTCATGGTCAACCCACAACTTCGTCGACCTCGCCATCTTCCCCGACCGAATCGAGGCCCAAGCCGTCGACCATGACGGCCATGCCATCGACACATTCACCATTCGCCTGTCGCCATGATGGCGCCAGAGCGCTGCCAGCTGGGAGGAACTGCTTTGCCCCCCGGGGCTCGGGCCCGGGCCGGGCCGACGGAGACGCCGGCGGAGCCATGCTGAGGAGTGCGATCGAGGTCAGGGATCAGTCGTCACCGCTGTCCTGATGCAGAACCTGACCGGTTCCGGCGTCGACCTTCACATCGACATTGCCGATCTCGACGCCGTACACGACGGCACCGTTCTCGTTCTCCAGCTCAACCTTGATCACATCGCCGGCCACAACAGCCTGGGCGGCTGCGGTGGCTTCTTCCGCGGTGATCTTGGCCAGCGGAGCGAGGGCTACCGACTCGTCGGCTTCGGACTGGCCTTCTACCTCAGCAGGGGCAGTGATGCTGCTGGGCAAGTGCGACTGAGCCGACAAACAGACCGGCCATGGCGGCAGCTGAGCCGACGATCTTGAGGGGGCGAGACATGGCCATGGGGGTGTTCCTTCTTTCCTTGATGGCGAGAACCGGCGCGGATCTCGGTATGGACAACCGGCGCTTCCGGTCCGTCGATGTCAACGGATTCCGGACTCTTGGTAGGCATGCCCGCATCTTGCGCCCGGGACGCTGAAGAGATGCTGAAACATCAAAGAAGGACTCGTGCCGCCACGGACGTCCATCGCCTCACCGGCGACGCGGAAGACGGGCGGCACCCGGAGTAGGTAGTCCGGGTGCCGCCCGATGGTTCTCGTCAAGGCCGACAGATCCAAGGGGCCGACCGGTGGCACCACCCTCCGGACCGGGGCCAGGACCGGCTCGGTCAACCGGCCGACGAATCCTTTCACTCCATCCAGCATGCCTCCTTGCTTGACCCGGTGAGTTTTGCGACTGGCCGCCACCTGCGCTGAACTCATGACAGCGATGCGTCGCCGCTGCCGGGAGTCGGCCGGCACGAAGAAGCTGCCGACCGTCGGCCGACATCAGGAACCTGGGGGACCACCATGCACTTCACCCGACCCACAGCACCGCGGATCGAGCCGCGAGATGACCTGCTGGACAAGATCCGCGAGGGCCAGCGGGATTCGCCGGTGAACGCAGTGAACGTCGCGGCCACGCTGGCCAGGAACAAGCCGATCAACCGCGCCTTCGGCCCGTTCGCTCAGGCAGTGTTGTTCGATGGCGGGCTGTCGCGACACAATGTCGAGCTCGCTGTGCTGCGGATGGGCTGGAACTGCCAGGCTGTCTACGAGTTCGGCCAGCACACGCTGTTCGGGCGGGACGCAGGGCTGACCCCGGCCGAGATCTACGCCGTCACCCGCCCGCTGAACCAGCATGCATGGACCGACGAGGAGCGGATCGTGCTCCAGGTTGTGGACGAGCTCTACGCTGACGACTGCGTCGGCGATGACACATGGAACGCGGCGGCGGCAATCTTCAGCGACGCCGAGATGCTCCATCTCGTGATGGCCGCCGGCTGCTACCGGGTCGTGAGCGGCGTGTTGAACTCGTGTGGGGTGCAGCTCGATGACGGGGTGCCCGGTTGGCCCTCCCCTCCCAAAAGCGACGAGGTCTGACCGCGATGGCCTTTCCGCTCGAAGGCGTCAAGGTGCTCGATTTCACCCGTGTGCTCGCCGGTCCGTTCGCCACCCGCATCATGGCCGATCTCGGCGCCGACGTGCTGAAGGTCGAGCCCCCGGAGGGGGACATAACCCGTGGCTTCGGGCGCCGCATCGGAGGGATCTCGGGATACTTCACCCAGCAGAACGTCGGCAAGCGGTCGATCTGTATCGATCTCACCCAGCCTGATGGCCAGGCGCTGGTGAGACGCCTCGCAGCGGCGGCCGACGTCGTAACCGAGAACTTCCGTCCGGGGGTGATGGCGAGCTTCAACGTGGGCTGGGAAGACCTGAAGGCGGTGAACCCGAAGCTGGTCATGTTGTCGATCTCCGGATTCGGCCAGGAGGGCCCCGAACGGGAACGAGCCAGCTACGCCCCGATCATCCACGCCGAGATGGGGCTCCTGGAGCGTCAACAGTTCGTCTCCGGCGCCGACAAGCCGGTCGACATACCCCTGTCCGTCGCCGACACGTCCACCGGCATGCATGGTCTGATCGGGCTCCTCGCGGCGCTGCACCACGCCCAGCGCACGGGTGACGGTCAGCACATCGACATGGCGATGATCAACGCCTTGCTGTTCACCGACGACTATGTGCACGCTGCGATCGACAACGTGCGGATCCCAAACGCGGGTGGCGTTGTGTTCAAGGCAACGGGCGGACCGATCATGTTGGCCGGCGATGAGAAGTGGTACTGGCGTGTGCTGAATACGCGTGCCGGCCTGGCCGACCCAACGCCGGAAGGTGCCGATCTGCCCACCAAGATTCGGCTGCGCCGGGAGGCGATCGAGGAGTACCTGCAGTCGTTCCCCGAACGCACGGCGCTGATCAACAAGCTGAACGAGGTCAACCTGGCCTGGGGTGACGTGTTCAACCATGGTGAGGTGCTGGAGAAGCAGGCGTCGGTCGAGGCCCGTCAGATTCTGACCGAGGTCGACGACCGCGACGGCGGTCGTCGTAGGGTCACCAACACCCCGTACCGGTTCTCCGACGCGGAGGCAGGGGTGCGCGGCGCCGCTGCACACCGCGGCGAGCACAATTACGACGCGCTACAGGATTG
>CAMYLA010000081.1 GCA_947259095.1 uncultured Acidimicrobiaceae bacterium | reverse complement strand
GGCGGTCATGGGATTCTGGGCCAGTCGGTACGGCCTCTACCTCGGTGCGGTGGTGCTGGCCATCGGCGGGTCGTTCCTCTATCCGACACTGCTCACCGCTGCGGTCTTCGGTGTACCGGACCATGAGCGGGCCAGGGCCACCTCGACCTTCACCCCTGCCTTCGAGCTCTCCTCGGGGGTCGGCGGGCCGCTGCTCGGGTTCGCCGCGGCCTTGTTGGGGACCAGAGCGGCGTTCTTCGGCGCATCGCTGGCTGCGCTGGCAACGCTGCCGCTGTTGTTCAACTGGGCTACCAGAAAGCCGGCCGCCCTGGTCCCACCCCGAGGTTGACCGGTGATCTACGCCGGCCTGCGGGTCGGCCGCTATGGTCCTCACGTGGAGCCGATCGATCACGACCGCTTCGAGCGACTGACCGGCGAGGCCCTCGATCTGTTGCCCGACGGGCTCGGCCGGCTACTGGACAATGTGGTCGTGATGGTCGAGGACGAAGACCCCGACGAGGATCTGCTGGGGCTGTACGAGGGCATCCCGTTGACAGAACGAGACGACTACGGCGACATGGCATTGCCTGATCGCATCACCCTGTTCCGACTGCCGCTGTGCGAGATGAGCGACGATCTCGATCAACTCCGCCACGAGGTGCTGGTGACGGTCGTCCACGAGATCGCCCACCACTTCGGTATCGACGACGATCGTCTGCACGAACTGGGTTGGGGCTGAGGAGTTCACGCCGCCACCGCACCGGCGGGCGGGACAGCCATGACCACTGGCACTATCGTCTCCAGGTACGGGTCAGCAACCACACCGGGGGTAACCATGCAGCAGCAAGTGGACGAAATCCTGGAGGCCGGCGTCGAACGGGGAGCGGCCCCAGGGGTCGTCGTCACCGTTGTCGACGCCGACGGGGTCCGCTATGACGGCGCGGCCGGCGAACGGGCCGCCGGTTCCGGCGTGGCGATGACGACCGACACCGTCGGCGCCATCTTCTCGATGACCAAGGCCGTCACGGGCGCGGCGGCGATGCAATTGGTCGAGCAGGGCAGACTCCACCTCGACCGGCCTGCGTCGGAGATCTGCCCCCTGCTCGGCGAGGTGACCGTCCTCGACGGTTTCGACGATGACGGTCAGCCGATCACCCGGGCGCCTGCGGTGCCGGTCACCCTTCGTCATCTGCTGACCCACACCTCGGGGTTCGTCTACGACATCTGGAATGCCGACGCCCTGCGTTGGCACGAGGTCACCGGCGTGCCGAACATCCTCACGCTCGAGAAGGCGTGCCTGGCCCAACCGTTGATGTTCGACCCCGGCACCCGCTGGGAGTATGGCATCGGGATCGACTGGGCCGGGCAGATGGTGGAAACCGTGTCGGGGCAGACCCTCGGGGAGTACTTCGCCGAGAACCTGACCGGCCCGCTGGCAATGCACGACACCGCCTTTGCCCACTCACCTTCGATGCTGGAGCGGGTTTCGGCCATCCACGGTCGTGGCCCCGACGGTTCGCTCACCCCGATCGAGGTGCCGCCGCCGGCCAATCCCGAGTTCGAGATGGGGGGCGGTGGGTTGCACGGAACCGTCGGCGACTACGGCCGGTTCATCAGAATGATCCTCAACCGCGGAGAGCTGGACGGCAACCGGGTTCTGGCGGCCGACACGGTGGCCAAGATGGCCACCAACCAGATGGGTGATCTCCGGGTCCAACCGCTGCACACCGCCATTCCCGAGCTGTCGAACGACGCCGAGTTCTTTCCCGGCGAACCGAAGTCGTGGGGCCTGTCGTTCCAGATCAACGAGGAGCCCGGGTTCACCGGTCGACCGGCGGGGACCTTGATGTGGGCCGGCCTGGCGAACAGCTTCTTCTGGATCGACCTGGAGAACGGCATCGGCGGCGCCTACATGAGCCAGATCCTGCCCTTCGCAGACGGCCCGTCCACCGACCTGTTCTTCGAGGTCGAGAAGGCGGTCTACGACGCCCTCTGAGCCTACGCAAGGCCGACCGGCGAGGGCGGCCGAGCAAGCCTGGAGCCGCTGACCGGCCGACGGCGGTTCGCCGTCGATGATTGGTCGTGGCAGCCTGGCGTTCATGGCCAATGATGCCCCGATCATCGACGCCCAGGTTCACGCCTATGAGCGGGATCATCCCCGCCGTCCCTGGCGGGGTTTCCTGCACGGGCCACCGGAGGTGACCGGCGACGACATGGTGGCCGCCATGGACGAGGTCGAGGTGGACGGGGCCCTGCTCGTCTCCCCGTGGACGATGTACCGGTTCGACGCCGGCTACGCCATCGACGTCCATCGCCAGCACCCCGACCGGTTTGCCATGATCAAGCCGATCGATCCCCGACGACCCGACGTGGCCGAGGTGATGGCAGCGTGGGCGGCGACGCCGGGCGCCGTCGGGGCCCGGCTCATGCTGATCGGTGACACCGAGACCAGTGCCGATGATGTCGGCGTCAACGCGGTGTTGGCCGCAGGTGCCCGCCACGACCTGCCGATCAACCTCCTCTGTTGGGGTTCGGTCTCCGTCGCCGATCAACTGGCCAGACGCCACCCCGACACGCTGCTGGTGATCGACCACCTCGGGTTGGTCCAACCGTTCGAGCCACCACCACCTCATGGTCCCTGGGCCGACCTGCCGGCGGTGATCGCCCTGGCCGGCCACGACAACATCGTGGTCAAGGTGACCGGGGCCTGCACCCTGTCCCATCGGCAGTACCCCTATGACGACATCTGGGAACCGCTGGCTCGGCTGTTCGACGCCTTCGGTTTCGACCGGCTGCTGTGGGGCACCGACTGGACCCGAGCAGTCGAACTCACGACCTACCGGGAGGCGGTCGACGCCTTCCGGCTCAACGACCGGCTCTCATCGGATGAGCGTCGGGCCTTGATGGGCGGGACCTTGGCCCGGATCCACCGGTGGAGTCCGACCCCGGATCGGCGGCAACCGGGCTGAACGGCGCCCCCGGGATCCCTGGCGCTAGCGCTGCTCGAACGACTGGCGCATCTCGGTGCCGAGCACCTCGAACCCCAGCTTCTCGTAGAAGCCGCGGTTGCCTTCGGTTGTCGGCACCAGATAGAGCCCCATCTCGGCGCAGCCCCGCTCCCGGGCATCGTCGATGGTCCGCTGGACCAGGATCCGGCCCAGATTCAGGCCCCGGGCCGATTGGTCGACGATCAGCTCCTCGAGCTCGCAGTACTCTCCGCCGTAGCGGATGGCCAGGTTGTACGACACGGTGGCGCAGCCGAGGATGCCGTCGTCGTTCTCAGCCACCACGATCGCCCCCCTGGCCCCCTGGAGGTGGGATTGGAACACCTCGGCCCAGGCCGCCGTGGCCTGCCGGCCGGTCAGCGTCTCGATGAGCTCGAAGCAGTGCAACCGGTCGGCCGCGGTCGCCGGCCTGGTTCGAACGCCGTTGTCGTGGGTCACCACCGTCATGAACTTCACGGTAACAGGACCGGTCAGCCCGACCCGGCCCTGCCGGAGTCGACTCGGCGATCGTCAACTCGTCCCAGCCGGGGGTTTGGTCGTACGCTGCGTTGAATGTCTCTGCTGAGCGGCACGTTCTCGGCCCTCGAGCACCGCAACTACCGGATGCTCTGGTCGGGATCCATGCTCGCCACCACCGCCTTCATGATGTCCTTCCTGCTGATTCCCAGCGTGGCGTTCGAGATCTCGGGGAGCAACGCTGCCGCCGGCCTGGCCCAGATGGGCTCCGGTATCGCCATGTTCACGATCTCGCCCATCGGTGGTGTCATCGCCGACCGGATGCAAAAAAAGCCGCTGGTTCTGGCGGGACAGATCGTGCCGGCCCTGGTGATCATCACCACCGGGATACTGATCATCGCCGATCTGATCACGGTACCGATGCTGACCGCGGCGACCCTGGTCATGGGACTGGGATTCGCCTTCATGGGTCCCGCCCGGCAGGCGTGGGTGGCCGAGCTGGTGCCAAAGGACGTGTTCCCCAATGCGGTGGCTCTCCAGCAGATAGCCCAGAACATCTCCCAGGTTGCGGCACCCCTCCTGATCGCCGTACTGGTCGGCAATGTGCTCGACATCGGCGCCACCTACCTGTTCATGGGCTCACTGTTCATCATCGTCCTGCCGATCACCATCGCCCTACCAAACACCCCCTCCTCGGCCAGAACCCCACGGCCCATTCGCTCCGAACTGGTGGCCGGCCTGCGCTACGTGTGGGGCGACAGCCGGCTGCGAACCCTGTGGCTCGGTTTCGTCGGGATCGTGGTCTGCGGCTTCGCCTTCCAGACCCTGCTGCCAGGGCTGTTGAGCGAGGAACTCGATCGCTCCCCCACCGACATCGGTGTCATCTTCCTCACCCTGGCCCTGGCCGGCCTGGTGGTCAACCTGCTCCTGGCGGGGCTGGTCCGTACCGGGCCGGCGTGGGGACTGCTGCTGGCGACCGGTCTCATCATGGCCTTCGGCTTCGTGCTGGTTGCCTTCGCCCCGAACTACTGGCTGGTCATCGCCGCCGGTGTCCCGCTCGGTATCGGTCGATCGGGGTTCATGTTGGTCAACAACACGTTGCTGATGTCGAACGCCGATCCGGCCTTCCACGGTCGGGTGATGTCACTGTCGATGATGGGCTTCGGTTCACAGGCCCTGCTGGCCCCGGTGTGGGGCCTGGTGGCCGATCAACTGGGCGTGCGAACCACCCTGTTCATCGTCGGCATCGCCACCGCAGGGGTGACCGCGGCCGTCGGCGTGGCCTGGGCCGGGTTTCGAGTTCGGCCCTCCCCCGCCGCCGAGCCGGGGCTGCCCGGCCTGATGACCGGCGACTGAAACGGGATCATCGGCCGTTCGTCGAGCGGGCGTGGTCGGGACCAGGTAGCTTGTTGAACCTGTGGAAACGACAAGGTTTGATTCGACGAGGAACTCGACCCCGGTCCGCACGGTCATCGTCGTTGGGTTGATCTACTTCTTCCTGGTCGGCGTGTCGTCGCTGGAGTCGGGCATCAAGATCATGGGCCAGGACACCCAGGAAGCGTTGTTCTCCGCCGTCGACAATCCGATCGCCGGGCTGTCCATCGGCATTCTCGGCACGGTGTTGGTCCAGTCGTCGTCGGCATCGACCTCGGTCATCGTTGGTCTGGTGGCGTCGGGCGCACTGAGTGTCGATGCCGCGGTTCCGATGGTCATGGGGGCCAATATCGGTACCACCGTGACCAATACGCTGGTGTCGCTCGGTCACGTCCGGCATTCGAACGAGTTCCGCAGGGCCTTCGCCGCAGCAACGGTCCACGACTTCTTCAACGTCTTGGCCGTTGCCGTCCTGCTCCCGCTCGAGCTGGCCTTCGGCATCATTTCATCGGTGGCCGAGTTCATCAGCGGCCGGCTGGTTGGCACCTCCGGCACCGAGTGGAAGAGCCCGGTCAAGCAGTGGGTCAAGGGGCCGGTCGGTTGGCTGCAGGACTTCTGGGGATGGCTGGGGGCCGACGGCAACGTCCAAGGTGTGCTGATGGTCCTGACCGGCCTTGGGATCGTCCTCCTGGCTCTGGCACTGATCACCAAGAACATGCGAGTCCTTGTGGCCGACCGCGTCGAACGCTCGTTGAACGCCCTGTTGAGCAAGGGGGGCGGCGCGGTCGCCCTGTTGCTGGGCCTCGTCATCACCATTGCCGTGCAATCATCGAGTATCACGACGTCGATTCTCATCCCGCTGGCCGGGGCCGGGGTGCTGGCCCTGCGCAATGCCTATCCGGTGACGCTGGGGGCAAACGTCGGGACCACCATCACCGCCCTGCTGGCGTCGCTGGCCACGGGCAGCACCGCCGCGCTGACCGTTGCGCTGGCCCACACCACGTTCAACGTGTTGGGCATCTTCCTGCTCTACGTGCTGCCGTTCGCCCGAGACGTCCCGATCCGGGGCGCCGAGAGCTTGGCCGACCTGGCCGTCCAGCGCCGGACCCTGGCCGTGGCCTACGTTTTTGGTGTGTTCGTCATCGTTCCACTGCTCGGTGTCGCCATCTTCCGCTGAAAGGCTCCCGCCCATGGTTTTTGCGTTCTTCAAGAGAGGCTCCGGCGACGGAAACTTCGAACACATCGTCGGCCGGTCCGTGACCATGCTCGGCGATGCCCGTCACTCGTTCGACTTGGCGACACTGGCCCTGTTGACCGACACCGATGCCGAGGCGGTGGCCAACGAGATTCGGGCAACCGACGACAGGATCAATCACGCCGAGCAGGAACTCCGCTCGGAGCTGGTGGTTCATGTCAGCGTGCAGGGACCGGCCGACATCGGCAGCGTCCTGGGATTCACCCTGCTGCTCAAGAAGATCGAACGGATCGGCGACCAGGCCAAGAACATCCTCGATCTGGCCGAGAACGGCATCTCACTGGCCGCCAACGACAACGTGGAGGAGTTGCTGGCGGAGCAGCGAGCGGTGTCCGCCTTGTTCGCCGAGGCCGGTGACCTGCTGGCCGACAGCGATGTCGACGAGGAAACGATCGAGGAGTACACCAGGCGAGCCAGTGTGCTGGCGGCGGCCCACCAAGCCCGGATAGACGGCTACATGAGCTCGGAGCGACCGGGGCGAGAGGTCGTCCCGCTGGCCATCTACTACCGGTACCTACGGCGAATCGTCGCCAACCTCATCGGGATCGTCCGCACCTCCTCCGAACCGCTCCCCCATATCGACTACCTGGAAGAGGGCACGGTCGACACCGACGACTGAGACGGTTCGTACCAACCGGCTCACAGTCGGACCCTGCCCCATCGGCCGAGCCCGGTTGGGGCAGGGGTGCGATCAACCGACGCCCGACACCAGCCCGACCGCAAGGTGGAGGGCCAAATTCGGCACATGGGCCAGGCCGAGTTCGGCCCGAAGTCCGACCAGCTCGTCCAGGTCCGGTCCTTCGATGGCCAGGGTGTGCATCGAGCGGGGGTTCCCGTCGACGGTGACCTTGGTCGACTCGGCCTTCATCGAACCGATCGCAAACCGTCGGCGGTGTTTTGTCACAAAGACAACGCTTGGCCGATCGTCGGCCCCGAAGACCTCGACCGCCTCCGCGACCGCGTCCTGGTAGTCGTCGGATTCGGGGGCGATTCGACGGATCTCACCGAGAAGCCGATCGCTCGGCCGGCGGCCGCCATCGGTCGGAGCATGCCACACCGACGACCAGCGCTGGAAGCCGAGGCGCTCGTCCACCAGGTACTTGACCTTCACCCTGCTGTCCCGGATCTTGGTGTTTCGGGCCGGGTTCCCATCGAGGAGATAACAGTCCCTGAGGTGCTGACGGTCGTGGTCACCGGCCAGCCTGGCAAGCTGGCGAGACGCGTCTGTGCGATCGCCCCACACCCGAAACTCGTACCGCCGTTTGGATGTCGCCTGCTCGTCGTCGAGGAGGGTCGAAGGGTGCACAGACCTCTTTTCCGCCCGGCCGACCCAATCTCGCCCCCCGGGGGCGGAATTCTGCCACGCACAGGCCCTCCCCAAGGTATCGGGGGTCCTGGGCGATGTCGCGGATACTCAGAGGTAGCGACGATTTCAGGCCAGCAGCCAGCCCCCATCGACGTCGATGGTGGTGCCGGTCACATAGTCGTTCTGGATCATGAACAGGATGGCCTGCGCCACCTCGTCTGCGGTTCCAGCCCGGGGGATGGGGTGCTTGGCCGTTGCATTGTTGAACGCCGTCTCCCGTTGCTCGCCGGTCAACGGGTTCATCGGGGTGTCGATCACCCCCGGGGACACGACGTTCAGCCTTTTCGGCGCCAATTCCGGAGCCACCGAACGCACCAGCGATTCCACTGCCGCGCCGGTGGCACCGATGGCAGACATGCCCGGCTTGATCTTGCGGGCCGGAGAACCGCTGACCAGGACGATCGAACCGTCATCGGCCACGTGGGGGGCGCCGAACCTGACCACATTGGCGTATCCCCACAGCTTGTCGAACGAGTTTCGGAACCCGTCCATGTCCATCTCGAGGAACGGGCCGACGGCCCGGTCTCCTCCGGTGGCGGCGCTGACCAGGATGTCGAACGGGGCGCACGAGTCGAACAGCGAGGTCATTGACTCGCGGTCGAGCACATCGCAGGCCATGGTCGCGACCCCGGCCGGGAGCTCACCGGCCTTGTCCGGGTTCCGGCTGATCGCCACCACCTCGGCGCCGAGGCCGGCCAGCTGCCGGACCGTCGCCAGCCCGATACCGGAGGTACCGCCAAAAACCAATGCCTTCTTGCCTGCAACATCCATCGATCATCCCCTTCTGCTTGGAGTGGTTGCACGGTAGTCCGGTGCAACCGGCGACGGCGACTTGCGGCCGCGGGAGCGGTCAGAATCCGGCCGGGTGAGGCGGATCGCCGACGATCTCGGTCAGCAACCGGGCGACGGCCAACGTGGTGTGATCGTTGAGATATGGTCCGACGATCTGGATCCCCACCGGCAGACCGAGCTCGGTGAGGCCGACCGGCACCACCGTGGCGGGCAAATAGCACGCCCCGGCCGGGGCCATCCAGTCGATCATCTCGAAGTAGTTGCGCTGTTGGCCGTTGACCTCGATCGTGCGATCGGCAACGGGGCCCTGGTCGTGGCGCAGTGCCGGCAGGACACACACCGGCAGCAGGATCACGTCGTGGTCGCCGAAGAACTCTTCCCACTGCCGGCGCATTTGCAGCCGCCGCTCGTTGTGACTCAGCCAGTCCCGGTGGCGCATGGCGAGGGAACGCTTGGTCTCGGCCAGGAAGTCGTCGCCGGTCTCGGCCGCATGGTCCTCGATCCGTTCCCTCGTCTCGCCGCCGGCCAGGGCCGCCTGGAGCAGGGCATGGAACGTCTTGACCGCCTTCTCCAGCGTGAAACCCGGCCGTTTGTCGTCGGCCACGGTTGCCCCGGCATGCCGGAGCCGCTCGATTGCGGCCTGGAGCAGCCCCAGGCTCTCGGTGTCGACCGGGCAGGACGGGTCGTCGAGCCAGGCCGCGATCCGGAAGTCGCCGATGCTCGGGCCTCCCCGTGGCGGCGGCAGCTCCAGCCGCCAGGCCGGGCCATCCCACCGGTTGGGGCCGGCCATCAACCCCAGCCCGAGAGCCAGATCGTCGACCGAACGGGCCATCGGGCCGGCAACCGCCAGGTCGGCCAGTGTCAGGGTGCCGGGCGGCCCTGGGATCTGACCGTGGGCCGGCACGATCCCGTAGGAGGGCTTGTGGCCGACGACGCCGGTCATGTGCGACGGGATGCGGATCGATCCACCGATATCTGATCCGATCTCCAGCGGGGTGAAACCGCAGGCCAGAGCGGCGGCGGACCCACCGGAGGAGCCCCCGGGGGTGCGCTCGATGTCGTATGGGTTGTTGGTGGTGCCGTACACGTCGTTGTAGCTCTGCAGATCGCCGGCCCAGATCGGCAGGTTGGTCTTGCCGATCACCACCGCCCCCGCCGCCCTGACCGCGGCCACCGGCCAGGCGTCCTCGTCGGGAACATGATCGGCCAGGGTTGGCGAACCGGACGTGGTGACCATGCCCTTGGTGCTGAACGAGTCCTTCACCGTCATCGGCACCCCGGCCAGCGGACCGAGGGCGCCGCCGTTGACCCTGGCCTCGTCGATGGCCCCGGCCTCGGCCCTGGCTCGATCGACATCGGTCAGGACCACGGCGTTGATCTGGCCGTCGAGTTCGGCGATCCGGTTGGCGAAGTGATCCACCGCCTCCCTGCTCGACACCTCGCCGGAGGCGATGGTGGCGGCGAGGTCGGTGGTCGAGAGCCAGTGGAGATCGGTCATCCCATCATCCTCTCGCCGCCCTGCGGCCGGTGGCAAGCGGACCGGCCGATGGGCTAGTTTCGAGGGGTGGAGGTGACCGAGAACCGCCGAGCCGAGTCGCAGCGGGTCCGGAACCTGGTCGTCGATGCCGTCGAGGCGGCGGCCGAGTTGTTGGCCGGGCCGGCGGCGGCCGAACGCTGGGACCAGCCCTCGGCACTGGCACCCGGAGGGGTCGGCGATCGTGATCGAGATCGTTACCGGGATCGCTCGCCAACTTCGAGGTGATTGAATCGGAGGACATCGTGAATCGGAGGACATCGTGAACGAACTGTGGCGGTTGGGAGCGGCCGACATGGCGGCCGGGATCCGGGACAAACAATACAAGCCGAGCGAAGCGGTCGAATCGGTGCTGGCCAGGGTGGCCGACCGAAACGGGGAGCTGAACGCCATCACCTACGATCTGGCCGACCGGGCCAGGGCCGAGGCAATCGAGGCCGACGCTGCGGTCGCCTCCGGGCGAGCGCTGGGTCCGCTCCACGGCGTGCCGGTCACCATCAAGGAGAACATCGACCAGGCCGGTCTCCCCAACCCCAACGGGGTCCCGGCCTTCGCCGAGCTGATCGCAACCGACGATGCACCACTGGTTCGGAACCTGCGGCGGGCCGGGGCGGTCATCATCGGCCGGACCAACGTCCCGGAGTTCTCCATGCGGGCCACCACCGACAACCCGCTCCGGGGCAGGACCAGGAACCCCTGGGGGGAGCCCATCTCCCCCGGTGGTTCGTCTGGCGGGGCCGGTGCGGCCTGCGCGGCGGGGATGGGCCCACTGCACCACGGCAACGACATCGGCGGCTCACTCCGGTTTCCGGCCATGGCCAACGGCGTGACGACGGTGAAACCGACCAGCAATCGCGTCCCGGTCTACAACGGTTCGGCGGCCGCCGAACGCGGCCCTCTGGCCCAGCTCATGTCGGTCCAGGGCATCATCGCCCGCCACGCCGACGACGTGAGGCTGGCAACCTCGGTCATGATCGAACCGGACCCCCGGGACCCGCTCAGCCCGCCCGTTCCCTTCGAGGGACCGTCGCTCACCGGTCCCCTCACCGTGGCGGTGACCACGGAGACCGGCGGCTACGACATCCACCCCGGCATCGTCGAGCTGCTGCAGCGGGCGGCGGCGCAGCTGGCCGATGCCGGCTACCGGGTTGTGGAGGCCGACCCCCCGCCGGTGATCGACGCCGCCAACGGCTGGTTCAGCACCGGAGCGACCGAGATGGAGGCCACCCTGCTGCCTCCGATCCGGGAACACGGTTCGCCGGTGATAAACGAGATCTTCGACAACTACTTCAAGATGTCGAACCTGCTCGACCGCGACGGCTACATTGCCTCGTTCGCCGACCGGACCCGGCTGCTACGGGACTGGAACCTGTTCCTCGATCAGCACCCCCTGCTTCTGACTCCGTTCATGATGTGCCCCATGTTCGACTTCGACTACGACGAGCGGGGTTTCGCCGAGGTGAAGGACCTGTTCGACGCATCGGTCTACAGCACCGGGATCAACTACCTCGGGTTGCCGGCAGGGGTGATCGGCATGGACCTGGTCGACGATCGCCCGGCGGCCGTCCAGATCGTCGGCCGGCGCTACCGCGAAGACCTCATCTGCGATGCCATGGCTGCGGTGGAGCAACGAAACGGGGTCCTGGCCCATCGCCTGTGGGAGCGCGAGGCGGCCGGCTGAACTGTCGCCCCGGCCCGGCCCGGCTCGTACGCCGACGCCGACCAGAGCGCGCTGACCGGACCTTCAGCGATGCGATGGCGGCCAGGGAGCGATTCAATCAGCCGGACCGCTGATCACGCTGCGGTCGGTCGCGAGGTACCTGGGCTGCGACGCCAACGGTCAGAGATCGGACAGCGGCGCCCAGGTCGAGTGGGTCCCACTGCAGATCCGCTCCGGCAGCTTCACCCTGGCCACCGGGCCCTCACCGATGGCTGCGGCGTCGTAGATGAGGGCGTGGGAGCAGTCATTCACCATGTCGGAGCTGAAGGTCACGAGATAGCCGTCGTCCTCGGCGTTGGGGTTGTCCCGTGGGGCCATCACCGTCTCGCTGACGAAGACCCCGTCCGGGAACCGGATCGTCTCCTCGATGCCGTTGTCGATGTCGTGTTTGACCAGGCCGTCGAAGGCGAACAGCCCGTCGGTACCGAGCGCGTTGTAGCTGTAACGGTGCCGGCGACCGGCATGGCGGCCGTTGATCATGCCGAACTCCATGGTCCGATCGCTGAGGGACTCCTCGGTGGCCTCACCGGTGGCCAGGTTGAACCGCCACCGGTGGGGCCTGGCGTCCAGCACCTTGAGATCGAGGGTTTCGAAACCCTTCAGCGGGCCCGGCGCACGGGGCACACCCCTGGCGGTCGGGTTGTGCTGGAAGAACCCGTCCAGCACCACGTCGTCGCCGTCCTCGTAGGCGTTGATCCAATGCAGCACGAATGTCGGCTCGGCCTCGAACCAGCGGATGTCGGCGGTGGTGCCGTGGCGGGGAAGCAGCGCAAACCGGCTCGGCATGTCCCGGTGGAAGCGATTGGAGTAGTGGCCGTCGGCCAGCGCCTCCGGATCCCAGAACAACGGGAGATCGTTGAGGATCGACCAGTTCTCGGTGAACGCCATGTCATGGGGCAGTCGTGGCCCGGGGAGCGGGATGTCGACATAGTCGGTCAGCTCGCCTTCGGCGCTGACCACCCCGTAGTGCATGTACGGCGCTTCGGTGGTGTAGTTGAAGAACAGCAGTTCGCCGGTGTGCTCGTCGACCTTGGTGTGGGCCGACACACCCCCGGCCGGGAACCGGCCACCCCAGCTGCTCTTGCCAAGATCGTCGAGGGTTCGGGGGTCGAGTGCGTAGAGCTCACCGCACTGGTAGAAGCTCGCCAGCGCCTTCCCGCCGTGCACCACCACGTCGGTGCTGGCGTTGTCCTTGAGCATGGTCCTGGCCCCCCAGCCGTGATCGGCCAGGGAGATGGAGGGATGCTCGGTGATACCGGCCCACAGGCTCTGCTTCGCCTCCTGTTCGGCCAGGAACCCGTCGGTCCGGACAAAGCGGTTGGCGTAGCGGGCCTCACCGTTCTCGAACGAGATCGCGTGGAGCATGGCGTCGCCGTCGAACGGGTGATAGCGCCGGATCGGCTCGAACAGGGCGTTCTCGGTGTTGCGGATGTAGACCCCGTTCAGGTCTTCGGGGATCCGGCCCTCGACCTCCATGTCCCATGCGTCGTACTCCCGCTGCTGGGGCCGCCAGACGCCGCTCCGATAGGGATGGGTGTCGTCCGGGGAGAGTCCGGTCTCGACGGTGTTGCGCAGTTCGAAGGTCATGTCGGGGTTCCTGTTCCGCTGGGGCCGACGGTCTCGGCAACGATTCTGGCCACCGCGTCCGGCTGATCCCATTCGATCAGGTGGCCGGCATCGGCGATGGTGTGGGTCGCGACCACGTTCGGCAGGGCCTGGCGCCACCGGTCGAGGTAGCCGATCGGGGCCACCTCATCCTCCGCCCCCCAGAGCAGGGTCACCGGGGTGGTGATCCGGTGGATCCGCTGCGACAGTCCATGGTCGGGGATCGGCCACACCATCGACGCAGCGGAGGTACGGGTTTCGTAGCGGGCGACGCCGTACTCGATGAGCTCGTCGCCGGTCATACCCTCCGGGTCGTCGAAGAACATCGCGGTGACCGTGGGGTCTTTGGTCAACAGCCGCCGTTGGGCCGACAGTGTGGTGGCGTAGGGATCGGTGATCGGCTCGGTGTCGTCCCACAACCCGAGGGGGGCCAACAGGATCAGCTGGCTGAACGCATCGGGCCTGACGGCAGCCAACTCCAGGGCCACCATGGCCCCGATCGATGATGCCACCAGCGGTGTGCCCGCCAGTCCGGTGGCGTCGACGACGGCCGAAAGATGGAACAACCAGTCATGGATCGATCTCTTGTCCGCGGTGACGTCCGAACCGGTGAAGCCCGGTAGGCACGGTGCGGTGACGGCCAGGTCGGCGGCGCTGAGGGCGGTGAGGATCGGGGCTCCGGGAGGGGTTCCGATCATGCCGTGCAGGTAGCCGACGGGGTTGCCATCGCCGGCCCGGTGGACGACGATGTCGCCGGTGCCGATCGGCAGCCGGTCCATGGTGATGACGTCCGAGCCGGCCATCAGCTCACCGCATCCATCGAGGAGGGGGCGCGATCCGGCAGCTGACGCTGTTCGGCCGGCATCGGGTTCGGCCACCACTTGTCCTCCCACTGGTCCTCGAACAGACCCCGCAGTTCCGGCAGCACCTTCTCACCGATCAGCTTCGTGTTGTACTTCACCAGGTCCTTGGACATGTTGCCGAAGTGGGCCAGTGCCATGAGGTGCCCGACGTTGAGGTTCACGCACAGCTCGTGGATCTTCTCGGTGACCTGGGTCGGGTCACCGAGGATGACATAACCCTTCTCCACCATCTGCTCGAAGCTGAGCTGGTTCCCGCCTGCGCTCCCCGGGCCCTTCTTGCCCGTTGCCCCGGCTGCCGCCTTGGCGCCGGCGGCCGCCTCGGCTCTGGCCGTGGCTTCCCGTGCGGCCCGCTCGACCATGCCCTCAACGCCGGCCCGCACCGTGTTCGGTGTCTTGTAGCCCGGCGGATCGGCGTAGCCGGCGTAGACGTGGAGGCAGGTGTTGAAGAAGTACTCGGCCGGCTCCCGGTACAGCTCCCAGGCCTCGGCCTCGGTCTCGGCGCAGGCGATGAACTGGGCGAAACCACCCTGGAACGGGTTTGGTTCCTTGCCGAGCTCCTTTACCCGGTTCCAGAAGCCGTTCATCGTCTTCAGGCCCGCCTTGTAGCCGAAGTACGACAGATAGCAGTAGACCAGGTCGTTCTCGGCGCACCAGTCCCAGGTGTCGACACTCCCCCCACCGGGAATCCAGATCGGCGGATGGGGCTTCTGCACCGGGCGGGGCCAGACGTTGACGTACCGCAGCTTGTTGTACTTGCCGTTGAAGCTGAACACCTCGTCGCTGGTCCAGGCCCGGGTGATGAGATCGACACCTTCGTGGTATCGCTCCCGGACCGTTGCCGGGTTCTGGCCGTAGGCGTAGATCACGTCCATCGGCGAGCCGACGGGGAACCCTGCCACCATCCGACCGCCGGTGATGGCGTCCAGCATGGCCAGCTCCTCGGCCACCCGGAGCGGCGGATTGTAGAGGGCCACCGAATCGCCGAGCACGATGATCTTGGCGTCCGGGCAGGCCCTGGCCAGCGAGGCGGCGATGATGTTGGGGCTCGGCATCAAGCCGTAGCCGTTCGAATGGTGCTCGTTGACGCCGACGGCGTCGAAGCCGACCGCTGCGGCGTATTCGAGCTCATCGATGTAGTCGTTGTAGGCCCGATGCCCGACCTGTGGATCATAGAGCCCGGGATCGATGTCGACCCAGACCGATCGATGGGCCTCGGGGAAGTCGTCCGGCAGTTCGGGGTATGGCATCAAATGGAAGAAGGCGGTCTTCATGCTCGGTACTCCATCGCTTCGTCGATCGTCCGGCACAGTCTAGATCGCCGCCTCGCGAGGCTCCCAGCCGACGACGGGGATGGCGGGGCACCCGTCGTCGGCGGCGTTGCGACGTTCCGCTCAGCCCGGGAACGCGGCCAGAACGTCCCGCATGGAGACGACGCCGACCAGCTTGCCGTTCTCTCCCATGACGAGGATGTGGCGGAGATAGCTCTCCATCATCTCCTCGATCACATCGGCCACCGACGATGTCGGAGCGGCCCATTTGAGGACCTGGCCGGCCGCCGCACCAACCGTTTCGCTGTCGAGATCCCTCCCGCCGGCAACTGCGGCCACGATGTCGCGCTCCGAAACTACTCCCTGGACGTCATCGGCGGTCCCCACCACGAGCAGCCCGACCCCGGCCTCCTGCATCAGCGCCGCGGCCGCCCGCAGGGTGGTGCTACCCGGGGTGCTGATGATTCGATCGGCCATCAGCGTGCCCACCGGTTGCTTGAACGATGCTGCCGCATCGTCGATGTCGGAAAAGACGTCGTCGTCCATTGTCGTGCTCCTCGGCATTCGTTTCAGCCGCCATCGGTGTGTTGATCGGCGCTGCCACGCTATAGGGACTTGGCGCCGGAGACAGACCTTCGTGGCCACCGGCCAGGCCGCAACCGGCAATTTCGGGCCAGGTCTGATGGTTCGTCCGAGCCGCGTCACCGTCGAAGCCGGGGTTCGTCGGTGATCGCACCATCGAGGATGTGGACCACCGGATCGCACCGGTCGAGCACCCGCCGGTCGTGGGTGGCCAGGAACACGCAGCTGCCGGCGCCAGCCAGGGCGGCGAGTGCATCGATGACACGCCCGGTGTTGGCCTCGTCCTGATGGCTGGTCGGTTCGTCGGCGATGAGCAGCGCCGGCGCGGTGATCAGCGCCCGGGCGACGGCGGCCCGCTGTTGTTCGCCAAGCGAGGTCTGCTCCGGTGGCCGTTCGCCGAGGGACCCGAGGCCAAGCAGCTCCATCACTTCGGCCACGTCACCACCGGCGGTGGCGCCGAGCCGCAGCGGCAGGCCCACGTTCTCGGTCATCGTCAATTCCGGCAGCAGACCCAGCGTTTGTGGCACGATTGCCAGCCGGGCCCAGTCCGGCCGGGCCGACACACCCTCGACCGTGCCCTCGTCGGGGGTCTCGCCGCCGACGATCAGGTTCAACAGGGTGGTCTTGCCCGAACCGGACGGCCCGACCAGCGCGGTCATCGATTCGCGGCCCAGCTCCAGCGACACCGCATCGACGGCGGTGACGATCTCGCGGCCACGCTGATATCGCTTGGTCACGCGACTGAGGCGGACGGTGCTCATGGCTCCTTCACCGTGAACGTGTGGTGTTCGGCGTCCCAGTGGACGTTGGCCCGCCGATCGGGAAAGTGGGCCCGTACCTCGGGCGGGAGCTGGATTCTGCCGGCGTGGTCGATCACGGCCAGCTCGGTCCCGGCCTCGCAGACCGAGGCGATCGAGCCGTCTCGGAGGGTGACGATCTGGTCGACTCGATCGAGAACCCGGGGGTCGTGGGTGGCGACGAGAACGGTGATGCCGCCACCGGCCAACCGCTGGATGGCGTCCAGCACCCGGTCGGTGCTGGCCGTGTCCAGCTCGGCGGTGGGCTCATCGGCGATGATCACCGCCGGCGAACCGACGGCACCCCGGGCGAAGGCCAGTCGCTGCTGCTCGCCACCGGACAGCTCATCGGGCAGGTGGTCGGCCCGGTGCCCCAGCCCGAGCGTGCTCAGCATCTCTTTCGCCTCGTCGATCCCGACGCCGCGCCGGTGGGCGACCCGCACCACCTGGTCGATGGCGGTGAGGTGGCCGAGCAGGTTGTCGGTCGGGCGCTGATGGACGTGGCCGACGAGCCGGGCCCGTATCCTTCGCCGGGCACCGCCGGAGAGCCGGACCAGGTTGACACCGTCGATCGACACGTCACCGGCGGTCGGCTCGTCGAGTCCGCCGATCATCCTCAGCAGCGAGGACTTCCCGCTTCCCGACGGCCCGACCACCGCCACCGAACGGCCGGCGTCGATGGTGAGATCGACGCCTCGCACGGCCTGCACCCGACCGGTCGCCGACTCGTAGACCCGGAGCAGGCTGATGCACTCGATCACCGGCCCTGGTGTCGTCACTCGGGACGGTTCAGGTCCCACGAAGCACCGCCCCGTAGGTCTTCCTGCCGGCCAGCCGTTGATCGACGAGCGCCGCCGCCACCACCAGAACCGTGGCCGCCAGTGCCACAGTGCCGACGATTTCCCAGGCCGGGTTCATCGACACGTCTGGAGGGAGTCGGGGGTCGGGCTCGAACCGGTCGAAGAGTCGCCTCGCCACCGCCAGCCCGACCGCGGTCCCGGCCACGAATGCGATCACGACCAGACCGAGGACCTCAACCACCGCGGCACCGGCGGCGGTGACCGGGCGTAGCCCCATCCGCTCGGCCATCACGTTCGAGAGCTGACGTTTTGACCGCTGCTCGGAAAGGTAGAAGAACAATGCGCCGACCGCGGCCAGCGCAGCGACCACCGACAGCATCCCCAGGTAGTCGAAGGTCCAGCGGGCGGCCCTGTTCCCGACCAGGTCGCGGCGTCCGGTAACCGTGATCAGCTCACGCACAGCGACCGAGTTGGCCTCGGCGTAGGCGGTGAGCGTTGCTTCGTCGAGCTGGGAGACCAGCACCGATGTCGTCCGGGTCAACGGCGACCGGTACTCCCTCGCCCAATCCTCGGGATCGACGTCGTCGGGACGTCGACGCTCGTGTTTGAGGCGGGCGGCGGCGTCGACCTGGTCGGCGCTGACCACGATCGTGGGGAGCACCCCGGAGGCCAACGGTACAGCGGCAAACGTGTCGACCACCTCGTAGGACGTGACGGCGGAGCTGCCGAAGCCGGCCTCCGCCGGGATGCCCGGTCCGGCAACTGCGACGGCGGCCACGTCGGCGTCGACCGGGCTTGCCAGCCGGTCGACCAGGCCGGCGGCGGACGACCCGAACGTCGGATCCCATGAGACGGCCTCGGCATAGCTGGCGGAGTCGATGGCCAGCACCATGATGGGGTCGCCTCCGATCGTCGAGCGGGTCGACAGCACCCGGACCAGTGTGGTCGCCTCCGGCAGCTCGGCCTCCAACCGCCCGTTGAGCCGGGCCTGGGTCGGTCCGCCGACGGCGGTGACCGCCTTGGCATCGGCGGCGGCATCAAGCGAGTCGACCAGCGTGGCGGAGAACACGACGAGGCCCAGGGCGATACCCATGGCGGTCGCCAGGAGCACGGCGCCGGCGTCGGCCGAGGTGATCCGGCGCCAGGACAGGAACAGCACCGTCGGCAGCGATCGTCCGCTGCGATGAACGCGGCGCATCAACCAGCGGGCGCCGAACACCACCAACCCCACACCGGCGATGAGACCGACCAGCGGAAAGGCGATCACCAGCGGATCGACCTCGCCGGGCTCCGGCGCCGCACCGACCTGGATCCACGCTGCGATGGCGAGACCGACCACGGGCAGGAACCAGCCCAGGCGGAGCGCCCCCAGCCCGGCGCGTCCGGTGTGCAGCACCCGGCTGGAGGCGGCGGCGGTGACGGCGGCGGCCACCGACAGGCCGATCACGACGGTCCACAACACTGCTGCCGGCCCGATGACACCCCAGCTCGTCGTCCCGGCTCCATCGGGAACGGCGATCAGCGCCCAGGCCGCAGCCACGCCCAGCAGCGCTCCCACCACTGCCGGTACGGCGAATTGCACCAACGCCCGGGCCGCGAACCGCCACGGCGCATCACCGTCGGCTCGCAGCAGCCGTACCTCGGTCTCCCGCTTGCGAACGACGAATGCCGCCCCGGCGGCGGTAACGATCAGCCCCAGCACGATGCCGCCGATCGAGGCGGTGGCGATCGGCTGCTCGAGCTCGCCGACGATCGATCGGGCGTCCAGGCGGAGGTCGAGGACATCGCTGGCCAGGATCGGCACCGGACCGCCCGGGCCGGAGAAGGCCGCCAGCGGGGCCACCATCTCTGCCGATTCGGTGTAGGAGCGTCACCGCACGATCCCGTCGACGTCGAGGTTGAGGAACAAGGACTCGGGCATGACCACGATCTCGAACAGCGGCCCCCTGAGGACCGAGGAGAACCTCGGCACGAACGGCGCCGGGACGTTGGCCCAGTACGGGTCGGGTTCCCCCTCCCAGAGGTTGGCGAACACCCCGGCGATCGGGAACGGGTCGCCGCCCTCGACCGAAACGAGCGACCCGGCCCCCAGGTCCAGCTTGTCCGACAGCCGCTCGGAGATCCACGCCCCCTCCACCGACCGGTCGCCGTCCACGACGTTCAGGGCGTCGATGGCCCCGTCTCGGGCCACGAACCGGGCCCCCGAGCCGATGATGTCCCGGGGAGGTGAGGTGTCGTCGGTGGCCGGTTCCTGGAGAGACAGGTCGGCGTAGCTCGTGCGCTCCGGGTCACCGAGCCGTCCGACCCGGTCCAGCTCGGCCCGCATGGCGGTGTCGAGCCCGGCGACCGCCGGCCCGTCCAGTTGGCCGGTGGCGGTGACCGTGACGTCGAGACCGGTGGGGTTCTCGTCGAGAATCTGTCGGGTGATCGAATCCGAGGCAGCCACCAGGAAGACGTCGGCACTGGCGGCCATGAACGCCGGCAGCGCAAACGAGCCGATGAGAGCCGAGATCAGTCCAACCGATCGCCACGGTCGCACCGCCCACCGCCACCAGACCACAGCTGGTTCCGCCCTCAGAACCGCCAGGGGTACTCGTCTCGCCCGCCGTAGCCGGTGTCGGCCGCCTGTAACCTCTCGACGGTCGGGGCCGAGGTTGCGGCGTCTGCCACCGTCCAGGCCATGGCGATGGCCCCCTCGATCAGGGCCTGGTCGGCCAGCGGCGTCTTGCAGAAGTCGGCAAACTCCGGCTGATGGTTGACCACCGGATAGCAACCGAGGCCCAGCGTCGGATGGATGGTCGGCATCAGCAGGCTGATATTGGCCATGTCGGTCGATGCGGCCGGGGTCGTCGGCCTGGGGCCCATCGACCGACCGAGCGCCGCCGCGTTGGCCCGGTACAGGTCGGCGATCTCGTCGTCGTTGTCGAATTGGGAGTACGGCGGACCGAGCGACTCGATGTCGAGGCTGGCCCCGGTTGCGGTGGCCCCGGCTTCGAAGCAGCGCTCGATGGAACGATGTTCGCCGCCTCCCCTCCCCTGGTGACGATCCCGTGGACCTGGTCGCCGACCTCGAGATGTTGACGCAACAGGCCGACGCCAACCTGGGCCACGGTGATGGCATCGGCGGCGTTGATGCCCAGGTTGGGGGCCAGCGAGGCGTGGGCCGTCTTGCCGTGATAGTGGAAGTCGCACTGGCTGATGGCCAGAGTGGGGAACGCATCACCTTCGACCGGGGCCGGGTGAACCATCATCGCCAGGTGGATCCCGTCGAAGACGCCCTGCTCCACCATCAGGATCTTGCCGCCCCCCAGTTCTTCGGCCGGGGTGCCGAGCACCCGAACGGTGATCCCGAGATCATCGGCCACGCGCGCCAGGGCCAACCCCGCGCCGACCCCGGCGGCGGCAATCATGTTGTGGCCACAGGCATGGCCGATGCCGGGCAGAGCATCGAGCTCGGCACAGATGCCGATGACCAGTGGCCCCGAGCCGGCCTCGGCCACGAACGCGGTCGGCAGATCGGCGACACCGGTCTCAACCGAGAAGCCGGCGTCGGCCAGGGCCTCGGCCGACCAGGCCGATGCACGCTCCTCCTCGAACGCCAGCTCCGGGTGGTCCCAGATCCGGTGGGACAGATCGACCAGCGCATCGGCCGCCCCTTCGACCTCGGACCGGGCTGCCTGCTTGATCGTCATCGTCATGGCCGAAAGCTAGCTCAGCGGGCCAGCCACCGAAACCCGGGGTGTCGTCGCCGGCGCAGGGTGTTCAGGAAATCTCCACCGTGCCATTGGGCGAGTCGACCGTGGCGGTCAGCCCCGCCGGTCCCTCCACCACTTCGTTCACCAACCCCAGCGCCTCGACCGAGGCCCTGACCGAGGCATCGGGATGACCGACCCGCAGCGACACCAGGCGACCCATCGACGGCAACGAGGCGGCCGGGCTGGGCCGATCCCCCCAGTCGATGGCGAATGGCAGCGCGCCCTGGCTGGCCACACCGCTGTCACCCCCGATCGTCAGCCGCCAGGAGATCAGCTCGCCGTCGGGCCGGCGTCGGCTCATGTCGGCGATGTTGCCGGGGTCGAAACCGGCGGCCAGCATCGAGGAGCGGAGATCCTCCAGCGATTCCCCGCCGGTGGGGTGAACGGCATAGCCGGCCAGGCCGGGGCCGTCCCGCTCATCGAGCCCGAACGGTCGGGGCCGGTCGGGATCGGATTGATCTGGATCGATGCCGATCACCTCGAAGTAGGTGCGATCGTCGAAGGTCAGCAGTGCATTGTGGGTGCCAAGGCCGACGTGGGGGCCGCCGGCCACCGCTCGGGCGCCGGTCAGGTTCTCGATGTGTCGAACCCCGGCGTCGACGTCGGGCGAAGCGAAGATCAGATGGTCGAGTTCAGCCATGATGCCGACCTTACCAGGGGCCCCGCAACCGCCGACCGGCAGGGCCGTCGTGCGGTGCAACCGGTGCGGCGAGGCCACTCGGGCGGCAGATCACCGGAGGTGTGGTGCAGCGCACGGGTCGGCGTTGGCTGCAGTGCCTTCGCCAACGTTCGGCGGATCGGTCCGGCGAGGTCGCCTAGGGTCTCCGACCATGGTCGATGAACCGGACACAGGCTTTACGGTCGACAATCCACTGAGCGGTGTGAAGGTGGTTGAGATCACCAACATCTACTCCGGGCCGATGGCCGGGATGCTGCTGGCCGAACTGGGGGCGGACGTGGTCAAGGTCGAAGGCCCCGACGGCCCGGACCCGGTCAGAGCCGGCGGGCAGGGGGCCGGGCCGGATGCGGTGAATTCGATCTTCTACTCGCTCAACCGTGGCAAACGATTCTGTGCGGTCAACGCCAAGAGCGAGCGAGGCCGGGAAGTGTTGGCCGAGCTGGCGGCATCGGCCGACGTGTTTCTTCACAACATCCGACCGGGGAAGCCGGAGGAGATCGGGGTCGGCTACGAGCACCTCTCGGCCATGAACCCGGGTCTGATCTATGTCGCCATCAGCGGCGTCGGCAACGACGGCCCTGTCGCCCACCTGCCGGTGTACGACTATGTCATGCAGGCCAAGGTCGGTATGGTCGACTATCAGCGGGACCTGGCCACCGGCCGCAGCGATCTGGTCCACCAGGTGGTGATCGACAAGACGTCGGCCATGGCTGCGGTCCAAGGGGTTCTGGCTGCGCTGTACCTGCGGGAGAAGACCGGTCGGGGGCAGCGGATCGACGTGCCGATGATCGCCGCCGGCCTGGCGTTCCTGTGGCCGGACGGGATGGCGGCGGCCCACGCCGAGCTGGAGCCGGCGATCCCCCTCGAGCAGATGCCGCCGTGGTTGGAGTCGGCGCCGGGGTCGTTTCTCGTCGTCCTGCCGACAACCGACGGCGAGATCGCCACCGGCCTGCTACTGCCGCCGTGGGACGGCTTGTGCCTGGCGCTGGAGCGCGTCGATTGGGTGACAGACGAGCGGTTCACCGACCAGTTCAGCCGGATCCTCAACCTGCCAAAGCTGATCGAGGAGGTGGGCGGCGAGGTGGCGAAACACACCACGGCCGAGGTGCTGGCCCGCTTCGAAGAGCACGATTTCGCTGCGGGGGCGGTGACCAGCCGTCGTGACGTCCACAACGACGAGACGGTCCGACACCTCGGACTGATCACCGAGCACGACACGGGGCACATCGGCCGGGTCCGCCAGCCGGCGCCGATGTGGACCTTCAGCGGTACCGGGACCAGGATCACCACCAGTATTGGCCACACCGGGGCCGATACCAGAGCGGTCCTGTCGGAGGTCGGCTTCGACGAGGTTGCGGTCGACCGGTTGATCGCCGACGGCGTCGCCCGCATCGCCACCGACAGCGGGGCCTGACTCGGCACTGGTTTCGTGGCCGCCGGGCCGAGGAGTATGTTGAGCCCGATGGAACTGAACCGATTCGATTGGTTGGCGGAACGGGTGGAGGAGGCGGTCGATCCGGACCGTACGATCATCGATCCCCACCACCACCTGTGGGACCACCGGGGCGGCACCTATCTCGCCGCCGACCTCCTCGCCGACACCACCGGCTCCCATAATGTTGTTGCCACCGTTTTCGTCGAGTGCCGATCCAAGTACAACCGGGACGCCCCCGAGGGGCTCCAGCCGGTTGGCGAAACCCGGTTCGTGGCCGCCCAGGCGGCCGAAGCCGCAACATCGGGCAAGACCCGTATCGGTGCCATCGTCTCCCACGCCGACATGATGCTCGGCGAGGCGGTCGAAGAGGTGCTGGCCGCTCACGACGGGGCGGGCAACGGCCTGTTCCGCGGCATCCGCCACGCCACCTCCCATGATCGGGATGAGGCCATCCCCACCGGCCACAACAGCCCGACCCCGTCGATGATGGAGACCGTCGAGTTCCGCACCGGTGTGGCAACCCTGGGCCGGATGGGGTTCAGCTTCGATGCCTGGTTGTACCACCCACAGCTGCCGGAACTGATCGGCTTGGCCAAGGCGGTGCCGGAGACCTCGATCATCGTCGACCACCTCGGCGGGCCCCTGGGCATCGGGGCCCACGCCGACGACCGTGAGGCGGCAATGGCGACCTGGCGGGCATCGATGACCGAGGTGGCGGGCTGCGACAACGTGACATTGAAGGTCGGTGGTATCGGCATGGACAACTTCTTCGGCCTGGGTTGGGTCGACAAGCCGGTGCCACCCGATTCCGACACGGTCGTGGCGGCCTGGCAGGACAGGGTGCACTTCTGCATCGACACCTTCGGGCCCGACCGCTGCATGTTCGAGTCGAACTTTCCGGTCGACCGCCAGTCCCTGACCTATCCGGTGCTGTGGAATGCGCTCCAGAAGATGGCGACCCGGTATGGCGATGAGGAACAGGACCAGCTGTTCTCCGGCACTGCCCGCAGGGTCTATCGGGTGGAGTGACGCTGGCTCCCGGGCAACAGCCCGTGGCCGACTACCACCCTTGACGATCGATCCCACCGCCTGTCCCGAATCGGCGGCAGGAACGCCCCTCGGGTGACGGTGGCCAAGCCGACGACGACGTGGATGATGCCGACGGTGTTGACCGCCGGTTCCCTGGGTTTGCTGGCGCTGGCGTTCGGAACACAGGTGGGAGACAACCCTGGCGCGGCGGTGTTGTTCGCAGCCGGGGTGGTGTTCGTCGTCATGCGGATGGGGCGGCTCCGGGTCGGCGACCGTGTCGTCTAGGAGAGGGGTGGCCGGTTCTTCGCCCCATTCGAGCTCATCGGTGCGATTGCCCTCGTGGCGCTTCTCTTTCTGGGGTTGTCCGGATCGCTCTGAGCCGGCGGGCGAACCCGGCTGCCTGTGAGCCGGTGGGCGCTCAGGCGTCCTCCAGCATCTCCCGCAACCTGCCGAGGGTCTTGGCCGGCTCAGGACCGACCGGCGTTACGTTCAACACGCTGACCCCGGCCTCCTTCCAGATACCGAGCCGCTCCTTGACATAGGACTCGGGGCCGACCAGGTTGGCCCGCTCCAGGAAGTCCCGCGGGACCTTGGCCGCGGCCGCGTCCTTCTGTCCATCGAGGTACAGGTCCTGGATCTCGATTGCCTCTTCCTCGTAGCCGTACTTCTGGGCGATCGTGTTGTAGAAGTTCTTGTCCCGAGCGCCCATGCCACCCCAGTAGAGAGCGGTCGGCGGGCGGCCACGATCGAGTACCGAGTCGGCCCCGTCACCTGCGTACTCGTCGCCGATGGCGACCATGGCACCGGCGCCGATGTCGAGTGGTGCGAGATCGGGATCACGGTTGGCGGTGCCGGCTTTGAGGTCGTCACCCCACACTTTCTGGAACTCGTCCGGCACGAAGAACACCGGCAGCCAGCCGTCGGCCGACTTCGCCGTCTCCTTGACCGACAGTGGCATCAGCGACGCCCACCAGATCGGGACCTCGCTTCGCACCGGATGGTTGATCAGCTTCAGCGGCTTGCCGAGGCCCGTGCCCTGACCCTCGGGGAGCGGGATCTGGACCGTCTTGCCATCGAACACCACCGGTTCGCGCCGCAGCGTCATTCTGGTGACCTCTATGTACTCGCTGATACGCCGCATCGGCTTCTCGTACGGCACGCCGTGGAAACCCTCGATCACCTGTGGTCCGCTGGCTCCCAGACCGAGGATGAAGCGCCCGTCGCTGACGTAGTCGCAGCCCGCTGCGGTTTGGGCGATGGCGGTGGCGGTCCGGGAGAAGACGTTGAGGATCCCTGTCCCGATCTCGACCCGTTCGGTCTTGGCCGCCAGGTATCCGACCTGGCTGACCGCATCGATGCTGTAGGCCTCGGCCACCCAGACGACATCCAGACCGGCCTTCTCGTACTCGACGACCTGCTCGACCGTCGAATGGAAATCGCCGACATAGTTGATGCTCATGCCAAGTTTCATGGACCGGATCGTATGCCCGGCCGCTCGGCCCACGCAACAAACGGTCGACCGACGGCTAGACCAGCAGCACCGGCACCGCACGGGGACCGCGGACCTGGGCCCCGCCCCACCGAACCTCGGTCCCCTCGGCCAGCGCGAACGTCGGAAAGCGCTCGAGCCAGCACTCGAGGGCGACCCGCATCTCCATGCGGGCCACGTTCGAGCCGAGGCACCGGTGGATGCCGATACCGAAGGCGAAGTGCCGGTTCTGCTCCCGGTCGATCAACACCTCATCGGCCCGATCGAATTTTTCCGGATCCCGGTTGCCGGACGGGAAGTTCAACAACACCTTGTCGCCGACGTGCATCGGGCAACCGTTGACCTCGGTCTCGGCCACCACCTCCCGGCCCATCGTGACCGGGGCGTAGGCTCGAAGGAGTTCTTCCACCGCAGTCGGCAGCAACTCCGGTTCGGCGACCAGCCGGTCGCGATCGTCCGGGGTGACGGCCAGGTGCCACAGGGACGAGCCGATGCTGGACCAGGTGGTGTCGATCCCCGCCATGAGCAACAGGAAGCAGGTGCCGAGGATGTGCTTCTCGGTCAGCGGTCCACCATCGAGTTCGGCGTCGAGAAGGAAGCTGATGAGATCCTCGGAACGTTCCTGTCGGCGGCGCTCCACCTCATCGCCGAAGAAGTCGAGGATCTCTCTGATGGCGGTGCGGGTGATCTCCGGATCCGACGCGCCCTCCTGGAAGATCCGCACCGCCCAATCGGTGAACCGGCCCTCGTCGGACTCCGGTATGCCGAGCATGTGGGCGATGATGCGGACCGGGATGTGCTGGGCGTAGTCACCGGCGGCGTCTGCGACGACCGTCGGGTCACCGCCCGCCCGCTGTTCGATGGCGTCGAGGAGTTCGGTGCAGACCGAGCGGGTCTTCTTCTCCAGCTTCTCCACCTCCCGGGGGCTGAAGAACGGGAGCAGGATGCGGCGGGCCGCGGTGTGGAACGGCGGGTCGGAGGTGATCGGGGGTGCCACGAGCGTGGTCGACCCCTCAGGGCTCGGGAGGA
Organism: uncultured Acidimicrobiaceae bacterium; assembly: GCA_947259095.1. GTDB lineage: Bacteria > Actinomycetota > Acidimicrobiia > Acidimicrobiales > SZUA-35 > JAHELU01. The sequence continues at coordinate 2,273 of CAMYLA010000081.1, read as the reverse complement.
CGGAGGTGTCGCGCGACGAGAAGTGTTCGGTGTCGTAGGCGATGGCCGCAACATCGTCGTACCTGGTCGGCAGCCAGGCACCGCCCCGTCGTTCGGTGTGGGCGATGGGGCAGCGTTCACGCAGCTCGTCCCAGATCTGGTACGGGTCGGTCTCGTACGTCGGATCGCCGATGTCGAAGTCGGTGGCCCAGTCGGTTACCGGATTCTCAGCCATACCCAAACCTAGTTCATCGACCAATCGCCACGGAAGTTGCGGTGTCGGCGGCCAGATCGTTCCCGGCCTCAGCCGTCGTAGAAGAACGGCGGGTGGAGTCCGACCAGTGTTCGAGATCGTTCATCTCCCAGACGCTGGACGGCATCGACCGACAGGTGGTTGACCTCCGACGTCGGCCGGAGTCGCTGGGCGATGTCGCGCCGCCCGTAGTGGACCTGGAGGAACAGGCGACCCTGATCGCCCGCCCCGGTGGGCATCCGCCGGTGCCAGGCATCGGAGACGAACAGCTGCACGTCGCCGGCCTCGGCCGCCAGGACCACCGGCTGGTTGCCGGCCCAGCTGAGTGAGGGGTCGTCGAGATGGTCGACCGGGGGTGGTCGGCCCGACATGTGGCTCCGGGGAATGACCCCGGTTGGCCCGCACGGGCCCGGACAGTCCTGGAGCACGATGTGGGCCGCGATCACGAACACCGGGTACGGAATACGATCGTCCCAGGGAACATCGTCCGGCCTTGGCACATGGGGCCCGGCATCGATGTGCCAGCGACCACCGCCGTGGGTGTGGTCGACGTCCGGTGGGTTCCACCAGGCCGAGTTGGCGATGATGTGGCAGTCCTCACCGAGCAGTGGTTCGACCACATCGAGAATGGCCCGGTCGGCGATCACCCGCTGGCAGACCGGTGACCGATTGAGCATCTCGTACCGGAACTGCTCGATCTCCGAGCGCTCCGGTCCCGGCCTGCGGCGATCGGCCGACTGGTCCCGGTAGACCCGCTTGATGTCGTCGGTCAGCTCGATCACGGTTCGGCGATCGAACACGCCGCGGAGCAGGACCCAGCCCTCACGCTGGAGGTGGCGGCTGGCCGACGGGCCGTGCTCATCCGGCCGCCAGTGAAGGTAGCCACGCTTTCGGGTCAGCATGGTGTCCACCGTCGCACGCCGTCGAGCAGACCGCCAAGCCGGTGCGGTCGACGGTGCCGGTCCGGCCGGCGCGAATCGGGAGCCGGGGGTAGGGCGGCCGCCGGCTCCCGATAGACGTGGCGGTCAGCCGACCCGCTGACCCTCGACGTCGATCACGTCGTCGCGTTGTGGCGGTGCGCTGGGAGGGGCCCAGGTCGATCCGCTGCCGTTACCGGGCCAGCCCGAAGGGCCAGGCCAGGCCGGGCCTTGTGGTGGCGCCCACTCCCGGCGGCGGACGTTGAAGCGGGCTCGAATCGATTCGGCCTTGGCGCTGCCGACGATGAACCACCCGATGAGCATCGTCCACAGTCCGGCACCGGTGGTGAAGAACTGCCATGCGCCAAATGCCACGATGAGCCACCCGGCGATCCGACCGACCGATGCGGCCGAGATGGTCGCCCGGTCCCGGTCACCGCTGCGTCGCCACAGCGCCGCCTGGAGGACCCGGCCGCCGTCGAGGGGCAACGCCGGCACCATGTTGAACACCGCCAGGGTCAGGTTGATCAGCCCGAGCCAGGTCAGCCCTGCCGCCAACAGCGCCGGTGCGCCTGAGGCAGTGGCGGCAATGCCGGCCGCCATCCCGCCGACGCCGATGGCCACGCTCACCGCCGGGCCGGCGGCAGCAATCCGGGCCGCCGCTCCCGGCGTGTCAGGCTCCCGTTCCAGTTGGGCCACACCGCCGAGGGCGAACAGGGTGATACCGCTGACCTCGACGTCGTTTCTTTGGGCGACCACCGAATGGCCGAGTTCGTGGGCCACGATCGACCCGAGCAGGGCAACGGTCACCATCGCCGCGGTGACGAAGTAGGCGGCCGCAACATAGCCGGGGGCCGCAGCGGGCAGAATGGTTCCCGCCAGCGCCAGCCCGAAGATCCCGGCGATGAGCGCAATCGACCAGTGAATGCCGATCGGTATCCCGGAGACAACGCCGAGGCGGAGCGAGTTGCGCATGACGAAAACCCTTTCGTGGTGCAGATCTCGGTCTTTCCCGCCGCTCCCGATTACTCGGAGGCGACCGGTGTCACCGGGTGCTGTACGCACCGTGCTGACGACGACACCGTGGTGAGGGGTACTCCCCGAACGCTGGTTGAATGTGCTCC
>CAMYLA010000080.1 GCA_947259095.1 uncultured Acidimicrobiaceae bacterium | reverse complement strand
GGTGAACTCCGGTTCCACGCAGACCACGGTGTCCTCGTTGTCCTCCAGGTACTCGGCCATGGCCTCCAGGTCGAACGCCTCGACGCTGAACCGGGTGGCCGCCGTTTCATCGGCGATGTCGGAGGAGACCACGAAGCCGTAGGTGTCGTTGAACGTCGATCGGCCCCGCCACTCGATGCCGTTGGCGGACCGGTCGGCCTCGGCCACCGCTTCGGTCAGCGCCTCACCGTCTTCGTTTGGCGCCTCGGTACGGCCGAGGTGCTCCACCCAACCGGTGCTGTTGTACTCCCAGTAGGCGTCGATCTCGCCCGACAACAGCGCTGCCCTCGTGGTCGGGGTGTCGCCGGTGTCGGAGCCGTCTGTCACATCGGCCCCGCGGGCCGCCAAGCTCTGGATGAGGATCTCACTCAAGACGTACTGCTCGGTGAAGTTCTTCGAGCCGACGACCACCGAGATGCCGTCGAAGGTGTCGGTCGAGGCGGCATCGTCATCACTGCCGCAACCGGCCGTCACGGTTGCGGCCGCCGCCAACAGGGCAAAAGCCAGTCGGGTCCGTCTCATGTCGGCACCTCCGTGGCCGCGACGGCTTCGCTGACGGCTTCGCTGACTTCGAGCTCCTCTTCGAGCTCGATGATCACCAGCTCCTCACTGAACGCTCGTCGCATGCTGTAGATCGAAACCAGCAACACGCAGGCGAACAGCGCCCCCGAAGCCACCGCTGCGGACTGCAGGGCCAGGAGCCCACCACCCAGCAACAGGATGGCGGCAACCGTCCCTTCCATGATCGCCCAGAACACCCGCTGGGGAACCGGCGATTCCAGCTTGCCGCCCGAGGTCAGGTGGTCGACGACCAGCGAGCCGGAGTCCGAAGACGTCACGAAGAACGACACCACCAGAATGATTCCGATGAACGAGGTCAGGGTGGTGAACGGGAACGCCTCCAGCAGATCGAACAGTGCGGTGGCCACGTTTTCGTTGACCGCGGCGGCGACATCACGGGTGCCGTCGATCTGGGTCTTGAGGGCGGCGCCACCGAACGTCGACATCCACAGGAACGACAGCAGGGTCGGAACCAGTACCACCCCGATGACGAACTCCCGGATGGTGCGCCCCTTCGACACCCGGGCGATGAACATGCCGACGAAAGGAGCCCAGGAGATCCACCAACCCCAGTAGAAGACCGTCCAGCCGTTCTGCCATGACGTGCCGCTGAGCGACTCGGTCCAGGTTGCGAGACTCGGCAGCGCCTGGACGTAGCTCCCGGTGCTCTCCAGGAACGTGCCGATGATGAACACCGTGGGACCGACGACCAGGACGAAGACCAGGAACGCCGCCCCCAATCCCAGGTTGAGTTGGCTCAATCGCTTCACCCCTCCGTCGAGGCCGGCGACCACCGACAAGGTCGCCATACCGGTGATGACAGCGATCAGGATCACCTGGAATGCCGTGGTGTCAGAGGTGTCGAACAGGAAGTTCATTCCGGCCGAGACCTGCTTCACCCCGAATCCGAGCGATGACGCAAGACCGAACAGCGTGGCGATCACCGCAATGGTGTCGATCAGGTTGCCCCAGAAGCCGTAGATCCGCTCGCCGAGGATTGGGTAGAACACCGACCGCATCGTCAGCGGCAGCCCACGGTTGAAGGTGAAGAAGGCCAGCGCCAGGCTGACCAGCGCATAGATGCCCCAGGGGTGCAGTCCCCAGTGATAGAAGGTGGTCACCATGGCCGCGTCTGCCGCCTGGGGGGTGTTCGGCTCGCCACCGAAGAACGGGGCCGGGTCCTGATAGTGGTAGATGGGTTCGGCCACGCTCCAGAACATCAGGCCGATGCCCATGCCGGCACTGATCAACATGGCGTACCAGGCGAAGTTGGTGAACTCCGGTTTTGCGTCCTGGCCGCCGAGCCGAATCCGGCCGTATCGGCTGAATCCGAAGAAGAAGATCGCCACCAGGAAGATGTTGGCCGACAGGATGTAGAACCAGCCGAAGTTGTCCCCGATCCAGGTCAATGCATTCTGGAAGAAGGTCTCTGCATCTTCTCGGAAGACCAGGGTGAGCGTCAGAAAGATGATCAGGAAGCCGGCCGAGGAGAACGCCACCTGGGGGTGGATGTCGAAGCCCCACTTGACGATGTTGGTATCGCCAGGCTTCCTGTCGACGATTTCCTCGTAGAACTCGGTTTCGGGCTCGACCTGCAGGCCTTCGAACGCTTCGCGCTCGGCGACGGCGCGCTCCCGCTCCTGCCTCTCGCGTTGTCGCTGGGCCCTTCTGGCCTTGCGGAGTCCGGTTTTGTCACTCACGTCTTGCTCCCTGCTGTGGTGGTTTCCCTATGTGAAATCACGGCGGCCCCAGCCGGCCCCCGGCCGCCGAGTCAGCACCGAACCACTGCTCGTGGAGGGCATCGAACCGGCCGGATTCGATCAGCGACAGCAACGATCGATTCAGGATCTCGGTCAGTTCGCTGTCGGTTTCGACGATGAACCCGAAGCCCCGCTCGGCAAAGACCAGACCCGAAACGTCGACGCCGCCTCGGCCGTCGGTGGCCACGAAGTGCTGGAGGATGGCGGCGTTGTGGACGAACGCCTCGAGCTCCCCGTCCAAGAGTGCTTCGTATGCCTCCCGGTCCGTCGGGTACGAGACCGCCCCGATTCCCTGTCGGGCGAGGAAGTCCGGCGCGGCCGAGTCGGCGACCACGCCCACCGACCGACCTCGCAGATCGGCCGGCTCGTCGATCGACCGATGCAACTCCTCGATGGTGAACGCGGTGGTGATCCCGGCGGTGAAGTAGGCCAGCAGGAACAAGCCGCTGAACATCCAGAACAACCCGAAGATCCGACCGGCCGTTCCCTTCGGCGTCTTGTCGCCGTAGCCGACGGTGGTTGCGGTCACCGCCGCCCACCAGAGCGACTCCCAGATCCCGGCTCGATACGACACCGGGAAGTCCGGATTCTTGCGGCGCTCCGTCAACCAGATGGCGTGGGCCGACAGTGTCATGGCCACGATCAACACCAACACCAACGCCAGCAGGTTGCCGGAGAACAGGTTCCGGGTGACCGACCCCAGCCGGCCGCCGAAGAGGCCCGGATCGCGATCGGCGACCAGGATCTGCAGCCCGGAATCGATGTAGGGCTGGGTGAAATCGACCTCGTGTTCCCGTTCGGAGGTGATGGCCACCGCGCCAACACCGATCGCCGCTGCGCCGCGGTCGACATCGTCGATCAGCTTGGCCGAGCTGTTGACGGCATAGATCTCGACGTCGGCACCGATGTCGGAGGCGACGAGGCGGAGCAGCTCGATGCTGAAGCCACCGTAGGAGGAGCCCTGGTAGTCGACGAACGGAGGTGCCAGTCTGGTCACCACCCGCAACGTGCCAAGGCGGTCGCCACCGGCGGCAGCGTCGCCCGGGCCGGGGGCCAACGCCAGCCCCGCCGCCTCGTGGGCCTCGACGGCCGCGGCCAGCCACCGGTCGACGTCGATCCGGTGCTCCTCGATCCAGCGGCTGGCATATGCCGCGATGTCGGCTGCGGCATCCTCGTCCCGGGTCATGCTGGCGTTCTGGGCCGAGATGTCGTCGAGGGCGATCTCGAACCCTTCCAGCAGGGCCTGGACGGACGGATTGGCAGCGAGGAACGAGCGCGAAGCCACGGCTCGGATGTCGCTGGGAGCGAAGCCCATCGAGCAGGGATCGTCGAGACATCCGGCCACCTGGTCGACGATGGTCAGCGGTTCCTGGTCTGCGATTTCCGGCGGCAGGCTGGGAAACGGCGCCGGGATCCAAACCACATCGGTGCCGGGGACCAGTTCGCCGACCGTCCAGTTCGGGGTGAAGGTGTAGAACAGCACCCCCTCGCCGGCCCGGTACCGATCGACGGTGGCCTGCATGAGGGGCCCGTAGTCGCCCCGAACCTGATCGACGGTGTCGGAGAGGCCGTACACCTCGAGGTGATGGTCGACGATCGGACCGCAGGCCCAGTCCGGGTTGCAGCCGATCAGGTCTGCCCGACCATCGCCGGTGCTGTCGAAGGCGGCGGCCACCTCCGGGTCGGCCAGATCGGCCAGGGTTTCGATGCCAAGCGCTGCGACGGTCGCCGCATCGGCCATATACCCCTGGAGGGCGCCACCGCGAACTTCGAAGCCGACCCTGATCGCCCCGCCACCGCCGTCGGCCGTGGTGCTGTCGCCGGGCTCGGCGAGCAGCGGATCGTGGAGCGGGAACCATCCATTGACCCAGAGGTCCACCTCGTCGGCGGCCACATCGCCGTAGAACGCATTGGTCTCCATGGTTGTCGGGCCATCGACCCGGTACCCGAGTTCGGTGAGTAACTGCGAGATGATCTCGGCTTGAAACCAGCCGGTGTCCCAGGTGGGGCGGGCCAATCGCACCGGCTCACCGCCGCCCGGGGTCCGTCGGGGATCGATCTCGGCATCGGCCGGCAGCGGGGCAACAGCGATGGCGGCGGCCATCGTGATTGCTGCCAGGAGCAACGAGAGGATGCCCGGCCGCGGCGGCTGATGCCGCATGACTGCAGTCGTTGTGATGTGTGTGGTCCACATCGCCGAACAGGTCCCCCAACCTCTTCTCATCTTCTGTTTTGCGTGGGCGGGCTGGATGTTCTACACCTGGCCGCTGAGCCGCTGATCACCACAATGTGGTGAATCACCGGTAGACGGTGACGCTAGTTTCAGTGTTGGAGGTTGTCCAATGACGCCGGTTCAGAGTGTCGAGCGATCGTTCCAGGTACTCCAGATGGTGGCGGCCGAGCCGGCCGGCATCAGCCAGTTGGCCCGCCGGGTCGATCTGCCGACCAGCACCGTCTCCCGTCTGCTCAAGACGCTCGAGATGCTGCGGGCCGTGCAACGCCAGGACGACGGCGTCTACTCCCTCGGACCTGCAACCCTGGCGCTGGCGTCGCGGGTGAACAAGGCGGATCGATTGGCCGGCGTCGATCGGGGAATCGTTCGTGGCCTGGCCACCCAGTTGGGTGAGGTCACCGGCCTGTCGGAGCCGGCGGGCGGCGATGTGCTCTACCGGGATCAGATCGATTGCCACAACGAGGTCCGGGTTCGGGACTGGACCGGCGAGCGCCTGCCCCAGCACGTCGTGTCGTCGGGGCTGGTCTTCCTGGCCAACGCCTCCGCCGACCAACTCGATCGATACCTGGCCGGCGACCTCCACCGCTTCACCGACCGGACGGTGTGGCGCGGCGACGACATCCGGGACCGGCTCATCGAGGTCCGCAAGTTGGGCTACGCCTGGACCAGCGGCGAGGTCGACGAGGGTATCAACTCGGTCGCCGCCCCCCTGTACGACGGCGACGGCCTCCTGCTCGGGGCGATCCACTGCCACGGGCCGGCCTACCGATTCCCGGGCGGTGCCGACGAAAAGGTGGCCGCCGCAGTGACCCACGCCGCAGCCAGGATCTCCCGCAACCTGGGCTGGAGCGGCCAATCGCCCGCCGTCACCCCGGCGTAGCCCGGCCCGGCGAACGAGGCCGCCGAAAGGCCGGTTGTGGCAGGATGACGGTATGCGGACCACAATCTTGAACGGAACGCTGCTCGACACCGAGACCATGGCGATGATCGGGGAACGGCACCTCACCCTCGAGGGCGACACCGTGGTCGAGGTCGGCGAGACCCGCCCGACCGGTGCCGCCGATCGGACCATCGACGCCCGGGGCCGATTCGTGCTGCCCGGTTTCATCGATGCCCATGTCCATCACGTGATCACCACCATGAACTTCCACCGGTTGCGGCGACTCAGCTCGGTCGAGCTGGCACTCGGCATGGCAAGGCTGGCCGAGGCCACGGTCCTGCGGGGCTTCACCACGGTTCGTGACACCGGTGGTGACGTGGCGGGCCTGGTCCGGGCCATCGATACCGGCCTGTGCGACGGCCCCCGGATCGTGCGGGCCGGGCGGGCCATCTCCCAGACCGGCGGTCACGGCGACTTCGATGCCGTGGACGGTGCGATCTGTGCCTGCCAGGTCACCAGCAACGATCTGAGCCACGTTGCAGACGGTGTCGAAGCGGTCCGCAAGGCGGTCAGGACCGAGCTTCGTTCCGGGAGCGCCTTCATCAAGATCATGAGCTCCGGCGGCGTCGCTTCCCCCTCAGACCCCTTCGATGCCGTGCAGTACACCGCCGACGAGGTGAGAGCGGCGACGGTCGAGACCGACCACCGCCACACCTACACCACGGCCCACGCCTACCAACCGGAGGCCATCGGCCTGGCCATCGAGAACGGGGTTCGCTGCATCGAGCACGGCAACCTGCTGGATGGGCCGACCGCAACCAGGATGGCCGAGCTCGACGTGACGATGGTGCCGACGCTCGTCACCTATTCGGCCATGGGCGAGCTCGGCGCCAAAGCCGGGATGCCGCAGAAGAACCTGGACAAGAACCAGGGGGTCTTCGACCTGGGTCGGCACTCGATCGAGATCGCAAAATCGGCCGGGGTCGCCCTGGGGTTCGGGACCGACCTGCTCGGTGAAGCCCAACCGTGGCAGAACCGGGAGTTCGCCATCCGAGCCGAACTCGAACCGGCGGTCGACGTGCTGGCGTCGATGTATCAGGTCAATGCCCGGTTGTGCGGCCTCGAGGGGCGGATCGGGCGGCTGGCGCCAGGTTCCGCAGCTGACGTGGTCATCAGCGAGGTGAACCCGCTCGCCAACCTGTCCGGTCTGGCCGATGCCGATGCGTCGATCGCCGCGGTGGTGGCCAACGGCCGGATCGCGGTCGATCGTATCGAGCCCTAGAAACGCTGCGGTGGCAGCCTTACACCGGGGACGCGCAAACCGTCCGGGGGGGGCCGGCAGTGTCATCCGACACATTCGTCGTACCTGCATCTGCCGGGCCAACATCGTCGAATACACTCCCGTCAGTCACAAACACCCCCCTATTGAGGAACATGAATTCCATGAAACGACTAACCAAACTTTTTGCTCTCCTACTCGCCCTTTCATTGTTCGCCGCCGCTTGCGGTGACGACGCGGACGACGAGGGAACCGAGTCCACCACAACCACAGAAGAGGGCACCGACACCACGGCGGAGGAAACGACTACCACCGAGAGTTCGGACACCACCGACGGCTCCGACACCACCGAGGGCTCCGACACCACCGAAGCGGCGATGGAAGAAGACGGCGACACGATCGTCGTAGTGGCAGACGCCGCCGGCGACTTCACCACCCTGCTGGCCGCGGCCGATGCCGCCGGCCTGGTCGACACCCTCAACAGCGACGGTCCCCTCACGGTCTTCGCCCCCACCGATGCAGCCTTTGCGGACGCGCTGACCGCCCTCGGCCTGACCGCTGCGGAACTGCTGGCGGACACCGAGACGCTGAACTCGATCCTCACCTACCACGTGGTCGAGGGTGAGGTTCTCAGCACCGACCTGACCGACGGCATGACTGCAACCACGGTCAACGGCGCGGACCTCACCTTCACGGTGAGCGACGCCGGCGTCATGGTCAACGAGGCCAACGTTGTCACCGCCGACGTCGAGGCCAGCAATGGCGTGATCCACGTCATCGACGCAGTGCTGCTGCCCCCGAGCTGACCCCAGCTCCAGGAGCAAGTCAACAAAGGCAAATCGAACCGGCCCCGGGATTCCCTCCCCCGGGGCCGGGCTCGTTCCCCGGCTTCTCTGGATCGTTTGCGTCGACCGCAGGATTGTGATCGGCTCGATGACCGATGCCGTCTCCGGAGCACTACCTCGAATTCGTGAACGGGCCCATCGAGGTCGAGGGCTGCCACGCCGAAGGTGAGGTCGGCGACGTGATCGTGGCCGGTATCGCCATCCCTCCCGGCGACACCGTGTGGGACCAGTCCCGCTGGATCGCAACCGACGAGCGGTTGCGCCGGCTGATGCTCAACGAACCCCGGGGCGGCGTGTTCCGCCACGTGAACCTGCTGGTACCGGCCACCGACCCGGCGGCCGACATCGGATTCATCATCATGGAGCCGATGGACACCCCGCCGATGTCGGGCTCGAACTCGATGTGTGTTGCCACCGTGGTCCTGGAGACCGGGCTGGTCGCCATGACCGAACCCGTCACCAGCCTGACCCTGCAGGCACCCGGCGGCCTGATCGAGGTCGAGGCCCGGTGTCGTGACGGCAAGGTGATCACGGTGACGGTCACCAACGTCGCTTCGTTCGTGTCCCAGCGCAACGCCTCCCTCGACCTCGGCCCGCTGGGAACGGTTCGGGTCGATACGGCGTTCGGCGGCGACAGCTTCGTGATGGTCGACGCCGAGGATCTCGATGTGACCATCGCCCCCCAATACGGTGGCGAACTGGCCCGGCTCGGCTCGACCATCACCAGGGCCGCCAACCAACAGTTGCGCTTCACCCACCCGACCACCGACTGGAACCACTTCTCGTTCTGCCAGATCGCCGGGCCGCTGGAACGTCACGATGACGGGGCGTTCACGATGGCCAACACCGTGGTCGTGGAACCGGGCAAGCTCGACCGTTCGCCAACCGGGACCGGCGTCTCGGCCAGGATGGCGTTGCTCAGGGCCCAGGGGGTCATGGCGGTCGGTGACCGCCTGCGAATGCGATCGGTGATCGGCTCGGAGTTCATCGGCCGGATCCACTCCGACACCACCGTCGGCCACCATCGGGCGATCGTGCCGGTCATCTCCGGGCGGGCCTGGCGAACCGGCCACACCTCCCACATCGTCGACCCCACCGACCCCTGGCCCCTCGGCTATCGCGTCAGCGACACCTGGCCCGGGATGACCGAAGGGGTTGTCCTGCCCGGATCGGCGCAACTTGACCGGGCGCCGAAGGCCGGGCCACAGTCGGGTTGAGCTGCGGCCGAAGGGGTTTGTGGTGCTGTCCTCGTACCGAGTACTCGACCTGTCCGATGAACGGGGGCAGCTGTGCGGCCACGTCTTGGCGTCGCTCGGCGCCGAGGTGATCTCGATCGAGCCCCCGGGTGGCACCACCAGCCGGCGGCTCGGCCCGTTCGCCGACGATGTCGAGAGCCCGGACACCTCGCTGTGGCACTGGGCCTACAATCGTGGCCGGAAATCGGTGGTACTCGATCTGGAGACCGACGCCGGTCGCCATGACCTGTTGCGCCTTGCCGACGGCGCCGATTTCCTGGTCGAGTCGGCCGGGCCGGGGGCAATGGAGCGGCTCGGCCTCGGCTACGACACGCTGGCCGAGCGCAACCCGGCGTTGATCATGGTGTCGATCTCGGCCTTCGGTTCGACCGGGCCGAAGGCCGACTGGCCGGTCAGCGACCTCACGATCATGGCCGCAGGTGGGCAGCAGGTGTTGACCGGCGACGCCGACCGGGCACCGCTCCGGATCCCGCTCCCCCAGGCCTACTTCCACGCCGCGGCGGAAGGGGCGGGGGCGGCGCTGATCGCGCTCTACGAGCGGCAGCATCACTCCGGAGTCGGCCAGCACATCGACTGCTCGGCCCAGCAGTCGACCATGCAGGCGACCCAGTCGAACATGCTGGCCGACGCCATCAACGCCACCACCTCGACCAGGTCGGCCGGTGGGGTCAGCCTGGCCGGGATCGACATCCAACTGATGTGGCCGTGCGCCGACGGGTTCATGTCGGTCACCTTCCTCTTCGGACCGGCCCTCGGGCCGTTCAGCCAACGGCTGATGGACTGGATCCACGAGGAGGGCGGCTGCGACGAGGCAACCAGAGACAAGGACTGGTTGAACTATGGTGAGCTACTGTTCGGTGGCGTCGAACCGGTTGCCGAATACGAGCGGGTCAAGCAGGTGCTGGCCGACTTCTTCGCCACCAGAACCAAGGCCGAGCTGTTCGCTGCGGCCTTCGAGCGGCGGCTGCTGTTCGCCCCGGTCACCACCGCCGAGGATGTCCACCACAACCCCCACCTGGAGGCCCGCCGGGTCTGGGAGGACATCGACATCGGCGGCCGGTCGGTCCGGTTCCCCGGCCGCCTTGGGATCTTCAGCGAGACCCCCCAACCGGTCCTGGCCGCTCCCCCGACCATCGGCCGGCACACCATCGAGATCCGCAACGAAGCGCCTCGTACGCCAATGGTGGCCGTCGGCCCCACGCCAAATCGCACCGGGGCCGCGTTGGAAGGGCTGAAGATCCTGGACTTCATGTGGGTGATGGCCGGGCCCGCAGGGTCGCGGATCCTGGCCGACTACGGGGCCAATATCGTGCGGATCGATTCCGAGGCCCGGCTCGACACCGCCAGGACACTGCAGCCGTTCCGCGACGACGAGGGCCTGCCCGACAACACCGCCCTCTACAGCAACATGAACGCCGGAAAACGGGGTCTGTCACTCGACCTGGCAAAACCGGCGTCCCGAGACGTGGTCCACGATCTGGTCCGGTGGGCCGACGTGGTGCTGGAGTCGTTCTCCCCCAAGGCGATGAAGGGCTTCGGGTTCGACTACGCATCGCTGCGGGAGGTGAAGCCCGATCTGGTCATGCTGTCGAGTTGCATCATGGGCCAGACCGGGCCCTACACCTCGCTGGCCGGGTACGGCACCATGGCGGCGGCGATCTCCGGGTTCTTCGCCATCACCGGCTGGCCGGACCGGGCGCCAAGCGGACCCTTCGGTGCCTACACCGACTACATCTCGCCCCGGTATCTGGTGGCTGCGGTCATGGCCGCGGTCGAGCACCATCGGGCCACCGGTCGAGGCCAATACATCGACTTCTCCCAGGGCGAGGCCTCGCTGCAGCAGCTCACACCGCTGTTGCTCGACTGGTCGGTGAACGGCAGGCTGGCGGCGCGGCGAGGCAACCGGGACGAAATGTTCGCCCCCCACGGGGTCTTCCGCTGCACCGGCGATGACCAGTGGGTGGCCATCGCCGTCACCACCGACGAGCAGTGGCGGGCGCTGTGCGATCTGATCGGCGGCAACGGCCTTGACAACCTCACGGCGTCGCAACGCCACGACCGGGTGGAAGAGCTGGAGAAACTGATCGAGGCCTGGACCTCGGGCCGATCCAAGTCCGAGGCCATGGCCGCCTGTATCCAGGTCGGGGTGCCGGCCCACCAGGTGCAGGGCTCGGCCGATGCGCTGGCCGACCCCCAGCTGGGCCACCGGCGCCACTTCATCGAGGTCGGCCACCCCACCCAGGGCACGACCTGGATCGAGAACACCCGGTTCCATCTTTCGCGGAATCCGGCCGATGTGACCTACGGCGGGCCCTCGTGGGGCGAGCACAGCTGGGAGATCCTGTCGGAGGAGTTGGGCTATGACGCCGACCGGATCGCCGAGCTGGCCATCGCCGAGGTCCTGGGCTGAACGGTGGTCGATCGATGGATGACGTCCATCCCCAACATCGAGTTCTACGCCCCCTGGTTCCGGGAGCCGATCACTCGCAGCATCTCCTACGCCGACTACCGGCGACTGTCGGACCACGGCAGGGACCTGGCCAGGTTCCATGTGCTGGACTCCAGCGAGACACTGGAGTCGGCGATCCACCTCAACCAGACCCCGCAGCGGTTGAAGACCGAATCGGACTGAGGTCCCAGACCGCACCGGCCGGTGGCGGGCCACCAGGACAGGGGGCAGAGGGACAGAGGGACAGAGGGGCAGAGGGGCAGAGGGGCAGAGGCCGATCTCAGCCTGCGGGGTTGGGGGCCAGGTGATCGAAGCGCCCAGACGGCCTGGTCCGGCGGTAGTGCTCGACGATCGGTGCGAGGTCGGCCGGGCCGGCGCCGTGGAGGATCACCCCGTCGCAGCCGAGGTCGAACTGACCTCTGATGGCCGAAACGCAGTCGGCCGGCGAGCCGGTGGCGGCCGGGGCCAGCCAGTGGTCGGGGATCAGGGTTGCCAGGTGCTCGAGCTGGTCGGTGGTGGCCACGGCGTCGATGGCGCCGGGCATGGCGGCCACCACCGGGTCGGCCCGGAAACGGTCGAGGACCGCCTGATCCCAGCGGTTGGTCCGGACCAGCAGATCGCCGTAGGCCTGGAGGTAGGTGCCGATCCGGCCGACCGTTTTCTTGAGCCGGACCTCGGGCCGGAGATGATCGCCGATGGTGGCGAAACACGACCACACCCGGACTGCGGCCGGATCCCGGCCCGCCTCGTCGGCGGCTCGTTTCACCGCGGCGACGACCCGGGCGGTGGTCTCGTCGGTGAAGAAGGTGTGGAGCACGACCGCATCGAAGCAGCGACCACCGAGGGCCAAAGAGTTCGGCCCGAAGGCGGTGAGGGTCAGCGGGATCTGCTCGTCAGCGGCGCCACGAATGGCGAGCGCCGGGTAGGAGCCGGCCGGCCCGTCGTGGCCCAGCACGGTCTCGCCCCGCCACAGCCGTCGCATCAGGCCGACGAAGTCCTCCATCTGGGCGGTGGTGATCGGGGGGAGGCCGTAGGCCCTGAAGGCCCGGTCGATGCCCCGGCCAAGACCGAGGGAGAACCGGCCGTCGGTCAGCTTGTGCATGGTCATGGCGTGGGCCGCGGTGACCATCGGGTGCCTGGTGTTGTGGTTGGTCGCCGCGGTGGCGATGCCGATCCGCTCGGACACCACGGCCACCGCGCCGGAGATGGTGGCCGCCTCCTTGATGTTCAACCGCTCGCTGATGAACGCCGCGCCGATACCCAGCGCCTCAGCCATGACCACCTCGTCGATCAGCTCCCGCGGGGACTCGGGGGCGCCGGCCAGAGTGTAGAACGCCAACTCGTTCATCGGGCCGGCGGGGCGCTCGGCCTCGGGGTGCTGCGTGGTCATCACCCGCGAGCATCGCCTACCGGGGCGGAGCGGTCAACGCCCCGGCCGACCGAACCCAGGCGGGCGAGCTTGGCCGGGTTGCCGATGCCGTGGAGGATACGTCGACACCGTGACCGCCTGGCACGAGCGTGAAGGCATCGCCGAGACCGGGGCCGCGATCGGGCGGTAGGCCGCGCGCCGTGGCCGGCGCCGACCTGGGTCCGGTGAACCTCGGGGTCCGGTTCGGCTGCGAGCTCGGCGCCATCGGCGCCGGCACGTCGTGGATCGTGCGCTCTGGCCGGCGAGACGACAGAATCGGGCGATGAGTCGGTCATCGCCCACCAACCCGCCGCCCCTCGACGGCCTCCGAGTCGTCGACTTCTCCCGGATCATTGCCGGGCCGCTGTGCACCCAGCAGCTGGCCGACCTCGGGGCCGACGTCATCAAGATCGAACACCCGGTCACCGGTGACGACGCCCGGGCCCGGTCGCCGAAGGGCGATGGCCGTGGTCCGATGTTCCTGGCGTTCAACCGGTCGAAGCGGAGCATCGCCATCGACCTGTCGGGCGACGAAGGACAGGACCTGGCCCGGTGCCTGGTGGCCGAGGCCGACGTCGTGGTCGAGAACTTCCGGCCCGGGGTGATGGCCCGGCTCGGCCTCGGAGCCGAAGAACTTCGGGCCGCCGATCCGTCGCTCGTCTACGTCTCGATCTCGGCCTACGGTGCATCCGGTCCCTTCGCCGACCGGCCCGGGCTCGATCCGGTGCTGCAGGCCGAGTCGGGCATGATGGCGCTGACGGGACCGATCGGCGGCGGACCGACCCGCCACCCGCTCTCGCTGATCGACACCCTGACCGCAGCGCACGCCACGTCATCGATCTGCGCCGCGCTGCTCGGTCGGAGCCGGCACGGGCGGGGCGACTTCATCGACCTCTGCCTCCTCGACACCGCCATCGCGGCGCTGGGCAACGCCGGCCTCCAGTACCTGGTCACCGGTGTGCCGCCGCCCCGTTCGGGCAACCGCCACATCGCGGCCGCCCCGATCGATCTCTTCCCAACCGCCACCGCCCCGATCTACCTGGCGATGGCCACCGACCGCCTGTTCGCCAAGCTCTGCGAGGTCATCGCCAGGCCCGACCTGGCCACCGACGAGCGGTTCGACACACCGTCACACCGGTCCCGCAACCGTGATGCCCTCACCGTGGAGATCGCGGCCGCCCTCGTGACCCGCCCGGCCGGGGAGTGGCTGGTCGACATGGCCCACCTGCCGGCCGGGGCGGTGCGCACCATCGACGAGGCGCTGCAGGCACCCGAGGTCCTGGCTCGGGACATGGTCCGTTCCATCCCCGACCGAGACCATGAGATCGAGGTGCTCGGCACCCCGTTCAAGTTCGCCGACACCGAGGTGGCCCCGTTCCGCCCACCGCCGCGATTGGCCGAGCACACCGACGACGTGCTGGCCTCGATCCTGTCGCTGTCGAGCGAGGAGATCACCGGTCTCCGGGCCCGGGGCATCGTGACCTAGACGATTGGTTCCAAAGGGTTCCGTGGTCGTAGCGGTGAGGGACCTGGCTCGGCCGGGTTGGTTGCGGTCGTTCCGACGACCGCGATGGTGGCCGTCTGGGCCGTGACCTGCCATCATGCGGCGGTGATCGTGATCCGCTTCGTGGTCGGCCTGGCGGGCGCAGCGATGGCCCTGGCCACGCTGGGCTCGGCGCTGCGTACGGTCGTGGTGCCCCGGGGGGAGCAGACGATGATCGGTCGGGCCACCTTCATCTGGGTCCGCCGGATCTTCGACCTGCTGGCCCGATCCCGCCGCGACCCCGAGGCCAAGGAGCGGCTCAAGGCCCGCTACGCACCGGTGGGGCTGGTGACCCTGCCGCTCATCTGGGCCCTGGGTGTCATTGTCGGCTGCTCGGGCGTCTACTGGGCCCTCGGCGTCGAACCGTACCGGGAGGCGCTGGTCCTGTCCGGCTCGTCGCTGACCACCCTGGGCTTTCGGTCCAGCGAGGATCTGGCCGTCCTCGTCATCGACATCGTCGAGGGATTGATCGGGTTGGGCCTCATCGCCCTGCTGATCAGCTTCCTCCCCACGATCTACACCGCGTTCTCCCGGCGGGAGATCGCGGTGGCCAAACTGAACCTGCGGTCCTCTGACGCCCGGGGCGGCGCCACACCGGAGGCCATGTTGATCCGCAGGCACATCGTCGACGACCTCGACGGGCTCCTGACGGTGTGGACCGATTGGGAGGACTGGTTCGTCGAGGTGGAGGAGACCCACACCTCGTTCCCGATGCTGGTCTTCTTCCGGTCGCCGGTGCCCGAGCGCTCGTGGATCACCGGCGCCGGGTTGGCCCTCGACGCCGCCTCGCTCTACCTCTCGACGATCGACGTGCCCCGCCCGCCCCAGGCCCAGCTCATGATCCGGACCGGCGCCCTGTCGCTCCGCCGGGTCTGCGACTACTTCGGCTTCGACTACGACCCCGACCCCCGCCCGACCGACCCGATCTCGATCGGTCGCCACGAGTGGGAGCAGATCTACGACCAGATGGACGAGGCCGGACTCCCGCTGGTGGCCGACCGGGATCAGGCCTGGCGGGACTTCGCCGGCTGGCGGGTCAACTACGACCGGCCCCTGTTGTCGTTGGCCGCCTTCGTCGACGCCCCGATGGCCCGCTGGTCGTCGGATCGGGCCATCGCCTACCGGTCACCGACGGTGCTTCGCCGCCGGGGCTGAAGGGCAGGTCGAGGGACCTTCGGCTCTGGGCGGCATCGAACGGGCAACCGAGGCTGGCAGGACGGGGTCGGTGTCAACGGCGGCGCTGACCGAAGCCCGAGGTGGTGGTCGTGAAGCAGAACCTGCTCCGTGCGATCCTGCTACTCGTCGTGTTCACCACGGCGGCACCTCTGGCGGCATCGGCCCGCGCCGAAGAGGCGGACCCGCCGGGCCGGGTTGCTGCCGTCGACTGCCCGATCGACGTGCCGGCCGGCGCCGAGTGCGGTGAACTGGTTGTCCCCGAGGACCACGACGCCCCCGGCGGCGCAGAACTGCGCCTGCCCTACGTCATCCTCCGCAGCGAGCGTGGCGATGGCGAGCCCGATCCGGTCGTCTTCACCGCAGGCGGGCCGGGCTACAGCTCGCTCAGCTCGGTGTGGTACTTCGCCGACTCGGCGATCCGGGAGCACCGCGACGTCATCGTCTTCGAGCAGCGGGGCAACCGGTACGCCACGCCCGCCCTGACCTGTGAGCTGTCGGTGTGGTGGGCCGAAGTCCCGGATCACACCCCCTGCCTCGATTCGATCGAAGCCCGGGGGATCGACGTCACCCACTACACCGCCGTCGACATCGCCCGGGACCTCGTGGCCCTTCGTCGGACCCTTGGCTACGAGCAGTGGAATCTCTACGGCTCGTCGTTCGCCACGTCGGTGATGCTGGTGGTGATGGACACCGATCCGGTCGGTAGCCGCAGCGCCGTGCTGACCTCGGTCAAGCCTCCACACGAGACCGTCTTCGCCCACGAATCCGAGTCGTCCCTGCGGGCCATCCGGGCGATGATCGACTCCTGCGCCGCAGTCGACGAGTGCCGGGCCGCCTACCCGGACCTCGAGGCCCGCCTGCTGTCGCTGGTCCGGCGTCTCAACGACGAGCCCCTACAGCTCGACGTCGAGATGCCGGGGCTCGTCGACCCGATCCCCGTCGAGCTCTCCGGTGACGCCCTGCTCGGTTGGATCGTGGTCAATGGGCTCTACGGGCCGGTCTTTTCCGAACACAGCGCCGCCTATCTGCCCCTCCTGATCACGCAGGCCGAAAGCGGGGACACCGGACCGCTGGAGCGGGCGGCCCGGATCTACTGGTCGTCTTGGCTCGGTGACACCAACTGGGCCTGGGGACTGATGCTCGCGGTCGACTGCCAGGAGGATGTGCCGGCCGCAGGAGCCGAGCCTTCGGTGGCCGACCTGAAGGCTCGGCAGATCCTCGACGGCTTCGCCCGGTCCAATGCCCAGCGGGCCATCTGCGCCGCCTGGGATCTTCCGGCCCGGGGTCTGGCCCGGGCGGAACCGGTCGAGAGCTCGGTACCGGCGCTGGTGTTGGCCGGGTCATTCGATCCGGTCACGCCCCCGGCGTGGAGTCGGGCGACGGCCGAGCACCTGGCGAACGCGACCTTTGTCGAGTTCCCCGGCCACGGTCACGCCGTCACCGATGCGAACCCATGTGCCGAGGAGCTGATCGCAGCGTTCATCGACGACCCGGCGGCGGCACTCGACACCGCTTGCGCGGTGGCAGCGCCAGGCCCCTCGTTCGTCGTGCCCGGTGACCTCTATCTCGTTGCGGATTTCGCCCGCAGCCGGGACGAGGTCAGCATCGGCGACCCGGCGGGCGTCCGTTGGATCGAGTCGCTCCTGGTGACGGTCCTGCTGGTGAATCTGGTCATCGCCGTGGCCATCGTGACGCTCGGGGCGCAGTGGTTGCTGCGGGGGCGGCCCCGGCCCGCCGATCGAAGTGCCGTCGTGGCCGGGGGGCTTGCCCTCGCCATCGCCCTGAGTGTCCTGGCCCTCCCGGTGCTGATGACCGCGGTCAACAACGAATATCACGGCGCGGCCGGCCTCGGGTTCTTCTTCGGGCCCCGGCGGGATCTGCTCCCGGCCACCGTGCTGGCGTGGCTCGCACCGCTGTCGGCCCTGGCCGCCGTGGCCCTGGCCGCTCTGACGGTCTCGGCCTGGATCGGCGGCCGGTGGCGACTCGGGTTGCGGCTGGGCGCGAGCCTGGCGGTGGCGGCCTCGGTGGCCATGGCGGTGCTCGGAGAGCGGTGGGATCTCTACGGGATGCTCGTCTAGCTCTGGCCATCGCGATGGCGATCCACCGGTCGTCTCCGGCGGTGGGGGAGACCCCGTGGGGTGTCATCTCCGGGTGCCGGTTGCCGAGGGCGGTGGCAATCCGGCCGTTGACCCCGTGGTCGAGCACGGCCGGGGCCGGGAAGGCCATCGAGGCCTCGGCCTGCGACATGTCGATGTACTGGCCCGGTCCCGATGCTGAGGATCTGGCCGGCCGGCTGGCCCCGCGCGTCGGTCAGGTCGAGCACACGAAATCCTCGCAGCATGAGAACGGTTTGGCCGAACCGTGTGGCCCTGGTCATGCCGGAGCGACGATACTGGTCGTGGACGTGGGGGGAGCGTCTCGAACGAGGAGGACCAACATGGTGATCGACAAGATCGCCGAGCTCGCTACGCAGTTCGGTACGTCGGAGATCATGGGGATCTTCCGGTACGGGGGCATGGGGCAGGCGACGCCGGTTCGACCAGGGGAGGCTGCGACCGGCCCCGGATCGAGCACCGGTCGAGCATCCTCCCCTCTGCGAACCTATGCTCACGATCGTGCGCATCGATCTCCTGCTCGACCCCTTCGGGACCTCGTGGCCTGCGGTGCTGGAGATGGCCGAGGCCGCTGAGGAACTTGGTTTCGACGGGCTGTGGACCTGGGATCACCTGGCCGGCGAGGTCCATCGGTCCGACGGCGTGCTGGAGAGCTGGACGGTGCTGTCGGCTCTCGCCGCCCGAACCAACCGGGTCTCCCTCGGACCGCTCGTCCTGAACGTCGCCAACCGCCGACCCGGGGTGCTGGCCGTCATGGCGGCGACCCTGCAGCACGTGTCGGGTGGCCGCCTCCTCCTCGGCCTCGGCGCCGGTGGCGGCCGCAACACCCCCTACCACCGGGAACAGGTGGCACTGGGAGCCGAGGTCCCCGGCGACGCCACCAGGCGTCGTGAGGTGGCCGACACCGTCGCCACCTGCCGCCAGGTGTGGACCGGCCGCACCGAGCCGACCGAGCTGGCCGGCCAGCGGTTGGGTGCCGGTTCGGGATTCCTCCGGCCGGATCCGCCGCCGCCGATCGTGATCGGCGGATTCGGTCCGCGCATGGCCGGGCTGGCCGGCTCCATCGCCGACGGCTTCAACACCCAGGCCGGGCATCCGGATCTGGACCGGCTGATCGACGTGGCCCGGACCGCCCACAGCAATCGAGCGGGACCGTTCGAGATCAGCGGCTTCGCCGGGCTCGACCCCGGCTGGGTGCAGAGGAGCGAGGGGCGCCTCGATCGGCTGGTGCTGATCGTCTCCCCGAGCGGCGGCGTCGGGCCGGTCGAACGCTTCGCCGCTGCGGCCGGACTGGCCACCCCGGACTGAGCCGGTGGCCGAGGAGTCTCGACGCGTCAGGCTCGTTTGCTTCGCTGGTCGATGGCCGCCTTCTGCTTGAGCAGGGCCGAGATGCGCTGACGGGTCACGCCGAACAACTCGGCAATCGCTTCGATGGTGAGCCCTTCGGCCCGGAGGGCCAGGGCCTGAGCCGCCCGCAGTTCAGCGCCAACCGTGTCCAGCGTTGCCATGTTGCTCGACAACAACTCGACGACCCGGGGCGGCTCCTCGCTCCGAACCAACTCGACGAGGTCGTCGCCCGCTTCCAGCCGCTCGCGAAGGTGCCGGACCCGGCTCTGGATCTCGATGCTCCTGGTGACGTTTTCCGCCGCCCCGGCCTCGATATCGACCAGGGCGGTCAGCAGCCGGGCCACGGTGTCGTCATGTGCGTTCACGGGCGTTCAGTCAACCAGACACTGCGGCATCTGGCAACGACCGTTTCAGCAACAACCCTTTCGGCAATAACTATTGACAGAGGGTCGGGTCAGGCTTACAGTCGGAGGCGGATACGTGGCAGTGTGTCCGCACACTGTCTCTTCCAGCTCAACAACCGGCTGCCGAGCAGCCGGTTGACCGTCCGGGCGACATCCCGAACCCGAGGAGCACAACATCCCGTAATGGCAGTCAAGATGGAAATGGACGA
>CAMYLA010000079.1 GCA_947259095.1 uncultured Acidimicrobiaceae bacterium | reverse complement strand
GCTCCTGGCGAAGGTGATCCGCAACGCTGACCTCGCCGAGGTCACGGAGTTGATCGCGTATCTGGACACGGCAGGTGAGCACGGCGAGCCCGCTTTGGCCAACGAGCTTTACGGTGCGCCGGCCATCACCCTCGACGACTGGTTCGAGATGCCGCGCGACGAACAGGGCGGGTTCGCCCACTAGCTGCATCGTTGGTGACGTCGTACCTCGTCATCGCTCGGCTCTCGAGGTCCTCGGGCACAGAGGATCCACTCCCTCAGCACTCGCCGACATCGCACCAGCGCAGCGGTCCGTTGCGCTGCGGTACCGGCGGTATGCGTGGCTCGAGTGCACCATAATCTCGGGCTCGTCCGGCTGGCTCCGCTGTCACGGTGCGTCGCCAACTGTGGGGCATTCGCGTCGATGTCGGCCACCGCTGCGTCACATGACGCCAAGGACCTCGGTAGGGTCGAGACCCCTGAGCTCCACACGGGAAGATCAGCTACCGTTCGAACATGCCCCAACTCGAGCGACGACGGACCGACCCCAGCGGTCCGGTCAGGCTCCTGGAGTAGACCCTCGCTGATGAACCACTCGCCGCCATGACCGTGTCCAGCGTTCAACCGGCGGTCAAGGGGCTCGCAGCGCTCGGGCGGGAGCCGGGTACTCCCCGTACGCGCGACACCCGATGAACGCGTACCCAAGCTCGATGCCGTCGAGTCCTCACCACCGATGGCGAGACACGACGATGCAACCCCCAGCCCCCGGCTTCCCGGCTGGCCCGGCCCGCTGGCAAACACCGAACCACTGCCCGTCTCGCGCGCGCTATGCGCGCGTAGCAACGGGTTCCAGCGGTGTCGAGGGGGCATCAGCCATGACCACCGGTTGTGCTCTCACCTGGGGTTTCGCATATCGGCCCTGGTCAGACACCTGCGGGCCGGGTGCTTTGCAAGCAGGGGGTCAGGGGTTCGAATCCCCTCAGCTCCACCGCTCAACAGCGGTATTTCGGCGCGTTTCGGCTGACCCCGCTACGAAGGTGTGCGCTTGATGCCGGCGATGACTCTGGCGCCGTGTTCCGCCGTGCGCTCGGCGTGTACGGTTCCTGCCGGCACCTCACAGGTCTGGCCGGCCAGGTACGTCTCGCTGCCGTCCTCGCCGATGAGGATGAACTCGCCCTCGAGCACCATCAGCAACGCAGAGAACTCGTGCGTGTGTAGCTCGTTCTCGCTCCCAGGCGCATAGTTGGTCTCACGGATCTCGTGGTAGCCACGGACTGCGAGGAGTTGGCGGAACTCGGGCTCGGTCATGACCTTCAGTCTTCCTTCGGGGTTCGGTCGGCCGGCCAGCCGCTCTCCGCTGAACAGTGCGGGAGCCAACAACTCGTAGGTCTCCGGGCTGACGGCCCCGATGGTCACCCGATCGAGGCCGAGATCGGCCAGCCGCCGCAGTGCACCGGCAACCCTCTCCGGTTCGCCGAACAGGTCGGCGAAGGGGCTGCCCTGGAGCTGCTGATGCAGGATGTCGACGACCGGGTGCTCGCCGCAGCCTGCGGCGACGAACATCCCGAGTGGCACATCGCCCCGGAGCGACCGGACGGCATCGAGCCTGGCCAGGATGTCCCCCTCCGACACCTCCCGCAGACTCCGGGTGTGGAAGGACCCCTTGCCGGTGGTGGCGAAGCCCGGCAACTTCACCTCGACGACATCGGCGATCGGAGCGAGCGCCGCGGTCGTTCGCGGGCCTCCAACGGACACGACCAGCGGCGGCGCAACCTCGCACGTCGGGCCGACGGTGGGCGCGTCGACCTGGTACCAGTCTCCGTCGAACGTGGCCCTCCCGTCGTCGAAGAGCTGCCTGACGATCCGACCGGCCTCGATGTACCGCCCGGCCCGCTCCCCGGCGGTCGGAGGGAACCGAACGCCGGTTGCCTCGAGCTCGACCTGGTCCCAGCCGGCGCCGAGGCCCGCCTCGAAGCGACCACCACTGGCCCGTTGGAGGGCCAACGAGGCCTGGGCGAACTCGACCGGTGATCGCAGCAGGTTGTTGGCGAACGACGTGGCGATGGTGACCGATTCGGTGTTGAGGGCCAGCTCGGTGGCCGTGACCCACAGGTGGGCGACCGGCTGGGTCTCGATGAAGACGTGATCGGGAACCGCGAGACCGTGCCAACCCTCTCGCTCTCGCGCCTCGGCCCATCGGCCGGGCGGCTCGTCGCTACTCATGAGGGTGGCCAGGAATCTGGTCGAGGGCGTCGTCACGCGAACATCCCCGATCGGTCGCGTACCACCCGTCCGGACGCAACGGCGCCGTCGGCCACCCGGACGATCCCGGCGCTGCGCAGCGTTGCCGGAGCACCGATTCGGTCCTCCTTGCCCGCTCCCCCGAGGTAGGAGCCGCGCTGCGTGATGTGGAAGGCGACCCGATCACCGGCCCCGAACAGGTCGTCGACGACCGTTTCGCTCACATCGACCAGGGGACCGCAGGGGTGACCGGCCCACTCGTCATCGAAGTCGACCCCGGCCACACCGTGGAGGGAGCCAGCGAGCAGCCACCGCCGGGCGATGTCCTCGGCGACGGGGTCCGCAGCGACGGCCGGCTCGTCCCACGGCGCCACCGCCGGCGGTTCCAGGGGGTTGGTGGTGCCTTCGGCCAGTTGGCGGCGCCGAGCGTAATAGTCCTCCAACGCCCAGTTGCTCGTCAGGCGCTGGCCGTCCCAGAAGTACAAACCGATCCCGGCCCAGGCCGCCACCCGACCGTCATGGCGGCGGGACGCTCCATGCTGGCTGAAGCGCAGCGCCAAGCGATCGCCGTTGCACAGCACCTCGTTGGCGGTCATGCACAACCCGGGAAACTGCTCCATCTGCTTGGCCACGGCCGGCACGTAGACGCAGTCACGGGGCCCGAGCTCGTGGCCACCCATGTGCAGCAGGTAGTCGGGGTCCATGATCTCGGCGCAGACATCCGGGTTGCCACAAGCGAGGTAGTCGAGCACGTAGCGCCGGATCAGCCCGACGAAGGGATGGATGGTTCCGTCGCTCATGCAATCCTCCGATCGTGACCGGTCCAGTAGGGGGCTCGCAGCTCGGTCTTCAGGACCTTCCCCGACGCGTTCCGGGGCAGGGCATCGACGATGTCGACCGACGTCGGGCACTTGAAACCGGCGAGGCGGGACCGGCACAGCTCGACCACGTCGTCCAGCTCGACCGTGGCACCGGCGGTGGGGACGACGGCCGCCTTCACCGTCTCGCCCCACTTCTCATCCGGCACCCCGATCACCGCCACCTCCGCGATGCAGGGATGGTCGTAGAGCACGTTCTCGACCTCGGCCGGATACACGTTCTCGCCACCGGAGACGATCATGTCCTTGAACCGGTCGAACAGGAACAGGTAGCCATCCGCATCGGTGTAGGCGGCGTCGCCGGTGCGGAGCCATCCATCGTCGGTGATGGCATCGGCCGTGGCCTCGGGTCTGTTCCGATAGCCGGGGGTGTTCTGGGCCGAGCGGGTCCAGATCTCCCCAACCTGGCCGATCGGTGCGTCGACGGGGGCGCCTGCCGAGATGCTGCCGGGGTCGACGACGCGCAGTTCAACCCAGGGCAACGGGCGCCCGCACGATCGCAGCAACGCCGCCCGCGGTCCGTCAGGATCGTGGGCTTCGGGAGGAAGGGTCACGATAGTCCCGGCGGTCTCGGTCATGCCGTAGGCCTGCAGGAACCGGCACCCGAGCACGGTGATCGCTCGCCGCAGTACGGCGTCGCCGATCGGCGCTGCGCCGTAGACCAACAGCTCCAGGCTGGCGAGGTCGGCCTCCTCGACACCGTCGACGACCAGGATCGCCTGGATGACCGCCGGGACGAAGAAGGCGTGGGTGACGCCATGGGTGGCGATGTCGCCGACGATGGCTGCCGGGTCGGCATCGCGGCGGAGCACCGTGTGCCCGCCGTGGAAGAAGGCCGACAGTCCGTAGCCCATCCCGCCCACATGGAACAGCGGCATCGCCACCAGGTTCGTACTGGCAGCGGTGAAGCCGTAAGCCGAGCCCGAGATCCAGGCCGAGTGCGCCATGTTGCGATTGGTGAGCTGTGCCCCCTTCGGCACCCCGGTGGTCCCCGACGTGTAGAGGATGAAGACCACGTCGTCGGGTTGCGGGGCTTGGACCCGCCCGTCGGTCACCGGGTCGGCCGACGACGCGGTGGCGACCGCCGAGCGCCAATCGGCTGTCGAGACCGTCTGATGCGCTGCCGTCGATGGCGTCAGGTGGGCGAGCTCGGCGTCGACGATCACCAGCGCGGGGTCGGCATCGTCGAGGATGACTTCGATCTCCGGCGCGGCCAAACGCCAGTTCAGGCCAACGAGTGCTGCACCGATCCGGGAGGCCGCAAAGGCCAGCTCGAAGAACACCGGGCCGTTGTGGGCCAGGACGGCCACCCGATCGCCGCGCCCCACCCCGGCGGCGAGCAGGGCGTTGGCGGTCTGAGCGCTTCGCCGGTCGAGCTCGGCATAGGTCTGCGAGGTGGAGGACCCGTCGGCGTCGACGAACGTCAGGGCCGGGGCCTCCGGACGCTCGACGGCCTTGACAGCGATGACCTCGGCGAGGCTGCCGGGCAGTGGCACAGTCGGCGGGGAGTCGGGCGGGCGGTTTCGCACGGTCATCAGTAGCTCTTGGGTAGGCCGAGGCTGTGCTGGGCGACGAAGTTGAGGATCATCTCCCGGCTGACCGGTGCGGTCTTGTGGAGGCGGGCGACGAACCACAGATCGGCCAGGCCGTACTCGAGGGCCAGGCCGTTGCCGCCGAGGGTCTGAATCGACTGGTCCAGAGCGACGAGCGATGAATCGGCGGCCGCGAACTTGGCCATGTTGGCCACCTCGCCCGCGTCTTCGGAGCCGGTGTCGAACAGCTCGGCAGCTCGGGCGGTCATCAGCCGGGCCTGTTGCACGCCGATGTACGCCGAGGCCAGGGGGTGGGCAACGCCCTGGTGGGAGCCGATCGGCTCGTTCCACACGACCCGGTCCTTGGCGTAGGCGGCAGCGGTCTCGATGCCGAAGCGGGCGATGCCGTTGTTGATGGCTGCGGCAGACACCCGCTCGGGGTTCAGCCCGGCGAAGACCTGACGCAGGCCGCTCCCCTCGGTACCGATCAAGGCATCGGGCCCGAGCTCGACGTCGTCGAAGAACACCGTGAACTGCTTCTCCGCCGCCTGCACCGCGCAGGGGATGTCCTGTGTGGTGATGCCGGGTGCGTCGGCGGCGACGACGAACAGCGACAGCCGATGACGTCCGCTGGCATCGGCTTCACCGCTGCGGGCCACCACCAGGATCGAATCGGCCTCGTCAACGCCGGACGTGTAGTACTTCGTGCCGTTCAAGAGCCAACCGGACCCGTTCGGCTTGGCCGTCGTGGTGATGCGATGGGTGTTGGTACCGGCGTCGGGTTCGGTGATGGCGAACGACATCCGCAACGACCCATCGGCGATGCCGGGCAGCCACCGCCGGCGCATGTCGGCCGAGCCGTGCTGGGTGATGATCGGCGCGGTGATGGACCCGATGACCAGTGAGAGGAGCGGACAACCTTGAGCTGCCGTCTCCTCGATCACCACGTTGTAGTCGGCGAGACCACCGCCGCCACCGCCATCTTCGACCGGGATATGGACGCCGAGGAAGCCGTTCTCGGCCAGGGCGGCCCACAGCTCCGTCGGCTTCTCGTCGCGTTGGACGACATCCTGGAAGTACTTCCGGCCGAAGGCACCAACGACCCCGGCCACGGCTCGGCGCAGCTCGGGGTGATGATCCCTGGTGTCGACCAGTGCGGATGTGAACAATGTGGGCGCCATCATGCCTCCCTGTCGTGAGCCCTGTCTCGAGCCCGGTCCTGACCGGATGCGTCGGGGGTCGACGCCGGGTCGGGCCAGTCGTGAAAGCCGCGGCCGACCTTCTGTCCCAGCTCACCTGCCGCGACCTTGTCGACGAGCAGCCGGGGCGGCGCGAAGCGGGGTCCGTGGCTGGCCTCCAGCGAGCGTGCGATGTCGAGCCGCACGTCGAGACCGACGATGTCACTCAGCCGAAGCGGGCCGACGGGGTGGCGGTAGGCCAGAACGGCGGCCCGATCGATGTCGGCCGCACTCGCCACCCCGTCCTCCAACATCCGGATCGCTTCGAGCGCAGCGGCCATGTCGAGGCGCGACGTGGCGAAACCGGGGACGTCGGCCACGAGAATGCTCTCCTTGCCCAACCGGTCCACCGACGCCCGAGCGAGATCGATCGTGGCCGCCGAGGTGGCCTCGCCGTGAATCAGCTCGACCAGCGGAAGTGACCACACCGGGTTGAAGAAGTGCATCCCGAGGAACCGGCTCGGGTCGTCCAGCGAGTCGGCCAGGAGACCGATGGGGATGGCACTGGTGTTGGTGGCGAGCACGACCGGTTCGGCCCCCTCCATCTCCCGCAGGACCTCGCGCTTCAGCGCGACCTGTTCGGGGACGGTCTCGATCGCCAGTGCGGCTCCATGGGGGAGGTCGTCCGTGCTCGGAACGAGCGCAAGGCGATCGCGCATGGCCTCGGCCTCGGCTCGGGTCATCTTCGCCCGCTCGAGTGCCCCGGCGAGAGCACCGTCGAAGGTCGACACCAGGGTTCGGCGCTGCTGCTCGACCGGCTCGACGACGGTGACGTCGTGCCCGGCCCGGGCGAAGACGTAGGCGATGCCGACCCCCATGGTGCCGCCACCGACGACGGCCACGGCACCGAGGCCCACGTGTTCCTCTTCTCGCCTCGTGAGCGGTCTAGGCACCTGTGGCCTCCTCGGTCCGACCCTCATCAACACTATTGTTGACTGGCGCTGCCGAAGTCAACAATAGTGTTGACTGAGTCTCTGGACGGAGGCGTTCGATGGCCGAGTACGTGACAACCGAACGACGGGGGCCGGTGCTGGTCATCACCATCGACCGGCCGCAGGCCCGCAACGCGGTCAACCGGGCCGTGTCCCTCGAGATGGCCGAAGCCCTCGACACGCTCGACGCCGATGACGAGCTCGTCGTTGCGGTGATCACCGGGGCCGGTGGCAACTTCTGCGCCGGCATGGACCTGAAGGCCTTCGCCGCCGGCGAGCGGCCAGAGATCGAGGGTCGGGGGTTCGCGGCCATGACAGAACGTCCGCCAGCCAAGCCGGTCATCGCCGCGGTGGAGGGTTTCGCGCTTGCCGGTGGCTGCGAGTTGGCCCTGGCCTGCGACCTGATCGTGGCCGCCGAAACGGCCGAGTTCGGACTACCAGAGGCGACGCTGGGTCTGGTGGCCGGCTCGGGCGGTCTGCTTCGACTGCCCCAGCGAATCCCGCGCCAGATCGCCCTCGAGATCGCGATCACGGGCCGAAGACTCCCTGCGACCGAAGCTCACCGCTGGGGCCTCGTCAACCGTCTGGCGGCCGCCGGAGAGGCGCTCGACGTAGCATTGCAGCTCGCCGAGGAGATCACAGCCAACGGGCCCCTGGCGGTACACATGACGAAGCGAATCATCACGGAGTCGGCGAGCTGGCGCCCCGAGGAGGCATGGGACCGGCAACGGCCCCTCGTCGACAGCGTGCTTGCGTCGAACGACGCGCAGGAGGGCGCGGTGGCGTTCGCCGAGCGCCGGCCACCCCGCTGGACGGGGACATGAGCGGCAAGACCGGCGCGTCGGAACCCGAGCCCTCTACGAACGCGACGTCGAAGCCGAAACGCTCGAAGACCGGGCGCTCGAAGCAGGCACCGCCGAAGAGAGGTACCACGGCGGGCATCGCGGCGCGACGGGCCTCTGCGCAGGCCGACGGCACCGAGGCCTACCAGGAACGACGAGCCGAGATCACCAGGGCGGCGGCCCAGGTCTTCCATCGCAAAGGCTATAGGGGCACCACGATCGGTGCCGTCGCCGAGGTCCTCGGCACCGACCGGGCATCGCTCTACTACTACATCTCGGGCAAGGACGAGCTCTTCGATGATGTGGTCTGCGAGGTCACCGAGGTCAACGTGGCCACCGCGCTGGCCATCCGAGATGGTGACGACCCGGCGCCGGTCAAGCTGCGATCGATGATCGAGGCCCTCATGGCGTCCTACGCCGGGACCTACCCGATGCTCTACGTCTACATGCGAGAGAACCTGGCCGAGGTCCAGGGACCCCGAGAAGGTTGGTCTCGCTACATGCGCTCGATGAACAAACAGTACGAGGAGGCGGTGATCGACGTCGTCCAGCAGGGGTTCGACGACGGCACCCTCCGTCGCACCGGCTCGGCTCGCATCGTGGCCTTCGGCATCATCGGGATGGTCGGTTGGACGAATCGGTGGTTCTCGCCGGAGCGGTCGGCGGAATCGCATGAGGAGTTGGCTCGGACCTTCGCCGACACGGTCCTCGACGGACTCACGCTGGAGCAGTCATGTCGGGGGTTGTGATCGGGTGAACGGCGACGACGTCGGAGAACGGATCGCGGCTCTTCTGGCGGTGGAGCTCGGCTCCGAGGCCGACGTCGAGATCGGCGGGCTCACCCGGGTGACGACCGGCCGGTCGCGCCAGAACTGGCTGTTCGAGGCTCGCTGGACCACACCAGAGGGGCAGGTCGGCGAGGAGCTCATCATCAGGGTCGACCCCGAGGGAGGCCTGATCGAAACCGATCGCGGCGTCGAGTTCGCGGTCCTCCAGGCTCTGGAATCAACACCGGTCCCGGCGCCCCGGGTGCGGTGGCTCGACGCCGACGGCTCCCGGCTCGGCCGACCGTCGCTGGTCATGGTGCGAGAGCACGGTGACTGTGACTACTACGTCCTCGGTGACGAGGACCGGCCGGTCGAGGCCCGGACCGATCTCGCTCGGCGCCTGTGCGAGCTGCTGGCCGAGGTCCACCGCGTCGACTGGCGCGAGGTTGGCCTCGACCGGGTGCTCGACGATCCGGGCCCGGCTGCGGCCACCGTCGCGCTCGACCACTGGGAAGCCATCCTGCGCCGAGACCAGCTCGAGCCGTACCCCGAGCTCGACCTGGCCGCTCGATGGCTACGGGCCAACGCCCCCCGCTCACCGGGCACGGTGCTGGTCCACAGCGACTTCAAGGTCGGCAACGTCCTCCTCGATCCGCACGACCAGATCGTGGCCCTGCTCGATTGGGAGCTGACCCACCTCGGCGACCCACACGAGGATCTGGGTTGGATCACGCAACCGCTTCGCACCCGCGAGCACTACGTGCCGGGGGCCTGGGAGCGAGACGAGCTGCTTGGCCACTATGAGGCGGTCAGCGGCAACCCGGTCGACCCGGTGGCCGTGCACTGGTGGAACGTCATGTCCTGCTACAAGACGGCGGTGATGCAGTCGAGCGGGCTCCGCTCGTTCGTCGAGGGCCGATCCGACGAGCTGTACCTGCCGACGGCCGCGGTGCTCGGCACCCTTCTCGAACTGGTCGACGGCTGATGCACCCAACCCCGGACGAGCAGCTGCAGGCCGTCCTGCGTCGCCTCGACGAGGTGAACGCCGAGCCTTCGCTCCCGCCACCGGCTCGGGAGGCGCTCGACGACGCCCGGCGCCTCCTCCGTCGCCTCGAACGATCTTGGGCCCAACGACTGCCGTTCCTCCTGCTCGACAACCACCTGGCAGTCGAGCTGCTCCGCAGCCTCGCTCCCCTGCTCCCGGATCTCTCGGCCGAGATCGACGCCGCGACGGCCGAGCACTCGTCGGTCACCGCCCCGACCTCACCCCGGTCCACGGTGGACGAGGCGACCGCACACGATCTGAACAAGCGCCTGCAGGGCCTCCTCGGGCGAGCCGTCCACCTCCTGCCCGACGGCGCCGAGGGGGACGCCGGGCGGGCCCGCATCGCCGACCACCTGCGGTCCCGCCTCGCCGCCGACCCAACACTCAACCGCACTCCGACCGACCGACGTCAACGAGAGGAGCCACACCCATGACCGGCCCCGAGCCCGACATCCCGGACCTGACCGTCAGCGACGAGCACTTCGCCGAGCAGTTCCCGCTCTCACCGCTCGACGACTACATGATCCACCAGACGCCGGACCCGATCCGGGTCATGTGGACCGGGGACCCGCGGGCCTACGAGCGGTACTGGATGCTGTGCCACGACCCCGCCGGCGAGGTGGTGGTGGCGGCGGGCGGCAGCTTCTACCCCAACCTCGACCGGGCCGAGGCCTACGCCATCGTCAACCACAACGGGCGCCACACCACCGTGCGGGGCTTCCGGCGGCTGGGCGCCGACCGGGCCGACCTCCGGATCGGCCCCATCGCCCCCCGGGTCGTCCAGGGAATGCGATGGTGGCGCTTCGAGCTCGAACCCAACGAGTGGGGCATCAGCTACTGCCTGGACTTCCGCGACACGACCCGCCAGACCTTCCGGGAACCGATCTCCAACTCGGCCACCGGGATCCCACCGGGCCGCCGGGGCGATGTCACCACCGGTTTCGAGAGCTTCGGCCAGGTCGAGGGCTGGGTCGACATCGACGGTCACCGGGTGGAGATCCCACCGGGGTCGTTCGGCAGCCGTGACCGGCACTGGGGCGTCGGCCGGGGAGTCGGCGGGCCGCCGATGTCGCTCGGCGGCCGGCTCCATGTCGGCACGTCGGGCAACGGATTCGCGGTGTTCCCCTCGTGGACCCTCTGGGGCGACCGGGTGTTCTACCCCTTCGGCGATGAGCGCCCCGGCTCGGGTCGGGTCAACAAGCCGAGCCGACGCCTCCGATTCGAACCCGACACCAACATCTTCGTCGAGGGCATCGTCGACTATCCGCTCGACACCGGTGAGGTGAAGCAGGTCCACTACGAGCGGATCGGCAACCAGACCGCGTACCTCCGCTGCGGGATGTACGGCGGCACCCCGGACAAGGACATCCATCAGGGCGGCTACGACGGGCGCGACCTCGTCGAGGGCGAAACCTATGACGTGAACGACCCTGCGGTGCGCCTCCGCCTCCGGGGACTCGACGAGCACCTGTGCCGGGTGACCTGCGACGGCGAGGAGGGCACCGGCTACTACCAGCCCATCGACCCCGTGGCCTATGAGGCCTGCGCCGCCGGCCGCCCGGGTTGGGCGTTCCTCGAATGAGCGCGTCGGGCGAGGGCGGGCTGACCGGGCTGCGGGTCTTGGAGCTCTGCGGGGGTGTAGGCGTGGCCTGGGCAGCCAAGCTGTTCGCCGATCTCGGCGCCGATGTGGTGCGCGTCGACGGCCGACCCGACATCGGGCGCAACCGGCCAGATACCGTGCGCGGCCGCCCCCACGGGGTGCACCGCTGGCTGAACGCCAACAAGCGGTCGGTGACCCAGGCCGGCGATCTTCTGGGCGGTGCGGACCTGGTGATCCACGACCGGCCCGAGGGCATCGGTGCCGACCACGGGCACCCCGGCCAGGTCGTGCTGGCACTGACTCCGTTCGGGCTCGAAGGCCCGTACTCCCGCTACCGGGCCGAGGAAATCAACCTCATCCACGGGTCGAGCTGGGGCTTCCTGTCGCCGGCCGCGGCCACCGACCCCGACCTGCCCCCGCTCAAGGCCCCGGGGCATCACGCCACGATCGTGGTCGCCACCGAGGCGGCGACCGTCGCCCTCGCCGCCGTCGACCGGGCCGAGCGCACCGGACGAGGCGAGCACATCGACTTCTCGTGCTTCGCCGCGGCGGCCAAGATCACCGAGTTCGCTCCCGCCGTGGTCTCGTTCCTCGGAGGCGACGCCTCGCGGCTCGGGTCCCGGACGGTAAGCCCGTGGGGTATCTACCGGTGCGCCGACGGCCTGATACAGCTCATCTGCCCCGAACAACCCCAGTGGGAGGCGCTGGTCGAGCTGATGGGGAATCCCGAGTGGGCCCGGTTGGACCTCCTGGCCGACGGGCCCGGTCGCAGCGAGAACGCCGACCTGATCGATCTGCACCTCAGCGAGTGGATGGCGTCCCAACGGGTCGACGACCTGTACCACGCTGCCCAGCGGGCTCGGGTGGCCATGACGCCGGTGGCCACCATGGCCCAGTTGGAGGCCAACACCCAGCTCGCGACCCGCGGATTCTTCGCCCGCGACCCGAGCGGCGAGACGTTCCCCGGCCCCGGCTTCCAGCTCGACCAGCCGTGGTGGGCGCTGCGGTCGTCGGCCCCAGAACCGGGCGCCCACGACGGCGAGGGCTGGCTTCACGGCCGAGGGCCGGCAACGCCGCCGGCCCCGGCAGGCTCGACGACCCGCCCGCTCGACGGCATCCGGGTCTGCGACTTCACGTGGATCTGGGCCGGTCCGGCCTGCACCCAGATCCTGGCCCACCTCGGCGCCGACGTGATCAAGCTCGAGTCCCCCGACCGCCTGTGCATGTTCCGTCGGCTGCCGTTCAACCCTCCGGATCTGCCCCTCGACCCGGACACCGCCGGCGCGTTCCAGCTCTACAACACCGACAAGCGCAGCCTCGGGCTCGACCTGACCAGCGCCGAGACGGCGCCGATCGTGCGCCGGCTGGTCGAGACGAGCGACATCGTCATCGACAACTTCGGGGTCGGGACCATGGCCCGTCTGGGGTTCGGGGTCGACGACCTCCGGGCCATGAACCCCGACGTGATCGTGGTCTCGTTGTCAGGCTACGGACAGACCGGACCGACCGCCGACTACATGGCCTACGGACCAGCAGGGGGCGCGCTGGCCGGGCTGTACGCCGCCAACGGCTACGAACACGGAACGGCCAGCGAAACCGGGATCGCCATCGGCGACCCCGCGACCGGGATCACTGCGGCATGGGCGACCGTGGCTGCACTCGTCGCCCGCCGCCGGGGCGCCGGGGCGGCAACGGTCGACGTGTCCATGGTCGAGGCCATCGCCGCCACCGTTGGCGAGCTGTGGATGGCGTACCGATCCGAGGGCCATTCACCGGCACCGGTGGGCAACCAGGACCCGGCCTGGGCCCCTCACAACTGCTACCCCGCCGCCGGCGAGGACCGCTGGGTGACGATCGCCTGCCCCGACGAAGAGGCCTGGACGGCGCTGGCCGGCGTGATCGATCCGGCGCTCGCCGAGGATGCCCGCTTCACCACCGCCGAGCGTCGCCGAGCCAACGAGGCTGAGCTGGACGCGCTGGTGGCCAGTTGGACGTCGATCCGCGACCGATGGGAGGCGACACGACTCCTCCAGGCCGCCGGGGTCGCCGCCTTCCCGTCGCTCTCCCCACGAGAGCTCTGGGACGCCGATCCCCAGCTTGAGGCGATCGGCATGCTGGAACGGCCGCCTCACCCGCGCACCGGCGACCGGGTGGTCCCCGGTATCCCCTGGAGACTCGACCAGTCGCCCAACGGACTCCGGTGGCCTGCCCCACTCCTCGGCCAACACACCGAGGAGATCCTGAGTCACCTGGGCTTCCCTCCCGACGACATCGACGCACTCATCGGCCGGGGCGTCGTGTTCGGACCCGAACCCGACTGAACCACTCCACTGCGAGCTCGACAGGAGAACTCCATCGTGTCCATCGACGTGCGCACCAATGGTCCGAACATCTCGGTGATCACCATCGACAACCCGGCCAAGGCCAACGCCATGTCGCGGGCCATGCTGGCTGAGCTGGCCGAGATCTGGGCCCGGCTCGACGCCGACCCCGCGTGTCGCGCCATCGTGCTCACCGGAGCGGGCGACCGTGCCTTCACCGCCGGGGCCGATGTGTCCGGCGACCTCTCGGCCAGCGAGGAGACCGCGGCCATGGTCAACCGGGCCCTGCTGAAGAACGAGCCGTTCTCGAAGCCGGTCATCGCCGCGGTCAACGGCGCCTGTCTCGGTGGCGGGATCGAACTGCTGCTGGCGGCCGATATCCGCTACGCCGCCTCCCATGCCACCTTCGGATTGCCGGAGGTCAAGTGGGCCATCTACCCCTTTGGGGGTGCGGCGGCCAAGCTGGTCCACCAGATCGGGTACGTGCAGGCCATGAAGCTCCTATTGACCGCCGAGAACATCGACGCCGACGAGGCGGCCCGCATCGGGCTCGTCAACGAGGTGGTGCCGGCCGACGAGGTCATGGCCCGGGCGATGACCACCGCCGAGGTGATCGCGGCCAACAGCCCGAAGGCAGTGCAGGCGGTGAAGCAGTTCGTCTCGACCGGATTCGCCGAGCAGTCACAACAGCGGGAGCCCTTCGAACAGGCCCTGGGCGACGCGGTGCGGGCCAGCGCCGATTTCTCGGAGGGCGTGACCGCCTTCCGCCAGCGCCGCCAGCCCCACTACGAGTAGAAGCGGAGAGAAGCCGGTCGCGGCGGCTAACCGAGCTGGTCCCGGAAGTCGGGATGGGCGATCGCCCGCAGCGCCTCCGCCCGCTCTTCGATCGAGAGGCCTGTGAGCCGGGCGATGCCGAGCTCGGTGACGACCCGGTCGGCCAGATGGCGGGGCACGGTGACCGGAGCCGACGGGTCGATCGAGCGGACAATCCGACACTGGCGGCCCCGGGCCGCCGTGGTCGGGAAGGCGAGGATCGAAACCCCACCGTGGCTCAGCGATGCCCCGACGGCGAAGTCGGGCTGCCCTCCGGGCCCCGAGATCACCCGGCCGCCGGCCACCTCCGCACGGACGGAGCCGTCGAGCGCGACCTCGATCGCCGAGTTGATGGCGACGAAATCAGGGATGCGGCCGATGACCGACGGTCCATGCGAGTAGCGGGCCGGAACGACGACCACCCGCTCGTTGCGGTCAATCCAGTCCAGCAGGTGGCGGCTGCCGAGCACGTCACCGCCGACGTGGAGATCACGATCGAAGACTTTGCGCGACCCGGTGAGCGCGCCCGCCTCGACCAGGTCGATGCACGGATCGCCGATCATCCCGCTGTGGAGCCCCAGGTGACGTCGATCGGCACACCAGCAGCCTACGACTACGGGCCGGAGCGGTGCTCCTGGCTCACCCACCACCCACGGACGAGTCATGGGCGTGGGCTCCGACGGCGACGGTCACCCGACGGTCGAGATCACACAGGAGGCCTCTACCAGCATGGTGACCTCTCGGCCACCGGCGTCGGTACGGTCCGCCTCCCGACCCGATCGGCCTACTGGAACGTCCAGTGCGAAGTCTCCGCCGCCCACCGAGAGGCCGACGAATGAAGTCGACTACGCTCGACAGCTCAACACAGCGGTGCCACGAACACGATGGGCTGGGCGCCCAGCGCAGCCAGCAAGCATCGGCTCGCAGCAGTGCGAGGGAGGAGACGACAATGGGGCGTGACACGGCTCGACAGGCCTGGGACGAGCGCTATTCGGCGCGTGACTACGTCTGGACCGTCGAGGCGAACCAGTTCGTCGAGGCCGAGCTCTCGGACCTGGCGCCGGGCGAGGCCATCGATCTCGGAGCGGGCGAAGGCCGCAACGCAGTCTGGCTTGCCTTGCGCGGCTGGAAGGTCACAGCCGTCGACTTCTCCCCTGTCGGCCTGGAGAAGGCCGCCCGCTTGGCTGCCGACAACGACGTATCCATCGAGATCGTCGAGGCCGACGCCACCACCTATCGACCCCAAGGACTCGTCGACCTGGTGGCCGTGTCGTACCTCCAACTGCCGCCCGATGGCCGCCGAGCCGTCCTCGAGCACGCCAAGACCTGGCTGCGACCGGGCGGAACGGTCTTCGTCATTGCCCACGATCGACGCAACATCTCCGACGGCTACGGCGGACCGTCTTCACCTGAGGTCTGCTACTCCGTCGACGAGACCGTCGCCGCCCTCGACGGCCTCGAGATCGAGATCGCCGAGGTGGTCGGACGCACGGTCACTACCGAATCGGGCGAGCAGACGGCGCTCGACACCCTCGTCAAAGCCACCCTGCCGGCCGCCTGAGCTGCGCCTTTGCCGGGTGGCTGATCACGTCGGCGACCACGGCCGCGAGGTCAGTCGTGGCCCAGCGCACCCCAGGAGCCCGTGACGGTGGGCGTCGTCGTCTCTACGGCCACGTCGCCAGCCACATCGAGTCGGATGTCGGCTTCGATGTGGTCGAGCCACTCGGCCATTGGGACGATCCCGCCACCATGGTCCGACGACCACAAGTCCTGTTGGACGTCGAGGGCGACACGGTTGACGATGTGTTCGAGCGTGCGGCGGTTGGTACCGGCTGTTGCGATCAAGGTCTCCTCGGAGTCGAGGATCGGCGTTCGCCGCGGTTGGGCTTCCGTGGGGTGCTCACCAACCGCATGGATGACGACGTGCTCCACCATGGTGCTGCCCACCGCGGGATCGTTCGGGTCGCAGACGATGTCGTAGGCCACGCACACGCGACGCTGACCAGGATGACTGACAACGGCCTGGACGGTCAGGGTCGGGTTCGAGATCGTGGGCACACTCCGACGATGACAGAGAACGATGGACCGGGGCCAGGGCCCAAGGTCTGCTCTCTCCCGGCTCGGCTTGCAGATCGATCAGCTCGCCAATGCTCACCAGGCCGCCGGCGGCGGTTTGACGTTCATCGCGCTCCCAATGGCTCACGGGATGTCGGACGGCTGGGAGTCCCCTGCTGCGAACAGATTGAGCTCAGCCAGCCCTGATCGTTCATGAGTACTTGTTGGCGGGGCTGGTCCGGTTTCTGGGCTGACGGCGTGGTCCGTTGTTGCTGATTTGAGCGCTGTTCGATCTTGGTGGGGCCGCTTTCGGGCTAAGGCCGGGTCTTTGTTGGTTCCGGGGGTCGTCGAAGCTGGCGGGCCCGATTCACGTGAACGATTCGCTGGTGTCAGTTGATGTTCTTCAACCTCGCGATGGAGTCCTCGACGTGGGCGTGGAGTCGCATGTTCTCATCAAGGTCGGCTGGCAGGTCACCGGCCGCAACCGCCGGGCTGCGCTGGGTTTTCATTGAGCGACTGCGACGGTTAGAGCATGCCGCGCAACGCTGAGGCCTCGGCGACGCGTTCGACTGCGATGACGAAGGCTGCCTCTCGTAGCGTGCACCCCCGGTCTTCGACAACCTTCATTACGTGCTGGTGGGCGTCGACCAGTCGTTGGGTCAGTCGGTCGTTGACCTGCGCCTCAGTCCAGCGGAAGTGTTGCATGTTCTGCACCCACTCGAAGTAGCTGACGGTCACCCCACCAGCGTTGGCGAGAATGTCTGGTACGACCGTGACTCCCCTGTCGGCGAGGGCGGCGTCCGCCCACGGGGTCACGGGATGATTCGCCCCTTCGACGATGACCTCTGCAAGCACTTCGCCCTCGTTCTCGGCGTGAATCACTTCGCCGAGGGCCGCAGGGATCAAGACGTCAACCGGCAGCATCAGTACGTCGTCGGGCTCCAACAACTCTGTTCCAGAGAAACCCTTCAACGAACCGTTGGCTGCCCGATGCTCCGCTAGGGAGTCGATGTCGATGCCGCCGCCGCAGTACACGCACACTTCGCTATCTGACACTGCGACTACCTTGTACCCGGCACGGTGAGCAAGTTGAGCGGCCCATGACCCTACGTTGCCGAACCCCTGGATCGCGATCGTGGTCCCGTCCGGGCTCCAGCCCAGTCCTCGGATCGTTTCGCCGAGCGCGATGATCACACCGCGTCCGGTGGCCTCGATGCGGCCAGGCGAACCCCCGAGTGCCAGTGGCTTGCCGGTCACAACCGCTGGCGCACGGCCATTCAGCTGCTCGTACTCATCAAGGAACCAGGCCATGACCTGCGCATTCGTGTACATGTCCGGGGCCGGGATGTCCGTCGTCGGGCCGATCATCCTGGAGATCTGGCGAACGTAGGTGCGTGTGAGGTGCTCGAGTTCGTTGGCGCTGAAGGGTCGAGTGTCGACCGCGATTCCTCCCTTGGCCCCTCCGAATGGGAGATCGACCAGTGCGGTCTTCCAAGTCATGAGTGAGGCCAACGCCCGGATCTCCTCGATCGCCGCAGACTTGTGGAACCGGATACCACCCTTGAACGGTCCTCGCGAGTTGTCGTGTTGCACTCGATAACCGAGGTAGACCTCGAGTTGGCCGTTGTCGCGTCGGATCGGGACCTCGACGCGTAGTTCGCGGTACGGTGTCTTGAGCACAGCCTCGGTCGAGGCTGACACATCGGCGATGCGAGCCGCTCGCGTGAAGTAGTGGTTGACCGCCTCGAAGGGGTCCATGTGCTCGGTCAGTTCCATATACGGCGCCCTCGTCGCCTTCTGAGCGCTATGGCACCCTGTGAGGTCGAACAGTCCAAGAGCACGTAGTCCCACAGGGACCGGTTCGAATGGGGCGCCGACCACTGCCCAAACACGTCTCGCATCGCCTTCAGGCTATCCGCCGCCGATCGGGTGATCCCTCGAAGTATTACCGGACATCGCCTGTTCGTCGAGGCGACAGCCGCCGGGCCCGGTAGCGGAGCTCCCCATTCAGCGGAACTAGTCACCCCGGAGATCAGACATCGAATTCTTCCCAAGCTGACCCCGGCGCCGCCGACCGACGCCGGGGCCAGGAGCCGCCACAACCCAGCTTGCTCCATGCCTCGAACGGACTCAGGTGCCACCGACGCAGGTGCTCGGACTCCGCAGCGCTGGCTCGCAGCACCTCGGAGATCGAGGTCGCCGCCTCGGCGGCCTGTCCAATGGCTCGGGCTGCTGAAGGTGCCATGCAGCCAACGTAGGTGACACAAGCCGCTGCCAACGACTTCGGCCAACGGCACCACAACGAGACACTCGATGCCTCGTCGCGAGCAACGAATCAGGTGCTCCAGTCCAGAGCTTGACTCGCAACGTCATGTCGTCGAGGACTCGCTGCTCGATGGTGGCGTCGAGTCGGGCCAGGGCCTCGACGGCACCGCTCAACAGCTCAACCGAGAGGTTGGGGTCGACCGCGGTCTTGGCCACCAGTTCGGTCAAGGCCCGGACCTCGGCGATGGCCCCTGCTTCGCCCGCCCGCTGGGAGGCCCACAAGTTTCCGCCGGCGATAGCCAATGTGCCGAGCAAGCCAGCCAGCGTGAACGAGGGTGCAGGGGCGTGCCCGGAAGATGCGGGCCCGCTCGGTCCGGTTGACGTTGCCATCTTCGCCGCAAGACCGTTCGAGAACGGTAGGGGGAGGCAAAGAACCCTAAGAGGTCGCTGCGCTCCGCTCCGGATCAGCCCGTCAACTCTCCTGAGTCGCGTAGCTGTTCGACTGCGGCCTCGAGCTCGTCCTGACCGACGATGCCCTCGAAGCTGGATTGCACCGCCCCATCGCGGCCGATGACGAACACCCACGGCTCGGTCTGCAGGCCCCATTCGACCATGGTCGCAACGGGACGAAACTGGCCAGCTCGGGCCAGGTCGAGATCGAAAGGCTCGACGTGGACGACGTCGAGGCCGGTTTGACCGGTCGTTGCGCCCTTGACCGCTTCCAGGGTGGGGCCACACAGGGCGGTCTGGCAGAAAGCCGGGGTGACGAACGCGACCAACGTCGGCCGACCATTGCTGATGGCGTCGGCAATCGAGAGCTCGTAGAGAGCGGGATCGGGGTCAGGGTCGGTACTGATGGCCGCGATCTCGTCGGGTTCGGTGCCGATGGGGCTGTCGGTCGGTGGGACTTGGTCACCGATCCTCGGGACCGGCGACTCGTCGGTCACGGTGAGGCTGGTCCGGCCGATCTCCGTGCCGCCAGCCGAGGCGATGACCTCCCATTGACC
>CAMYLA010000078.1 GCA_947259095.1 uncultured Acidimicrobiaceae bacterium | reverse complement strand
TGATCAATCCGATTGCGATGGATGAGGGTTTGCGGTTCGCTATTCGTGAGGGTGGTCGGACGGTTGGCGCCGGACGAGTGACGAAGATCATCAAGTGATGAGGCTCTCGTCCCCCGGATCCACCAAAATCATCAAGTAACCCCAAACCGAGATCGACGGCCTCCTCGAGAGGTACGTCGGCGATCTGCGCAGGGGCCCCGGGGCCGGTCGATCCGCTCGACCGCCGGCCGGGGCCCGTGCCGTTTTCGGGGTGCGTCTCCCTCGCGGCCCTGCGGCGACGGTCGACGAACAGCCGGCGGCGGCCCGGGGTGGATCTGCATTACGGATTCGTGTCGAGCCGAACTACGATGGAGGTAACCCGAACGGTCGGAACGAGGTCGAACCGGTGGAGTCAAAACAAGTTGAACAACTTGTCGAAGAAGCCAAGGAAGGCGACCACCGCGCGTTCGAATCACTTGTACGTCAAACCTACGCAGACACCTACACGCTGGCCTATCGGCTGGTCGGGAACGAGGAGGACGCTCGGGACGTGGTACAGGAAACGTACCTCCGGGCTCACAAGGGCATCAAGAAGTTCCGGGGCGATGCCCAGATCACAACGTGGCTCCATCGCATCACCGCCAACTGCGCCAGCACCTACCTCGGCAGGAAGGTCCGCCATCGTCACGAACCACTTCCCGATGAAACCGACATCGCGGACGAACATCCCCAGCGGGACCCGGTCTTCCGGGCCGACCTCAACGTGCTGCGGTCGCAGCTCACCGAGGCCCTGATGCAGCTTCCCCCCAAGCTCCGCGCTGTCGTGGTCCTTCGCGACATCTACGATCTACCTCACGAGTTGATCGCCGAACAGCTCGACATCAGCGAATCGGCGGCCAAAGTCAGGCTGCACCGGGCCCGGAAGCGGTTGCGGGAGCGCCTTTACCCACTAGGTGAAGAGGAAGCCCATGCTGTGTGAAACCGTCAGCATCCAGTTGGCCGAGGTGGTCGACGGCGATGCGTCGCTGGCCGGAGAGACCGGCCGCCACGTCGAGGGATGTCTCCGTTGCCAGGCCGAGCTGGCGCAATACCGCAGGTTGCTCCGGGCCCTCACCTCGCTCCGGGATCATCACCTGTTCGTCGATGACACCCTGCTCGACGAGATACTGGAAGTGATCCGCCCCCCGGCCCCGGTCCACCGGCTCCACCGCTTGAACTACCGGAGCAAGAAGGTGGCGTACATCGGCGGCTTCGCCGCCGCGGCCACCGCCGGTGCCGCGGCCGGCGCCATCGTGATCGCCTCCCGGCTGGCGGGCAAACAACGCCTTGCCAGCTGAAACTCCCGGCTCCCGAGGCAGCAGAGCCGCCGGCTCGGGGGTGAACATCGGGTCACAACGGCCACCCACCGAAGCGGTTCCCGGCCGTTGGCCTGCTAGCCTCAGTATGTCCCCAAGGGCAGTAGCTCAATTGGCAGAGCACCGGTCTCCAAAACCGACGGTTGGGGGTTCAAGTCCCTCCTGCCCTGCTCGTTCTGCTTCACGTGGTTACGAAATGCTCGCATCTCAAATGAAGGTGACGGCCGCCCTGGTGCGGCGGCGGTCACGAAAAGGATCACTCACATGGCGATGAATCGGGAACAGCGCCGCTACCTCCAACGACAAGGCCAGATGGATGGTGAGGGCAACCCCATCGCCACCAAGCGGGACAGCCGGCCGGTCAAGGCCGAGCGGGTCACACCGCTCGAGTACTTCTCGGAGGTTCGTTCCGAGCTCGGT
Source organism: uncultured Acidimicrobiaceae bacterium (assembly GCA_947259095.1). Taxonomy (GTDB): domain Bacteria; phylum Actinomycetota; class Acidimicrobiia; order Acidimicrobiales; family SZUA-35; genus JAHELU01. Next base: position 28,307 of record CAMYLA010000078.1, on the reverse strand, counting down.
CGGGTCATGTGGCCGACCCGGCGCGAAGTGATCAACTACACCATCGTCGTGCTGATCACGCTGGCCGTCGTCACCGGCCTGGTCGCACTACTCGACTATCTGTTCGCCGAGGGCTTGATCGCCCTGCTCGATGCCGGTACCAGCAGTGGTACGGAAGCAGGTTCCAACTGATGAGCGATATCACCGAAGACTCGGTCGCCGCCGACTCGCTGTCCGACGACCAAGCGGTCGTGGACGAAGAGACGGTGGTGGTCGAAGGCACCGAGGCCGCCGAAAGCAGCGATCCCGAGGCCACCGACACCGACACCGATCCCGACACCGACACCCCCGCCGACACGGCCGACGAGCCGGCGGCTGGCGAAGCGCCTGCCGAGCCGGCGGCCCCACCGGCGGTCGAAGCTGCCGCCGAAGATGTCACCGCTGATGACAGCGCAGCTGCCGCCGAAGTGGCCACTGCCGATGCCACCGAAGAGGTGGCCCCGGCGGCCGACGAGGATGGCGACGTCGAGGAGGTCGAGGAGCAGCCGGCACCCCGCCGGAAGTCGCCATACGATCGGCCCGGTCGCTGGTATGTGATCCATACCCAGTCGGGGTACGAGAACAAGGTCCGCAACAACCTGATGGCCCGGACCCAGTCCATGAACATGGAAGACCGCATCTGGGAAGTTGTGATCCCGATGGAGGACGTGGTCGAGTTCAAGAACGGCAAGAAGGTCGTCGTCCAGAAGAAGGTGTTCCCCGGCTACCTGCTGACCCGTATGCACCTCGACGACGACTCCTGGTTCGTCGTTCGCAACACGCCGGGCGTCACCGGGTTCATCGGGGCGGGCAACAAGCCGTCACCGTTGCCCCGCAAGGACGTCGAGTCGTTCCTGTCGGTCAAGGAGGATGGCGACGAGCCGGCCCGCAAGGGTCGTCCCCGCCTGGAATACGGCATGGGCGAAACGGTCAGGGTCAAGGAAGGCCCGTTCGCCGACTTCCAGGGCGAGATCGTGGAGATCAACGAGGACCAGCTCAAGCTCAAGGTCCTGGTCAACATCTTCGGCCGGGAGACCCCGGTCGAGCTGCAGTTCGCCGAGGTCGGCAAGATCTAGCCACACTGGCGGTCCCCGGCCCGATCTCACAGAAACGGTTGCCCCGAGGTGGGCCGACCGTTGCCGAACTGGCCCGATACACTAGCGGATCGCTGGTTTTGGGCTGTAGTGGCGCCGGGCCGGGCAGTAGAGCGTTCAACGTCAACACACCAATCGCTGAGAGAAGTCGATGGCCAAGAAGCAAGTACTAGCGGTCGTGAAGATCCAGATCCCCGCCGGTCAGGCATCGCCTGCCCCGCCAGTCGGCACCGCCCTCGGTCCGTACGGTCTGCAGATCATGGATTTCTGCAAGGAGTACAACGCCCGAACCGAGTCGCAACGAGGCCAGGTCGTTCCGGTGGAGATCACCATCTTCGAGGATCGCACCTTCAGCTTCGTCCTCAAGACACCGCCAACCTCGGAGCTGATCAAGAAGGCGGCCAAGCTCTCCAAGGGTGCGAGCGACCCGCTGCGGGAACCGGTCGGCACCATCACCGATGCCCAGGTGGCCGAGATCGCCGAGATCAAAATGCCAGACCTGAACGCCTACGATCTGGCCGCAGCCAAGAAGCAGGTTGTCGGCACCGCCCGCCAGATGGGGGTTTCTGTCAGGGGCTAGCCTTCGGCTAGCACGAGTTCGCCGTCGGCGAACTCGGGTGGCGGCTTCGGGCCTACGGTCGAAGCCGATAGATGAACAAGCCCGTCGGTGGGTCGGCAGCGATGCCGATCCGGGTGGGAGGCCCCCGGGTCGAACACCGAAGACCGAGCCCGGCGGCCCGACCATCGACAGCCGTCGGTGTCGGCACGAAGCGGCCGGGATCCGGTCGCCTGACAACGGGAGCCGAACATGGCGCAAGGAAAAAAGTACAAGGACGCAACCAATCGCTACGACCGGGAGCATCTCCACAGCCCGACCGAAGCCATCGACCTGGTGAAACGACTGGCCAGTGCAAAGTTCGACGAGTCGGTCGACGTCTCGATGGTGCTCGGGGTCGACCCCCGCAAGGCCGACCAGATCGTTCGCGGCACGGTCGCCCTGCCGGCCGGCACCGGCAAAACGGTTCGGATTGCGGTGTTCGCCACCGGCGAGGCTGCGACCGCGGCCGAGGAAGCCGGAGCCGACTTCGTCGGCGGCGAGGAACTGGTGGCCGAGGTGGAAGGCGGCATGCTCGACTTCGACCTCACGATCTCCACCCCGGAGTTGATGCCGCAGGTCGGCAAGCTCGGTCGGGTCCTCGGGCCCCGTGGCCTGATGCCGAACCCCAAGACCGGCACCGTGACCCCCGATCCGGCAAAGGCCGTGGCCGAGTTCAAGGGCGGCACGGTCGAGTACCGGACCGACCGCTACGGCAACGTGCACGTCTCGGTCGGCAAGGCCAGCTTCGAGCCCGAGGGGCTCAAGCAGAACTTCGCCACCTTGATGGAGGAGATCAACCGGGTCAAGCCGGCCTCGGCCAAGGGCCGGTACGTCAAGAAGTTGACCATTTCCTCCACGATGGGCCCCGGCGTGAAGATCGACCCCACCCGTCTCGACGAGATCGAGATCTGAGTTCGGGCCGTTCAACCGCTGCACCCACCGTCGGCGACTGCAGTCGGGGAAGGTGGCGGCCTGCGTGTCGCCCGTTAGCATGATCTGGTCCGTGGTCCACCGAGAGGTGTTCGCCGGACGAGCAGGGTGAACGCCACGATCTGCGGGTCCGCTCCGGTGGGCCCGGGGAACGAGGCGCCAGCCCGAAACAAGAATCGAAATCCCTCTCGCCAGAGACCTCAGGTGGGGTGGCCCGAACGCTCGGGCGGCCCGGAAATCCTGAAATAGGCGATCCTCATCTTCTGAACCTCCTCCACAACCCAGGCGATCCTCGGGATTGCCGGTTGCTTCCGGTGCGATGTTTGGTTGCGGTAGATCGGCGAAACGGACGTCGATTGCAAGCAACCAGAATCCAACCGTGCCGGGCCGGTGATGCGCTCGAAACGTATCCACGCCGGCACCCAATGAAGTGAAGGAGGTGTAATGGACAACCCGAGAGAAGACAAGGTGGCGATCGTCACCGAGGTCAAGGATCGACTGGAACAGTCGTCGGCCGTGGTGGTCACCGAGTATCGCGGTTTGACGGTGAAGGCGCTGGCCGATCTCCGGACGGCACTTCGTCCGGCCGGCGGTGCGTACAAGGTGTACAAGAACACCCTGGTCCGCCGGGCCGCCAATGATGCCGGCGTCGACATCGACGCTCACCTGGTGGGCCCGACCGCATTGGCGTTCACCGAGCAGACCCCGGAAGGGGAGCCCGGCGATGTCGTGACCGTGGCCAAGGTCCTCAAGGACTTCGCCAAGGCCAATCCGGACCTGGTGATCAAAGGTGGGCTGTTCGAAGGCGAGCCGATCGATGTCGATGGCATCAATGCGCTGGCCGAGGTCGAGCCACGCGAGGTTCTGCTGGCCAAGCTGGCCGGACTGCTGGCTGCACCGATGCAGCAGATGGCCGGCCTGCTCCAGGCACTGCCACGCGACTTTGCCTATGGGCTCCAGGCACTCATCGACAAGGGGGGCGCCGACGAAGCACCGGCTCCCGCCAACCCTGAGGCCGGCGCCGACAGCGCCGCACCTGCAAACGAAACTGACCAAACAGAAGAGAACGACGGCACCACTGCCGCAGCAGAGGATAAGGAATCCTGATCATGTCAAAAGAAGAAATCCTTGATGCAATCGCCAGCATGAGCGTGCTGGAACTGTCCGAACTCCTCACCGAGTTCGAGGAGAAGTTCGGTGTCACCGCGGCAGCCCCGGTTGCCGTCGCAGCCGCCGGTGGCGGCGGTGCCCCAGCCGAAGAGGCCGAGGAGCAGACCGAATTCGACGTCATGCTCACCGGCGCCGGCGACAAGAAGATCCAGGTGATCAAGGCGGTGCGCGAGCTCACCAGCCTCGGTCTCAAGGAGGCCAAGGAAATGGTCGAGTCGGCTCCGGCGGCAGTGGTCGAAGGCGCCAGCAAGGACGACGCCGAAGCGGCCAAGACCAGGATTGAAGAGGCCGGCGGTACCGCCGAACTCAAGTAGCAGCGAGGTGCCGTCGGCGGTCTCGGCTCGCAGCCGGAACGGCTGATCGCAACTCGACGAACCATCGACTCCCGTCGGTCTTCGACCGGCGGGAGTCGTCGCGTCCGGGCCGGCTCAGCTCGGTTGTGACCCGGAGGCACCCTCGGTCGGCTGACCGCTCTTGGCCCGGTACATGGCAACGTCCGCCCGTTTGATCAGCGAGTCGAAACCGTCGTCGGCCCTGCTCTCGGCCCGGCCGATGCTGACCCCGATCACCAGCTCCTGATCGAAGCGATCCGCAACCCCGGGGACCGCGGCCGAGATCCGATCGGCGATGGCCTCGGCGTCGTGGCGTTCGGTGCCGAGCCCGAGCACCACCAGGAACTCATCGCCGCCGAGTCGGCCGATGTGGTCGCCTGGCCGAAGCAGTCCGGCAACGCAGTCGGCGACGTTGCGGAGCACCTCGTCGCCGGTGAGGTGGCCGTGGGCGTCGTTGATCGCCTTGAACCGCTCGAGGTCGAGGAACAAGATGGTGACCGCACCGTCACCGGCCCGACTGGCCGCCAGCCGGGAGTGGAGGATCTCGTCGATGCCACGCCGGTTGCGGACGCCGGTGAGGGCGTCGCGCCTTGCCTGTTCTGACAACTCCATCTGGTAGCGCCGCAACCGGGTCACGTCGTCGAGGGTGATCAGCAGCCCGACCGAGGCACCGTCGTTGTCGAGGGGTCGGAGATGGAGCTCCCCGTAGCGACAGGTTCCCCGCCCATCCAGGATCACCGAGACATCGGCGTCCTCGCCGTCGCGAAGCGCCCGGTCCACGAGAGCCTCCACCGTCTCCCGATCGGCGAGGCAGTCCAGGAAGGCGTCGAGGCCGTCGCGCTCGGTTCCGCCGGTCAGCTCGGTCCATGCCTCGTTGCGGACCGCAACCAGACCGTCGGCGTCGAGCTGCAGCACCCCGGTCGGGAGGGCCTGACTCAACCGATCGAGCAGGGTCTCCCGGTGCTGGAGTGCGGCCTGGGCCGCCATTTCCCGGGACACGTCGAGGATCTCACTGCGGACGCAGCGGTGTGCGGGGTCGTCGAGCAGGTTGGTGTCGGTCAGTTCGCACCAGCGCCAGTCGCCAGCGGTGGTTCGGAGCCGTTGCCGGAGCCGAACCTGCCCTCCGGGTCGCTCCAGCAGCTCGACCCAGCCGACGATGCCGTACTCGTGGTCATCGGGGTGGATGAAGTCGAGCGACGACCGGCCGACGACCTCGTCCTCGGTCCAACCGAACATCCGGGTGAAATCGGGACCGATGGCCAGGATCACGCCGCTGACGTTGAGGCTGTACAGGGATTGGAGGGGGGCCGGGTCGGTCGCCACCGGGGGCTGTCGAGCTGTCGACCGGCCGACCGTGATCACCGCAAGGAAACAGTCGTGGCTCCGTTGCAGGTCGAAGATGTCCAGCCAGGTCTCGTCCTCCTCGCCGACCAGCGTGACCGGCGCCCCCGCTCGGCCGTGCCGCCGGGCGTGCTCGAACGCCACCACCGCCCGGCCCTGGCTCTCGGTCGCAATGTGGTCGAGCGGTGAGCCCCCTTCGAGGATGCCGGCCTCGCACGGCCGAAACGTCGGGGGCAGTGGGACCGAGGACCCGCCGAGCGGATCGAAAGCGATGGCCCTGGCACCCGGCCTGTTCAGCAGTTCCAAGAGATCTGGTTCCGGCCCCACGTCGTGCCCCCGTCGAGGAATGGTTCAGACCGATTATCGGCAGCCACGGGGCCCGGCTTGATCCCGCCGTCGGCCGGGCATGCGGCAGCTGACGGCCAAACCGGCGTTCGGTCGACGAAAGGCACCAAACCGGCGGCGGCATCCACTATGGTTACCGCCGGTTCGGGTACGACACGGCGAGTGTGACCAGCGGCACCGGTAGAACTTCGCTAGTATCCCTGCGAAATCGACGGTCGATCCAACAAGAACCTTGACCTTCGAGGAGAAAACTTCTAGCATTCCGCGCCGAATCGGTTGGCGACGGCTCCACCACGGCTATCCTAGTGAGGCCGTGCCTGCTCGCTTGTTCCATACCACCGAGAAATTTCGGTCTTCAGTCCAACGCGTTCCCGCACGGTTTTTTGCTACTTGTAGCCCTGCTCGTGCTCAATCTGTTGGTGGTGCCCCTTGCCTGCACGTACTGTTGCCCGCGATCGCTACTCCTTCGGCAATCTCGACGAAGCCCTTGCGCTTCCGGATCTGATTGCCGTCCAGCGGGACTCGTTCCGCTGGTTCCTGGAGAATGGCCTCGCAGACGCATTCCAAGACATAAGTCCGATCAAGGACTTCACAGAGACTTTGCAACTGGAGTTGGAGTTCGATCCTCACGACGAGGATCTGAAGCCGTACCCCAAGTTCTCCGTCGAGGAGTGCAAAGAGAAAGACATGACCTACTCGGCCCCGATCTTCGTTCGGGCCCGATTCATCAACGCCTCGACCGGCGAGATCAAGGAACAGACCGTCTTCATGGGCGACTTCCCCATGATGACCGACAACGGGACCTTCGTGATCAACGGCACCGAGCGTGTCGTGGTGTCCCAGTTGGTTCGCTCGCCCGGCGTCATCTTCCAGCCCGGTGAGCGGTTCCGGCTGCGGAACCTGGCAAAGCACCAGATGGTCACCGGCACCATCCACCCCTACCGCGGTGAGTGGATCGAGTTCGACGTCGAGCAGAAGCCGGGCAAGGACCCGACCGCCGGCGTCCGCGTCGCCCGCAAACGTCGCCTGTCGCTGTTCACCATGCTGCGGGCTCTCGGCTACGACGAGGAGAACGCCCCCGGCTTCCTCGAGGCCTTCGTCCGCCATTTCGAATTCCTGGAAGGTCAGTGGGAGAAGGATCGTGAGATCTCGCCCACCCAGGACGAAGCGCTGATCGAGATCTACAAGCGGGCCCGGCCCGGCGAACCGCCGACCCTCGAAGCAGCGCGGACCTACCTCCGCAACGCCTTCTTCGAGAGTCGCCGCTACGACCTCAGCCGGGTCGGCCGCTACAAGCTCAATCGCAAGCTCGGCCCCGAGATCGAGAAGCTGGAAAAGCTGTTCCCGATGCTCGATCTCGACAAGCCCGAGATCGACCAACCGGTGCTGTCGCGCTGTGAGGTGCTGGCCTCGGCCACCTATCTGTTGCACCTCATGATCGCCGAGCCGGGGTACCGCCTCGACGACCAGGACCACTTCGCCAACCGCCGGGTCCGCTCGGTCGGTGAGCTGATCCAGAACCAGGTCCGCATCGGTCTGTCCCGCATGGAGCGTGTCGTCCGGGAGCGGATGACCACCCAGGATGTCGAGGCCATCACCCCCCAGACCCTGATCAACATCAGGCCCGTGGTGGCGGCGATCAAGGAGTTCTTCGGCACCTCCCAGCTCTCCCAGTTCATGGACCAGGTCAACCCGCTGTCCGGGTTGACCCACCGCCGACGGCTCTCGGCCCTCGGCCCGGGAGGACTGTCCCGTGAGCGGGCCGGCTTCGAAGTCCGAGACGTGCACTTCAGCCACTACGGCCGGATGTGCCCCATCGAGACGCCGGAAGGTCCCAACATCGGGCTCATCGGCTACCTCTCAAGCTACGCCAGGGTCAACGACTTCGGCTTCCTGGAAACCCCGTACCGCAAGGTCATCGACGGCCGGGTCACCGACGACGTCGTCTTCCTCACCGCCGATGAGGAAGAGGAGTACGTCGTCGCCCAGGCCAACGCCAAGCTGAACCCGGACGGGAGCTTCCGCGACGATCGGGTCCTGGCCCGTCGTTCCCCACAGGCTGCATCGCTTCGCGATCTCAAGCTCCAGCTGGAACGGGACGTGTTCTTCGGTGCCACCACCGAGATCTCGCAGGTCCCGGCCGACGAGGTCCAGATGATGGACGTGTCGCCGAAGCAGATCGTCTCCATCGGCACGGGGCTGATCCCGTTCCTGGAGCACGACGACGCCAACCGGGCCCTCATGGGGGCCAACATGCAGCGCCAGGCCGTGCCCCTGCTCACCGCCGAATCACCTTATATCGGCACCGGCATCGAGCGCCGGGCAGCCTCCGACGCCGCCGACACCCTGATCGCCGACGACGACGGTCTGGTCACCGAGGCCGACGGCCGTCAGATCACCGTCGAGTACAAGTCGGGCAAGAAGATCCACCGTCTGCTCAAGTTCGACCGATCCAACCAGGACACCTGCATCAACCAGAAGCCCCGGGTCAGGGTCGGCGACAGTGTCAAGACGGGTGACCTCCTGGCGGACGGCCCCTCGACCGACAACGGCGAGCTGGCACTGGGCAAGAACCTGGTCGTGGCCTTCATGCCATGGGAGGGGTACAACTTCGAGGACGCAATCATCCTCTCGGACCGCCTGGCCAAGGACGACGTGCTCACCTCGATTCACATCAAGGAACACGAGATCGATGCCCGCGACACCAAGCTGGGCCCGGAGGAGATCACCCGGGACATCCCCAACCTGAGCGAGGACATCCTGGCCGACCTCGACGAGCGCGGCATCGTCCGGGTCGGGGCCGATGTTGGTCCCGGCGATGTCCTGGTCGGCAAGGTCACCCCCAAGGGTGAAACCGAGCTGACCCCCGAGGAGCGCCTGCTTCGGGCCATCTTCGGTGAGAAGGCCCGGGAAGTCAGGGACACCTCGCTCAAGGTGCCCCACGGCGAGACCGGCAAGGTCATCGAGGTCAAGGTCTTCAACCGGGACGACAGCCACGAGCTGCCCCCCGGCGTGAACCAGCTGGTTCGGGTCTACGTGGCCCAGAAGCGCAAGATCTCGGTCGGTGACAAGCTGGCGGGCCGCCATGGTAACAAGGGTGTCATCTCCCGGATCATGCCGGTGGAGGACATGCCATACATGGCCGACGGCACCCCGGTCGACATCATCTTGAATCCGCTCGGCGTCCCGTCCCGTATGAACGTGGGTCAGGTGCTGGAGTCGCATCTCGGCTACGCCGCCCGCTGGGGCTGGAGCATCGACGGTGAGACGGTCGGCGAGGCGCCGATACGGGGCACCGAGACCAAGACCCGCCCCTTCACCACCCCGTCCACCCTTGTGGCGACGCCGGTGTTCGACGGTGCCAAGTGGGACGAAACCGAGCTGGCCGGCGACAAGCCGACCATCCAGTCGATCTTCGAGAACCTGAACCCGGAAACGGCCGACGGTGACCGCCTGATCGGCACCGACGGCAAGGCCACCCTGTACGACGGGCGCACCGGTCAGGCGTTCGACAACCCGATCATGGTCGGGATCATGTACATCCTGAAATTGTCGCACCTTGTCGACGACAAGATCCACGCCCGCTCCACCGGCCCGTACTCCATGATCACCCAGCAGCCGCTCGGTGGTAAGGCCCAGTTCGGTGGCCAGCGATTCGGCGAGATGGAAGTGTGGGCCCTCGAGGCCTACGGCGCGGCCTACTGCCTGCAGGAGCTGCTGACCATCAAGTCCGACGATGTGCTCGGCCGGGTCAAGGTCTACGAGGCCATCGTCAAGGGGGAGAACATCCCGGAACCCGGCATCCCGGAGAGCTTCAAGGTGCTCATCAAGGAGATGCAGGCCCTGTGCCTCAACGTCGAGGTGTTGGCAGAGGACGGAAATGAAATCGAGATGCGGGAGCTCGACGATGAGCTGTTCCGCACCGCAGAGGAACTGGGGATCGACCTGAGTCGCCCCGAACGAGGATCAGATGAAGACGATGCTGCCCGCGCTGCCGGCGTGCGGAACTAGGAGACGAGATGCTTGACGTAAACGACTTCGATCAGCTGAAAATCTCCTTGGCCACCGCCGGCTCGATCCGGACCTGGTCGAACGGCGAGGTCAAGAAGCCGGAAACCATCAACTACCGAACCCTGAAGCCGGAAAAGGACGGCCTGTTCTGCGAGAAGATCTTCGGTCCGACCAAGGACTGGGAGTGCGCCTGCGGCAAGTACAAGCGGGTCCGGTTCAAGGGCATCATCTGCGAGCGCTGCGGCGTCGAGGTGACCCGCTCCAAGGTCCGGCGGGAACGTATGGGCCACATCGAGCTGGCCGCCCCCTGCGTGCACATCTGGTACCTGCGCGGCACCCGGTCGTGGCTGGCCTACCTGCTCATGGGCACCGAGCCCCGTGAGGAGCTCAAGGCCAAGCAGCTGGAGAAGGTCATCTACTTCGCCGCCAACCTGGTGACCTGGGTCGACGAGGAGAAGCGGGACCAGGACCTGCCGAACCTCGAAGCCGAGGTGCTGGCAGAAAAGGAGACCATCAACAAGGAGATGGAGCTCCGTCTGGCCGAGCAGCACGAGGAGCTCGAAGAAGAGATCAAGCAGATGGAGGCCGACGGGGCCAAGGACACCGAGATCCGGGCCCGTCAGCGGGCTTTCGAAAAAGAGCTCGGCATGACCCGTGAGCAGTACGAGATGGAACTCGACGTTCTGGATCGGGCCTGGGACGAGTTCAAGGAGCTGTTCGCCCGCAAGATCCTGGAAGACGAGCTGTTGTGGCGGGAGATGGCAGACCGCTTCGGCGACTACTTCGAGGGTGGCATGGGGGCCGACGCCATCGCCCAACTGATCGACCGGATCGACTTCGACGAGGAGGAGATCAAGCTTCGGGCCGCCATCGAGCCCGAGGAAGGCGTCAAGCCGCTCTCGGCCCAGCGCAAGCAGAAGGCCATCAAGCGGCTCAAGATCGTCACCGCCTTCAACCGCCGTGACGAAAACGGCAACCGCTCAAACGATCCTCGGGCCATGATCCTCGACGTCGTTCCGGTGATCCCACCGGAGCTGCGGCCGATGGTTCAGCTCGACGGCGGCCGTTTCGCCACCTCCGACCTGAACGACCTCTATCGCCGGGTCATCAACCGCAACAACCGCCTGAAGCGACTGCTCGATCTCGGTGCGCCCGAGATCATCGTCAACAACGAAAAGCGCATGCTCCAGGAGGCGGTCGACGCCCTGTTCGACAACGGTCGACGTGGCCGTCCGGTCACCGGGCCCGGCAGCCGGCCGCTCAAATCCCTGTCCGACATGTTGAAGGGCAAGCAGGGCCGGTTCCGTCAGAACCTGCTCGGCAAGCGGGTCGACTACTCCGGCCGTTCGGTCATCGTGGTCGGCCCGACCCTCAAGTTCCATCAGTGCGGCCTGCCAAAGATCATGGCCCTCGAGCTGTTCAAGCCGTTTGTCATGAAGCGGCTGGTCGACCAGGAGCTGGCCCAGAACATCAAGTCGGCAAAGCGTATGGTCGAGCGGCGGCGGCCCCAGGTGTGGGAGGTGCTCGAAGACGTCATCCAGGAACACCCGGTGATGCTCAACCGTGCCCCGACCCTGCACCGCCTCGGCATCCAGGCCTTCGAGCCGGTGCTGGTGGAGGGCAAAGCGATCCAGATCCACCCCCTGGTCTGCACCGCCTTCAACGCCGACTTCGACGGCGACCAGATGGCGGTCCACCTGCCACTGTCGGCCGAGGCTCAGGCCGAGGCCCGGGTCCTGATGTTGTCGGCCAACAACGTGTTGTCGCCGGCTCACGGCCGCCCGCTGGTCACCCCGACCCAGGACATGGTCATCGGTGTGTTCTACCTCACCGAGGGCGTCGAAACCGAGAAAGGCGGCGGCACCTACCGCAACGTGGCCGACGTTGAGCGGGCCTATGAGGCCGGCCACATCGACCTCCACGGGCCCATCACCTACCGTGACCCGGACCTGTTGCTCACCCCGCCGAATGGCCAGGCCGCGGAGTATGAGCTCACAACCGCCGGTCGGGTCCTGTTCAACGAGGCGCTGCCCGAGGGTTTCCCCTACGTGAACCGGGTCATCAAGAAGCGGGACATCGGCGAGATCGTCGACGAGCTGGCCAGCGGATATCCAAAGGCCGAGGTCGGTGCCAGCCTCGATCGCATCAAGGATCTCGCCTTCCACTTCGCGGCCAAGTCCGGACTCACCGTCTCCATCGACGACGTCCAGACCCCGGTCGAGAAGAAGGGCATCCTCGACGCACACGAGATCGAGGCGGAAAAGATCGAAGGCCAGTTCCGCAAGGGCATCATCACCGACGGCGAGCGCCGGCAGAAGGAAGTGGAGATCTGGACATCGGCCACCGATGAAGTTCGGGAGGCCATGGAGGTCAATCTCCGCTCCAAGCAGTTCAACCCGATCGACATGATGGTCGGCTCCGGGGCCCGTGGAAACATGATGCAGGTCCGCCAGATCGCCGGTATGCGCGGTCTCGTTGCCAACCCTCGTGGTGACATGATTCCCCGTCCGATCAAGTCGAATTTCCGTGAAGGCCTCACCATGTTGGAGTACTTCATCTCCACGCCTGGTGCCCGCAAGGGTCTGGTCGACACTGCGCTGCGTACCGCAGACTCCGGCTACCTGACCCGGCGTCTGGTCGACGTTGCCCAGGAGGTGATCATCAACGATCGGGATCCGTTCGAGCCGGGTCGCCCGGTTCGTGGTCTGTTCCTGGAGGACATCAAGCCCGACGGTTACTACAACAAGGACACCGGCGAGGCCTCGGATCCCAGCGATCCCGATGCCCGCATGGTCCGGACCTACCTGGAGACAAGGCTCTACAGCAGGGTCCTGGCCGACGATGTCACCCTGGCCGACGGCAGCGTGATCCCCCGGGGCAGGATGATCCGTGAGGAGGAGATGGAAGCGATGCGGGATGACCCCGAGGTCACCCGGGTTCGTGTCCTGTCTCCGCTGACCGATGACTCCCCGGTCGGTATCACCGGCGACAGCTACGGCATGTCGCTGGCCACCGGGATCGAAATCGAGGTCGGCGAAGCGGTCGGTGTCATCGCCGCCCAGTCCATCGGTGAGCCGGGAACCCAGCTCACCATGCGGACCTTCCATACCGGTGGTGTGGCCGGTGGCGCCGACATCGCCGGCGGTCTGCCCCGTGTTGTCGAGCTGTTCGAGGCTCGCAGCCCCAAGGGCAAGGCCACCCTGGCCCGGATCTCCGGCGTTGTTCGCATCGCCGAGGACGAGGGCAAGGGCAAGGTCGTGACCGTGGTGGCCGATGACGGCACCGAGGACGACTACACCATCCCACTGGCCGCTCGACTGGAAGTGGTCGAAGGCCAGGAGATCACCGCTGGCGACGCCATCGTCGACGGTCCCCGGGATCCGAAGGAATTGTTGGAGATCCGGGGAATCCGGGAGACCCAGCAGTACCTGGTGGAAGAGGTCCAGAAGGTGTACCGCGATCAGGGTGTGTCGATTCACGACAAGCACATCGAGCTGATCGTCCGCCAGATGACCCGACGGGTGGCCATCCAGGAGCCCGGCGATTCCGATTTCCTGCCCGGCGAGCGCTGCGACCAGTGGCAGTTCGCCGATGTGAACAAACGACTGGTGACCGAGGGTCAGCGGCCGGCCGAAGGTCGTCCGGAGATCATGGGTATCACCAAGGCGTCGTTGGCCACCGATTCGTGGCTTTCGGCGGCGTCGTTCCAGGAGACCACCCGGGTGCTGACCGAGGCCGCCATCGAAGGCAAGTCCGATGGCATGATCGGTCTCAAGGAGAACATCATCATTGGCAAGCTCATCCCGGCCGGAACCGGCCTGATGCGCCATCGTGACCTGGAAACCTATGCCCCCGACTACCAGCCGTTGTCGTTCTACTCATCGGAAGGTGAGGAGCAGGATCCGGCCAAGTGGCTGGCGTCGATCGGTGCCGAGCAGGCCACCGAGGTGACACCTTTGCCAACCGTTCCCGCCCCAGACGAGATCGGCTGATTCTCGGTTGAGGTAGTTTCGGGCTTTGGCCCAGAACTGAGTTTTGTCTGCCGGAGTTCCGGGCCTTTGGCCCGGAACTTCAGCGCAACCCGAAGGGTTGCCCCGAAAGGGTTGCCGGTTCAGGCAGCGGTCGACTGGTAGATCCCGACGGTGTTGCCCCCGGGTCCACGAAATGGAATCGCCGACCGGCGATTGCCGAGCCGCCGATTCGGAGTCGTTGACTTCATCGTAGCCATCCCCGAGATTCGACTCGGCCGCCGACATGACGGCCGCCGACGTGACCGCCGACATGGCGGGGCGCGCTCGGCCACGGCTCGCGACCGCCTACGCTGGACCTCGGCCTGCAACGGCGGCTCCGGCCGCCATGGAACGAACGGGATCGAGACGAAGGTGCAGCATGATCGGCCAAGGGTGGCGAGCGGTGGTCGGCGATGACGCCGGAGACGGTCACCCTGTTCCTGGCCATGCTGGCCGTCCTCGCTGCCGGGCTGGTCGTGGCGATCGTCATCTCGTGGGGTCTCGGTGACCGCTTCGGGCTGCTGGCGCAGCTCAGGCCGGTGGCACTGGAGCTCGCCACCGCCGTGGCGGTGACCGCCACCGTCGGCTCGCTCTACCTCTCGGAGGGTGCGGGCTATGTCCCGTGCCGGCTGTGTTGGGTCCAGCGGGCGTTCATGTATCCGGCAGCGGTGCTGTTGGTGGCGGCGCTCGTCACGAAGTTGCGGTGGCCGGCCATGATCGCCGGCGCATTGGCCGCCGTCGGCTTCCCGATCGCCGTCTTCCACCGTTTCGACCAGGCCGCCGGCGGCATCGGATCGTTTTGCGAACTCGACAATCCGTGCAGCTCCCGGTGGGTCGAACACTTCGGCTTCGTGACGATTCCCACCATGGCGGCCGCCGGATTTGCCGCTGTTGTTGCTCTCGTGGCCATCTGGTTGGAACCGGGAGCCGAGCCTGATTTGATCGAACCAGGGATGGCCGCCAGGCCACGAACCCATCGGAGTTGAAAGCCATGGCACAGACCAACCGCAAACCGAAATCGCCGAACAAGCCGAGTGGGGCCGCCCTCGACAGCGGCGCACCAAACAACAGGCTGTTCATGCTCAGCATCCTGGGCATCGTTGTCCTCGGCTTGGCCGCGGTCGCCTATTTCGCCTCGACCAGAACCGACGGCGAATCGAACGCCTCCCGCGCCGCCGACGGAGCCGAAACCGCGGCGGCGACCGCTGACGGCGAGCCGTTGACCCCGCTGCCGGACGAGGTCAGGGTCTCAGACGAGACCAGCGATCCCGAGTTCGGCCAGCTGGCGCCGACCCTCACCGGCACCGGCTTCGACGGCGGCGAGGTGACCATCGGGCCCGACGGCACCCCTAAAGCGGTCTACTTCCTGGCCCACTGGTGTTCCCACTGCCAGGCCGAGGTGCCGCTGGTCCAGCAGATGATCGACGACGGACGGGTGCCCGAGGGCATGGAAATCTACGGCGTGTCGACCGCGGTCGACGCCGGCCAGGGCAACTATCCGCCGTCGGCATGGCTGGATCGGGAGGGTTTCACCCCCACCGTGATGCGCGACGATGCCGATTCGCCGGCCTACCAGGCCTTCGGCGGTGGCGGCTTCCCCTACGTGGTGTACCTCGACGGTGAGAATCGGGTCATCGGTCGATCCTCCGGCAGCCTCGAAGCCGAAACCATCGAGCAACTGTGGGAGCTCACCGCAGCCCAGGGTTGATCAGCCCGCCGATCGATTGCCGCTAGGCCATGCACGTCGGATCGATCTGTGCCAGTCTCTAGTTCCGGCCGAGTCGCCGCGGCCGGACGGCCCGCTCGACCCTCGGTCGTCGGGGCGGAGTGACTCATCAGATCATCGAGAGAAAAAGAACGGAGATACCTGTGCACGTCGAAATGACGGTGAACGGACAGGTGCGCTCGGCCGATGTCGAGCCCCGCACGCTGTTGGTCCATTTCCTACGCGATGACTTGGGCCTCACCGGCACCAACATCGGTTGTGACACATCATCCTGTGGAGCCTGCACGATCCACGTCGGTGGTGAATCGGTCAAGGCGTGCACCGTCCTTGCGGTCCAGGCCCGGGGCCAGGAGCTCACCACCATCGAGGGCATGGCCACCAACGGCAGCGACGGCGACGTCGCCCTGCACCCGATGCAGCAGGCGTTCATGGAGTGCCACGGCCTGCAGTGCGGCTATTGCACCCCGGGCATGGTGATGGCGGCGACGTCGCTGCTGAACGAGAACCCCGACCCGACCGAAGCCGAGGTCCGGGAAGGCCTCGAAGGCAACCTCTGCCGGTGCACCGGCTACCACAACATCGTGAAATCGGTTCTTCAGGCCGCCGGAGGTGGCAACCAATGACCATCATGGGGACACCCCGACTCCGCAAAGAGGATCCGAAGCTGCTCACCGGTGAGGGCAAGTACGTCGACGACATCCACGTCGCCGGTCAGCTGTGGATGGGCATGGTCCGCAGCCCCATGGCCCACGCCACGATCCGCACTATCGACACGTCGGCCGCACAGGCCATGGACGGCGTCCACGCCGTCTACACCGGCGCCGAACTCAACGACATGGGGCTGTGGGCCGCACCGCTGCCCTGCGCCTGGCCGGTCACCGAGGACATGGTCAACCCGCCCCACTACCCGGTGGCGGCCGACGAGGTCCACCATGTCGGCGAGCTCGTGGCCGTGGTGCTGGCCGACAGTCGCTACGGGGCGGCCGACGCCGCCGAACTGGTCGAGGTCGACTACGACCTGCTCCCGGTGGTTGCCTCGGTGGCTGCGGCACGCGACGGTGGCGACACCGCCCACTCCGATCTGGAGAGCAACAAGGCCTATCACTGGCCGCTGATCCCCGATCCCGATGCGCTCGATGCGGCGTTCGCCTCGGCGGTCCACACCGTCAAGGCGGAATTCGTCCAGCAGCGGCTGATCCCCTCTGCCATGGAGCCCCGGGGGGTGCTGGCCATCCCCTCACCGGCCGGCGGTGAGATCACCCTCTACAGCGCAACCCAGGTCCCTCACATCCTCAAGGTGATGATCGCCGCAACCACCGGCCTGCCGGAGGGCAAGCTTCGAATCATCGCCCCCGCCGTTGGCGGTGGGTTCGGGGCCAAGCTCAACATCAACCCCGACGAGATCCTGGCCGTGACGCTGGCAAACAAGCTCGGCAAGCCGGTGCGGTGGACCGAAGGTCGGTCCGAGGCCGCGTTCTCCACCCACCAGGGCCGGGGCCAGCTGCAGACCATCGAGTTGGCCGCCGACGCCGACGGCAAGCTGGCCGGTGTCCGGGTCCACCTCGACGCCGACATGGGGGCCTACATGATGCTGATCACCCCGGGGGTGCCGCTGCTCGGCAGCTTCCTCTACACCGGGGTGTACGACGTGCCGGCCTTCGGCTTCACCTGCGACGGCTATTTCACGAACCTGACACCGACCGACGCCTACCGGGGCGCCGGTCGGCCGGAGGCCAGCTACGCCATCGAGCGGGCCATGGACATCCTGGCCGGCGAGGTCGGCGTCGGGCCCGATGAGATTCGTCGTCGGAACTACCTGGCCGGCGGGGCGGCGTTCGAGAACCTGGAAACCGCCTCCACCCTGGTCTTCGACTCCGGAAACTACTCGCCGAACCTCGACGCGGCGCTGGAGATGGCCGGTTACACCGACCTCCGGGCCGACCAGGCGGCCCGCAGGGATGCAGGCGGCACCAAGCACCTCGGTATCGGGCTCTGCACCTATGTCGAGATCTGCGGCCTGGCGCCCAGCCGGGCGCTGGGTGGCCTCAACTATGGTGCCGGCGGTTGGGAGCATGCCACCGTGCGGTTCCTGCCCACCGGCAAGGTCGAGGTGGTCAGCGGCTCCACTCCCCACGGGCAGGGTCACGAGACGTCATGGTCGATGATCGTGGCCGACAAGCTGGGGGTCGATCCCGACGACGTCACCGTGTTGCACTCCGACACCGCCATCAGCCCCCTGGGACTCGACACCTACGGGTCACGGTCGCTGTCGGTTGGCGGGGTGGCCATCGCCATGGCCTGCGACAAGGTCATCGACAAGGCCAGGGAGATCGCGGCCCACCAACTGGAGGCCAGGTGCGTTCACCGCCCACAACCTGCCGGACGGTATGGAGCCGAACCTGCAGGAGCAGGTGAGCTTCGATCCGCCCAACTTCGCCTTCCCCTTCGGCACCCACGTGGCGGTGGTCGAGGTGGACGAGGAGACCGGCAACGTCGAGTTGTTGAACTACACCGCCATCGACGATTGCGGCAACCAGGTCAACCCGTTGATCGTGGAGGGCCAGGTTCACGGCGGCATCGTCCAGGGTGTGGCCCAGGCGCTGTGGGAGGGGGCGGCGTTCGACGAGGACGGCAACTGCAAGAACCCGTCGTTCCTCGACTACCTGGTGCCATCGGCGGCCGATGTGCCAAGCATCAAGGTCGGTTCCACCATCACACCGAGCACCAGCAACCCGCTGGGGGTCAAGGGGGTCGGCGAAGCCGGCACCATCGGCTCGGCGGCGGCGGTGATCAATGCGGTCTGTGACGCCCTGGCGCCGATGGGGATCATCGACATGCCGATGCCGGCAACACCGGCCACGGTGTGGAAAGCCATACAGGGAGCGAAGAACGGAACCGGAGGGGGCCAATGATTCCCGCACCATTCGACTACGTCGAAGCCGATTCGGCTGATGCGGCCATCGCCGCGCTGACCGAGCACGGCGACGAGGCCAAGCTGATCGCCGGCGGCCACAGCCTGATTCCCCTGATGCGGTTCCGGCTGGCCAACCCGTCGGTGTTGATCGACATCGGCCGGCTCACCGATCTGGACTACATTCGGCCGGCGAGCGATCACATCGCCATCGGTGCCCTGACCCGGCACCAGACGGTGGAGAACAGCGCCGAGCTCAAGGCCCAGGTGCCGTTGCTGGCCCATGTCGCCTCCCAGGTCGGGGATCCGTCGGTCCGCCATCGGGGCACCATCGGGGGTTCGATCGCCCACGGCGATCCAGCCTCGGATCTGCCTGCTGCGTTGTTGGCGCTGGGCGGGTCTGTGATCGTCCGGGGGCCCGGTGGTGAGCGGGAGATCGCCGCCGCCGACCTGTTCACCGGCTTCCTCGAAACCGCGGTGGCGGCCGACGAGATGATCACCGAGATCCGGGTGCCAAAGGTCCCGGGGGCCGGCTGGTCGTACCAGAAGTTCAACCGTCGGGCCCAGGACTGGGCCATCGTCGGGGTGGCCGCGGTCCGGAACGGCTCGCCGGGAGCCGGGGGCGCAGGCAACGTGGCGCTGGTCAATATGGGATCGACGCCGATGCTGGCCACCGCGGTCCAGGACGCCCTGGCCGCCGGGGCCGATATCGACGCTGCGGCGGCGGTGGCGGCCGACGGCACCTCCCCACCGGAGGACCTGAACGGGGACGCCGAGTACCGGACCCATCTGGCCCAGGTGCTGGTCAAGCGAGCGCTGACCGAGGCGGCCGGCTGAAGGAACACTGAGTACCGAGTACAGGGGCCCGGTCGCAATTGGCGGCCGGGCCGCTGTGTCGGCCTGCAGCCGGTTGCGTTGGCGGTCAGGTTTGCAGGAAGTTCAGCGGCAGGCCGGGGCAATGCCATTCGTGGGCCATCAGCGTGCCGAACGCCGAGGCGGTGATGAAGGCGGTCCGCAGCTCCAACCCACCGAAGCACAGGTTGGTCACCATCGGGTCGCCTGGCACCGGAACCACCGCCCGCAGGGAACCGTCGGCAGCGAAGGCGGTCACCGCGCCGGTGCCGAGCGTGGCCACACACACATTGCCCTCGCTGTCCACCGCCAGTGAATCGACCCGACCGTCGCCCGGCACGACGCCGAGCAGCGTCGACGGGGTGCCGGCCGACGACGCCAGCTGAGGCCCCTCGATCGCCACCACGCCGGGCTCGGCCAGGTGCCAGTACCTGACTCGCCCGGTCATCGTCTCGGCGTAGTAGAGGCGATCCTCGTCGGGGGACAGCCCGACACCATTGGGCGTGATCAGCGGGTGGACCACCGTCTGTACCGACGAACCGTCGGGCCGGGCGTAGTAGATGGCCCCCCGATCGAAGTCGTGTTCCCGGCCCTTGCCGAGATCGGTGAAGTAGAAGCCGCCGGTGCGGTCGAACACGATGTCGTTCGGGCCCTTCAGGGGCCGGCCGTCGCACTCGGTGTAGAGCTCGTCGACCTGGCCGGTGTCGAGGTCGACCCGCTGGATGGAGCCGCCAACGTAGTCGTCGGCCAGCAGGCCCGGCAGCAGCATGCCATCGACCCGTCGCCAGGCGAACCCGCCGTTGTTGCAGATGTAGACCGCCCCGTCTGGTCCGATGGCGGCCCCGTTGGGACCTCCGCCGCAGTCTGCGACCACCTCAACCCCGCCGTCGGGGTGGACCCGGCTCAGCGTGCCCCGCTCGATCTCGACCAGTAGGACCGAGCCGTCTGCCATGGCGATGGGGCCTTCGGGGAACCGGAGGCCGTCGGCGATCATTCGCATGGGCTCAGTTTCTACTACGGATCGAGCTTCGGCCGGTACTTCGACAAACCGTCGACGCATCCAGGCCCTCGTTGTCGTAGGTGACGTCGGCCCAACCGACCTGGTCGAGGACCGGCGGCTCGGTGGCCCGCAGCCAAATCTTACGTTGTAGGTGTGCAGCTTCGACGGAGCCATTAAGCTACCGGGAGATCGTTCGTGGGCTCACTCCCGGGAGAGGTAGGGGTGGGCCCACGAACGGTCAACTTCGTTTTCCGGCCCTGGGTTGGCGGTGTGCGGTTGCTGTTGATTGGGGCCGCACCCGTTCACGGCGAGTACCCTGAGCGGTTGTGAGTGACGACAACCAGCCAAAGTCGGTCGACGACGTTCTCCATGCCCTCGACGAACACGAGTACCTGGCCGACGAGGGCCTGGCCACCGCCATTTTCCTGTCGCTGGAGCTCCGGCGACCGCTGTTCCTGGAGGGAGAGGCCGGGGTCGGCAAGACCGAGGTGGCCAAGGTCCTGTCCCGCTGGTTGGGTGGCCGGCTCATCAGGCTGCAGTGCTACGAGGGGATCGACTCGGCCCAGGCGGTCTACGAGTGGGATTACGCCCGCCAGCTCCTCCATCTCCGCACCAGTGAGGCAACCGGGCAGGCCACCGGCGCCGACATCGCAGACCTCGAATCGGAGCTGTACGATCCCCGATTCCTGATCCGACGGCCCTTGCTGGAGGCCCTCAGCCCCACCGATGGACCACCCCCGGTGCTGCTCATCGATGAGGTCGACAGAGCCGACGACGAGTTCGAGGCCTTCCTGCTCGAAGCGCTGTCCGACTACAGCATCACGGTGCCCGAACTGGGCACGATCAAGGCCGAAGATCCGCCGTTCGTGGTCCTGACCTCCAACCGCACCCGCGACGTGCACGACGCCCTCAAACGCCGTTGCCTCTACCACTGGGTGGAACACCCCGATTTTGATCGAGAGGTCGAGATCGTCAAGCTCCGGGCCCCCGGTGTCGGAGATCCACTGGCCCGCCAGGTCGCCGCCGCCACCGAGGCCATGCGGGGTTTCGGCCTGTACAAGCCGCCCGGGGTTGCCGAGAGCATCGACTGGGCTCTGTCGCTGGCCGCCCTCGGCCGGGAGCAGATCGACGAGGCCTCGGTCGAGTCGACGTTGGGCACGGTGCTCAAGTATCGGGAGGACCAGCAGCGGGTGTCGGAGAAGGGCCTGGCCGAGATGGTCCGGAATGCGGTCCTGCGCGGAGGTGGTGGTTGAGCGACGCCAAGCCCACGGCGGAAACCACGATCGATCCCGGGCTGTCACCGGACGGTGAGCGTCTGGCCGTCGGTTTCTGTCGCGTACTGCGTCGAGCCGGGCTGAAGCTGCCGGCCACCGCCACCATCAACTTCACCGAGGCTCTCGGTCTGTTGGGGCTCGAGGATCGGGGCGCCGTCTACTGGGCCGGTCGGGCCACGTTGATCCACCGGCCCGAGGATCTGAACCTCTACGACAGGGTGTTCGCCGCCTACTGGGAGCAGCGGCTCGGGGAGTCGATCTCGATCGACGGCACACCGCCGCCGGTGACCCTGGCCCTCGACATCGCCGACGACGACGGCGGCCAGGAGCATGAACCGGCAGGCGATGTGCAGCCGGTTCGGTTCAGCAGTACCGAGGTGCTGACCGACAAGGACTTCGCAGACTGCACCCGCGAGGAGCTCGCCGAGCTGACCCGGCTCATGTCCCACCTGCGGTTCACCACCCACCGCCGGCTCAGCAGGCGCTACATCCCGGTCAAGGGCATCGGTGATCGCCCCGACCTCCGCCGTACCGTCCGGTGGGCCCTGCGGCACCAGGGAGAACCGGTCAAGCGGGCCTACTCCGGTCCGGCCACCCGGCCCCGGCGGCTGGTGCTGGTGGTCGATGTCTCCGGGTCGATGGAGAGCTACGCCAGGGCGCTGATCCGATTCGCCCACGCCGCCGTGGTGGCCAGGAGCAAGGTCGAGGTGTTTGTGCTCGGCACCAGGCTGACCAGGCTGACCAGGCACCTGACCAGCCGAGACCCCGATTCGGCCATCCGGTCGGCCATGCCGCAGGTCAAGGACTGGGCCGGCGGCACCCGCCTTGGCGACGGCATCCGGGAATTCAACAACGAATGGGCCATTCGCGGCATGGGCCGGGGCTCGATCGTGGTGATTCTCAGCGACGGCTGGGATCGAGGCGATCCCGCAGTCCTCGGCTCGGAGATGGAACGGCTGCATCGGGTGACCAACCAGTTGATCTGGGTCAACCCGCTGAAGGCCACGCCGGGCTACGCGCCCCTGGCGGCCGGCATGGCCGCCGCCCTGCCCCACCTCGACCTCTTCGTCGAGGGTCATTCCTACGCCTCGCTGGAGCAGCTGGCCGCCATCCTGGCCGGCGCCGGCCGTCAGGTCTCACGATGAGCGGGGCGTCGCCGCCCTCCTCTCCTCCGGAGTTCGGTTGGCAACCCCCGACCGGCCCGCCGGTACTGGGCCAACCTCCGGGTGCCACCGGACGGCCACCGTCGCCTGCCTCGTCGCCTACGCCCTGGCCGTCGCCTGCTTCGTCGTCGCTTCCGCCGCCACCACCTCCACCACCGGCCTTGGGCCCCCTGGGTGCCGGCCCCCCTCCGATGGGCCCCCCCGGGTCGGACGCCGGAGGCCGGCCACAGAAGGTCCGGCCACAGAAGGTCCGGCCACAGAAGGTCCGGCCATGGTGGGGCATGGGCGATGTGCTGTTGATGGTGCCGGTCATGGCCCTGGTCTTCCTGGCCAGCTTCGCCATCTGGGCCATCCTGGCTGCGGTCGAGGGCATCGACGTCGCCGACATCGGATCGTCGGACTCGACCGATCTGCCGGCTTCGATCGTGGTCATCCCCACGCTGATCCAGCAGCTGGCCTGGTTCGGCTGGCCGTTCCTCGTCTCGAAGTGGAAGGGGCTGGGTCCGGCCGCCGACTGGGGCTGGTCGTTCAAGCCGGTCGACATCGGCATCGGCGTCGGGACCGCCATGATCGCCATATTCGCCGCCGGCCTGGTTGCGGCCGGGGCCGGCGCCCTGGTCGGTCTGGAGGACGATGCGTCGGCGGAGAACACCCAGATCCTCACCGACCTGGAAGGCTCGCCCTGGCTCTACGCCCTGCTGTTCGTGGTGGTGATCGGGGCTCCGCTCAGCGAGGAGCTGCTGTTTCGGGGCCTGGTGCTGCGGTCGGTGCAGAAGCGGTGGGGCACCGTGGCCGGCGTCGTCGGATCGTTGGTGCTGTTCGTGCCGATCCATCTGGCCGATGGCGGGGTTTTCAGCGATGGTCAGCTCGTGTTGTGGCTCTCGATCGCCACGCTGGGTGCTGCGCTGGCCATTGCGGCGGTGGTCACCGAACGGCTGGCGGCTTCGATCATCGCCCACGTGATCATCAACGGTCTCGCATCGGCCGGGGCGCTCGGCTACTTCGATCGGGTCACGGAGAATCTGTCGACGTGACGGTGGCAAGCGTCGGCCCCCGGGTTCGGCCGGCGAAGCCGCCGGCGTTGCCATCGGCCCGGCCCCTTCCGGTGGATGCGGCAGCAGTCCGGCGCCCGACAAGCTGGTGGTGGCGGCCGGTGCGGACTAGCTTCGGCCTCTATGAGTGACGAGAGTGACGACGCACCGAGCTCCAACCCCGAGCCATACCAGCGGTTCCCGGGGCTGAGAATCGATCGGCCGGAGCCCGGCATCCTCCGGATCGTGCTCGACACCCCTGGCAAGCTGAACTCGGTCGACGCCGTCAAGCATGCCAACCTGGCCGATGTCTGGACCGTCATCAATCGGGATCCGGAGACCAAGGTGGTGGTTGTCCACGGTGAGGGCGGGGCGTTCTCCTCCGGTGGCGACATGGGCATGATCGAACAGATCGTGGCCGATCCCGAAGTTCGGGCCGAGACGTTCCGTGAAGCCCGGGACCTGGTCTACAACATGATCAACTGCTCAAAACCCATCGTCTCCGGTATCGAGAAGGTGGCGGTCGGCGCCGGTCTGGCCACCGCCTTGATGGCAGACATCTCGGTCTGTGGCCGGTCGACCAAGATCATCGACGGCCACACCAAGCTCGGTGTGGCGGCCGGCGATCATGCGGTCATCATCTGGCCGCTGTTGTGCGGCATGGCCAGGGCCAAGTACTACCTGTTGACCTGCGAATCGCTGAGCGGGGAGGAGGCGGAGCGGATCGGGCTGGTTTCCATGGCCGTCGACGACGATCAGGTGATCGACAAGGCGTTCGAGATCGCCCGGCAACTGGCTGCAGGCTCCCAGCAGGCGATCCAATGGACCAAGCTGTCGCTCAACAACTGGTTGCGGATGGCCGGGCCCTCCTTCGACGCCTCGGCCGCCCTCGAACTGCTCGGGTTCGCAGGGACCGACGTTCACGAGGGCGTGGCCGCCGGTGCCGAACTGGTCATCACTTTTGGCTTCGTGGTCGCCCACTCGAAAAGCCGGTCGACGACACTTGTTGTGAACCCTGTCCCGGGGCCGTAGCCTTTACATCTGGCGTGTAAATCACTCTTTTGTGTGCACGTACTCGGTTCTCAGCCTCCGGATCCGCCTCCCACCCGCCCTCAGGGTCTGGGCCGCGGCGGGTCAGGGCGCCGACCAACCACGAATACTCGAACACCCCCCACAAGTTTTTCTGACGCGAATGCGCCTCCATGGTTTCTCGGGGCGCTGCGTTGCCCCTCAGGTAACCCGGAGAAGGTCGACAGTGCCCACGATACAACAGCTGGTCCGCAAGGGCCGTCAAACGAAATCGAAGAAGGGCACGACTCCCGCTCTCATGGGTTCGCCCCAGCGGCGTGGCGTGTGCACCCGCGTGTACACCGCAACGCCGAAGAAGCCGAACTCCGCCCTCCGCAAGGTGGCAAGGGTCCGGCTCACCACCGGCATCGAGGTCACGGCCTACATCCCCGGCGAAGGCCATAATTTGCAGGAACACTCCATCGTGCTGGTCCGCGGCGGTCGTGTGAAGGATCTCCCCGGCGTTCGCTACAAGATCGTCCGTGGCACGCTCGACACCGCCGGTGTCCGTGATCGCAAGCAGGCCCGCAGTCGCTACGGCGTAAAGAAGGAATCGTAAACCATGCCTCGTAAGGGACCCGCGCCACGTCGTGAACTCGAGCCGGATCCGGTCTACCGGTCGGTGCTCGTCACCCAACTCATCAACAAGGTTCTGCTCGCCGGTAAGAAGACCACCGCCGAGCGGATCGTCTACGGCGCATTCGACATCGTCGCCGAGAAGACCGGGGGAGACCCGGTCGCCGCCTTCAAGCGTGCGGTCGACAACGTCCGCCCCCAACTCGAGGTCAAGAGCCGCCGGGTCGGTGGCGCCACCTATCAGGTGCCGGTCGAGGTCCGCCCCCGCCGGGCCACCACCCTGTCGGTTCGCTGGCTGGTCGGTTTCGCCAGGGAGCGTCGGGAGCGGACCATGTCCGAACGCCTGGCAAACGAAATCCTCGACGCTTCGAACGGCATCGGCGCCTCGGTGAAACGTCGCGAAGACATGCACAAGATGGCCGAGTCGAACAAGGCCTTCGCCCACTACCGCTGGTAGTCGTGACGCCTTCGGCATCACTTCGCAAGTTGTGGCTCCGCCACAACTCGAGGCCTGACACCCTGAGGCTGCAAGCAGCATCTGCCCACCCGCCCCTACTACGTAAATCCAATACTCTCGTCTGAGGATCGTTTCCCATGTCAGCTCGTCCGACCCCCCTCGATCGTTATCGCAACATCGGCATCATGGCCCACATCGATGCCGGCAAGACCACCACGACCGAACGCATCCTTTTCTACACCGGCAAGAACTACAAGATCGGTGAGGTCCACGACGGCGGCGCAACCATGGACTGGATGGAGCAGGAGCAGGAGCGGGGTATCACCATCACCTCGGCGGCAACCACCTGTTTCTGGAACGACCACCGAATCAACATCATCGACACCCCCGGCCACGTCGACTTCACCGTCGAGGTCGAGCGGTCCCTCCGTGTGCTCGATGGCGCCGTTGCGGTGTTCGACGGTGTGGCCGGTGTCGAGCCTCAGACCGAAACCGTCTGGCGTCAGGCCGACCGCTACGGGGTTCCCCGTATGTGCTTCGTCAACAAGCTCGACCGGACCGGCGCCGACTTCTACTTCGTTGTCGACACCATCGAGGATCGCCTCACCAAGGACATCGCCATCACCCAGTTGCCGATCGGCACCGAGGCAGACTTCATCGGCGTCGTCGATCTGATCAAGATGAAGGCCCTGGTGTGGCCGAAGGCCACCGACGAGAAGGACCTCGGCGCGACCTACGAGGAGGTCGACATCCCGGCCGACATGCAGGCCAAGGCCGATGAATATCGGGCCCGCCTCGTCGAGGTCGTCGCCGGCGCCGACGACGAGCTGATGGAGAAGTACCTCGAGGACGTGCCCCCAACCGAAGCCGAGCTCAAGGCCGGACTCCGCAAGGCCACCATCGACAACAAGCTGGTGCCGATCCTCTGCGGCACGGCGTTCAAGAACAAGGGTGTCCAGCCGCTGCTCGACGCGGTGATCGACTACCTGCCGTCGCCTCTTGACCTCCCTCCGGTCGAGGGCACCATGCTCAAGGGCGGCGATCCGGCCAGCCGCAAGGCCAGCGACGAGGAGCCGTTCTCGGCGCTAGCGTTCAAGCTGATGCGGGCCGACCAGGTCGGCAAGCTCACCTACTTCCGGGTCTACTCCGGAAAGATGGAGAAGGGCGGTCAGGTTCTCAACACCCGGACCGGCAACAAGGAGCGCATGGGTCGGCTGTTGGAGATGCACGCCAACAAGCAGGAAGACCGCGACTTCGCCGCCACCGGCGACATCATGGCCGCCATCGGCATCAAGGACGTTCGCACCGGCGACACCCTGACCGACGCCGGCAGCGCCATCGTGTTGGAGTCCCTCGACTTCCCGGATCCGGTGATCCACGTTGCCGTCGAGCCCAAGACCAAGGCCGACCAGGACAAGATGGCCAAGGCCCTGACCGAGCTCTCGGCCGAGGACCCAACCTTCACCGTCAAGTCCGACGAGGAGACCGGCCAGACCATCATCGCCGGCATGGGCGAGTTGCACCTCGAGGTCCTGGTCGACCGCATGCTGCGGGAGTTCAAGGTCGAGGCCACCGTTGGCAAGCCGCAGGTGGCCTATCGCGAGACGATCACCTCGCTGGTCGAGAAGGACACCTACACCCACAAGAAGCAGACCGGCGGTTCCGGTCAGTTCGCCGAAGTGACCATCTCGATGGAGCCGAACGAGGCCGGTGGGGGCTACGAGTTCGTCGACAAGATCTCCGGTGGGCGTATTCCCAAGGAGTACATCCCATCGGTCAGTCACGGCATCGAGGAAGCCATGACCACCGGCGTGCTGGCCGGCTTCCCCACCGTGGACGTCAAGGTCACCCTCCTGGACGGCAAGTACCACGATGTGGACTCCTCGGAGATGGCCTTCAAGATCGCCGGCAACATGATCTTCAAGCAGACGGCTCGCAAGGCGAAGCCCGTGCTGCTCGAACCGATCATGGCCGTCGAAGTGGTAACTCCCGAGGACTACATGGGTGATGTGATCGGCGACTTGAACTCACGTCGAGGGCAGGTCGGCCAGATGGAAGCCCGTGGCCTCAACCAGGTGGTCAGTGCCGAGGTCCCCCTGTCGGAGATGTTCGCCTACTCGAACGATCTTCGATCGAAGACCCAGGGCCGTGCCACCTACACCATGCAATTCCACAATTACCAGCAAACTCCCGGCAGCGTGCAGGAAGAAATCGTCCAGCGCATCCGGGGCGAGTGAGCGACCCGAACGTCGGGTCGTTTGAGAAGAAGACACACCGGTAACTGCTCGTTCCGGACTGATTGAAAGGAAGCCGCTGTGGCTAAGGAGAAGTTTGAGCGTAATAAGCCTCATGTGAATGTGGGGACGATGGGTCATATTGATCATGGTAAGACGACGTTGA
>CAMYLA010000077.1 GCA_947259095.1 uncultured Acidimicrobiaceae bacterium | reverse complement strand
CTTCGGCGTCCGCCACGCCCGTTCGAACACCACCGGAGCCACTGCGTTCGCCGCCACCAGGCTGGTGGCGACCACCAGGAGCAGGGGGGCGGCGGGCCACAGCCACCACACCGACCGTCGTCTCATCGCCTTCGTCACGAGGTCCGGGCACCGGCGGTCCGGCCGACATCGGCGCCGGCCCCCGCCTGCTCGGCCCCCGCCACCTCGGCTGCCAAGAGCGTGGTCGACCGGATCGGGGTTGGACGAGGGCGCCGCTTCGTCCCCGGCATGGTGGGCCCGTCAACCGGTCGGCCACCGACGGCACAGCCGCCGCGCCGCGCCGTGGTGACCGAACCCAGGTCGCCATCCGGCCGAGTGGATACTGAAGCCGGAGGTCCCACAAACAACTCGTGCATGACGGGGTGCCGGAGATACCGGCCGGCCCGGATTGGGTAGAGGTGCCCAGCGGAGGAGCCGGGTGGCGGAGGAAATGTGCCCGAAGACATCAAGCGCGACGGATGTCGGTACTTTCCGGCCCGCTCGGTGCACTTCCCCTGTATCCGATACTTCACCTGGAGGACCTTCGTGGGTACGAGCGCGCCGGCAGGCGAGCGCTGCTCGACGTCGCGTCTTCGATTGCCGGCCGGATCCGTCACGGCGGCCTGTTCGGACAGCGGGGCGGCGTGAGCGGCGGTCGGGCCCGGCCGGACGCGGAGCTCGATCTGGTCGAGTCGGTGTACGACGCATCGGCCGGGTTCGACCTGCGGTCCAGCCTGCAGGAGCTGTGGGCCTACCGGGAGGTGGTCTGGTCGTTCGGCATGCGCCGGCTCCGGACCCGCTACAAGCAGGCCGTCTTCGGTATCGGGTGGGCGGTCGTGCAGCCGCTGGCCTTCCTGGCGCTGTTCCTCGTCTTTCTCAACCGGGCCATCGGCGAGACCGGCTCGACCTATGCCGCCGGTTCCTATGCCGCGCTGGTTGGCTGGCAGTTCGCCAGCACGGCGATCAGCGCCGCTGGATCGTCGCTGGTCAGCGAGTCCGGCATGCTCAGAAAGGTCTACTTTCCCCGGGAGGCGCCGGTGGTTGGCGCGGTCGGCGCCTACCTGCCGGACCTCGCCATCAACACGGTGTTGCTGTTCGTCCTGGTGCCCATCCTCGGCGGTACCTTCGGGCCGGCCTGGCTGTTGTTCCCGATCCCCTATGTTCAGCTGACCATCACCGCCCTGGCCATCGGCCTGCCGCTGGCGGCCCTCGCCGTGTACTACCGGGACTTCCTGTACGCCCTGCCGATCGGGATCCAACTCCTGCTGTTCGCCAGCCCCGTCGCCTACCCGGTCGACCAGATCGATGCTCGGTGGCAGCATTTCTACGCCTTCGTCAACCCGATGGTCGGGCCACTCGAGGGTTTGCGCCGCATCTTCGGCGACGCCCGACCGCCGGACTGGAGCCTGTTGGCGGCCAGCGCCGC
Source organism: uncultured Acidimicrobiaceae bacterium (assembly GCA_947259095.1). Lineage (GTDB taxonomy): Bacteria > Actinomycetota > Acidimicrobiia > Acidimicrobiales > SZUA-35 > JAHELU01. The sequence goes on along the minus strand of CAMYLA010000077.1, from coordinate 18,434 downwards.
GTCGTCGATCCTCGTCCTGCTGGTTGGCTATCGCCTGTTGAAGGCGCTCGACCGGCGGATGGCCGACGTTGTCTGAGCCATGGGCGGTGAAGTTCGAGGGTGTGACCAAGCGATACCGCACCGAGCGGACCAAATACCGGTCGCTCCGAGCCGATGCGGCGGGCCTGGTGAAACGGCTGTCCGGCGGAGAAATGACCTCCCACCGCCAGGAGATGGAGGCGCTGTCCGACATCGACCTGGAGATCCCGGCCGGGACGACCTCGGCCATTGTCGGCCGCAACGGTGCCGGCAAGTCGACGGCGCTTCGGTTGATCAGCCGCATCACCTACCCCAGCGAGGGGCGGGTCCGGGTCCGGGGGCGGGTGGGGGCGCTGATCGAGGTCGGGGCCGGGGTCCATCCGGAGCTCTCCGGCCGGGAGAACATCGGCCTCTACGGGAGTTTCCTGGGGTTCAGCCGGTCCGAGATCAAGCAGCGGTTCGACCGAATCGTCGAGTTCGCCGAGATCGAGCCGGCGGTCGACATGGCGGTGAAGTTCTATTCGACGGGCATGAAGCTCCGGCTGGGATTCGCCATCGCATCATTCCTCGAACCGGCGGTGTTCATCGTCGACGAATCGCTGGCGGTCGGAGATGGTGCGTTCCAGGCCAAGTGCATCAACCGGATGCAGGAACTGGGATCGCTTGGCACCACCATCGTCTTCGTCTCCCATGAGCTGGCCGCGGTCGAAGCGTTGTGCGAGCGGGCCATCTGGCTCGATCGGGGCCGGCTGGTCGAGGTGGGCCCGATCGGCGATGTCCTGCGGGCCTACAGCCGCTCACTCGACGAGGGCCTGGCGCTCGACGGCGGCGATACCGAGGCCGGCCTTCGCTGTACCCGGGCGACGACGAGCAACGCCCTCGGTGACCTGACGTCGACGTTCGAGGTTGGCGAATCGCTGACCTTGGACCTGCGATTCGATGGCCGGGCGGTCCTCACAGGACCGGAGATCACGTTGCGAATCACCGACGGCGAGCGGGAGGATCTCATCGAGTGCGGCTCGCCGAGCGGAGAGCTCTCGGGGAGCCCGGTCGGGCCTTCGTGGAGCGCCACGTGCACCATCGACTCGCTGCCCCTCAACCCCAGGATGTACCAACTGTGGTGCCGGGTGGCCGCCGGCTCCCCGCTGCAACGGGAGATGGAGTGGCAGGAGATCGTGGCCTTCCGAGTCCGCCCGCCGACCGAATGGGCCGAGGGTCGTACCATGACGTCGATCGCCGGACCACCGGTGGCGGTCGCCACGAAGTGGAAGATCGATCCGTGACCGGCGATCGGGCCCGGCCCCATCTGCTGGCCTATACCGACGCCCGCGACCTGGCCGGGGCGGAGCAGTCGTTGGCGATCCTGCTCGAACACCTCCCGGCCCGCGTCGAGGTCACGGTCGCCGGCCCCGACCGAAGAACCCTCCGCCATGTGAGCGCCGGCCGGCCGGCCGCCCGGCGGGTGGTCACCCCCGACCTCGCCACCAAGCGCGACCTGGCGAACGGCCTCACCGTCCGTCGAGTCCTCTCCGCCCTTCGCCCGTCGGTCATCCACCTGAACAAGACCGAGGTCGGCGACCTCCGGTACGTCGAGGCGGTCACCAGGACCATGAGTGGGATCCGGGTGGTGTCGGTGGTCCATCATGTCGAAGAACCGGCCGCCGGTGCCGCAGGGCTGCTGGCCCGCCGACTGGCCGTCGGCGCTGCGGCCGGCGCCACGGTGGCGGTTGCCGACCGGCCGGCCCGGCAGCTGGAGAACATCCTCCGATTGCCTGCCGGTCGGGTCCGTACGATCCCCAACGCCCTGGCGGCCCTCGAGCAGGCATTGCCTCGCCCCGACCGGCGGTTCGTGATCGGCTCCCTGGCCCGATTCGTGCCCCACAAGGCGGTCGATGATCTGATCGCCGCGGTGGCCGCCATCGAGGGCGCCCGGTTGCTCGTCGGAGGCGATGGCCCGGACCGGGACCGACTCGAACGGCTTGCCGTGCGGCTGGGTGTGGCGGAACGGGTCGCCTTCCTGGGCTGGGTCGATCCCGACGATGTACTCACGAACTGCGATGTCGTGGTCTCGGCGGCGAGAATCGAAGGGCACCCAATGACCCTGCTCGACGCCCGCCGCCGCGGTCTGCCGGTTGTGGCGACCGACGTGGGCGGTGTGCCAGACATCGTGGAGGACGGCGTGACCGGCCTGCTGGTTGCCCCCGGCGACGTGACAGGGCTGACCTCGGCCATCAAGCGGCTGGCCGATGATCGGACCTACCGGCTGGCGATGGGCCGGGCGGCGAGGTCGGCGGCGGAAGCCGCCGGTGGACCGGAGGCGATGGCTTCGAGCTACTGCGACCTCTACTGGCCGGACCTTCGATGTGGCGACAGCCGATGCGACCGGCCTGAGCCGACCGCGCCGAACAGCTCCCGTCGGCCGAGGTTCCCGGCATGAGGCGGGTCCTGGGCCGCGGTCTTCGCACCGTTCGTGGCATCCGGCGGTCGGCAATCGTCGGCGGCATCGGTCGCAGTCCCGGTTGGGTCCGCAAGCGGTTCGAGAACCGGGCTGCGGTGTTGATGTACCACGGCGTCTGCGAGGTCGACATCGACCCCTGGGGTCTGTTCGTCTCACCGGCCAACTTCGAGGAACATCTGCAGGTGCTGGCCGAGCGGGCCGTCACGGTCGATCTGGGCGCCCTGGCCACTGGTCAGGTCCGGTCCGGTGCGGTGGCCGTGACCTTCGACGACGGCTACGGGAACGTGCTGCACCGGGCCAAGCCGCTGTTGGAGTCCTATGGTGTTCCGGCCACCGTCTTCGCCATCAGCGGGCCGCTCGACGGCCCCACCGAATACTGGTGGGACGAGCTGGCCGGTATCGTGCTCCGGCCGGGCCGGCTCCCCGTCCGGCTCGACCAGCGGTCGTTTCCCGGCCCTGCCATCGATCTCGGTCCGGCCGAATGCTACAGCGCCGCCCAGTGGAGCGTCGATCATCGTTACCGGGACGAGGAGATGCCGGCCGGCCCCCGGATGGCTCTGTACCGGGACCTGTGGCAGCGTCTGCTCCATATCGACGACGGCCGGCGGCGAGCGGCCCTCGACGGGCTCGCAGCCTGGGCCGATGTTCCGGTCGGCCCCCGGGCCAGCCACCGGAACGTCTCGGTCGAGGAACTGGTTGAGCTCGACGGCGGTGTGGTCACCGTTGGCGGCCACACCATGACCCATCCGTTGTTGCCGGAGGTGCCGGCCGACCGACGGCTGGCCGAAATCGTCGACAACAAGGCCCATCTCGAAGATCTCCTGGGTCGACCGGTCGATGCCTTCTCCTACCCCTTCGGAGCCCACGACGACGCGTCGGTGGCCGCGGTTCGTCACTGCGGCTATCGCCTGGCGGTGACCACCCGTCCCTCTACCACCACCGGGTCGACCGATCCGCTCCGCATCGGTCGGTTCGACGTCAAGGACTGGACCGGCGAGGAGTTCGAGCGCCGCCTCTGTCGATGGATGCGCTACCGATGACCGCCGGGAGCGTGGCCGGCGGTCGCCACGACGACCGGTCGAATCGCAGTCAACGACCACTGGTCTCGGTGGTCGTCATCTTCTGCAACGAGATCGATTTCCTGGCCGAGGCGGTCGAGAGTGTGTACCACCAGACGGTGAACGATTGGGAACTGGTGCTGGTCGATGACGGTTCGGTCGACGGCAGCACCGACGTGGCCAGAGGATTTGCCGCCGATCGGCCTCGGCAGGTGCGCTTCGTCGACCACGCCGAGCACCGGACACTCGGCATGAGCGCCTCCCGCAACGCCGGGGTCGAGGCTGCCGACGGTCGGTACATCGCCTACCTCGATGCGGACGACCGGTGGCTGCCGGAGAAACTGGAGCGCCAGCTCGCCGCGTTCGCCGAGCATCCCGAGGTCGGTATCGTCTACGGGCCGCTGACCCGCTGGTACTCGTGGACCGGCCGCCCAGAAGACCAGGGTCGAGACGATCTCTACGGCATCCATGGCGACGGCTACACCCTGCCGACGCCGCGGCTGTTCCAACCCCCGGAGCTGGTGGCGCTGTTCATCCGGCACAAGGATCTGGTCCCGTCGGGGGCGATGTTCGAGCGGGCGCTGTTCCTGTCGGCCGGTGGAGCCGAGGCTGCGTTCACCGACAACTACGAAGACGCGGTGGCGTTCGTCAAGATGGGCCTCCAGGCCGCCGTCTACTGCGATCACCGGGCCTGGTACCTCTACCGGCAGTATCCGTCGCCGGAAGACCGTCGGCGCCGAGCGGTGAACCGGCCGGACGCGGCCCGGGTCCGAGGCGATGCCGCTCGGCTCCGGTTCCTCCAGTGGGTCGAGCAGTACCTGGCCACCAACCGGATCGAGGATCCGTCGCTCGCTCGGTCATTGCGGGCCGCCCGGCGACAGGTCCTGCATCCGAGACGCCATCGACTGCTTCGGACGCTGTCCCGGGTATCGGCGGCGGTCGCCGGCTTGTCATCGGGCGCGGTGCATGCGACCCGCCGTGCGGTCGCCACACCCAAGCCGACGACGACCTTCGCATCGGCCGTTGCACCACGGCCGGGGATCGGCTCGCCGGCGGACGGCGACGCCAGATGAGCGTTGTCCGGTCGGCAAGAGGCGGGACCCGACTGGTCGTCCGCCACCTCGGCCTGGCCGCCAGGCGCCGCCTGGTCCGGATCCCCATGGACCGGATCACCGACGAGTTCGCCTTCTCGCTGTCGGTCGGCGGTTGGCATCCGTTCGTCCAGGCGCTGCGGGACCATGACCGTCGGCCGGACCTGCCGCCAGGTGAGACCCTGTTCGGCAAGTTCTTCCTCGCCCCCGAGGTCAATGCGGCACGAACCCTCAACGACGTGCTCGACCTGTCAACGCAGCCGCTCGGGCTGGGGTTGCTTCCGCCGTTCTGGCTCGGCACCTACCCCTGGGGCGGGCTGTCGGCGGGGTACATCGGGCGGACCGGTCCCGCCTTCGGGTGGGCCCACGATCAGGCCGAGGGGGTCGACACCGCCGATCTGTGGGGGCACGGTCGGACCTTGTGGTACCGACCGGACAACCGCCACACGATCGGCAACGAACATCGCCTGACCATCGAGTTGTACCACTCGATGCGCCGCCAGTATTCACCCCTGCGGGCGCGAGGGTTCCCACGGGTCACCGTGCTGGAACGCCCCGACGGCGAGCAGCGGGCCCTGATCGTCGACGGCCACCACCGGCTGGCGGTTCTGGCTCACCTCGGTGTCCGGACCGTCACCGTCGAGATCGAAGCGACCGTCACCATGGATCGGGCCGAAGGGTGGGACCACGTCCGGGCCGGCCGGTGCAGCGTTGCGGAGGCCCAGCGGTTCTTCGACGCCTTCTTCACCCTGGACGGCTCCGAGCGCTTGGCCAGGGTGATGGGTGGTCGGCGGGTGAACGATGCCGGCTGAGGCGCCGACGGTGTCGGTGGTGATCATCTTCAAGGACGAGGAGCGGTTCCTGGCCGAGGCCATCGACAGTGTGCGGGCCCAGACCTTCGCTGACTGGGAACTGCTGCTGGTCGACGACGGCTCCACCGATGGCAGCAGCGAGATCGCACGTATGGCCGCAGCCGGGGATCAGGGCTGTCGATCTGAGGGCGATGCGACGGTTCCGGGCCTCCATCGGGTTCGCTACCTCGAGCACCCCGGGCATGCCAACCGGGGGATGAGCGCGTCGAGGAACCTCGGTGTCGTCAACGCCGTCGGCCGCTATGTGGCCTCGCTGGACGGCGACGATGTCTGGCTGCCAGGCAAGCTCGCCTCCCAGGTGGCGGCCCTGGACCGCCATCCAGACGCGGCCATGGTCTACAGCCCGCTGTTGCGGTGGCGAACCTGGACCGCCGACCCCGATGCCGCAGATCACGAGGACCTCATGGGCGTCGGGCGCAAGAAGTTCGGGACCCACCCCCTGGCCGGTCGGGTGGTCGACCCGCCGCAGCTGGCCCGGCTGATGCTCAAGGACGACTACTTCATTCCCGGTGGTGCCCTCATCCGCCGACCGGTGCTCCATGAGGTCGGTCTCTACGAGGAACGGTTCCGGACCCTCTACGAGGATGCGGTGGTGATGATGAAGATCGCCCTCCGCCACCCGATCGTGGTCTGCGACGACGTGGGCTATCTGTACCGCATGCACCCGGCGTCGAGCACCAATCAGCAATCGGCCGGGGCCCAGATCGATGTCCACCGGGCGGCGTACCTGGATTGGGTCGACGACCACCTCGGTTCGCTCGATGAGGTGCCGCCGGCCCTGCGGCGGGATCTCCGCCGGGCCAGACGCTCGACCCATGCCCGTCGCCAGCTGCGTCACCGAGTCCTGACCGCGGGGCGGACGGCCGGTCGGCTGGTGCTGCCGCTGCCGGTTCGTGACGAGCTCCGCCGCCGCTGGCGGGACCGTACCAGGCCGGTGGTGACAAGGCCGTGAGCCCCGGGGCCGGTGGAGGCGGTGGCCCCCGAGTCGGCGGTCCCGATGGCCGACCGGATGTTTCGGTGATCACCATTTTTCACAACGAGGAGCGGTTCCTGGCCGAGGCGGTGGCGAGCGTGCAGGCGCAGGCCGGGCCCTCGTGGGAGTTGCTGCTGGTCGACGACGGCTCGACCGACGGCAGCGGGTCCCTGGCCAGGGACCTGGCCCACCACGATGAGCGGCTCCGCTACCTCCGGCACCGGGGCGGGGTCAATCGGGGCATGAGCGCATCCCGCAATCTCGGCATCGCCGAGGCCCGCGGTCGATGGCTGACCTTTCTCGACGCCGACGACATGTGGCTTCCGGGGAAGCTGGACGCACAGCTTCGGGTGCTCGCCGATCACCCGACCCTCGAGGTGCTGGTGAGCCCGGCCCAATGGTGGCGCAGCTGGGACGCCGGCACCGGGCAGCCCGATTGGGTACAGACACTGGTCGATGGCGAGCCATCGCCACAGGTCGTTCAACCCCCACAGCTGCTGACCCGGTTTCTCTGTGACGAATGGGCATCGATCTGCGATCTGGTCATCGCTGGAGCGGCGGTGGAGCGGGTCGGCGTCTACGAGCCTGCGTTCACCGGGATGTTCGAGGATCAGGTCTTCCACACCAAGGTGTTCAGTCGACTCCCGGCGATCGTGACCGATCGCCACTGGTACCGATATCGCCAACACCCTGCGGCCTGCACGGCAACGGCCCACCAGCTCGGCGAACACCGCCGAGCCAGGCGTTCCTTCCTCGACTGGCTTGACCGCTACCTCGAGGCCGCCGATCGGTCATCGGCCGCCGACAACCGGCTGCGGCGGCTGGTCCGGAGCCAGCGACGACCACTCGTCCACCCCCATCTGTGGCGGGCCGGCCGGGCCGCCAGGCGGGTCAGCTCGATGCTCGACCCTCGTCGTGCCTGGTCGCCCGCACGGTGAGGATCAGCGGGTAGTCGGGATCGTCTTCGGCAAAGTCCCTGTCTCGGAGATCCTCCACAACGAGCCCGTACAGGAAGGCCGTCGTTGTGAACACGTTGCCGTTGGAACCGATCTCGATGTTGTCGGCCCCGAAGGTGTCACCGAAGAGACGCTGCAACGATTGATCGGTGAAGCTCCAGTACTGGCCCCACATCTCCTTGTCGTCCGGGACGTACTGGGTGATGCCGGGCACGGTCGCCAACAACACACCCCCCGGTTTCAAGATGCGATGCAGCGTCTCGATGGCCGCTCGAACGTCGTAGATGAAGAGCAGGGTCTGGGGCAGGATCACACAGTCGAACCGGCCGGACGGGAGCTCGGGAGCATCGGCCAGATCGGCGATGTAGGTCACGCCTTGACCGGCCCCGATCGGCGAGTGGAGGATCGAACGCCCGGTCACCCCGGCACCACCGAACCGGTTTGTGTACGACAGATCGCCGACCTCCAGCACGTCGCCGGTGATGGCGGCGGACTGGCGGGCCAGGAACCCCTCGATGTACCGGCGGTCGATCGGCCGGCCGTAGCGGGGCGGCCACATCGGGGCGATGGGACGGGCCCGCCGCAACGAACCGAAGCGCACGAAACCGACCGGCGGCCAGACCGAGAACCGGGCTGCCGTGGTCTTGAGCCGGGAGCGAACCGGGTCCGGCACCACTCGCTTGGCAAGGCGAAGGGGCAGTTCGGTGCTCATGGACGGTGTTCTACCCCGGTCCGATGGGAAATCCGCACCGCTCGGGCCCGGTTGGTTGATCCCCGTCGACGGCAACGCCGGGGCATCGATGGTGATCGCCCGGCGCCGGTATTTCTGAACCTCGCCGGTCGCACCTTGTCTCAAATGGAGGTTCTCAGATCGATCGACACACCCGCAGCCGACCTCGATCGTCGGCGTTCCGCCGGCCGCAGGCTGTTCTTCGCCGGCTGCGCGGTGCTGGTCGCCGTGGTGGTGGTCGACCGCCTGATCGCCGGGCGGGGCCTGGCTGAGGAGTGGGCGCCTTCGTTCACCGCCGGCTATCTGGCCAGGACCGCCGGGTTGGCGGTGGCGTCGCTGCTGGTGATGCTCGGCGCTCGGCGCTGGATCGGTGGCGCATCGTCGGCCATGGAAGCGCCCGGGGCCGGTCGGCCGGCGACGGCACCAGCAGCGACGGCACCGTCGCCGTCGACCGCCATCGCCACCTTCCCGGCCCTGGCGGTGACGATCGTTGCGGTCGGGCTGCTGCTGATCGACCCCGGTGCGCTGAACACCCTGGCCGCCGAAGACCATGTCGTGGAGTGGGGCTCGGCGGTGCTGTGCTTCGTGGCCGCCGCCATGGTCGCAGCGGCGGCCATGAATCACTGGAGGGCCGGTCGGGCCGGTCAGCCGAGCCGGTCGCAGGGTTGGCTCACCGGCCTGGCCCTTGCCGGCTTTGCGGCAGGGCTGGTGCTGCTGGGCTTGGAGGAGGTTTCGTGGTTCCAGCGGGTCCTGGAGATCGAGTCGCCGGAGGTCTTCATCAACCGCAACGGCCAGAAGGAAACCAACTTCCACAACATGGCGACGACGGCGACCGGCAACGGCTACTACATCGGCGGTTTCCTGTTCTGTATCGCCGCCCCGTTCGTGTTCGAGGGTCGGCGGTTGCCTCGACGGTCGGCGTGGCTGCAACCGCTGATCCCCTCGGTCACGGTTCTGTACTCGACGGCGCTGTCGAGCGCCATCGTCTATGAGATGTGGAACGTCATCTGGATCCAGATGATCTTCTGGATGACGCTGGTTGCGGTGGTGGTGGCCGGGTCCGACCGGGACCGTCGGCTGCTCGGTCGGGTCGTCGCCGTTGTCATGATCGCAACTGCGGCGGCGTTCCTGTTTCGGGGCGGCGACATGCTGCGGAGCTGGGATGACACCGAGATCCGGGAGCTGATCATCCCCTACGGGCTGGCGGTGTACGGCTTGGAGACCTGGATGCACTCCCGAGGCCAGGCCACCGATCTCGACCGTGACCGGGGGTGAATCCCCCTACCGGTGTACTTTCCCGCGGCCGGGCCGGCACTGGTCTCCAGGACGTGTCGCACCCCCCGATCGAAAGGCCCGGCATGCAAGGTCTGCAGCAGATTGCCCCTCGCCGGCCCGGTGGATCGGGCTCCGCCGCTCCCGGAGCGGTGCTCCATGTGAGCCGGCCGGGCAGCGAAGGCGTTGCCAACTTCGTCCGGGATCTCTCGGTCCAACAGTCGGCGAAGGGGGAGCGGGTCGCCATTGCCGGACCGCCCGATTCGCCCCTGGCTTCCGACGCCGCCGATCTCGGCATCGAGCTGTTGCCGTGGTCGGCCGCCAGATGGCCCGGCCCGGGCTCGGCCCGCGAGTTGCGGCAACTCACCGAGATCATCGAGCGGTTCGAACCCGACGTGGTGCACCTGCACTCGGCCAAGGCCGGCGTGATCGGTCGCCTGCTGCTCAGGGGGCGCCGGCCGACGGTCTTCCAGCCCCATGCGTGGTCATTCGAGGCGGCAGGCTGGCCCGTCGGCCAGCTGGCGACGTCGTGGGAGCGCTCGGCCGGCCCGTGGGCCGATGCCATCGTGATGGTCAGCGAGGGCGAGCGACTGACCGCCATCGAGCAGGGGATCGCCGCCTCGCTCATGAACGTCACGGTCCCCAATCCGGTCGACACCCGAATCTTTCGGCCGTGGACCGCAGGCGACGGCGACGGCATCCGCCGATCTCTCGGGTTTGGCGACGAGCCGATCGTCGCCTGTTTCGGCCGTTTGTGCCGCCAGAAAGGCCAGGACCTGCTTCTCGACGCCTGGCCGCTGGTCCTCGGCGAGCTGCCGAATGCCAGACTTCTGCTGGTCGGCGACGGCCCCAGCCGCCCCACGCTCGAAGCTCGGGCCATCGCGAACGTGCACATGCTTGGCAACCGAGGCGACGTGGCCGAACTCATGCGGGCGGTGCAGGTGGTGGCCCTTCCCTCGCGTTGGGAGGGGATGTCGCTGGCGATGCTGGAGGCGATGGCATCGGCGACGCCGGTGGTCGCCAACAATGTCGGTGGTGTCTCGGAGACGGTCGGCGCCGGCGCCGGGTCGGTGGTGGCGGTCGGTGATGGTCCGGCAATGGCGGCGGCGCTGCTGCGTCGGCTCACCGACCCTGCGTTGGCAGCTTCGGAGGGTCTGCGAGGCCGGACCATCGTGGACCAGAGCCATACCATGGCGACGGTCGTCGACGCCCTGGACGAGGTGTATCGCTCGGTCATGGCCGTTCATCAGTCCGGCCCGGTGCCCCACTCCAGCCCGGCATCGTTCGGATCCGCTCGGCCAGTCGATGACTGACCGCCGACGCCTCGTAGCGCTCCAGGAACGTCCGGTTGGCCCGTTCGACCAATCCCTCGGTGAGCTCGAGACGATCGATGACCGAGATGCAGGCAGCGGCGAAGCCGCCGGGATCGTCGGCCAGCAACAACTCGTCGCCGGATCGAACCGCCAACCCCTCGGCCCCGATGGTGGTCGACACCACCGGGACCCGATGGGCGAAGGCTTCGATGATCTTGATCCGGGTCCCCGCTCCCCACTGCACCGGAACGATCGCCGCGCCGGCCCGCTGCAACTCGTCTTCCACATCGTCGACGGCCCCGACCACTTCGACACCGGCCAGACGACGAAGCTCGTGATCGTCGGCCAGGCCTCCACCGACCACCCGCACGGTGACCTCGGGCCGGTCGGTCCGGATGAGCGGCAGCACCTGATCCACGAACCAGACCAGACCGTCCACGTTCGGCCGGTAGCCGAGCGAACCGACGAACAACAGCGTGTTGGCCCGGCGGCCGGTGAGGGAGCCGGAGCCTGCCGGCGCCGGATAGCTGTTCGGCGTCACGAAACCGCCCGCTCCGAGCACGCGCCGTTCGTCATCGCTGCACAGGGAGAAGCCGTCCACGGTGGCGGCGGCCCGGCGTTCGAGGCGCTGCCACCGCCGAACGTCGACGGCGGCGATGCTGCGACGGAGAACGCCCTCCACCGACCCCGAGGCGAGCTGACGGCCGAGTTTCAGACTCTCGAGGTCGGCGTCGACGATCGTCAGCGGCGCCACGATGTCGGCCCGCTCCACCGCAGCAAGGGCGTCGACGCCCATCGACCACACCAGTCGAAAGCCGTGGCGATGACTGCGGAGCTCCTCCACCGCCCGGCTCCAGTCCCCTGCGGCCAGTGGCCACGGCAGCTTCCCGGTGGCCCAGCGAGCTGCGGTCATTCCGACCGTCCTCGTCGGCGCCGGGACCAGGATCGGGTCGATCCGGTTTGCCAGCTCGGCCGGGACCAGCAGCGGGGTCCCGCGGTCGGCCCGGTTGCGAGGGGCGGCGATCCACGTCACCGGGCCGAGCGACGCCAGGGTCGAGATGATCTGCGCCGTCCTCCGGCGGTAGCCGGAGTCGCTCGGCCATGCCCGTTCGTCGCTGACGAACAAGATCCTGTGCTCCGATCCGGCCGGCTCGACCTTGGCTGCTCCGGAATCGGTCACCGGGGTGAGTCTAAAGCAGTCGAGACGTCGTCGGAGACGACCAGTCGGAGTGAGGCCAATGTCGAATCGTGAACCCGTCGAAGTCCGATCGTACGGCAGCAGCCAGCGCCGCCTCCGGGCCGACGCCTCGGTATTCGACCCGGGGCGGTTGTTGCGAATCCTGTCCCGGCACTGGCCGTGGGTGGTGGTGCCCCCATTGTTGCTGGCCGCCGTCGGCGGGATCCTGGCGTCGCGTCAGGACGACCGCTTCGAGGCCACCACCATGATCGTGCTCGGCCAGACCGCAGCCCAGGATCGGTTGTCGGGCGACCGTTCGAATGCGCTGGCCGAGCGGGAGCTGCAGACCGAGGCGCGGCTGTTGAACGGCCCGGCGTTCGCCGAGGTGGTCGAGGCCGAGATCGGTGACGACGTCGACTTCGAAGCCAGGGCGGTGGAGGGCACCGACCTCGTGGAACTGACCGCCGAGGCCGGGACCGCCAACGGTGCCGCGGCGGCGGCCGACGACATCTCCGAGCTGTACCTGCTGCAACGACGGGTCAGGATCGAGGTCGACCTCGACGCCGCGGCGGCCGATCTGCAGCAGACCATCGTCGAACTCCAGGACGAACTGGTGGTCGTCGACGCGGCTCTCAGCCGGTCCGCAGCGACGGCCACCGGCCTGCTCGGCGATGCCGCCGAGCCGGGGACGGTGCAGCAGGATCCAGCCCTCGTCCGGCGCCAGAGTCGGCTCGAGGCAGAGCTCACGCTGGCCGAGGTGGCGCTCGTCGAGCTCGCCTCGGAGGCCGCCTTGACGAACGGAGACGTCCGCATCGCCGCCCCGGCGATCCCGCCGAACGAACGGATCCTGCCAAACCCCGAGCGGGCTGCGGTGCTGTGGGCGATGTTGGGTGTGCTGATCGGGCTGGGTCTGGTGTGGCTTCGCGACGCACGGGATCGCCGGATTCGCTCCACCGAGGATATGGGGCTCCTGCTCGACGGGCTCGACTTCGCAGGTCGCATCCCTCGGCCGGACACCTCCGCACTGATCGGCCCGGCCTCGATGTTGGTCGAGGAGGTCGCCGACCGGTTCCGGGTGCTGGCCAGCAACTCGCTGCATGTCAGGGACGAGCCGGTCTCCATCCAGGTGGCCGGGGTTCGCGGTGGCGAGGGCGCCACCTTCGTTGCGGCCAACCTGGCGGCGACGCTTGCCGCCGGCGGCTGGGCCACGGTCCTGGTCGATGCCGATCTGGCGGGAGGGGACGTCCACGAGATCTTCGGGGTCGAGGCCCAGCCCGGTCTGAAGCACCTCCTCAACGGCGGATCGCTGCCCGGGGTCATCCAGGTCACCAGGCAGGTCCACGGGCTGGGTGTCATCTCGACGGGAACGAAGGTCTCCTCCGACGTCACGCTCCACACCACCTCGTTGTCGGAGTTCCTGGACAAACTGTCAGACCGATTCGACGTGGTGGTGGTCGACGGTCCGCCGATGCTCGGATCCGGCGACGCGACCGTCTTGGCCCAACACGTCGACAAGACGATTCTCGTCGCCGCATCCGACGAGACCACCCAGCCCGAACTCGAACTGGCCGCCGAATACGTCGTCGGCAGTGGTGGCCGGGTCGGTGCCATCGCCCTGACCGAGCGGGTCCGCTCCACGGTCACCGCTCCGGTGGCGGCCTTCCATTCGGTGACCGCCGAGGTGCCGGCCGGGGACCTCCCGGTCGGCCGGCGGGTCTCGGCGGGGCGGGCTGGCGGAGGCGACGGTACCAGTCCGCCCCGGTCCGAGTAGACTGCGATCAGTGGATGGATCTTCCTTCCCAAATGGCGGGCGGTACTCGGACTGAGCTGGAAACGGTTTCGGACGGCGGTGGTGTTAACGGTCGCGTCTTCAGCCATCGCAATCGGCGTCGTGACGATGTCTTCGCCGGTTGCGCCTTCGATGTCGACCTCCGCCGGGCTCCCCTCGACCGTCCCCTCAAGCCTGCCGTTGGGTTCTCCGTCCACGGCTCTCGTTGCCAGCGTCGAAACGCCCGCCGCCACCGGGTCGGTGCCATCGTCGGCCTCGACGTCACCTCCCGACGAGGGCGACGATGTCGCCAACGATGATGTCGCCAACGATGATGTCGCCAACGATGATGTCGCCAACGATGACCAGGCCGAGGTCACGAGCCCGGTCGACGGTGCTGCCACCGAGGCCGGTGGCACCGATCCCGAGGCCGAGCCGTCCCCGGTGTCGGTGACGTCGCCCTCCATGCCGGACGGGCCAACGACCGATTCGGCCTCGCCGGCACGTATCGGTTCGGCGCCGGCCACGGGCTCAAAGGCCATGGGCTCGACCTCGGCTCCTGGCCCGGGATCGGCCGGTCGGGCCGTTCCGACCACAACCACAACCACGACCTCGCCCACGACGGCGCCCGCTTCGTCTTCGGCCCCGCCCCCGACCTCGACCGGGGCGGCGGCGACGGCCGGGGTTGGAACGGCGGCCGGTGCGTGGTCGGCGTTGCAGGCGATGACCGTCGTCGATCCTCGTGATTTCGGGGCCGTGGGTGACGGTCGAGCCGACGACACCGCAGCCCTCCAGCGAGCGGTGAACTCCCTGTCGCCGGGGGGCGGCATCGTCTACATCGCCGATGGTGCGGTCTACAAGACCTCGAACCTGGTGAAGATCGAGGACGATCACGTCAAGATCTGGGCCAGGAGCGGACGGGGTCAGATCTACGCCCGAACCGGGAGCGATCGCAACCGGCAGGCCATCATCTGCCAGGACAACGACGGTTGTGGCCTGTTCGGACTCCGCCTCGGCTCCGACTCGTCCCGGCGGCTCGCCGCCCGTGAGGACAGCCGGGTGGTGCTCGACGGTGCGACCAACGCCGAGGTTGTCGGCCTCGACGTCAACAACAGCGCATCGGCGGCCATCTTCATCTACGGACGGAGCCGTACCAGCTACATCGAAGGGAACCACGTCCACGATTCGTGGTCCGATTCGGTTCATTTCACCGACGGTTCCCGCAAGGCCTGGGTGTGGGACAACACCTTCCACAGCTCCGCCGCCACCAAGGGCGACGACGGCCTGGCCTGCGTGACCTACGGCAACGCGTCGCCCTGCGGCGACATGGAATGGTGGGGTAACACCCATCTCGGAAGTGGCTGGGGACGTGGCTTCTCGGTGATCGGCGGCGATGGGATCACCATCCACCACAATCTCGCCCGCCAGACCGCCGGCGCCGGAATCATCGTGGCCTCCGAGCCCAGCTATGACACCCCGTCGAGCAGCAACATCTCCATCTACGACAACATCCTGTTCCAGACCGGACGGGTCATCCCCCACCCCGGCATCCTGATAAGCGGACAATCGGCGCCCATCTCCAACGTCACGGTTCGCAACAACGTGGTCGTGGAGAGCGCCAACGGCGAAGCATTCCGTCGAGAGGGTGACACGTCGTCGATCAACGAGACCAACACCATGACGTCGGCCGATCGGTTGCCGAAGGTGTTGCCGGTCGTCGACGGTGCTCGTCGGGCCAAATCCACCGACATCCTCAAGACCCGTGACACGTCGTTCGTCGATCAGAGCCGGCGGCGGGGCCTGTACCGCATCCATGTGCAGCGGGCGGCGCAGGGCGGCGTTTTCCAGCAGCGCTTCGAGTATGTGGTCGCCGGTCCCGGTTCGGCGGTCGATCGCTGGCTCGCTTCGAGCTCGGGTGCCGTGGTCGAGCGCTCGACGGTCGGGAGCGAGGTGTTCGCAGTGGTCTTGACGCCGGTGCCCAGCGTCGTCCCGAACGAGCTCCGACCGGTGCCGTTCGCTGAGCTGCGCCGCGGCGATCGCCAGGGTGGGCTGCGCACCGTGTGGGCGGCCGTCAACCGCTGATGGGGATGGCGCCCGGCGCTCGCCCCGTTCTGAAGTCACCGATGCTCCTCGTGGCTGTGGCCGGCGTCGGTGTGCTGGCCGGGCTCATCGGCCTGGCCCTCGCCACCGGCGTCACCATCGAAGGCGCGGTTTCCGACCCCCACGAGGTCACCAGGCTGCGGTTCTTGGGCATCGTGTCCAACGTCGGGGTTCTTTTTTGGACCGCGGCACTGTCGGTCTGCCTGCTCGGCGCCCGCCTGGCCGGACCGGTCGGTGAGCAAAGAGAGCTGCGCCGATTCTTCCTGGCGTCGGCCGCAATGACCCTGGTTTTGCTGATCGACGACCTGCTCCTGGTGCACGAAGTGGGTGACGATGTGGTCGCGCTGTTCGTCGACTTCGACCGCACCCGCAGCCGGAAGGACGTGATCGAGGCCGCCGTGTTCGCCGGCTACGCCCTCATGTTCGCCGCCTACGCCGTTCGTTTCCGTGACACACTGATGGCCGCCGCCGGCCGTCGATTCCTGGTCGGCTCCCTGGCGCTGTTCGCCGTGTCGGTGATCATCGACTTCGGGCTCGTCGAGGCGGTTGGTATCGACCTGCCGGACTATCGGGACCGGATTGACGTCAAGAGCCTGCTGGAGGAGGGGGCGAAGTTCGTTGGCATCCTGTTCTATGCTGCCTTCTTCTTCGGCCTTGTCGACGAGCGGTTCGGTCGGGGGGCGTCCCAGCCTCAGCGGGGCTCCCTCGTGCGCGGTAGCGAACGCTCCCCGTAGTATTCGGCAAGCTTGTCACCGGCGCCAGGGCCGAACAGCACCTCGGCCACCTCCAGGAGGCCGGCCGAGCCCCGAATGTCTTCTTCGCAGACGACCTGGGAGATCTTGCTTCTCCTCCTCAGGAAGTCGTCGAGCCGGGTGACCATCTCGTCCTCGGCGGTGTGGTGGAGCTCGACCCGGATGTAGTCGGCGGAATCCATGATGTCCTCTGCCATGGCCGGATCCTGGCGGATGTCGTCCAGCATGTCGAAGGCTCGCCGACCGTATCGCCGCCACAGCCGGTCGCTCAACGGCTCGACCCCCGGCTTGTCCCGCATGTCGTCCAGCCCCATACCCCGGGCCTGACGGTAGAAAGCCCGTTGGGATTGCACCGGAGCCTCACCGAACCACTGGCCGTCGTCGGGCTCCATGCCGATGCCGAGTGCCTCGACCGCATCGGCGATCTCCTCGCCGACGTTGAGGCAGTCGGTCAATTTGCCGCCGAAGATGGTGACCACGTTCTGGTCGGCGTCGACGTCGATCTCGTGCTTGCGGGAGAGCGAGGTCCAATCGGCCTCCCGCTGGTCATTGCCGTCCGACGAGACGACCAGCGGCCGGGTGCCACATCGTTCGGAGATGATGTCGTCGGTGGTGAGTGGCGATTCGAGTTCGAGGCGGTCGTTGATCTGCGCCAGAAGGAAGGTGCGGTCCTCGTCGGTGACGTGGTCGGTCGGGGCGTCGACCCTGGTGTCGGTGGTGCCGATCACCGATCGCCGCCCCATCGGGATGACGTAGAAGAGGCGCCGGGTGTCGTCGAAGAAGGCCAGCACCCTGTTGTTGGGGGTGAGTTGGTCCACCACCAGGTGGATGCCCTTGGAGTGCACGATGCGGTGGTCGGTGCGGACGCCGAGCTGCTGGTTGACCGGGTCGGCGAACGGTCCGGCGGCGTTGACGATGACTTTGGCGGTGCAGCTGAGCGGTGCCCCGGTTTCGAGATCCCGCAGCTCGGCCCGCCATCGCCCTGCCCCACGCTCGGCCGACACCATCTCGACGTAGTTCGCCGCCCTCGCTCCCAGGTCGAGCGCCGAGCGGACAAAGGAGAAGACGAACCTGGCGTCGTTGTCCTTCAGGTGGGCATCGAAATATTCGAGCCCGCCCTTGACGTCGGAGAGATTGACGATCGGCTCGAGCTGACCCACGGTCTGAGGGGTCAGCAACCGGGGGGCCGCGGTCTTGAGGTTGCCGATGGCCCAGTAGGAGTAGGCACCGAGGCCGGCCAGCCACTGGGGGAACGGAGCGGTGCGGCCCATGGCGGCCAGGAAGCCGATCTCCCTGACGTTGGCCGGGTAGGCCTTCATCAGCCGGTTCCGGCTCATGCACAGCTTCCGGACCAACCGCAGATCGTAGTTCTCCAGGTACTTGAACCCGCCCCACACCAGGTTCGAGGATTCCTGTGACGTGACCCCGGCGAAGTCGCCACGATCGATCAGGCCGACCTTGACATTGCGACCGGCCAGGGAGGCTGCGGCCACGGCGCCGTTGATGCCACCGCCGACGATGAGCACGTCCAGATCAGCCGAATCCAGCCGATCAAGGTTGGCGTTCCGTAGATCAGCCAGTTCGATTCCTCCGGTTTCCGAGGGTCATCCGGCCTCGAATCTACCCCTTGAGGGCACCGACCACACGATCGCCCCGGTGCACACTACGGAATCGAGAACGGCCCATGATCGGCCGCCGCCGGGCCGACCGGCCCGCGAAGTCGAGCGGGTTCGTGGCGGTACAGTGGGAAGATGCGGAGGAACGGTGGGGAACCATGAGAATCGTCGTAAGAATCCTTATCAATGCCGCGGCGCTCTGGGTTGCGGCCGCCCTCATGAGCGGGATCACCCTGAGTCCCGATTGGCTCGAGTTCGGCCTGGTCGCGGTGATCTTCGG
>CAMYLA010000076.1 GCA_947259095.1 uncultured Acidimicrobiaceae bacterium | reverse complement strand
CGACAAGGCAACGGTCGAGGTTCCGTCGCCGGTCGACGGTGTGATCCGGTCGATGGTCGGCTCGGTCGGAGACCTCCTGCTGGTCGGCAGTCCACTGTTCGACCTCGACGTTGGAGTCCACCACGCCGCCACCGACGACGAGATCGACGCCGAGATGGAGGCCGTCCTCCACATCGGTGTCGACCACAGCCACGACGACCCAACCGGCCCCGGCCCAGCCGCAACACCCGGCCCGAGCCCGACATCGAGCCCGAGCCCGGCACAAACCCCGGCTCCGACCCCGAGCCCGCCGCCGACACCAACCCCAAGCCCGACCCCGGCCGCCGAGCCCGTTGCCAGACCGGCCCCGGCCAGAGCCGCCAGCTCGGCCGTCCCCCGGCCCGAGGGCCGGGCACCGACCGCAACCCCAGCGGTCCGACGACGAGCCAGGGAGGCCGGCATCGATCTCCGAGCGGTCACCGGGACCGGCCCGGCGGGCCGGATCACCCACGGGGATCTCGATGCGGTGTTCACCGCCACCAACGGTGCCGGCCGGGCCGGCGCCACACCGCCGGCAACGGAGCGGGCGGCGAACGACTCGGTCTCCGATCAACCGATCGTCGGCATCCGTCGTAAGATCGCCGAGCAGATGGTGGCCTCCACCACCTCGATCCCCCACATCACCTACGTGGAGGAGATCGACATGACCGCCCTGGAGGAGCTCCGGCGGACGCTCAACGAGGAGGGCGACCGGCACGGCCCGGCACGGCCAAAGCTGACCATCCTCCCGTTCCTCATCCGGGCCCTGGTCAACGAGATCAAGAACTTCCCGGTGGTGAACGCCCATGTGCTCGATCCGGGAAGCGACGGCCCGGCCACACTGCGGACCTTCGGCGGCGTGCACGTCGGCATCGCCACCCAGACCGACAACGGGCTGGTGGTGCCGGTGTTGCACCACGCCGAGACCGCCTCGCTGTGGGCGATCGCCGAACGGATCACCGAGCTTGCCGAGTCGGCCCGCGCCGGCACCGCCCAGCGAACCGACCTCACCGGCTCGACCATCACCATCACCAGCCTGGGTCCGCTCGGCGGTCTGGTCACCACCCCGGTCATCAACCGACCGGAGACCACCATCGTCGGCGTCAACAAGATGGCGACCAGACCGGTCTGGATCGATGGGGCCTTCGTGCCCCGGACGATGATGAACCTCTCCACCTCATTCGACCATCGGGTGATCGACGGCTGGGATGCGGCCCGATTCGTCCAGGCCCTCAAACGATCGCTGGAACAGCCGGCGCTGTTGTTCGTCGAGTCGCCATGAGCCAGCAGCTCGCAGCCCAGACCGGGCCCAGCCTCGGATCCCGCCATGTCCGTGTCCTGATCATCGGCGGCGGCCCTGGCGGCTACGTTGCCGGCATCAGGGCCGGCCAGTTGGAGCTCGATGCGGTGGTGGTCGACTCCCAGCCCATGGGCGGGACCTGCCTCAACATCGGCTGTATCCCGTCGAAGGCGCTGATCCACGCCGCCGATGAGTTCGCAGTGGCCGCGGAGCAGGCCAAGGGGGCGCCGCTCGGGATCTCGGTCTCGGCCCCGACCATCGATCTCGGCCGGACCATGGCCTGGAAGGACGGCATCGTCCAGCGGCTGAACCACGGCGTTGCCGGGCTGCTGGCCAAGGCCGGCACGTCGGTCATCGAAGGGCGGGCCACGCTCCTCGACGGCAAGACCGCCGAGGTCACCGGCCTCGACGGCTCCACCCAACGACTGACCGCGGAGCACGTGATCATCGCCACCGGTTCCGAACCGATGGCCCTGCCGTCCCTGCCGTTCGGCGGACCGGTGATCTCCTCGACCGAGGCGCTGGCCCTGACCGACGTCCCGACCGGGTTGGTTGTCGTCGGCGGGGGTTACATCGGTCTCGAACTGGGCATCGCCTTCGCCAAGCTCGGTGCCGAGGTCACCATCGTCGAAGCCGAGGAGCGCATCCTCCCCAGCTACGATCGCCAGCTGACCACACCGGTGGCCCGGTCGCTCGACACCCTTGGGGTGAAGGTACTGACCTCGTCCCGAGCGGTGGAATTGGCCGACGACGGTCTGGTGGTCGAAGGGCCGAACGGTCGGCGGACCGTGGCCGCCGACAAGATCCTGGTCACCGTCGGACGGCGGGCGAGCGTCAGGGCCACCGGCCTCGAACACCTCGGGCTCACGATGAACAACGGTTTCGTCGCGGTCGACGACCGGTGCCAGACATCGATGCGCAACGTCTGGGCCGTCGGCGACGTCACCGGCGAACCGATGCTGGCCCACCGGGCCATGAAGCAGGGCGAGGTCGTTGCCGAGGCCATCGCCGGCCGACCGACGGTGTTCGAGCCGATCTCGATCCCCGCCATCGTGTTCACCGATCCCGAGATCGTCTCGGTCGGTCTGGGCCCCGATGAGGCCGAGGCCCACGGGCTGGATGTCATCGTCGGCCGATTCCCGCTGTCGGCAAACGGGCGATCGATGACCCTGGCTTCCGAGGTCGGTTTTGTCCGAACGGTGGCCAGAGCCGACGACCACCTGATCGTCGGCCTGCAAGCGGTCGGACGATCGGTGGCCGAACTGTCGACCGCCTTCGGTCTGGCCCTGGAGATGGGCGCCCGGCTCGAGGACGTTGCCGACACGATCCACAGCCACCCCACCGTCGGTGAGGGGCTGGCGGAGTCGGCCATGGCCGCCCTGGGTCACGCACTGCACATCTGACGGCGGCCCTCCCGCCTGTCGGCCGGGTCTGGCCCGCACCGGCTCGGCGGCTCGCCGGGCCGATCCGGTCTCGGCCGGAGTATCGTTCGATCTCGTCGGACGGTGCACGACCCGGAGGCCACCCGGCCGCACCGGACCAAGCAGCGGTACCAGACGAAGCAGCCGGAACCGGAGGTCATCCATGCCAGGTCTTTTGCCGAACGTCGATCCCCAAGGACTGTTGGAGTACTCCGTGGTCTACACCGACCGCTCCGTCAACCACATGTCGGCCTCGTTCCAGTCGGTGATGACCGACATCTCGGCCACGCTCAAACAGACCTACAACGCCGCCGGCGTGGTGATCGTGCCCGGCAGCGGCACCTTCGCCATGGAAGCGGTCGCCCGCCAGTTCGCAACCGGCAACCACGTGCTGGTGATCCGCAACGGGTTCTTCAGCTACCGGTGGACCCAGATCTTCGACGCCGGCTCCATACCGACGTCGCACACCGCGCTCATGGCCCGGGTCCAGGGCGACGGCCCCCAGGCCCCGTTCGCCCCACCACCGATCGCCGAGGTCACCGCCACCATCGCCGACGAGCGGCCGGCGGTGGTGTTCGCCCCTCACGTCGAGACCTCGGCCGGGATGATGCTGCCGGACGACTACATCCGGGCGGTTGCCGATGCCACCCACGCGGTCGGCGGGTTGTTCGTGCTCGACTGCATCGCATCGGGCACGATCTGGGTCGACATGGAGGCCACCGGGGTCGACGTGTTGATCTCGGCCCCCCAGAAGGGCTGGAGCGGACCGCCCTGCGCCGGCCTGGTGATGCTGTCGCCGCTTGGGATGGACCGTCTGGGTTCGACCACGAGCTCCAGCTACGCCTGCGACCTGCGGAAGTGGCACGACATCATGACGGCCTACGAGACCGGCGGCCATGCCTACCACGCCACCATGCCGACCGACTCGCTCCGGGTGTTCCGGGACGTGATGCAGGAGACCCAGGCCTTCGGATTCAGCGAATCCAAGGCGGCGCTGACCGACCTGGGGACCAGGGTCAGATCGCTGCTGGCCGAACGGGGCTTCGCCAGCGTGGCGGCCGAGGGCTTCCGGGCCCCGGGTGTGGTGGTCTCCTACACCGACACCGCCGACATCAAGAGCGGTAAGAGCTTCGCCGAGGCCGGGATCCAGGTCGCCGGTGGTGTGCCGCTGATGGTCGACGAACCAGACGACTTCTCCACCTTCCGGATCGGCCTGTTCGGTTTGGACAAGATCGCCGACATCGATCGCACCGTCGACACCCTCGCCGCAGCGCTCGACACGATCGACTAGGTCCGGCCGCAGGCCGGCAGGACGAGGTCCGGCCGCAGGCCGGCAGGACGAGGTCCGGCCGGACGTAGGGCGGGCGGCTAGCCGGGGGCCGTCGGGAGCAGCGGCGGGACCGGGAGGCGGACCGCATCGGCCACCACCCTGATCAGCTCCGCCTCCTCGACCGTTGTCTTGCCGTCGTGGAGCACGGCCACCGTGGCCCCACCGACGAAGGCCTCCCGACCGGGCCGGTCGAGACGTGACAGCCGTTCCAGCGCCTCATCGAGCCGGTCGAAGGTCAGTTCCTCGATCGGGGGAACCGGAGTGGCCGGGGCGCCGACCGAGCCAAGGGCGGCGTCGAACGCCGACTGGGTTTCGGCGCTGCCGGAGCTGTTGAACCAGGCGATCACCCCGTAGACGGTGAGGACCTCCGGCTTCAGGTCGGACAGCCTCTTGTCGTGAACCGCGGAGCCGTCGTCGTGCTGGTCCTCGAGGTGACGCAACATGACCCGGCGCAGCGTCCAGCGGAACAGGTCCTGGTCGTGGCGGGAGTTCTCGATGGCCCGGATCGTCTCGGCCAGGTTCAGCTTGTACTCGTACGGCAGTTCGCGGATGGAGTGGAGGGCGATGTCGATGGCCGGAAGCTGCAGCGATCGGTGTAGATCAGTGATGACCCGGCTGGCGGCATCGAGGTAGTCGGGGGCGATGCCGACACGATCGCCGGCCGCCTCCAGCTGATCGGGCCGCATCTTCGGGTCGGCCGAGACCAGGAGCCCGACCACTGCGGCCACCGCCCCCTGGCGGGTGTGCAGGTAGTTCTGGACCGACTCGGGTATCCGGGCCAGCAGGTCCCGGGCATGGTCTATGTGGGCATCGGTCGGGCCGTCGAACGACGGCGGTGCAAAGCCGCTGCCGGCCTGCGGACCGGGCGGCGGTGGTGGTGGTGGTGGAGGAGGAGGTCGCCGATCGGGTTCGGTGGTGGGGGCCGACCCGGCGTGAGGGTCACCGGTTCGAGGATCACCGGTGCCGGCCGATCCGGCGGCCAGGATGGCGGCGCCGCCGAGCGGTCCCGGCAAGCCGAGATCCGGCATCCCGGGGATGGCGACCTGGCCGGGGAGCGCCTCACCCCAACCGTTGCCGTTCCCGGCCCGATTGCCGCCGGCACCGGACGCCGACGGGGACGGTCCCCGGCTCTCGACCCACGTCGGCCTCGGGGCCTCGAACTCCCCGTTCCAGTCCGGAAGCAGCCGCCTGATGCGGTCCTTGAGCGGAGGGTGGGTGGCGAGGCTGGATCCGATGGCCGTGCTGAAGAACAGGTGGCCGGCCTCGGTGGCGTGGGCGGCCCGGATCTTGTTCTCGGTGCCCATCCCGCCGATCTTCATCAGCGCCTCGCCGATCCCGGACGGGTCCCTCGTGTACTGCACCGCCGAGGCGTCTGCCAGGTACTCACGCTGCCGGGACACCGCAGCCTGAACCATCCTGGCGAACAGGGTGCCGACCGAACCGATCACCAACAGCCCGACCCCCGCCGCCACCATGATCATGGCGCTGTTGTCCTTGGAGTTCCGACTGCGGGGCGCCCACCACAGATGGTGGAGCAGGATCCGACCCAGCACGGTGATCACCGCAATCCCGAACACCCAGCCGATGATCCGGGTCTTGACCCTGGTGTCGCCGTTGCGGATGTGGGAGAACTCGTGGGCGATCACCCCCTGCAGCTCCCGCCGATTCAGCTGCTGGAGCGCACCCCTGGTCACGCCGATGGCGGCGTTGTCTGCGGTCCAGCCTGCGGCGAAGGCGTTGATCCCCGGCTCCTCGTCGAGCACGAACAGCGCCGGGACCGGCATCCCGGAGGCGATGGCGATCTCCTCCACCACGTTGGCCAGTTGTTTCTCCGCCGGGTCCAGGGTGTTGAAGTCGACCGGGCGGCCGCCCATCGACGTTGCGACATAGGCTCCCCCGCCGCCTTTGATCTGGCTCGACTTCACCAGCGACGCGCCGACCACACCGACCGTGGTGACCGGGGCGGCGACGGCGATGGCGCTCAACGGCTGGAACTCACCGGAGCCGTAATACAGGAGCGCCGTCATCAGCACGCTGACGACGGCGATGATCGAGATCACCCCCAGGGCCAGGATGGCTATGAGCTTCGTGGTGTTCTGCTGGGCCTCTTCCTGACGGGTCTGGAAGTCCATCTCAGTCGCGAAGACCCCCGTCCTGTGGCGGGAACGGGTTTGCCGCATCGTCGAACGACACGTTGATGTTCTCCCGCTTGTGGGCCTTCTCGTCGAGGTCGAGATAGGCGCTGTCCTTGAAGCCCATCGAGTTGGCCAGGATCACCGGCGGAAAGCCGGCCTTGTAGGTCTGATAGGCGGTGACCTGATCGTTGTAGTTCTGTCGGGAGTAGGCGATCTTGTTCTCGGTGGTGGTCAGCTCTTCGGTGAGCTGGGCCATGTTCTGGTTGGCCTTGAGATCGGGATAGGCCTCGGAAACGGCCAGCAGCCGGCTCAGTGCGCCCCCCAGGGCCCCTTCGGACTGGGACAGGTTCTGCATCGCCTCCAGGTTCTCGGGGTCGCCGTGGACCTCGATCCTGGCCTGGGTGGCGGCGGCCCTGGCGTTGACCACCGCTTCGAGGGTCTCCCGCTCGTGGCCCATGTAACCCTTCACGGTCTCCACCAGGTTGGGGATCAGGTCGTGGCGCCGCTCAAGCTGGACGTCGATCTGGGCGAAGGCGTTGCGGACCCGCTCACGGAACTTGACCAACTTGTTGTAGACGCTGACCAGGAAGAACCCGATCAACACGATGAGTACGACGATGACGATGAGAAAGATGAGCATTGGAAGTCCTTTTCTTGCCGATGGCCAGCATGCCACCGGAGCGCCGCCGCCTCCACCGAAACCGCGGGTTTGTCCACTCCTTGTCAACGTCGAGGAGCGGCGAAAAGTTCCGGCCGCCGGCCGGCACCGATGCCGGCGATGACTTCGACCCGGCAGTGCACCCGGGCCTGGCTGGCGGGCAATCGTCGTTTCGTGCATGGTTGGGGCCATGGAATTCGACCTCGACCAGACCGATGCCCTCCTCTCCACCACCAGGGCGGTACGAAAGCGGCTCGATTTCGACCGTGAGGTCCCAGACGACGTGCTGTTGGAGTGCCTGCAACTGGCCATCCAGGCCCCCACCGGCTCCAACCGGCAAGGCTGGCGGTGGATGGTGATCCGGGACCCGGAAAAAAAGGAGGCCCTGGCCGAGATCTACCGGCGGGCCGGCGGGGCCTACCTGGCCGAGGCGGCAAAGACCACCGATGCCGGCACCCAGACCGGCCGGGTCATGGATTCGGCGAACTTCCTGGCCCAGAAGCTGGGCGAGGTCCCGGTGATGGTGATTCCGATGATCATCGGCCGCCTCGACGACGACAGCACCAACTCGGCGGCCGGGCTCTTCGGTTCGATCATCCCCGCCATGTGGAGCTTCCAATTGGCGTTGCGGAGCCGGGGGCTGGGGAGCTGCTACACCACTCTCCACCTCGGCCACGAGAAGGAGGCGGCGGAGTTGCTGGGCATTCCCGACCACATGAGCCAGGCCGGGCTGTTGCCGGTCGCCTACACCAAGGGGACCGATTTCAAACCGGCCGACCGGGAGCCGGTGGAACAGATCACCTACCTCGACACCTACAAGAACCCGATCCGATAGGTTCTACCCAGTCGACGAGGAGGAGTACGAACCATGGTCAGAACCCAAAACGAGAGCATCAGCACCGGCGATGGTTCGTTCAGGGCCCACGTGGCGCTCCCCGACTCGGGCTACGGCCCGGGGCTGGTGGTGCTGCAGGAGATCTTCGGCGTCAACAACTACATCAAGTCGGTCTGTGAGCGGGTGGCCGACATGGGCTATGTGGCCATCGCCCCCGACATTTTCTGGCGTCAGGAACCGGGGTTCACCGCCGAGCCCGAGGAGGGTGAGGCCGGCATGAACCGGGCCTTCGAGAAGATGGGGGCCTACGACTTCGGCAACGTCAAGGCCGATCTCGGGGCCACGCTCGAGGAGGTGAAGCTCATGGGCGAGTGCACCGGTGAGGCCGGGCTGATCGGTTTCTGCTTCGGCGGCACCCTGGCCTTCCTCGGCGCGGCCGCCCTCGAGCCGACCTGCGCCGTCAGCTACTACGGCAGCGGGGTGGCCGGAAACCTCGGCCAGGCCGACAACATCACCTGCCCCATGCTGTTTCACTTCGGTGGTGACGACCCCCACCTGCCGAGCGAGGACGCGGAGGCCGTTGCGGCCCGGTTCGCCGACGTGGCCAACGCCAAGGTGCTGGTGCAACCGGGTGCCGGCCACGCCTTCGACAACAACCTCAACCCGATGTTCTCCAATCCCGAGGCCGCGGCGCCGGCCTGGCAGGCCACCTCGGCCTTTCTGGCCGAGCATCTCCCGGTCTCCTAGACCGGATCGACGCCAGTGACTGCGGTTTCAGAGATCTTCGATCCCGAGCGGTGGGACACGGTCCCAGGGTTCGACTTCACAGACATCACCTACCACCGGGCCAAGGGCGTCGGGGCGGTTCGGGTGGCCTTCGATCGGCCAGATGTACGAAACGCCTTCCGGCCCCACACCGTCGACGAGCTGTACCGGGCCCTCGATCACGCCCGGCAGACCAGCGATGTCGGCTGTGTGCTGCTGACCGGCAACGGCCCGAGCGCCAAGGACGGCGGCTGGGCCTTCTGCTCCGGTGGAGATCAGCGGATCAGGGGTCGCGACGGGTATCGCTACACCATGTCCGACGAGGACGGCGGCCCGGCCGAGGAAGCAGCGGCGATCGATCCGGCCCGCAGCGGGCGGCTGCACATCCTGGAGGTCCAGCGTCTGATCCGGTTCATGCCAAAGGTGGTGATCGCGGTGGTTCCGGGGTGGGCGGCCGGTGGCGGCCACAGCCTCCATGTGGTCTGCGACCTCACGCTGGCCAGCGCCGAGCATGCCCGGTTCAAGCAGACCGACACCGATGTCGCCAGCTTCGACGGTGGCTTCGGTTCGGCCTACCTGGCCCGCCAGGTCGGCCAGAAGATCGCCAGGGAGATCTTTTTTCTCGGCCGGACCTACACCGCGGCCGAGGCCAAGGCTCAGGGGGTGGTGAACGAGGTCTACCCCCACGCCGAGCTGGAAAACCAGGCCTTGCAGTGGGCCCAGGAGGTCTGCTCGAAGAGCCCGACCGGCCAGCGGATGAGCAAGTTCGCCTTGAACCTGATCGATGACGGCCTGGTCGGTCAGCAGGTTTTCGCCGGGGAGAGCACCCGCCTGGCCTACATGACCGACGAGGCACAGGAGGGTCGGGACTCGTTCCTGGAGAAGCGTGACCCGGACTGGTCCCGCTTCCCCTGGTACTACTGATCGCCGGGCCGACCTCCTGCGACCGGATCGAGGAGCTGACCGCAGGCAGCGATGACCCTGGAGATGAACATCACCTGATCGGCCGGCCGCTACTGGGAGTCGAGCTCGCCCTGGATCTCGGCGGTATGGGCACCGAGTTCGGGAGCCGGGCCCCGGACCACCATCGGCGAGGCGGTGAATCGGATCGGCGGGCCGGGGTACAGCACCGATCGGTTCAGCTGGGGCTGGTACAGCTCGACCGGGAAACCCCGCTCGACGAAGTGGGGGTCGGTCATCGTCTCGTCCGGCGACCAGACCACGCCGGCGGCGATGCCCCGGCTCTGGAAGCCGACGAACGCCTCATGGGCCGAGACCCGCGAGGCGATGAAGGCCATGGCCTCCCGCCCGGCGCCGAACACCTCACCGGCCAGTGGATCCTCCTGGATCATCTGCAGGCTCAGGTACTGATACTCCGAGCCCATGGCCAGCAGTGCGGTCATCGGGAACTCGTCGCTCAGACCCAGCTCGTCGAGCCAACCGACCAGGGCGTCGAACTCCTGAGGCGACCGTGGGGGCACGCCGGTGTTGAGGTATCGGCCGTCGGCGCACCGGACCTGGGTCGGCTCGCTCGGCCTGGGGGTGGCGTGGCGGCCGGTCTGACGCTGCACGGTCTCCCGGGCCGCCAGCCAGCCGTAGGAGGCGAACTCGGTGGTCACGTTGGCCGCCGCCACCATGCTCACATCGATGAACTGGCCGCCGTGGCGACTCCTGGCCAGCAATGCCGTCAGCACCGACATGACCGCGAAGTGGGCCGAGATCCGGATTCCCTGGTTGCCGCGGCCCCGAACCGGCGGCAGGTCGTGATCGTCGTAGCCGCAGGACCACATCGGCCCACCTCTGGCCAGCAATGTCAGATCGGTCATGTCCTCACCACCACCGGCCTCGTCACGGCCGAACGGGCTGATCGACACGTGGATCAGCCCGCCGTGCACCGGCGGCGGACCCGATGCCTGCTCCCCTGGTTTCCGACCTGGGTCGTCGTCGATCGGCCGACCGGTGAGGTCCGGGTAGTCGATGCCGAGCTCGGCAAGATACCCGGGCCGTTCCGCTTCCAGCAGCACGTCGCCGGTCTCGATCAGTTGGCGGAAGAACTGGCGGCCGGGCCCGGTTTCCAGATCGGCGACGGCGCTGCGTTTCCCAGTGTTCTCGGCCCACCACGACAGGCTCATCTCCCGGTCCACCCGGTCGTCGGCAAACGGTTCGTGGTACCGCTGCTCGGCCCCGTCCGGAGGCTCGATCAGGATCACGTCGGCTCCGGCATCGGCCAGCAGCCGCCCGGCGAAGGCGGTGAACGGATGGGCGATCTCCACCACCCGGATGCCGTGCAGCGGGCCCGGGCCCTCAACCGGCGGTGGCGTCGGGTGGGTCACCGGCAGTCGACGAGCCGCTGCGTCGGGGCGATCGGCATCCGAGAGGTCGGCCATGGTCAGATCGCACCTGCGTCTTCGAGTCGCTCGATCTCCTCGGCCGACCGGCCGAGCAACTCACCGAAGACATAGTGGTTGTGCTGGCCGAGCAGCGGCGCCCCCCGTTCGATCGACCAGTCGGTGACCGAGAACCGCACCGGCTCCCCGTCGACCCGGACACCGCCCATCGCCGGGTGGTCGATCATGGGCCACATCCGGCGGCTGCCGGTGGCGATGTCACCGTCGATGCGCTCCCCCGGTCTCGCCACCGCCGCCGCCGGTACCCCGGCCGCCTGGAGGTCGGTTTCGATGTCAAAGCGGCTGCGGTCCCGGCACCACCGGGCCATCCCGTCGTCGAGAGCCTGCTGGTTGGCCAACCGGCCATCGACGTCTTCAAACACCGGCGCCGACAGGCCGAGAGCCGATGCCTGCTCACCGAGCACCGATCGCAGACTCTGCCAGTCGAGGTCGTCACGACAGGCGATGGCCACCCAGTTGTCGTCGCCGGCGCACCGGTAGACCTGGTGGGGGGCCATGGCCGGGCTCGTGGCGTGGTTGCTGTCCGGCAGGTCCGGGGCCCGCAACGGCTGGCCGTTGACCGACCAGTCCAGCAGATCGGCCCCGTGGAGACCGGCCCCCGCTTCGGTGCAGCTCATATCGACCCACTGGCCCTCGCCGGTACGATCGCGATGCAGCAGGGCCATCATGATGGCCATGGCCATGTAGTAGCCGCCGGTGTGGTCCATGTAGGAGTAGCCCCAGCCGGCCGGCTCGTGGCCGGCAAGCCCGGAGCTGTGGGTCAGCCCGGACACGGCCTGGGCGATCGGACCCCATGACTTGTAGTCCCGATAGGGGCCGGTCTGACCGAACCCGCAGTTCGACACGTAGATGATGTCCGACCGCAGCTCCTGCAGCCGGTCGTAGCCCAGGCCCATCCTGGCCATCACCCCGGATGCGAAGTTCTCCGAGACCACATCGGAGATCGCAACCAGCTCCTCGACCAGCTCCCGACCTTCGGCGGTGCGGAGGTTGGCGGTGACCCCCAGCTTCTCCACGTTGTGGTTGTTGAAACCGGACCCGTACTCGATGCCCCGGCGGTCGTCCTTGAACGGCGGCGAACCTCGCAGGATGTCCCACCGGCCCTGCTTGACCGGGTCCTCGATCCGGATCACCTCGGCCCCGAACGCAGCCAACCAACGGGTGGCGCCTGCCCCGGCCAACTGACCGGTGAAATCGCAGATCCGAAGATGTGACAGGGCTTGGGATCGGGCCATCAGATCTCCGGGTTCCGCAGGCCGTGGCCGGTGGTGGCCTCCAGGGCCTTCGCCGCCTCGAGCAGGGCACCGTCGCCGAAGGGTCGACCGATCAGTTGGGCCCCGACCGGGAGGCCGGCACCGGTGAACCCGGCAGGCAGCGACAGTGCAGGGCAGCCAAGTGCGGTGATGCGACAGCAGGACCGCATCCATTCGATGTAGCTCGACATGGTGATGCCGTTGATCTCGGTCGGGTACTCCTGCTCGACGGGGAACGGTGACACCTGGGTGACCGGTCCGATCATGAGGTCGTAGCGGTCGAAGAACGACATCGCCCGGCGCCACAGCAGCCCGACGTGCTCGAAGGCCTGGCTGATCTCTGACGACGTCAGTGCCCGGCCTCTGGCGATCTCGTCCTGGACACTCTCCTTGAGCTTGTTCACCCCGTCGCCGAGGGCCGCTGCCCGTTCCAGGTAGGTGAAGGCCCGGATGGTGACGAAGCACTCGTCCGCGCCGCTGAAGTCCGGTTCGGCTTCGGTGACCTCCCAGCCCAGCAGGTCGATGTCGGCCCGGAATCGTTCCAGGACCTCGGCGATCTCCGGCTCGACCGGTAGACCGCCGAGATCGGAGCTCCACGCCACCCGCAGCGATCGGGTTGGCGGGCTGACGATGGGCGGCAGGGTGATGGCCCGGCTCAGCGGGTCGCCGTCGTCAGGGCGGGCCATGACCCGCAACAGCAACACCAGGTCGTCTATCGAGCGGGCCATCGGGCCGTCGATGGGCATGGGATTCCACGGATTGGCCATCCCCGGACGTGGGACGACACGGGGGGTCGTGCGAAAGCCGATCACGTTGTTCCACGCCGCCGGGTTCCGCAGCGATCCGCCGAAGTCGCTGCCGTCGGCCAGCGAGACCATGCCGGTCCGGATCGCCACCGCCGCCCCGCCGGAGGACCCACCGGCGCTGCGGCCGGAGTCATAGGGGTTGACCGTGGCCCCGTAGACCGGGTTGAAGGTATGGGAGCCGGCTCCGAACTCCGGTGTGTTGGTCTTGCCAACCGCAACCGCGCCCGCCTCCTTGATCCGCTCCACCATCAGGGCGTCCGTCGACGGCCGATGGTCGGCGAACAGGGCCGACCCGTAGGTGGTGACGAAGTCGGCGGTGTCAACGAGATCCTTGTGGGCGGTGACCAGACCGGCCAGCGGTCCTACCCTTTTGCCGTTGGCCAGCGCCTCGTCGATCTCTGAAGCCCTGGCTTCGGCCACCGAGGCGTCCAGCCCGACCACGGCGTTGAGTGTGGGGTTGACCTGTTCGATCCGGTCCAGGTGCGCGGCCAACAGCTCACGGGCCGAGACCTGACGGGACTTCACCGACCGGGCCTGTTCGACCGCAGACAGCTCCCACAGTTGTCCACTCATGGGTCGACTCCCGTCTCCGTACTCACCGGTCGACTCCCGTCTCCGTGCTCACCGGTCGACTCCCGTCTCCGTGCTCACCGGTTCGCCCCCCGTCTGCTCAACACGGCTCAACTCTCGTCGCGAACCAGCAACCGGTACAAGTCGGCATAGACCCCGCCGGCAGCCAACAACTCGGTGTGGGTGCCCTGCTGGACCAGGCGGCCTTCGTCGAGGACCAGAATCTGGTCGGCCTGGGTGATGGTCGACAGCCGGTGGGCGATCACCACCGCCGAACGACCGGCCAACGCCTTGGCCAGCGCCTCCTGGACCATCGACTCGTTTTCGGAGTCGAGATGGCTGGTCGCCTCGTCGAGGATCACCATGGCCGGATCCTTCAGCAGCATCCTGGCGATCGACAGCCGCTGCTTCTCGCCGCCGGACATGCGATAGCCCCGCTCTCCGACCACGGTGTCGAAACCGGCGGGCAACTGCTGGATCACGTCATAGATCTGGGCCGCCCGGCAAACCTCGATCATCTCGGCGTCGGTCACATCCGGCTTGGCGTAGCGGAGGTTGTCTCCGATCGACTCGTGGAACAGGTGGGGATCCTGGACCACGACACCGATGGCCTTGCGCAACGAGGCCTGGGTGAGGTCGCGAACGTCGTGGTCGTCAACCAGGAGCCGGCCGCCGGTGACGTCGTACAGCCGTGGGATGAGTGAGGTCAGCGTGGTCTTGCCCGCTCCCGACGGCCCGACCAATGCCACCAGTTGGCCCGGCTCGATGGTCAACGACACATCGTCGAGCACGGCGGCAATCTGTTGCTCGTCGACCGAGGACGACGGTGTCTCCAAACCGGGCACGATCAGCTCATCGGATCGGGGGTAGCGGAACGACACGTTGCGGAACTCGATCCGGCCCCGGGGTTCGGAAAGCTCAACCGCATCGGGGGCGTCGACCAGGGGGCTTGGGGCATCGAGCACCTCGAACACCCGGTCGAACGACACCAATGCCGACAGCACGTCGATCCGGGCGTTTGTCAAGCCGGTGAGCGGCATGTAGATCCGACCGACCAGCAGACCCATGGCCGCCAGTTCGCCGACCTGGAAGGTCCCGTTGATGGCGAACAGCCCGCCGAGGCCGTAGACCAACGCCGTGCCGACCGCACCGAGCAACGACAGGGCGGTCATGAAACCCCGGGTGAAGAGGGCGGAGCGGATCCCGATGTCTCGAACCCGCACGGCCCGGTCGGAGAACAGCTCCAGCTCGTCGTCGCCCCGACCGAACAACTTCACCAGCAGCGCCCCCGAGACGTTGAACCGCTCGGTCATCGTGGAGTTCATCTGGGCGTTGAGGTCCATCGATTCCCTGGTGATCGCCTGCTGGACGCGGCCGATCCGGCGGTAGGGGAAGACGAAGAAGGGGGTCAGGATCAGGGCCAGCAGGGTCAGGCGCCATTCCAGAATGAACATCGCGGCCAGGGTGGTGACCAGGGTGATGACGTTCGAGACCACGGTGCCAAGCGTGGTGGTGAGGGCCCGTTGGGCGCCGATCACGTCGTTGTTGAGCCGGTTGGTGAGCGTGCCCGTCTGCGTCCTGGTGAAGAAGGCCAGCGGCAGTCTCTGCACATGATCGAACAGAGCCACCCGGAGGTCGTAGATGACGCCTTCCCCGATCCGGGACGACCAGTACCGCTCGAACAGGCCGACAACCCCCGACAACACCGCGGCCCCGACGATGGCGGCGGCGAAGATGGCCAGCAGCCGCCGATCCTGGTTGGGGATGGCCTGGTCGATGATCCGACCGAACAGCAGCGCCGGCACCAGGCCCAGCATCGCCTGCAACACCACGGTGGCCAGGAAGCCGACAACCTGGGGCCGGTACGGCCTGGCGAACCGCCAGACCCGGACCGCCGACTCACGCTCGATTCGGCTGCCCTTCACCGAATCCGGATCTCGGGGCCACATCATGTGCATCGCCATCATCGATTCCAGGCTATGGCCGGCAATCGGTTCTTGACGTATCGACCGGTCAGGGCTCCCGAGAACCGGTCAGATCGGCGGCGCCGTTCGTCTTGGCCCGGTCGGTGCCACCGGTCGCAAGCAGCGACTCGGGTGCGGTGGCGCTCAACTCATCGTAGGTGATGGGGCCAAACGCGGCCGCCCGATCCGGTTCTCCCTCGGTCCCGTCGGGGCCGGAGCCCTCGGACCCGGGGTGTTCGCCGACCACGGCCGGCGCCTTGGATTTGATGAGCACCACCGAGCCGACCGCCGAGGCCAGTACCGAGGCCACGAGGATCGAGATCTTGCCATTGTCGATCACCGCCTGGTTGCCGGTGAAGGCCAGGTCGGTGATGAACAGCGAGACGGTGAAACCGATGCCCCCCAGCAGCCCGACGCCGACGATGTGGCCCCACCCGGTGCCCGCCGGCAGGACCGCCAGGTTGGTCCTGACCGCAATCCAGGTGGCGGCTGCGATGCCGAGCGGCTTGCCGACCAGCAGGCCGAGCAGGATCGCCAACCCCGTCGGTGAGGTCACGCCGGCCCACAATGCCTCACCGGAGATGCCGACACCGGTGTTGGCCAGCGCGAAGACCGGCACGATCAACAGGGCGGTGAACGGGTGGAGGCCGTGGATCAACCGATCGACAACCGACTTGGTCTCGCGGGTGTCGAAGACGATGGCCTTGAGCTCGTCGATGGTGTGGTGAGGGGCGGCCACCACTTCGGTGGGCTGGGGCCGGCGAGGTTTTGCCGGGGCCAGCAGACCGCAGACCACCCCGGCCAGGGTCGCGTGGACACCGGACTCGAACACCGCCAGCCACAACGCGACGCCAACCAGGACATACACCGGCATCCACCACACCCCGAGCACCCGCAGGCCGACGATGGCCGCCAGCAGCAGTCCGGCCACGGCCAGCGCAATGGTGTTCAGCGAGGTTGTGTAGAACACCGCGATCACCACGATTGCCCCGAGGTCGTCGACGATGGCCAGGGTCAGCAGGAAGACCTTCAGCCGGGGCGGGACCCGATTGCCGAGCAGGGTCAGGATCCCCACCGCGAAGGCGATATCGGTGGCCATCGGGACGCCCCAGCCGTTTCGGGTCTCGGGCCCGGCGATTGCCAGGAACACCAGCGCCGGGACGACCATCCCGCCGAGTGCGGCGACGGCCGGAAGGGCCGCCTTGCGGGGCTCACGGAGATCACCGACGACCAGCTCCCGCTTGATTTCGAGACCGGCCACGAAGAAGAAGATGGTCATCAGGCCGTCGTTGACCCAGTGGACGAGCGACTCGTCGAGATGGATCGGACCGACCCTGAGCTCGAGGTGGTAGTGCCAGAAGTGGTCGACCGACTCGGCGAACGCGGAGTTGGCCAGGACCAATGCGGTGACCGCACCGGCGATGAGCGCCAACCCCGACAGGTTCTCCAGGTGGATGATCCGTTGCAGCGGCTGACGAACGCGATCTATCGGAACCTCGGCCTTGGCCGCTTCGGCCGGTGGAGACTCGCCAGGTCGAGTCGGGTGATGCGTCACGTGTCGTCCCTTCGGTGCTTCTACCGCTCCGGCTTTTTTCGACCGAAGCGATGGCCGCATTGAGGGGCCGAACGGCTCATCGGCGGTCCTCCGGAACCGGGTCGGTGACGCCGGCCTCGTTCAGGCGAGGGGAATGATCTCCACCCGGTCCCGGCCGGCCTCCTTGGCCGAATAGAGGGCCTTGTCGGCGGTCTTGAACAGGATGTCGTAGGTCTCGCCGTCGATGACACGGGCATAGGAACCGCCGACGCTGGCGGTGACCAGCAGCGGGCCGACCGCTGTCTTGACCGGCTCACTACCCATCAGGGTCCGCATCCGCTCCGCCGCTCCCTCCAGCTCAATCGGTCGTTCGACGTCCGGCAGCACCAGGGCGAACTCCTCGCCACCGATTCGGGCTGCGAGCTCTCCCCGACGGCTGCAGTCTTCGAGACGGCGACCGAACTCGGTGAGCACCTCGTCGCCGATGGCGTGACCGAAGCTGTCGTTGATCCCCTTGAAGTGGTCGAGATCGAAGATGATCAAGCCCAGCATCGTCTGGCGGGGGCTTCGTATCCGCCCGGCGATCTGGTTCGCCATGTAGGCATCGAACGTTCTGCGGTTCGGCAGCCCGGTGAGGGCGTCGGTGGAGGCGGCGTCCTCCAGCTGTCGGTTGAGCTCGACCAGCGACTCGTTCCGATGCTGTTCCGCCGACAACATCGACACAAGATCGAGGCCGAGTCTGGCCAGTTGACTCTGGGCCGACTTGATGATGTCCTCGACCGGGCTTTGGCTGATGGCGTCGAATTCGAAGGTGCTGGCGATGTCGTTGAGTTCGGGAGCGAGGTCCTGGATGACGGACTCGACCTCGCCGATGGTCATGCCGAAATGGGTTGCCGCCGAGCTCGTCAACGCATCAATGGCGCCGGCCCGGCCGGCATCGTCATCGATCAGGATCAAGGTTGCGGCGTCATCGGCGACGTGGAGCACCGCCGCCAGTTCGGTCTGGCAATCGTCGCTCATCGGTTCGTTTCGATGGCGGATGGCCCCGATCAGCGTCGACGGGAGATCCCAGGCGCTGAGGATCCGGGCGGTCACCTCGTCGCTGGTGAACCCCATCAAATCGGTTTCCTGGGACGGCCGCATCCACGGTCCGACCGTCTTCACCCTGCCGACGTATGCATCCTCCTCGGCCAGGGCCAGCTTGCCGATGTTGGCCAGCAGCCCCGCAACGAAGGCATCGTCGGCCAGTTCGGGATCGATCCGAGCGGCGAGGCTCCGGGCCAGGACGCTGGTGGCGAGGCTGCGGCGCCAGATGGTGGAGGGATCGAAGCGATCGGTGCTCATGTCGGCCACCAGGGTGAACCCGAGGGTGACCATCTTCAGGGTGTGGATGCCGAGCAGCCCGGCTGCGGTCCGCAGGTTGGTGACATCGCTGCCCCGGCTGTAGGCGGCCGAGTTGGCCAGCCGGAGGAGCCGAATGACCAGCCCGGGATCGTTCGAGATCGCCTCGGCGATATCACCGACCGACGCATCGTCGTCGTCGGCCAACCTGATGACCTCAACCGCCACCGGGGCCAGTGTCGGGAGATCTCCGAACCTGGCAACGACCTCGTCGATCGAGATCTCGGCGGTGGGAGCGGTCGTGGACCCGCCAATGATCGGCTGATTCATCGCTGTCATTCGTTCCCATCGGCGTCGTCTTCAGAAATCAAAGGAGATTCGTTGTGGGATTCTCCAGCGTCTTCCGGCGCCGGTTTCCCGCCGCCGGCGGGGGCCGAGTCGAGCATGCGGCCGAGGACGGTTGCGGCCACGACGCAGACGGCCAGGCAGGCCAGGAACCGGAGCATCGCGTTCTCGAAGGTCCCGTTGCCCTGGATGGCGTCGAGCAGGGGGGAGAATCCAACGATCAGTGACGCCAGCAGCCCGAGCCCGATGTACGACGTGGTGTTCGAGGAGTCGGTGTCGTCTATGAGTTCGACCCGCTTGCCGTCAGCGGCCAAGGCCCACCTGCTCTCGCAAGGCCACCAACAGTTCGGCGGTCACATCGGCCCCGGAAACCGAGGCGATCGGATGCCGGTCGGCGACGAACTCGACGAGATCGGTCGGTGGGACCCGGGACATCAGATCGAGCACATACGGGACGTCGGACGCCAGCCGGTAGCGATCGAGGCTGTCGGTGGTGGGGTGGCCGGGAACCGCATACCGGAAGAGGCCGACGCCGGCCATACGCAGTCGGTTCTGCAGCGGTGCGACCCAGTTCGGGAGCTCCACCGGGACGTCTATGACCAGCAGCACCGGGCCGGTGCTCCGCCTGGCCACTTCGTCGACCAGTTGATGGCCGGATCGGACGAGGTGCCACTGGGGTTCGCTGACGATCTCGGTCCGATCGGTCAACACGATCACCTCGGCCGAGTTGTAGCTCGGCGTCGCTCGCAGCCGCCGGATCACCGGTGTGGTCAACGACAGCGGACCGATGGTGGCAACCAGGGACGACGAGGCCGGCATGAACCCCGAAAGCTCCCGGCCTGCCCGCTGGAGCCGCAGCCAGAAACCCGACGATGCCCCCGGCGCGGCGGTCAACACACCGAGACCGGCGCCGCGCTGGTCGGGAACCGCGGTGACGGCCGGGGCCGGGACGATCGGTTCACCGACGGTACGGGTCCCGAGGGTGTGATCGGGAATCGGGTCGGTCACCAACTCGCTTGGCAGTGAGCGGCGTCGTACCGGGGGCGGGAACTCGGCGGCCGATGCCTCGTCGAGCCGCCGCTCCAGCAACGCCAGGAACCCGGCATCGGTGCCGCTGCGGCCGTCGAGCTCGGCATCGCCGCTCGGCTCTGCCGATCGGTCGACGAGGTGGGGATCGAAGGGTGACGGGCCATCGCCGGCCGCCGGCGGCTGGTTCTGGCCGGGATGAACGGGAAACGTCGGAGCGAGCTGCTCCGTCGCTCGACCGGCGGCGGCCCGGCGGGGCCGAGGATCGTCCCCTCCGACGGGTTGGGCGCCGGGAAACGGCTGGGGCCCACCGAAGGGCATGGGCCCACCGAACGGCGGAGCCCCGGCTGCGGTTGGTGCCCGTTCCGGTCCCGGCTGGGGATCACCCGGCGGCTGGTCGGCGGTTGCCCAATCCCGGTCGGGGGAGGCGACGGTTGCCAACGGCTCCGGGGTTGCCCGTTCGCCGACGAACTGACCGACATCGGAGAACAGGCCTCCGCCCCCGGTCTCGACCTGCTCGGCCGCAGCGAACAGCTGCGCTGCCGCCTGTTGGGCGGCGATGGCGACACCGGCGGTGTCGCTGGGTTCCGGCGCTGATCGGCGGACAGCGGGGATCGACCCACCGGCATCTGCCCTGTCGGCCCGGGCTGCGGCCGCCCTGGCGGCGTCGTTGCGGGCCGCGTCGTTTCTTGCGGCGATGGCGACGGCCTGGGCCGCCACCGCCTGGGCCACGGCGGTCTGGACCACATCGGAGGTCGGCACCTGCTGCGGGAACACGGGTTGAGGCAGCGCCGGCTGGGGGAACGCCTGCTGGGCGGCGGCCACGTGGCCGGCCCCG
>CAMYLA010000075.1 GCA_947259095.1 uncultured Acidimicrobiaceae bacterium | reverse complement strand
GGCGGCGGTGAGGCTGTCGCCCATCGCCGACAGGATGACGGCCGCCAGCGCCACCGTGGCCAGCAACCACAGCGACTGGCCGACGGGGCGAGGCGGTACGTTGTCCCTCTGTCGATGCCGCTCCCCAACCCTGGCCATTGATGTCGAACGTATCGATGGGGCCCGATCCGATCGACGAGCAAACCTGCTCGGCCGTGAGCCGGGCGACCCAGGGGGTGGCGACCACCGGCCGGCTTGCCGGCCGGTGTTAGTCTGACCCGATGCCCCATCGGTTCCCCATCAGCGGCCGCGAACCCGGCCGCTGATCGACCATGGCGTTGTGGACCTGTCCCGACTGTCGGCGACGCTTCGGAAAGCGCCACCAGTCCCACGAGTGCGCCCCGGCCATGGATCTCGATGAGTACTTCTCCACCGGCCCGGAGCGGGAGCGGCCGATCTTCGACGCGGTCTGGGATCAGCTCTCCACCCTGGTCGGCGACGACGGCGACGAGGTGTACGTCGAACCGGTCTCGGTGGGGATCTTCTTCAAGGGCCGCCGTACGTTCGCCCAACTCAGGCCCATGACCAGGTGGGTGGCGCTGTCGTTCAACCTCGATCGTAAGCTCGACAGCGGCCGCCTCTCCCGCAAGGTGGTGGCCAACGGCGGCCGATTCGCCCATGTGGTCAACCTCACCGAGCCGACCGAGGTCGATGAGCAGATCCGGGATTGGCTGACCGAGGCGTTCTTCGACGACGTCCGCTGACCGACCGGGCCGCCCGGCCGCAGGCGACGGAGCGTCGGACCGGAGCTTGGTTCTATCCTGAGGACATGGGACTTCCTGAGGACATGGCACTCTCGCTGCGACGCCTGCCCGCTTTCACACCCCGCCCGGGACCGGTGCTGATCATCGTGGCCGATGGGGTCGGCGTGGCCCCGGTCGGTCCAAGCAATGCGGTCAGCGAGGCCCACACCCCGACCCTCGACGGGCTGGCGGCGTCGGAGCTCTACACGGAGTTGGCGGCCCACGGCGAGGCGGTGGGGTTGCCAAGCGATGACGACATGGGAAACAGCGAGGTCGGCCACAACGCCCTCGGCGCCGGCCGGATCTTCGACCAGGGCGCCAAGCTGGTGAACCGGGCCCTGGCTGACGGTTCGTTGTTCGAGTCGCCGGTGTGGATCGAGACGATCGAACGCTGCCGGACCGGCACCCTGCATCTGATCGGGCTGCACAGCGACGGCAACGTCCACGCCCACAACGATCACCTCTACCAGCTGCTCCGCCAGGCCGCCGCTTCGGGCGTCGGCCGGGCCCGGTTGCACATCCTTCACGACGGTCGCGATGTGGCGGCCCGGTCGGCCCTGGAGTACATCGAAACCACCGAGGCGGTGCTGGCCGACCTCAACGACCGGTACGGCGTCGACTACCGGATCGCCTCCGGCGGCGGCCGGATGAAGATCACGATGGACCGCTACGAGGCCGACTGGGAGATGGTCAAACGAGGCTACGACTGCCACACCCACGGGATCGGGCGCCCGTTCTCCTCAGCCGCCGAGGCGGTGGAGACGATGTACGGCGAGACCGAAGACGGTGACCAGTACCTGGAGCCGTTCGTGATCGTCGATGATGGCGGCGAACCGATCGGCACGATGGCCGACGGCGACGCGGTGATCCTCACCAACTTCCGGGGCGATCGGGCCATCGAGATCTCGAGGGCCTATGAAGAACCGGACTTCTCGATGTTTGATCGGGGTCGCCATCCCGACGTGTCGTTCGCCGGCATGCTGCAGTACGACGGCGACACACTGGTACCGAAGCGCTACCTGGTGGCGCCTCCGGCCATCGACCGCACGATGGGGGAGTACCTGTGCGCCGAGGGCATCCACAGCTTCGCCATCAGCGAAACCCAGAAGTTCGGCCATGTCACCTATTTTTGGAACGGCAACCGCTCCGGTTACATCGACCCGGACCTCGAGACCTACATCGAGATCCCGTCCGACAACGTGGAGTTCAACAAGACGCCGGGGATGAAGGCCAGGGAGATCACCGCCGAGACCATCCGGCTCCTGGAGTCTGGCCGGTACCGGTTCGGTCGCATCAACTTCGCGAACGGTGACATGGTGGGCCACACCGGTGACCTGCAGGCCACGATCGAGGCGATGGAGGTGGTGGAGGAATGTGTGGCCCGGTTGATGAAGGTGATCGAACAACTTGGGGGTGTCCTGATCTACACCGCCGATCACGGCAACGCCGACATCATGTACACCGAGCGCCAAGGTGTCCGTTCGCCGAAGACATCACACACCCTCAGCCCGGTTCCGTTCGCCATGTACGATCCCGGCTACGCCGGTGACTACCGGCTGTCGCCGCCGCCCGATGCCGGTCTCAGCAATGTGGCGGCCACGGTGTTCAATCTGCTGGGCTACGAGGCGCCGGACGACTACCAGCCGAGCCTGCTCAGCTTCGGCTGAATACCGCAGGTGGAGGGTTCTGGAATCAAAGGTCGCCGAGCGCAGTCGGACCCGGGGCAACGTGCCCCGGGTCCGCTCCTGGCTTTGTTGTTCAGGTTGGATCAGTTACAGGCGCCAACCGGGTCAGCATGACCCAGTGATCCGGCGTCGGCCGCACACCAACCATCATTTTCCGGTGCGAGCTCAACGCTGAGTGACGCAGCGTCGGCCTCGGCAAAGCCGCCGTCCTCATCCTGATTGCCTACCTGTGCGTTCGCACCCGTAGCAAGAACAACGGTCATTGCCACTGCAACGGCAGTACCAACGAGGTTCTTCATGACTCCCTCCTTTCGGGTCCTAGCAAGCGAAAGCCTCCGCATGCACCCCGCTCTTCGCACGAGATGAACACACGTCTTTCCGCATACTCCGGACGGGAGTCGGTGGCTGTTGATACAAGTTTTACGAACCCGGGCCGTGTCCAAGGCGGTGTCGCCGACCTCGGCGCCGACGACAGTGGAAACCATCGACCGATTCGGTGCGCCGGCCGCATGTGTCGTCGATCCCGAGCTGGATGGTGACGTCCAAAATCCCTGTATCAGACCTGTCGGCGGAGCGTCGTAGCCGCGACAGACGGAGACCGGAAGAACCTGGGTTGTCAGATCGGCCACACCACGATGCTGGTCACGGCCCGACCGGTCCCTCGATCGCCGATGGATGGAAGCTGATGTCGTCAATTTCGAAACTTCCGAGCACAGGGAGACCTATGATTGTCCCCGGAGGTTGCATGGTTGATCCCAGCGGGTCAGAGGGTGACGGCGAGCTGTACAAGCTGGCGGTGTCCGGGGACCGAGCGGCGACACGGGAGCTGGTCCTGCGGTACCACACCGATCTCGTGCTCTACATCAGGGCCAAGACCACGGCCAGGGCCATTGCCGACGATGCGGCGGCGGAAGCGTGGTTGCGGTTCTTCCGCCACCTCAAGGAGGCCGGCGCCGATCCCGCCAAGGCCCTGCACAAGCCGGAGAGCCTCCGGTTCTGGTTGTATCGCACCGCCCTCAACGCAATGCGGGACCAGTTCCGGGTCTCCTCCAGACAGGCCGATGTGGCAGCGCGGGCCACCAGCGAGGCGCAGGCCCGGGGTTTGACCTCCTACCAGCCCGATGAGTTGGCGGCGTTGGAGGGAGCCGAACGGCGCTCGGCCGTCCGGGCCGCCTTCACCAGGCTGTCTGAGGGCTGCCGCGAACTGCTGACGCTCATGTCGGCCGATCCGCCGCTCAGCTACAAGGAGATCGCCGAGGTCGTCGGCCGCCCGATCGGCTCGCTCGGTCCCACCCGCAAACGTTGTCTCGACGACCTGCGGCAACATCTCGGAGCTTCGGTATGACCGCCAACTGGTTCGATGACGATGATCGCCTCACCGAGGAACTGGGTCTGGCGCTTGCCGAGCATGGTCCGACGCCGGAACAGGCCGAGATGTTGATGGTCGGCTACGACCTGGTCATGGGCGACACGCTGGAGGCGGCGCTGATCCATGACTCGGGAGCCGAAACCTTGGCCACGGTCCGCAGTGCGACCGATGGGGCGAGGACGATGGCCTATGCGGTCGACGACGTCGAGATCGAGTTCGAGCTGATCGGCGGTCGGGTGGTCGGCCATGTCGACTCGCCCCGGCCCGGCACCATCCGTCTCGAGCAGCCGACGCTGACCGGGCCGGCGGTCGACGAGGTCGCCCCCGACGATCTGGGGTCGTTCGAGTTTCCGCTCCGGTTGCCGGCGACGTTCCGGTTGCGGTTCGTCGACGAGGCCGGCCGATCGATCGCAACCGGCTGGATCGACGGACCCCACCAGACCATCGACGGCCGCTGAGTCCGCCGAGTCAGCCCCCGGTGAGCGACTCGGCCTGGATCCGGGCCACCGTGCCGGAGCTGCAGTAGTAGAGGTCGCGGTCCCAGCCGGGGCAGAGGAACATGCCGTTGAGCCTGGAGGCTCCGGTCGGCACCCTGGCCTTCATGCGACCGGTCCGGATGTCGAGCACGACCAGATCGTCACTCGTCTCGTTTTCGTCCAGCATGCGGAAGTCGTTGATGACGAGCTCGGCGGTGTCGGGATAGAGCAGGGGCTGCATCGACGGTCGGAACGGCTGGAACCACAGCATGTCCCCACCCCGGCCGCCGGACACGTCGAAGGCGGCGATGCCGGTGTTGCCGGTGTCCCAGGTGACGACGATGTCTTCGTGGACCAGCGGCGGGGCGATGACCCAGCCCGAGGGGTGCTCGGTCGGGGTGAGTCGGATCACGTCGTTCGGGTCGTCGATGGCGAACCCATGGGCCCGGACCGGGGTGGTCCAGGGGGTGGGTGTCGTGAGGGTCCGGCTCGGGGTGGGCGTCGACGACCGCAGCGTCGGCACCTGGGAGAACCGGGCTTCGATGCCGGGGATGTTGCCGTTGTCCATCAGCCAGACCCGGTCGTCGCCGACGGTGACAT
Organism: uncultured Acidimicrobiaceae bacterium; assembly: GCA_947259095.1. Lineage (GTDB taxonomy): Bacteria > Actinomycetota > Acidimicrobiia > Acidimicrobiales > SZUA-35 > JAHELU01. Next base: position 21,625 of record CAMYLA010000075.1, on the reverse strand, counting down.
CCCACGCCAGCCCACCACCATCGGGCTGCCGGTAGCTCGGAGACCACCCGTCGTCCCGATGCAGACCCGTGCCGTCCCACCGGTACCGGAACACGCTGGTCTTGCCCGGCACGTAGAGCGAGCAGTGGGCGTCGGCGCCGCCGGGGCCACGGTCGGGGCGGCCGTCGGTGGCCGCCGCCAGTCGCCCCATGGAGGCCTCCGGCAGCTCGACCGAGGCGACGACGGCCAGTTCGGGGTCGAGCACGGTGAGGGTCGACGGGACGTCGCCGAGGCGGATGTCCTTGGTGATGATCGTGCCGTCGTCGAGGATCAACAGGCCGTTGTGGGCATGGTCGACCGGAAGCTTGACCTCGGCCTTGACCGAGCAGTCCTTTCCGAGCCGGTGGAGGAACGATCCGTTCACCACATAGAGATCGCCGTTGCGATGGACCGCCATCGAGCCGCACCATTCGTGGTCGCCGGCCGGCAGTGGGCCGGAAACGGCCAGCGGACGCAGACTGATCGGATCGACTCGCTCCACCCAGCCGGCGACGTCGGCGTCGTGCGGGCCGGACGTGCCGTGGAGGTACAGCTCGCCGGGGTCGCGCTGGACGAACATGACCGGCCACCGCCCGGTGTGGCGGGTGGTGGCGACCAGCCGGTCGGTCGGTGCCAGGTCGAGCCCGGCGGTCGGCGCGGTCTTCGATCGGTGGTTGCCGCCACACTCAACCGGCCACGCGGAGGGCCAGTAGCCGGATCGGCTCATCGTGTTCCCCCTAGTGTGGGGCTTGACGCCCCTTGCGACGTCCTCGTCGTTGCCTCACACTCACGAGTGAGGCTGCCTCCTGCGTCCTTGCCAGGAACGCCAATCCCTCGCCGAATGCAGCAACGGATCAACCTGACAGGACACTAGCTCCTGCGCGGTGATTCGAGACGACCTCACCATAGCCACTGCCCGACGGGTTGGACAGGGCCCGGATCTGTGCACGATTTCTGCCGAAAATCTGTATCCGGACCGGCTGCCGATGCTCTTTCCCACAGAGCGTTCGCAACCCGGCTGAAGCCGTCCATCTCACACCCGCAGGCTCCGGTCGGGTTGCGAACTGCTCGAGGGACGAACAACAGGAGATCCCTGAGGGAGCTCATGAAGGTGCCGGCCGCGGCGGGTCGGCACCTCTTGGGCGTTTTGGGCCGGGAGCGGCTCAAGAACCGACGACGCAAGCCGATCTTGGCTCTAGTTCATCGGTGTACAGAAAACTTGACAATAAGATACTCAAGTATGTGGAGTATCCACCGCTGAACCGGTACACTTGATCCATCGGTCGTCTCCCGACGTCCGAACTGCTCAAGAAAACCAGAGCCGCGAGAACTCGCGAACCATCCGTACCTCAGGAACCCCTCGAGATACCCCACTAGGAGTAAGCAAGATATGGCAAAGGCCGTTGGTATCGACCTCGGAACGACGAACTCGGTGGTGGCCGTGCTGGAAGCCGGCGATCCACTCGTGATCCCCAATGCAGAAGGCTCACGCACCACCCCGTCGGTGGTTGCGTTCGGCAAAGACGATGGCGAGGTGATGGTTGGTGAGGTCGCCAAGCGTCAGGCCATCACCAACCCGGACCGCACCATCCGCTCGGTCAAGCGCCACATGGGCACAAAGTGGAGCGCCGACATCGACGGCAAGGCGTACACCTCGCAGGAGATCTCGGCCCGCACCCTGATGAAGCTCAAGCGGGATGCCGAGGCCTACCTGGGCGACACGGTCACCCAGGCGGTCATCACCGTGCCCGCCCACTTCGACGATGCCCAGCGCACCGCAACCAAGGAAGCGGGCGCCATCGCCGGCCTCGAGGTGCTTCGTATCATCAACGAGCCCACCGCAGCCGCCTTGGCCTACGGCCTCGACAAGGACGAGACCGCCGATCAGACCGTGCTCGTGTTCGACCTCGGCGGCGGCACCTTCGATGTCTCGATCCTGGAGATAGGCGAAGGTGTGTTCGAGGTGAAGAGCACCTCGGGCGACACCAAGCTCGGCGGCGACGATTGGGACCAGGCCATCATCGACTGGATGGTCTCGGAGTTCAAGAACGCCCACGGCGTTGATCTCTCGGCCGACAAGATGGCGGCCCAGCGGCTCAAGGAAGCGGCCGAGAAGGCCAAGATCGAGCTGTCGCAGGTGGCGACGTCCAACATCAACCTGCCGTTCGTCACCGCCACCGACGCCGGTCCGCTGCACCTGGAGCTGAGCCTCAGCCGGGCCAAGTTCGAGGACATGACGTCCGATCTGCTGGCCCGGGTCAAGGGCCCGGTCGAGACCGCCCTTGCCGATGCCGGCCTGAAGCAGGCCGAGATCGACCATGTGGTGCTGGTCGGCGGGTCCACCCGCATGCCGGCGGTGGTTGAGCTGGTCGAGAAGATAACGGGCAAGGAAGCCAACAAGTCGGTCAACCCCGATGAGGTCGTTGCCGTCGGCGCCGCCATTCAGGCCGGTGTGCTCAAGGGCGACGTCACCGATGTGCTCCTGCTCGACGTGACCCCCCTGTCGCTCGGTATCGAGACCAAGGGTCGGGTCATGCACAAACTGATCGAGCGCAACACCACCATCCCCACCCGCCGGACCGAGACGTTCTCCACCGCTGACGACAATCAGCCCCAGGTGGAGATCCACGTCCTCCAGGGTGAGCGGGAGATGGCCGACTACAACAAGACGCTCGGCAAGTTCCATCTCGTCGACCTGCCCCCCGCCCCTCGTGGCGTTCCCCAGATCGAGGTCACGTTCGACATCGATGCCAACGGCATCGTGCACGTGTCGGCCAAGGATCGGGGCACCGACAAGGAGCAGTCGATCACCATCACCGGACAGTCGACCCTCAGCGACGATGACATCGAGAAGATGATCAAGGACGCCGAGAGCCACGCCGAGGAGGATCGTCAGCGCAAGGAGGAGGCCGATATTCGCAACTCGGCCGACTCGCTGGTCTACCAGACCGAGAAGCTGATGACCGACCAGGCAGACAAGATCCCCGACGACGAGCGCTCGGCGGTGGAAGAGGCCCTCACCGAGGCCAAGGCGGCCCTCGACGGCACCGACATCGAGGCCATCAAGGACTCGACCGAGAAGCTGATGAAGGCCAGCCAGACCGTCTCGACCAAGCTCTACGAGCAGGCTGCGGCGTCCGATTCGGCCGGCGCAGCCGGTGGGGCCGGCTCCAGCGAGGCTCCTGACGACGATGATGTCGTCGACGCCGAGATCGTCGAAGACGACGAGCAGGACGGTGATGCGGCGTGACCGGCATCTCTTCGAGTTGCTTGAACTCTTCGAGTACCGGGAACTCTTGGAGTTCCCGGCGGTTCCACCCCGGTCCGACCGTTCGGGTCTGGGGCGGACCCCGAGGACTGTCCCCGGTTGAGCCGGCTCGTCCCGAGGTCGGCCGATGAGCCGGCCCGATGGCTCGGAGTCCGGCTCCGGCGATGACAGGGAGTCGGCGAAAACCGTCGACACCGATCAGTGGGCCAAGGCGGTGGTCGACGGCCTGCGGGTCGATGAGGCCGCTCCGGCCCCGACCGTCGACCCAACACCGGCCGCCGCGGCCCCGGCCGACCCCGACGGTTCCGGAGGCGCCGACAATGGCGCCGACGAGACCTGGTCGGTCGACGAGGCCTACGCGGCAGACAGCGCCGCACCCGCCGAAGACCCATCGAGCGGGGCTGCCACAACAGATGGTGCAGCTCCGGCCGGTGGGGGTGGTCCCGCAGCCGACATCACCGTGGAGGATCTGGTGCTCGACCTGGAACGGGTGACAACCGAACGCGATCAGTACCTCGACGCCTCCCGGCGATTGCAGGCCGAGTTCGAGAACTACAAGAAGCAGGTCCTCAAGCGGGAGGTCGAGGCTCGGGAACGGGCAAACGATTCCCTCGTCGGCGAGCTGCTGCCCGTGCTCGACGCCTTCGATGGCGCGGTGGCCAACGGCGCCGACGACATGGTCCCGATGCGGTCCTCGTTCCTCGACGCCCTCGGCAAGCACGGGCTGGAACGAATCGATCCCACCGACGCGCCGTTCGATCCGAACGTGCACGAGGCGGTGATGCACGAGGAAACGAACGACACCGACGGCCCGATGGTGGCCGAGGTGATGCGGGCCGGCTATGTCTGGAAAGGGCGTGTCCTTCGTCCAGCCATGGTCCGGACCCGCGGTTAGGAAGAGTGGCCGCGCCTCATGTCGCAACACGACTGGCTGGAGAAGGATTTCTACAAGACCCTTGGCGTCTCCGACGATGTTTCGGAGAAGGATCTGACCAAGGCATACCGGAAACTGGCCAGAAAATACCATCCGGACGCCAATCCGAACGACACCTCCGCCGAGGAGAAGTTCAAGGAGGTCTCCGAGGCCTACGACGTCCTCAGTAACACCGAGACGCGCGAGGAGTACGACCAACTCCGCAAGTACGGGGCAACCGGTGGATTCTCCGGCAACCCGTTCGGCGGTGGTGGCCCGGCCGGCGCCGGTGGGTTCTCCTTCGATACCGGCAACCTGTCGGACATCCTCGGCGATCTGTTCGGTGGCGGCGGCGGTGGCGGTCGTCGCGGCCGGCCCGGGCCCGGAACCGGGCCTCGACGGGGCGACGATCTGGAAGCGGAGCTCACCCTCAGTTTCGAGGAGGCGGTCAAGGGTGTCACCACCTCGGTGCACCTCACCTCCGATGCGGCCTGTGGGACCTGCCACGGTTCCGGTTCGGCCCCCGGCAGTGTGCCGCAGCTGTGCCCACAGTGCGACGGGCGCGGTGTGCTTGACGACGATCAGGGCTTCTTCTCGCTGAGTCAACCCTGCCCGGGATGTTCCGGCCGGGGTCGGGTCATCACCGAACCCTGCGCCGCCTGCCGCGGTAGCGGGATCGAACGCAAGCCACGCCAGGTCAAGGTCCGGATCCCGGCCGGCGTCAAGGACGGCCAGCGCATCCGGCTCAAAGGCCGCGGTGCGCCCGGCCGGAACAATGGATCGGCCGGTGACCTGTATGTCATCGTGAGAGTGGGGGCACATAATTTGTTCGCTCGAACGGGCAACAACCTGACAATCGACGTGCCGATCACCTTCGCCGAGGCAACCCTGGGCGCCAAGGTGAAGGTCCCGACGCTCGACGGACCGACGGTCACGCTCAAGATCCCGCCGGCAACCCCCAGCGGGAAGACCTTCCGGGTCAAGGGTAAGGGTGTGCAGTCGACCAAGAAGACCGGCGACCTGCTGGTCACCGTTGTGGTCGATGTTCCGTCCCGGTTGACAGACGAGCAGCGGACGGCGGTGGAGGCGCTCGCCGCAGCCACCTCGACCTCCCCCCGTGACCACCTGACAGGAGCAGCGTGAGCGGCCAACCGGGGCCGACCCGCCGATGAGGAGTTGAGAATGCCATGTCCGAAAGATCGCGAGACATAGCGAGGGCGGTCTACGTGATATCGGTGGCCGCCGAATTGGCAGGCTGCCATCCGCAGACCCTGCGGATCTACGAGCGGAAAGGCCTGGTCATGCCGGCCAGGACCGACGGCGGCAGTCGCCGCTACAGCGACGAGGACATCGCCCATCTCCGGCGGATCCAGGGCCTGACCGAGGACGGCCTCAACCTTGCCGGGGTCAAACGGGTGCTGGAGTTGGAGGCCGAGTTGATGGAGCTGCGAAACCGGCTCGATCAACTCGAGACCGACAGCAAGGCCGCGGTGGCCGATGCCCACCGTCAGTACCGCAACGAGCTGGTACCGGTCCAACAGAGCGTGACCCTCTACCGGCGGCGCTGAACGGCGTCGCCCCGCCGGTTGCATCTCGGTGCCGATAAACGCTTAGTCTTTCTAATCAAGACTTCCGCTCAGTTCACCGAGGGCCAATGACGGTAACCGAACCCGATCGGCGACGATCGGCGACGCTCAGCCAGCGCGACATCAACCTGATCATCTTCGGGCTGCTGCTGGCCATCTTCCTGAGCGCAGTCGACGGCACCATCGTCTCCACCGCACTGCCCACCATCGTCGGCGAGCTCGGCGGCCTCGACCAACTGACCTGGGTCGTCACCAGCTACTTCGTCACCTCAACCGTTTCGACACTGTTGCTTGGCAAGATCAGCGACATCTACGGCCGTCGGCCGGTGTTCCTGTTCAGCATCGGCGCCTTCCTGATCGCCTCGGCGCTGGCCGGCCTGGCCCAGACCATGCCCCAGCTGGTCGGCTTCCGGGCGCTGCAGGGTGTCGGAGGAGGTGGGCTCCAGGCCCTGGCCTTCATCATCATCGGGGACATCCTCTCGCCCCGCCAGCGGGGGCGGTACATGGGCTGGTTCACCGGCACCTTCGCCCTGTCTGGCCTGGTCGGACCGCTGCTGGGCGGCCTCATCGTCGACAGCGCCGCCCTGGGCTGGCGATGGATCTTCTACCTGAACCTGCCACTGGGGGCGGTGACCCTGGTGGTCGTCGGGCGCTACCTCCGGTTGCCGCCCCGCCACGGTGAGACCACCATCGACTGGGCCGGCGGTGCGCTGTTGACGATCGGCGTCGGCGGCCTGCTGGTTGCGGCCAGCATCGGGGGCGGCGACCTGGCCTGGACGTCTCCGACGATCGTGTCGCTGTTCATGATCGGGGTGGTGTTCAGCGGGCTGTTCATCCGCCAGGAGCTGCGGGCCGACAACCCGATCCTGCCGCTGCGGCTGTTCGGCAACGACGTGTTCCGGGTCGGGATGGTGCTGGCGTTCCTCTCCGGGGCGGCGGTGATGAGTGCCAACATCTTCCTCCCGCTGTTCCTCCAGGTGGTCACCGGGGCCAGCGCCACCCTGTCCGGCCTGTTGCTGGCCCCGATGATGCTCGGCCTCACGGTGGCCTCGATCGCGGCCGGCCGCCACCTGACCAACACCGGGAACTACAAGCACCTGGTACGGATCGGTCCGATCATCGCCGTGATCGGCCTGGTCGGCCTGAGCGCCCTGAGCCCGGACTCCGAGCCGTGGAGCGCCACCCCGTTCGTGATCCTCAACGGCATCGGTCTCGGTCTGATGATGCCGGCGCTGTCCATCGCCATCCAGAACGGGGTCGGCTACCAGGACCTGGGGGTCGCCACCAGCGCCAACACGTTTTTCCGAACCCTCGGCATGACCTTCGGCGTTGCGGTGTTCGGCGCCATCATGGCGGCCCGGCTCCGGACCGGGCTGGAGGAGCGTCTGCCGGCCGACACCCTGGCCGACCTCGATCTGGCGGAGCTGACCGGAAGCCCGGAGACGATTCGTGAACTGCCGGTGGCATTGCAGGAACCGGTGATCGCGTCGGTGGCCGATGCGGTGAATCTCGTCTACCTGTCGGCGGTCCCGGTCGGACTGGCCACCGCTGTGGCGGCGTGGTTTCTGCGGGAGGTGCCGCTCCGGGAGCTCTCGCCGCTGGATGAGGCCCGGGCCGATTCCGGCGTCACCGATTCCGGCGTCACCGATTCCGGCCGGGGCGAGTAGCGGTCCACCGATCGGGTCGCCGCCCGACCCGATCGCTTGCCATCGAGCGAAACGTGGCCGTAAGCTCCCTGTGCGGTTGGGTGATGGACGGGCCTCGGGGTGAGGTCTTTTGCGCCTGCCGGAACGGGAGAGAAGGCGCTATGAAACGAACGTCTGTTGCGGCCCTCTTGGCCGCCCTGGCACTGCTGGCCGCGTCGTGCGGTGGCGACGATGACGACTCGGCCGACACCGGGACCGAAACCGATGCCGGGACCGAAACCGATGCCGACAGTGGATCGGATGGCGATGCCGACAGTGGATCGGATGGCGATGCCGCCAGTGGATCGGATGGCGATGCCGACAGTGAGTCTGATGGCGACTCGTCCGGCGGCGGTACGAGCACGCCTGCGGTCGACATCGACGCCGCCCTTGCCGCCGATCTCGACAACTGCGAGGCAGCGCCGACCGGCGAGCCGATCAAGGTCGGCATGGCCATGGACTTCAGCGAGGCTTCCGGTTTTGTCGACATTCCCGGCTCGAAGGTGGTGCCCTACCTGGCCGAGCTGATCAACTGCGTCGGCGGAGCCAACGGCTCGCCGGTCGAGGTGTTGGTCCGCGACGTCCAGGGTGATCCCGAGACCGCATCGCTGGCGGCCCAGGAGCTGCTCGACTGGGGCGCCCACTTCATCATCGGACCTCCCTTCGCCGACTTCGGGCAGCCGATCCTGCAGGCCGCCGAAGGCCAGGTCGCCACCTTCATGGCCGCCTCGACCGAGCCGACCCTGCCCGATGCCGCGGCCAACTCTTACCTGGTCAGCTTCGACGACACCGGCCAGTCCACCGCCGCCGCCCAATGGGCCCTTGACAACGGCTTCGATCGGGCCATCGTGTTCACCGACCCCGGCCCCTACAGCGGCTACAACCCCGATGTGTTCACCGAGGTGTTCGAGGCCGGCGGGGGCACGATCGTCAGCACCCAGACCTACGGCTGGTTCGTCGACACCGACTTCTCGGCCCAGGCCAACGAGGTTGCCGGCGTGTCGGAGAACAACGAGGTGGTGTTCTCGGCCATGGCCGCATTCCAGGTCACCGCCCTGCGGGGCCAGCTCGAAGGCCAGGGCCTCGATGGGCTGACCTACATCGGTACCGACGCCCTCGATGCCACCGGCATCGCCTTCGAGGCCAACAACGAAGGCGTCATCCACACCCCCCACATCGCCATCGAGGAGGGCGACCGCAACGACCTGCTGCTGACGGGCTACACCGAGGCCAAGGGTGAGGAGTTGGAGAGCCTCAGCTTCATGGGCCTCTATGCAGACTCGATGCTGCTCGGCATCCAGGGCGTCGCCGACTGTGGCTGTACCGACACCGCAGGCATCGGTGCGGCGGTGTCGCAGATCACCGGATTCGACGGCTTCAGCGGCGAGATGAGCTACGCCGGCTCCAATGGCCTGCCGGACAAGCAGGTACCGATCAAGCAGATCGTCGACGGGGTCGACACCCTCATCGCCAGCCAGTAGGTCCGTCGATGCTGGAGGTCTCCGGTGTGACGACCAGGTACGGCGCCATCTCGGCGCTGCGCCAGGTCGACCTGTCGGTGGCCGCCGGTGAAGTGGTGGGGCTGATCGGACCGAACGGGGCGGGGAAGACCACCCTGCTGGCAACGATCGCCGGGCTGGTTTCGCCGGCCGCCGGCACCGTACGATTCGACGGGGCGGACGTGACCGGTGCGGCCCCGGAGAAGATGCTCAAGGCCGGGCTGGCGCTCGTGCCCGAGCACCGGCGGATCTTCACCGACATGTCGGTGGTGGAGAACCTCCGCATCGGCGGCGTGACCCGGACGGCCGCGGAGCGAGCCGAGTTGCTCGACGAGGTGGTGGAGCTGTTCCCGGTGCTCGGCACCAGACGGGACACCCCCGCCGGCTACCTGTCCGGCGGGGAGGCCCAGCAGCTCGCCATCGCCAGGGCCCTGATGGCCAAGCCCCGGCTGCTGATGATGGACGAACCGTCGCTGGGCCTGGCCCCGATCCTGGTCGACACCGTGTTCGAGCTCATCGAGCAGCTGCGGGCGGCGGGGCGGACGCTGCTGGTGGTGGAGCAGAACGCAACCCGGATGCTGGAGGTCGCCGATCGGGCATACGTTCTCCGCAGCGGTGAGCTGGTGGCATCGGGAACGGGCGCTGACCTGCTGGCCCGCAGCGACCTGTTCGACACCTTCGTCGGTGGCAACGATCGGTCCGCCCCCGGAGGTTCCGGGGCCGTGACCACCGACGATCCCGACCGGCCCGGCGGGCGACAACCGACATGACGGAGCTGATCCAGAACCTGGTCGACGGCCTGGGCCGAGGCAGCATCTACGCCCTGCTGGCCCTCGGGGTGGCGGTGATCTTCGGTGTGATGCACCTGCTCAACTTCGCCCACGGTGAGCTCATCACCATCAGCGGCTACGCGGCATACGCCGCATTCAACAACGGCTGGTCGTGGTGGCTGGTGGCGCCGCTCATCGTGGTGACCGCGGTGGTGTCCTCGCTGGCCATCGAACGGATCGCCTTCAGCCGGGTTCGGGGGGCCTCGGACTTCACCATGCTGCTGACATCGTTCGGGGTGCACTTCGTGGTCCAGGCGGTGTTCCTCATGTACATCTCCGGCAACGTGCGAACCTTCGACCGGCCGACCTGGGTGGCCGACACCTACCGGCTCGGCCCGCTGACCATCGAGGTGTTCGACACGATCGTGATCGGGGTCACGATCGTGACCCTGGCCGCCACCGCCGCCATCCTCCAGCGGACCATGTTCGGGCTTTCGTTGCGGGCTGCGGCGGCCGACTTCGACACCGCCCGGCTGATGGGGGTCGACTCCGATCGGGTCATCCGGGGCGCCTTCGCCCTGTCCGGGGTCTTGGCCGGTATCGCCGGGATCTTCTGGTTGATGCGGGCCGGATCGACCACCCCCAGCGCCGGGATCGAACCGATGCTGAAGGGTGTGCTGGCAGCCCTGATCGGCGGCCTCGGCAGCCTTCGGGGAGCGGTGCTCGGCGGGCTGAGCCTCGGGGTGGCCGAAGTGGTCCTCCGATCACAGCTGCCGGACGGCCTGGCCCAGTTGACCGAGGGTGTCGTCTTCGTGTTGATCGCACTGCTGTTCATCTTCCGACCCCAGGGCATCATCACCGTGCGGCGAGCCGAGCGGGTTTGATGGCCACCCGTCGAACCTCCGGGCCACGGCTGGCCAGAACCCTGTTCCGGGATCCACGCCGAGACGTGGCCTTCCCCATCATCGGCGCCGCCGCTCTGTTCGCCGCCCTCGTCGGGGGCGGACTGCTCTACACCGCCCTGGTCGGGGGCTCGGCCGAACGGCTGATCACCGCCATGCTGATCGACGCGGTGATGGTGATCGGGATCCAGATCTACGTCGGCAACACCGGCATCCTGTCGTTCGGCCACGTCGGTTTCGGGGCGGTGGCCGGCTACACCTTTGCCGTCCTGGCCATCTCGGTCGATCGCAAGGCGGTCAACATCGGCAATGCCCCGTTCGGACTGGCCGAGGTTCAGTTGTCACCGGCCGCCGCCACCGGTGTGGCGGTGGCGGTGACCCTGGTGGTGGCGCTGATCGTCGGCCTCGGTCTGGCCCGCTCCGGTGCCAAGTCCGGTGCGGTGTCGGCCACGGTGATCACCTTGGCCCTGCTGTTCGTGACCCACGAGCTGGCCACCAGCTGGAGCGACCTGACCGGCGGGAATCGGGCCGGGCTGTCGTTCAGCATCGGCGCCACCCTCGACTCCCGGCTGCCGATCTACGTGGTGCTCGCCGCCTCGATCCTGGTGGCCAGACTGTTCGCCCAGAGTCGGACCGGTCGGCTGGCCCACGCCGCCAGGGAGGACAACCTGGCGGCGCAGGCCATGGGGGTCAATCCGCCGGTCCAGCAGATGCTGGCCCTGCTGATCTCGGTGGTGGTCGTGTCGCTGGCCGCGGTCCTGCGGGTCTACGAGATCGGCAACATCCTCCCCGGGTTCTTCTTCTTCGACTACACGCTGTTGACCTTGGTGATGCTGATCGTTGGCGGCCGCAACAGCGTGAGCGGGGCGGCACTGGGGGTGGTGGTCATCACCGCCGGCCGGGAGTTGGCCCGCCGGCTGGCCTCCGACGGCTACGAGTTGTTCGGCCTCGACCTCGATGGGGTACCGCTGGACTGGGTGTTCCGGGAAGGACTCCCCACGGTGTTCCTCGGCCTGGCCATGCTGGGGTTCATGATCCTGCGGCCATCGGGGCTGCTGGAGGACCGGGAGCTCGACACCTGGCTGGCCGGCCGGCTGGGCCGCCGGTCCGGCGAGGCTGACGGCGAGCCGGCGCCGATGCCCGAACAGGTCGATCGGCGCCCGACTTCCATCGACGTGGCCGGGATCGATGTCAGCTTCGGCGGCTTCCAGGCACTCAGCGACGTGTCGATCACCGCCGACAACCGCGAGATCGTCGGCATCATCGGACCGAACGGGGCCGGCAAGACCACCCTGGTCAACGTGATCACCGGGTTGGTGGACCATCAGGCCGGGGGGTTCTCGATCGGCGGTGTCGAGGTGACCGGCCAACCGACCTACCGGCTTTCCCGCATCGGGTTGGTGCGGACGTTCCAGAACCTGCGGTTGTTCCCCGCTCTGACGGTCCGGGACAACGTGGAGGTGTCGGCCAGGGTGGCCGAGGTCAACCGGCCGGACCGGCCGCCGCCGGACGTGGATGCGCTGGTCGCCGAGGCCGGGCTGTGGGAGCACCGCAACCGCCGGGCCCGCGAACTCGACTACGGCAACTCCCGGCGGTTGGAGTTGGCAAGGGCCGCAGCCACCGCGCCGTTGTTCCTGCTGCTCGACGAGCCGACCAGCGGGATGAGCGACGCCGAGTCGGCGGCCATGATCGAGCAGGTGCGCCACATGGCGGCGGTGGTCGGCGCCGGGGTGGTGGTCATCGACCACGACCTCAACTTCATCACCGGCATCAGCGACCGGATCTACGCCCTCGACCAGGGTCGGGTCATCGCCCAGGGCACCCCCGACGAGGTTCAGGCCGATGCCGACGTCCAGGCCGCCTACCTCGGCACCAGCGCAGCCGACTGACGGCCGGTCCGGAGCCCTCGGTGGCGGACACCCGACCGTCTCGACATCGGACTGGACATCGGACTGGCTCGACTGCGACCGTGCTCACCGGTGCCGATGCCGGATGCCGGATGGGGCGGCGCTCAGTCGGTGATGACCGCGGTCGCCTTCACCTCGGCCCTGGCGCCGGGGATGGCCAGGCCGGTGCAGCCGATGGCGGTCCACGCCGGATAGGGCTCGCTCATCACCGCTGCCTTGGCTTTCATGAACTTGCCGAGCGTGTCCGGCATGTCGGTGTGGAACGAGGTCAGCTCCACCACGTCGGCCAGGGTGGCCCCGGCCGCTTCGAGGGTGGCGGCAAGGGAGCTGAAGGCGTTGGCGAACTCCTCACCGGCATCGTCGGGCACCGAGCCGTCCTCGCCGGAGCCGATCACGCCCGACACGTAGACGGTGTTTCCGGTCTTGACCGCCGGCGCGAACTGGAACCGCTCGTAGCCGCCCTCGGAGCCGGGCGGAATGATTGCCTCGTGGTTTGCCATTGGTTGCCTCGCTTCGATTCGATGTGCATGGGATCCGTGGCCGGAATCCGTAGCCAGAACATAGGTGGTGGCCGCCGCCGACACCACCCGGTCGGCCGCGGGCAGCGTGGGTGGATGCATGCCCGCCGAATGACCAGTATGTGTTTTTCACCACCCTGACAGGACACTAGCCTCGGCGGCGGGAAGGCCGTCACCGTACGGCCGGGCAACAGGGAGACTGAGATGAGTGGCGTCGAGCGACCGTTGGCCCCGATCGATCTCAACGACGCCGGGACTTTTGCCGCCGGCATCCCCCACGATGGATTCGCCGAGATGCGGGCCAACCCCGGGCTGACCTGGAGCCCGCCCGGGGGCGCCGACCGAACGGGTTTCTGGGCGGTGACCCGCCACGCCGATGTGGTGTCGGTGTCGCGAAACACCGACACCTATTCCTCGGCGGTCGGCCATATCCAGATCTACGACATCGACGAGGACGCCCTGGCGGCCCGAGCCTCGATGATCGACCTCGACCCCCCGATCCACACCAGGCTCCGGAGGCTGGTCAGCGCCGCCTTCACCCCTCGCCATGTCGAGCGGTACCGGCAGTCGATTCGCCGCAGGATCCGATCCCGCCTCGACGTACTGGCGGCCGACGGGGGTGGGGACTGGGTGTCGACCGTGGCGGCCCCGATCCCCATCGGCGTCATCTGCGAGCTGATGGGGGTACCGGAGCAGGACCACCGGTACATGATCGAGCTCTCCGATCATCTCGTGGCCGGCACCGCCAACCAACCGCTCGACCCTGGGGCCTACGGCAACAGCACCGAGCTCCGGTTGCTGCCGTTCAACAGCCCGGCCGCCTTCGCCATGGCAAACTACGCGACCGAGCTCGGGGCCAGGCGTCTCCGTGAACCGGAAGACGATCTGGTCACCAAACTGTTGCACGCCGAGGTGGAAGGCGAGCGGTTGAGTGAGGAGGAGTTCGCCAACTTCTTCCGGCTGATGATCTTCGCCGGCAACGAGACCACCCGATCGTCGATGGCCCACCTGGCTCTGCATCGCCATTGGTATGCCGACGCCTTCCAGCGGGTGGACGGCGATCGGTCGCTGCTGGGTTCTCTGACCGAGGAGGTGATCCGGTACTCGTCGCCGATCCTGTACTTCCGGCGGACGGTGACGGCCGACACCGAGCTGGCGGGCACCGGCTTGGCGGCAGGGGACAAGGTGGTCATGTGGTACGCCTCGGCCAACTTCGACGAGGCGGTGTTCGATGAGCCTGCGGACTTCCGTCCGGACCGGCCGACGTTGCCACCCCATGTCGGGTTCGGCGGAGGTGGGGCCCATTTCTGTCTTGGGGCATCGCTGGCCAGGCTGGAGGTCTCGGAGCTGATCGCCGAGCTGCTGGATCGGGGGCTTCGGTTCGCCGAGATCGGCCAACCCAGGTTCGTCGAGTCCAATTTCGTGAACGGGATCGAACACCTCGACGTCGAGTTGTAGGCCCTTCCCGACGGTCGACGCACAATCGACGAACGGCCCACGTACCGCCCACGAATCGTCGATTTCGGGTTGATCGAAGGTCGATTTCGGCTCCGAACGGTAAAATCTCGAAGTTTTTTTCGGGCCCGGCCGGTGGTGATCGGACCGGGCGACATGCCCTCCAACGGGCTCGCCCGAACCTGAATAGTTAGAACCTCGAAACATTTTGGTTGCAGCCGCTGGTCGGCTCAGCGATTGACGTCTTGCCTTTTCAGTGCCTCCGAGGTGATAATCACATCGGTGTGATTCATCAAACAGTCACATGAAGCAACATGGATCGTAATGCTGCAGTTTCCCTTGCGAACCACGACGATGGGTTTTGAACAATCGAGAACCATGTTTCTACACTGTGCGGCGAACGGTTGAGGCCGTACTCGTCGCCCCGCAGAAACCTAGCCACAAGGTATGCACCGTGACACTCCATGCCAACCATCAGCATGACCTCGAAGTCCTGGTAGAGCAGGCCGTGGCCAAGGCCGTGGCCCTGGCCGGCCCCGAGGTGGAGACCGAGGATCTCGAACAGGCGGCCCGGCTGGCCATCCTCGAGTTCGAGTCGACCATGCCGAGGCTCGATCCCGACCACGACCTCCGGTTCCTCCGTCGGCGGGTCGCCCGGGCGTTGAAGGCCGAGATCCGCCCGTTCATCAAGCGACGGGCCGGGGCGGTCAACCTCGATGAACTGCTGGAGGAGCGGGCGGATGGCCCCGCCGCCCAGTCATCCGCCGTCGACGCCCCGCCGACGTCGCTGGTTTGGGACGGCGAGTCGATCGACGAGATGGTGACCAAGAGCGAGTTGGCCGAGCACGTCCGCCAGGTGATTGAAGGCATGGCCCCCGAGACGGCCGAGGTGGTGAGGCTCTGTTTCGGTCTCGACGGCGGCGACACAGTGGCACCGATCGACGTCGCCGACATTCTGGACGAATCGCCGGAGGTGGTGCTCAGCCATCTCTGGGCCGCCGAGAAGCTGTTCCGGCACTTCTCCAGCGAGGGTCGCCATCGCAGGCTCACCAGGATGACCGACTACGAGTTCCGGGCCTTCTTCGACCTCCGGGATCTGGCCTGGTACGACCTGCGCGACCTCAACCTCAACAACGCAGACCTCGGCAGCTGTGATCTGTCGCATGCGGTGCTGTCCGGTATGAACCTGTGGGGCTTGAAGCTCGTCGGTGGGCGGGCCGCCGGGATCAACCTGTGGGGCGCCCAGCTCGAAGGAGCCGATCTCGGTGGCACCGATCTGTCGGAGGCGAACCTGGAACGGGCCGGTCTGCGGGCCTGCAACCTGGCAACGGCGACGGCCGCCAACGCCAACATGTGGGGGGCCGACCTGTCGAACGTCCAGGCCGACCACGCCGATCTCTCCGGCTGCGATCTCCGCTCGGCCGACCTGGCCGGGGCCGACCTGACCAGGACCAACCTGAGTGGTGCCGATCTCCGGGGGGCCAGGCTGATGAACACCAAGCTGGTGGGAGCGGAGCTGGTCGGGGCCAACCTGCAGGGGGTTGAGCTCGGTGGTTGCGACCTCCGCTGGGCCAACCTGCGCAACAGCGACCTGTGCTGGGCCAACCTCTCGTCGGCCGACACCAGAGGGGCCACCATGCAGGGGGCGGTGCGGTCGCCGAAGCTGACCGGGATCTTCGCCGCCCGGGCTCCCCGGCCCCAACGGTTGCGGCCGACCGCTGATTCGGCCTGAGCGGGCCCGGACTCGCCCTGCTGATCGGCTGATCAGCCGCAATGGTGTGGCCGGAATGGGCCGACGGCGGCCTGGACCACTAGGACCAGCCGCCGTCCTGGCTGATGACCTGGCCATACACGAAGCTCGAGGTTTCCCCGATCAGGAACAACGCCAGCTCGGCCGTCTCGCTCGGCTCACCGAGCCTGCCCGCCGGTACCTCGGTCCTCAATCGCTCGACGAACCGCGGGTTGTCCATCATCTCCGGCGGGTAGTAGGTCTCGTTGGCCACGAAGTTCTGGGCGATGGCGTTCAGGCGGACGCCGTGACGGGCCAGGTCGTGGCCGGCTGAGCGTACGAAGGCGTTCTGTGCCGCCCGGGCGGTGACGTAGCTTATTGCCTGGGGTGACATCCGCCGGAGTGGCGACGACGAGGTCAGGACGACGATCGATCCGCCGCCCCGCTCGATCATGGCCGGCGCCGCCGCTCGCACGGTCCGCATCAGTGGATGGACCATGGCGTCGAACCCGGCCAACCAAGGCTCGTCCTCGATGTCGACCGTCTTGGCCGTGTAGGCGGCGAGGTCGAGGTTCACCACCAACCCGTCGATCGACCCGGACCGGGCCACCAGCTCGGCCGGGGAATCCGGCTCGATCAAACGATCGGTGTCGGCCAGCACCTCCGCCCCCTCGGCCTCGAACAACGTCACAATGGGCGGGCCCATATAGGTGTCGGCGCTGGTGACGAGGATTCGCTTGTCGGCAAGGCGGCTGGCCACGATTGACTCTCCTTCGAAACGGCAGCGCCAGATGGTCGGCCGTCTGGCCGCCCCGGTCGTCAGTCCGTTCCTTCGGCGACACCCCGGAGGTGCCGCTCGTCGATGTGTAGTCCACCGCGTCCCGGCCGGCAAACGCCGGCTGTCCCGGCCGGCAAACGCCGGCTGTCCCGGCCGGCAAACGCCGGCTGCTCCAGCCGGAGGCCTCGATCCGGTCGCCTCGTCGGTCAGCGGCCGGCTTGGCCGTCACCGGCGATCAGATCGGCGACGGTCCGGTAAACCGAGGTGTCGAGAGCCAATTGGGTTTCGGTGCGCCGGACCTCTTCGATGTCGGCGATCCGTTGGACGACATCGTGGAGCGCATCGTTGGTCTCGGCCACCACCTTGAGCAACAGGTCGCCCTGGCCGGTCACGGTGTGGATCTCGAGGACCTCGCCGATGGTGGACAGCGCCGACACCGTCGCCCGATGGGCGCCCTGGATGATGGTCAGGGTGACGAAGGCGAGCACTGGGTAGCCGGCGGCCCGCCGTTCCACATCGGGGCCGTAGCCGGTGATGACACCTCGCTCGGTGAGGCGCCGCATGCGGAGCTGGGCCGTGTTGCGTGCCACCCCGAGGCGGCGGGCCAGCTCGACCACGCTGATCCTCGGCCGCTGCCGGAGCAGACCGATCAATGCCCGATCGGTGTCGTCGAGGGGGGTGGGCACATCGCTCATCGGGCCGGCGACTCGAGCACAGATTCTGAGCTTCTTGACACATTCATGGGCATATTGCTGATCAGTATGTAGAGGTCTCTTGCATTTGGGCGATCGAACTGGTGATCTTGATCC
The DNA here is from genome assembly GCA_947259095.1 of uncultured Acidimicrobiaceae bacterium. Classification (GTDB taxonomy): domain Bacteria; phylum Actinomycetota; class Acidimicrobiia; order Acidimicrobiales; family SZUA-35; genus JAHELU01. Next base: position 3,788 of record CAMYLA010000075.1, on the reverse strand, counting down.
TACCGGGTGCAACCGATTGCCAAGCCAGCAATCCATTGCCACCCACCGTCAGATCAGGAGAACCGGATGAGCCAGTTGAAGAAGGTCGATCACGTCACCTACGCCTGCGCCAAGGGCACCATCGAGCGCTGGGCCTGGTTTCACATCGAGGTCGAAGGGGGCGCGCTGATCAACCGGATCGACGATGTCCGCCCCGAAGACCCGGACTCCAGCATGAAGATCTGGTGCATCGACTTCGGTGAGTTCGGTGTCGCCCTGATCGAAGGCATCGATCGGGCCAAGAAGTCCCAGGTCACGAAGTTCGTCGAGGCCCACGGCGACCACTCCTGCCAGCACATCGCCTACGACACCCACGACCTCGACGCCTTCACCGATCGCATCAGGTCGATGGGCGGCACCCCCCGAGGCGACACCCTGGTACGCCACGACGGCTTCGGCATCCTCAAGCAGATGTTCGCCAGGGGCTACACCGAGGGCGATGCCGCAACGTCTGCCTTCCCCGAATATGTGCAGCGACCCAGGGTCGAGGACTCCGAGGTCGAGGTGGCGATCACCTTCGCCGAGGAGACCGGCAAGGGATTCTACGACCAGATCGAGGATGCGGTCGAGGCCGGCGACGAGTCGCCGTTCTTCGATTTCAGCCACATGCCAGACGACTGGCAGGTCCCGGAAGCCAAGCCCTTGAACCAGCGGTCGGAGCATCAGGATCTGGCCGGGGTCTGACCGGGCGCCACAACATGCGGGCGGCGTCGACGGACCACTAAGTTGCTGTCATGGCAGCAACAACGAACGTCGACGACGACCGTGGCGATCAATCGGTGAAGGTCACCGCGGTCGAAACGCTTCATTGCGACGCCGGCTGGCGCAACTACCACTTCTGCAAGATCACCACCGATGAGGGCATCATCGGCTGGAGTGAGTTCGACGAGGGCTTCGGTTCGCCGGGGGTGAGCACGGTGATCGAGTCGCTGGCCGCCCGGGTGATCGGCCAGTCGGTCCACAACCACGAGCGCATCCACACCGAGTTGTTCGCCGCCACCCGGCCCGGCGCCGGTTCGGTGGTCGGCCAGGGACTGGGGGCCATCGAGAACGCCCTGCTCGATGCCAAGGCCAAGGCCCTCGGCGTGCCGGTGTATGTGTTGCTCGGCGGCAGGCTCAGGGACAGGATCCGGGTCTACTGGTCCCATTGCGGCACCTGGCGTATCGCTCACCACAGTTTCTACGGCAACCGGATCACCGACCTCGGCGGTATCCGGGCCCTCGGCGAGGAGGTACGCGACGCCGGCTTCACCGCCCTCAAGACCAACATCTTCACCGAGTGGAACGGGGCGTTGCGATCCTGGGCTCCCGGCTTCGGTCGGCCGTGGAACCCCGAGCTCAATGCCGAGCCCCTCGTCCTGCGAGGCATCCACGACACCTTGGCCGCCTTCCGGGACGGTGCCGGGGCCGACATGGACATCCTGCTCGACCTGAACTTCAACTTCCGGACCGCCGGGGTGCTGGAGATCCTCCGCATGCTGGCCGACTTCGACCTGTTCTGGCTGGAGTACGACAATGACAGCCCCGAAGCGCTCCGCTACATCCGGGATCACAGCCACACCCAGGTGGCGTCGCTGGAGACCCGGATCGGCCTCCCGAGCTTCGTGCCATACCTGCGGGAGCAGGCGGTGGACGTGGCCATCGTCGACACGGTGTGGAACGGCACCTGGCAGTCGATGAAGATCGCCGCCTCGGCCAACGCCCATGAGGTTCACGTCGCCCCCCACAACTTCTATGGTCACCTGTCGACGATGATGAGCGCCCATTTCGCGGCGGCGGTGCCGAACCTGCGAATCATGGAGACCGACATCGATCGCCTGCCGTGGGATGACGACCTCTTCACCACCGTCCCGACAATCGAGGACGGTCACCTCGTTCTGCCGTCAACGCCGGGCTGGGGGATCGAACCGGACGAAGCGGCCATCGCCGCCCGGCCGCCCCATGCCGGCCCCGGCTTCCTGGTGAGCCGCCGAACAAGGCCGTGACCCTGCCGTGGCTGGGGTCTGCCTTGTTGTAGCGATCCGGGTCACAAGGCTTGCCACTGGGGATCGCGGCCCACAAACCCGAGGAGTTGGTCGAGCGGTGATGCGTCGTCTGGCACTGGAACCTCGGCGTCGAAGAATCCGGAGTCTGGGCCCCGATATTCCGGAGCAACCATTCCTTCGAGGAATTCGTGTGCGGGGCGAACGGCCGTCACGGGCGCGTCGTACGGCTGCCCGGTCGCCGTGGCGAGATCCCATGCGTGGACGATGTATTCGCCGAGTGCCATGCCCAACACCGCATCTCCGGCCATTCTCGACCCTGACATGACCACCAATTGGCCGGCGGCATCATCGGCGATGGCTTCTTGTATCGTCGCGAGAGCGTTGCGCACGATCTCGCTCGCCGGTGTGCCTCCGTCGAGGGCAAACGCCTCGGGATCCGAGCAGCGGTACTCGCTCTACCAGGAGATGACTGCGGCGCGCTGGGTCTTGAACATTCACGTCACCGGTTCGAGACGTAGTATGTCTGCTGTGCCGTGGCCGGTCCCTGACGACACTCGCGGGATCATCGATCCGGTGGAGATGATGCGGTATGTCGACTTCGCTCGTTCTCCCGCCGGTGATGCTCTCGACGGGCTGATCGAGTGGTTCTGGTCGGTTGCCTGGGAGCTTCCCGACGATGGTGTCCACGACCAGCAGGTGCTCAACCATCCGGCGGGCAACATCAGTATCGGCACCCCCGACGATGCTGGAGTGCCGCTCGATCCCGCTGAAGGGCGCGTCTACGGCGTGATGACCAAGGTGAGCCACCGCCGGCTGACCTCGACCGGGTGGACCGTCGCGGCGCGAACATCGGTTGGAGGACTCGGCGTCCTCCTCGATGCACCGGCCAGAGCCGTGGTCGACACCGAGTTGAGCCTCGACGGCGCCCTCCCCGGCCTCGACGGCAGGCGGCTCATTGCTCGTGTTCGCGCCGAATCCTCCAACGACAGGCGAGTTGACTGTGTCCGGCGCCAGCTGAACAAGATGGTGTCCAGTCGAGAGCCCTCCCTCGTCGCCGAAGCTCGCGAGGTCACCGAGCTGGCAGCGGTCACCGAATATGACCGGACCGTGCGTCGAGTCGAACACCTCGCCACCCTCGCCGGCATCAGCGTCCGAACGCTTCAGCGGCTGTTCGACTATCACGTCGGGGTGAGTCCATCGTTTGTCATTCGGCGATGGCGAATCATCGAGGCTGCCGAGGCGGCTCGCAAAGCCAACGATGCCGCTGGTGAGTGGAGCGGGTGGGCCACTGTCGCCGCCGAACTGGGCTACGCCGACCAAGCCCACCTGACACGGACTTCCGCCGCCACCTCGGAACATCACCGGCCGCCTACCTCGCCCAAACCACCCGCTCCAGCGCCTGAAAAACAGAACGGGACCCTCCTCTTCACCGACTTGCCGACTCGGGCGATCACCCTCGGTTCGGATCGTCAACTTCGAGCACTGTCCGGCGAAACTCATGATCGATGCGACCGTCCGAAATTCTCGGCTTCCCGCGTCCCGGCGGCGGGCGTTTCGCCGCCGGCGGCGAAGGCGATGACGAAGGCGGCCACGGCCAGCAGGCCCGCCGGCGTCATCCGGAGTTTCCTTCGATCGGTGCTCGGTCTCATGATGGGTTCTCCCGCTGTGTCGGCTGGCCCGCTACGCTGGCTGGCGGAGCCTACCACGCTGCCGGCGGCAGTCCTGTCAGAGACTGTGGGATGGGGCGAGTCGACCGGCACCGGG
>CAMYLA010000074.1 GCA_947259095.1 uncultured Acidimicrobiaceae bacterium | reverse complement strand
ACCCGTCCGCTATCGGCACGTTCGATCGGCCACTCCCGATCAGATCGTGCAGAGTACTCGCGCCACGGTCTTGAGGGCCGTCTGACTGCCCTCGTCAGGTGTCGCCGAGTGCGAGGTTGATCAGTCGCTTTGTGGCGGCCTTGGTGTTCGTGCTGGCGGCGGCGTCGAGCGCGTGGAGAAGGAACCGGGCGTACTCGATTGCGGGGGTTGCCGTGTGCAGTGCGCCCTCGGCTTGGGCTGCCTTGACGTGTTGTGCGAAGAACTCGACGAGCTGGTCGAGGCCGTCGGCGACGGACTCGGTTCGATGAGCCTCGACGGTCATGATCGCCCCGGACGGCGAGTGGTGTTCTTGGATCATTGAGACGTGTTTGGCTACGACGGCTCTGAGGCGCTCGCCGGCGTTGTCGTGTGAGCCGGCGGTGGCGGCGAGGTCGGCGAGGTGTGTCGCGATCATGTGCTCGTGCCAGGCGTCCAGGATCGAGTCGATGTCGTTGAAGTACTTGTAGAGCGTGGCCCGACCGATCCCGACCTGGGCGGCGATCTCTGACATCGTCACCGAGCGCTCGCCCCGTTCGGCGACCAACTTGGCGGTGGTGTGCAGGATTGCTTGGCGGACGTCGCTGCGGTGTTGCTCGACGGTGTCTGACCAGATCTTCGGCACACCACATAGATACCACGCCTACCATCCAGACACACTGTGTTGTATCAAGACATGATGTCTGGTTAAAGTCCATGCTTGTGATCGAGGCTCGACAACTCACGAAGCGCTACGGAGACGAGATCGCCGTCAAGGATCTCTCTTTCGTCGCCCCTGACGGCGAGGTCACCGGGTTCATTGGACCGAACGGCGCAGGGAAGACAACGAGCTTTCGGATGCTGCTCGGCCTCGCCAGACCGACATCGGGCGTCGGGCTCGTCAACGGCCAGCCCTACTCCGAACTCATCAAACCCCGCCACCAGATCGGCGCCGTGCTCGAATCGTCCGGGTTCCACCCCGGCCGCAGCGGCCGCAACCATCTACGCGTCGTCGCCACCGGCGCCCAGATCCCGACACGACGTGTCGACGAGGTCCTCACGATGGTCGGACTGGCATCGGCGGCAGATCGGCGGGTGGGTGGCTACTCGATGGGCATGCGCCAACGGCTCGCTCTCGCGACCGCCCTGCTCGGTGATCCTCAGACGTTGATCCTCGACGAACCAACCAACGGGTTGGATCCCGAAGGTGTTGCCTGGCTGCGTGGTCTGCTGCGCCAATGGGCTGACGAAGGCCGGTGTGTGGTGGTTGCCAGCCACCTGTTGGCCGAGATCGCACTATCGGTCGATCGGGTTGTCATCATCAACAACGCCCAAGTCGTCCACCAAGGCTCCGCTGCAACGCTCAACGCGAGGTCGTCGGTGCGTCTCCGCAGCGCCAACTCGCTCGCCCTCGGCCCACACCTCGAACACGCCGGCGCCACCGTCACCTACGAGGCGACCGGCGAACTCACCGTCACCAACCTGGCGTCGGAAGACATTGGACGGATCGCCGCCGACCACTCGATCGCGATCTTCGAACTCGCAGCAACGACTCCGGCCCACGCACTCGAAACACTCTTCCTCGGCCTCACCGGAGAACACCAATGAAAGCTCTGATCGCAGCCGAATGGCTCAAGCTCCGCACCACACGCCTGCTCTGGGGTCTCATCCCCGGCGCCATCGCACTCTCAATCGCAGCCGTGCTCGGTGCGGTGCTCTCCGCCGAAGGTGCCGGCGTCGATCTCGAAACCTCCGCTGGAGTCAACCGGGCCCTGCACGTCACCGGAACCGGCTCGATCCTCGTGCTGGCACTCGGCGTCATCATGTCCGCCGGCGAGTACCGCACACAGACCGCCACCGACACCTTCCTCACCACCCCCAAACGCCACCACGTCACCATCGCCAAGCTTGCCGTCGCCGCAACGATCGGAACCGGGTTCGGAATCGCCAGCGCCGCAGCAGCGCTCATCACCTCGCACCTCGCCTACACAATCGAAGGCGCCACGTTCCCGGTCGATGACACCGAAGTCTGGACCACCCTCGCAGGAGCCGTCATCTACGCCGGCCTCTTCGCCGTGCTCGGCGTCGCCATCGGAGGACTCATCCGCAACCAAGTCATCGCGATCGTCGCTGCGTTCGCCTGGATCCTCGTGATCGAGAACATCGCCATCTCCCTCAGCACCAGCATCGCTCAATGGCTACCCGGCGCTGCGGGCCAAGCAATCGTGCGCACCCCCGACCGCGACCTCCTCCCACCCGCCGCAGCAACCGCCGTCCTCGCCGCCTACGGCGTCGCAATCGCCGCCATCGGCATCGCCGCCGCCACCCGACGAGACGCCTGAACATCCACCCCGAAAGGACCACCATGAACCAACAACTCCCAGACCAAGCCGACGACCCCATCACCACCCGAACCAGCAACAAAACAGCGATCTACGTCGCAGCCGCGATCGCAACACTCGTCGCCACCATGGTCATCCTTCACCTCACCGGCGTCATCGGCGGCTGACCGCTCAAACGCGTCGCAGGTAGCGCATAACTCCACCGCTCCCGCAGTGCTCCCGCCGAGAGATAACGGCACGTATCGCTTGGGTTGCGCCGGAGGCATCTCCCCCGCCCATAACGATCACCGGCGCAAGCTACCTCCGAGGAGAGACAGATTGGCAACGAGCCGTGCTCAGCCGCCACCGGTGGCTTTCGTAGCCGCACGTCATCGGGCTGCGGTACACGCTTGAATACCTGCTCTGACCAGGGGAAACACAATCTGAAATGTGTCGGAGGGGGGACTTGAACCCCCACGTCCTTTCGGACACTAGCCCCTCAAGCTAGCGCGTCTGCCAATTCCGCCACTCCGACGTGACTGTTTGTGACTGGGCAATCCTAGCAAGGTGCCGGGGTCAACCGACGGCTCACCCCGCCGATTCGAGATCGATCGAGCCGTCGGCCCGCACGGTGAGGCTGTCAACCTCGCTGTCGCTGACGAGCATGCTGGTGGAGGCGGCGATCGGCAAGAGTAGGGCGTCGTCCATGGCGGCTCGGTGGGCGTCGGCCAGGAGCCCCCACCGGGGGCCGTCTTCGGCGGTCACGGCCGCCTCCGCCAACAGCCGGGCCACCGCCGGGGAGTCGATCCTGGCGATATTCGCCGGCGAATCGATGGCCAGCAACGGCGGGACGACGGCATCGCTGGACGTGGCAGGTGCCACCCAGCCGAAGGCGAACACATCGGTGTCGCCGCCGACGATCCTCGAAGCGAGGTCGTCCGGTGCCAACGCAACGTGCCGGGCGCCGAAGCCGGCCGATCTCAGCTGCTTGGTGAAACTGCGAGCCAGTTCCTCCTGGTCATCGCCGGTGTAGGCCACTCGAAGATCGGTTGGCCCGATCGCAGCAAGAACCTCCGTGGCAACAGCCGGATCGGTGGTGCAGCGCTGCCCGCAGCCGACTCGTTCGTCGTACCCGGCCAGCGAGGGCGAGAGCAGACCATCGGTTTCGACCACCGCCTGATCGAAGCCCGACCCCACCAGCGCCGAACGATCGACGGCGGCCAGAACGGCCCGCCTGGCTTCAGGTGTGGCGAGGACCGGCGAGTTGGCATTGAGCACGTAGAACCGGACCGCCGACGTGGCGACCGCCACCGTCGCGAACCGCTGCTCGGCGTCGACGAACGACTGCTGATCGACCACCGCAGCGTCGACCTCCCCCGCCCGGAGCATCTCGTAGGCCCGGGTCCCGTCATCGACCCAGTGCACGACGATCCCTTCCGGTCCGGTGAGGTCGACGGTGCGGGCGGCCAAGGTCGTGGTCGCTTCGTCCTCCCGCTCGACGCGGTAGTCGCCGGTGCTCTCCCCGTTTTTTCCGGCGATGGCGAACGGCAGCCCGCTGAGGATCCATGGCAGCCCGGCGTTCGGAGCTTTCAGCCTGATCAGCACCGTCGTATCGCCTCGAACCGAGACCGACCGGATATCGGCTGCCACCGTTGCGGCTGCGCCGGCCCCACCGGACGCCGGTTCGCCGTCCCTCGCATAGGCCGAAAGAGCCTCGGCCACCTCCTGCCCACGGATCCCACCGGCAGGGTCCAGTTCGAAGGTCCAGATCGTGAAATCGTCATTGGCCGACCAACTCCTGGCCAACCCGGGTCTGAGCTGACCCTCGGTTCCGACCGCCTCGGTTAGCCCGTCGTAGAGCAGATCGGCCATGATCACCCCCGCTTGGTCGGTCAGCACGACCTGACGAGGATCGACGGTGCTGGGCCTGACCATGGCCAGACGGAGCGGATCCGGAGCCGAGGAGGCCAGCCGTTCCGGTTCTCGGCCGGCATCGCTGCCATCGGCCGTCGTCGGCGGTTCGTCGGGCCCAACGACCCGGGCGTCGGCACTGCAGCCGGCGAGCACCAGCAGCATGGCAAAGACAACAAAGATGGAGCGCAACACCGGGACCCATCGGTCGAACGAAGGCTCGAGATGAGCCTTTCAGCGCCCGGGAACCGCTCCAGCCACCCCGCCGATCGCCGGGCGGCGACACGTGGTGCCCACGCCGGAGGCGACGGGACCGTTCGCCCCCTGGCAGGAAACGCTCAGGCGTTGATAGCGAGGGCCAGGACCAGCGTCAGAAGGGCGAAGACCAGGCCGAACACGACCGTCAGCCGATCGAGATTTCGCTCCATCTGGGTGGAACCGGCGGCCGAGGCGCCCAGGCCGCCACCGAACATATCGGAAAGGCCGCCACCCCGGCCGCTGTGAAGCAGCACCAGTGAGATGGTGATCAAGCCGATGATGGCGTAGACGATGCCGAGAACAAGAACCATGGTGTCGTGAGATCTTTCGCTTATCCGACCAGCGCCAGGTTAGCGCCGATCGGACCGAGAACAGTTCACCGCCCCGACCGTTGACCAAATCCGGCCGGACCGTCGACCGCTACTGGAAGGCCTCCTTGAACCGGTAGTCGACGACGTTGGCAAGCGGACCGCCGAAGTCGCCGTCGGGGGCGATGCCGGCACTGTCCAACTGGCCGGTGTGGTAGCCGAAGAACGACGGTTTCTGGGTCAGGGGGATCATGAAGAGACCCTGTGTGCCCTTGGACGGGGTGGTGACGTAGGTGTCGAGCTCGTTGTAGCAGTCGGCCCGTTCGTCGTCGTCGGGGATGCCGTCGCACTCGCTGGCTCGCACGTCGAATTCGGGATTGGCGAAGCCGTACGGGTTGCTGGTTGAACCCGAGCGATACGAACCGGACCGGCCACCGGCCCATGGCCCACCGACCCAGGCGAACTGGGTGATGTCCCACACCGTCGGATCACCTTCGGCGCCACCCGAAATCGAGGCCGCGATGGCGGGCTCGGCGAACGGGCGCTCCCGGAAGTAGGCCCCGCCGGCAACGTTGTCGACGATGATCTCGATCCCGGCCTCCGCCAACTGTTCCTGAATGAGCAGCTGCTGGGCCTCCCGCAACGGGTCGCCCCCGATCGTGCCGACCCGGAGGCTCAGGCGACCGTCGATGGGATGCTGGTAGACGCCGCCGACGCCGGCCCGGTAGCCGGCCGACTCGAGCGACGCCGTGGCCTCGCTGATCCGACTGCCATCGTAGGCGGCCTGATTGTTCTCGTAGGGGGGCTGGTTGGCCATCCAATACGAGTTCCCCAGACCCTCGGCAGGCAGCGTGTCCCCGAATAGGGGCTCATACAGCCGGGCCACCACCTCACCCTTGTCGAGGGCATAGGCGATGGCCTCACGGACCTCCGACCGGGCCAGATGGGGGTTGAGCAGGTTCAGCCCCCAGTGCTCGAACGTGGGGCCGGCCGAGGCTGCGACCACGAAGTCTCCGCTGTCGGCCAGCGCCTGGAACTCAGGCTGGGGGTCGGTCATGATGACCTGGGCCGTCCCGCTCTGGACCGCCTGGATCTGTTGTTCTGGACCGGTCACGAAATCGACCCGGACCCCGTCGACCACGGCGGGGCCGCCGTTCTCGGTATCAGGGCTCATCGAACCGTGGTAAGCGTCGTTGCGAACGAGCTCCATCGATATCCCCGGGTCCCACCGGTCGAAGACCATCGGCCCCGATGACGGCAGTGTGGTTGCCCCGTTCGACCAGTCCCGGAGGTTCTCGTTGACCGCAGCCGCATCTTCCCCGAACGCATGGGCGGCAAACACCGGGGCGTACAGGTCACGCCAGGCCGGGAAGAACCCGGCCATGGTGACCCGGAACTCGGTGTCGCTGAGGACCTCGAAGTCGGTGACCAGGTCGTAGCCGGACCGATCGTTGCGGAGGTAGATGCAGCCGTTGGTGCTGCCGTCGAGGATGGAACCATCGGGTTCGGTGTCGCAGCCCTCGATGATGACGTTGTGGGTGTACTCGACGTCGGCGGCGGTCAGCGGCGTGCCGTCCGACCAGCTGAGCCCGCTACGGAGTCGGTAATCGATCACGACCGGTCCCCCGCCACCGCCGTCGGCGGTCACCTCCGGTTCGGCGGCCAGAAGCTCGGGGAAGTAGGAGATCGTGCTGTCGACCCCGAACAATGAATCCAGCAATGCCTCCCTGATCCACGATGTGACCGGCAGACCGTTGATCGGATCATCGAGATGGAGGTCGGGTGGTTCCTGGTCGTGGACCCACACCAGGACCCCGGGGGTCGGCCCGGTCTCCTCGGGCACGGTCTCGGGTGCCACCTGATCCTCGGCGCCATCGGCGTCATCGGGTGCGCCGGAGGCTCGTTCGATCGCCGGCTCGACCTGGCTGTCGACGACACCATCGCCGCCACTGGCGGTGCCGTCATCACCGTCGCTGCTACAGGCGGCGGCAATGAGCGCCACCCCCATCAGCAGCGCCAGTATCTTGCCGAGCCGGCCGTTACCCATACCCGCACTTTCTCAATTCAAGATCCACGTAAGGCTCAGTCGAACAGGCCCGACAACGGTGAGGCCGTCCAAGATCGTAGCCGACCGCAGCCCCGCCCGGGCCGCGCCGACCACGGGGAGGCGGTGCTGCCGGCTCAGTCGTGCAAACGGTATTGGATGATCCTGGCGAACGACTCGGCCTCCAGGCTCGCCCCGCCGACCAGCGCACCGTCGATGTCCGGCTGGTTCATCAACTCAGCGGCATTGACCGGTTTCACCGAGCCTCCGTACTGGATCCTGACCGCATCGGCGGCATCACCGCCGAAGCCGGCTCTGATCACCTCACGGACCGCAGCACACATTGCCTGGGCGTCGTCGGCCGATGCCGTCTTCCCGGTGCCGATGGCCCAGATCGGTTCGTAGGCCACGACCAAGCCGGCCACCTCTTCGGCGCCGACCTCTGCCAGACCGGCGCTCAGCTGACCCTCGACCTTCGACTGGGCCTGCCCGGCCTCCCGCTCCTCCAGCGTCTCACCGACGCAGAGAATGGGGGTCATGCCTTCGGCCAGGATGGCTCGGACCTTGGCGTTGACCATCTCGTCGGTCTCACCGAACACCTCACGGCGCTCGGAGTGGCCGGCGATCACCAGGGCGACGCCGAGCTTGGACAGCATCGACGGCGCCACCTCGCCGGTGAACGCCCCGTTGTTCTCCCAGTGACAGTGCTGGGCCCCGAGGAAAAAGGGGATGCGATCCGATTCGAGGGCGGTCTGCACCGTCCGGATGTCGGTGAACGGAGGGTGGACCGAGATGTCGACTGCGTCGACGTCGTCCCTGGTGACCTCATAGCTCAGTTCCTGCACCAGCTTCAGGGCCTCGAAGTGGTTGAGGTGCATCTTCCAGTTCCCGCTGATCAGCGGTCGCCGGTTTTCCGATTCTGCCATGTCGTCTCCCGATCTGGTTCGCTAGTGGTCGGCGCTGCTACGCAGCGCCTCGAGCCCCGGTAGATCACCTTGCTCCAACAACTCCAGCGAGGCGCCGCCGCCGGTCGACACGTGATCGACCCGATCGTCGACGCCGAACTGGTTGGCCGCCGCCGCCGAATCACCGCCGCCGACCACGGTGAAAGCCCGTGTCTCGGCGAAGGCCTGGGCCACCGCATTGGTGCCGGCGGCGAACCGAGGATCTTCGAACACCCCCATGGGGCCGTTCCACAGGGCGGTGCCGGCGTCCATGATCACGTCGCCGAACGCTGCGGCCGTCCCGGGACCGATGTCGACCCCCATCCAGCCGTCCGGCAGGTCGACCCCGGCCTGGCGGACCTCTCCCCCGGCCTCGGGCTCGAACAGCTTGCCCCCCGGCCCGAGGGCGGTGACGTCGGTGGGGAGATGGATCGGCTTCGGTTGCTCCAGCAACCGGGCGCAGGTGTCGATCATGTCCTCCTCCAGCAGTGAGGAGCCGACGCTGTGACCCTGGGCCTTCAAGAAGGTGAAGGCCATCCCGCCACCGACCACGATGGCATCGACGACCTCCAGCAGCGCCTCGATCACCGTCAGTTTGTCCGAGACCTTGGCCCCGCCCATCACCGCCACGAACGGACGGCGAGGCTGATCCCGGAGACCGAGCAGGACACCGATCTCCTTGGCCAGCAGCCGGCCGGCGGCCGACGGGAGATGTTGCGGCGGCCCGACGATCGATGCATGGGCCCGATGGGAGGCACCGAAAGCGTCGTTCACGTAGGCGTCGTGGCCGTCGACCAGCGATGCCACCATGGCGTCGCTGTTCGACTCCTCGCCGGGGTCGAATCGCAGGTTGTCCAGTAGCTCGACGCCGGGCGCCAGCTCGGCCAACCGCGCCCGAACCGGCGCGATCGAGTACCGGGGATCCGGTGTGCCTTTCGGCCGCCCCAGGTGGGAGCAGGCGGTGACCGAGGCCCCCTGCTTCTGCAACCACCGCAGCGTTGGCAAGGCGGCCCGGATCCGTAGATCGTCACTGATCTCACCGTGGTTGATCGGCACGTTGAAATCGACCCGGACCAGGACCGACTTCCCGTCCAGATCCCCCAGATCCTCCAGTTCGGGAACGCCGAAGATCATCCCCGACCCGCGGGGTCGGCGTTGGCTGCACCGATGATCAGGCTGAGATCGACCAGACGGTTCGAGTAGCCCCACTCGTTGTCGTACCAGCCGCCGATCTTGACCAGGGTCCCCTGGGCCATGGTCATCCCGGCGTCGATGGTGCAAGACGCCGGTGAGGTCACGATGTCGCTGCTGACGATCGGGTCCTCGGTGTAGTCGAGCACTGCAGCCAGCCGACCGGAGGAGGCGGCGGCCGAGAAGGCGTTGTTGATCTCCTCGACAGACGGTTCGCCGTCGACGACGGCGGTGAAGTCGGTCAGCGAACCGGTGGGAACCGGGACCCGGAGGGCGTTGCCGTCGAGCTTGCCCTGCATCGACTGCAGCACCAGGCCGGTTGCCCTGGCGGCGCCGGTCGAGGTGGGGATGATGTTGATCGCCGCCGAGCGGGCCCGACGGAGATCCTTGTGCGGCCCGTCGACCAGGGCCTGGTCACCGGTGTAGGCGTGGATGGTGGTCATCAGGCCCTGCTTGAGCCCGAAGGTGTCATCGAGGACTTTCACCATGGGGACAAAGCAGTTGGTGGTGCACGAAGCGTTGGAGACGACCTTGTCGGTCTCGGGGTTGAAGGTATCCTCGTTGACCCCGACCACAAAGGTGGCGTCGGCTCCGCCGCAGGGGGCGGACACGATCACGAAGGGGGCGCCACCCTCCAGGTGGCGGGCCGCTCCCTCCTTGGAGGTGAACACGCCGGTGGACTCGACGACGACGTCGACCCCGAGATCGCCCCACGGCAGCTTGTCCGGATCTCGCTCGCTGAGCACCTTCAGCACATCCCCGTCGACCGAGATGCCACCGTCGACGGCGCTGATCTCGTTCGGCAACTGGCCGAGCACCGAGTCGTATTTGAGCAGGTGGGCCATGGTGTCGAGCGACCCGAGATCGTTCACCGCCACGAAGTCGATATCCGCTTCCATGGCCTTGGCGGCCCGGAAGAAGTTTCGTCCGATACGCCCGAACCCGTTGATGCCTACACGAATAGCCATGCTCTCTCGATCCTTTTCTGTACAGCCGATATCACATCTGCGACCGAGCCGTCCGAGCCGCGGTCCGAGGTGAACCCTATCGCCTGGCAGACCCATTTTCCGGCCGCGCTCATCAGGGAGACGGAGCGGTCAGAGGCCGGTGCCTCCGACCGCCAGTTCGGCCAGCGCGACTCCCAACTTGGTGGGCTCATGGCTCCAGCCGTCGGCCCCGGCGACATCGACCTCAGTTACCGGCGCATCGACCGACCGGCGTGTCGACGAGCCCGGCTGGGCGATCACCGCATCCACCTTGATTCCGTGGTCGACCAGTGCCTCGACATGCTCGGCCAGCCCGAATCCCCGGGCCTCGGCTTTGTCGTTTGCCACGTTGGCGATGAAGATCCGCTGGGCGTTGGTCTGGTGCAGCGCATCTCGGATGGCGGGCACCACAGCGGTTGCCAGCACCGAGGTGAACAGTGAGCCGGGGCCGATCAGGACCTGATCGGCGGCCCGCACCGCCTCGACCGCCTCACCCGGCACCGGCGGATCGGCCGGGTCGAACCGGAGGTTCCGGATGCCGGTGGCACGTTCGATGGTGACCTGCCCGGCCAGCGTCCCGTGGTCGGAATCGGCGATGAGCGTCACCGGCACCAGGGTGGCGGGAAAGATCCGGCCGGCGGCGCCGACCAACCGGCCCACCTCGTCTATGGCGGACTGCAGGTCGCCCGAGGCCATGGCCAGCCCCGTGAGCAGCAGGTTCCCCACCGGGTGGCCCCGCAACGTGCCGTGCTCGAAGCGATGCTCCAACGATCGGGCCAGCAACGAGTCATCGGTGGCCAGTGCCGACAGGCAACGACGCAGATCGCCCGGTGGTGCCACCCCGATCTCGCTGCGAAGCCGCCCGCTGGAGCCACCGTCGTCGCCGATCGAGACGATCCCGGTGATGTCACCGGCATAGCTCCTGGCCGCCCGCAGGGACGCGGCCAGGCCGTGACCACCGCCGAGGGCGACCACCGACGGGCCGGGACGGTGCCCGGGAGCCGAGGTCGCCGAGCCAGCGGTCGCCGAGGTCGCCGAGGTCGCGGTCGATGTCGCCGAGCTAGCGGTCGATGTCACGATGGCTGACCCGGGGATGCCAGCCCCGCTCCTTGAGCATGCGCCCTACCGCCTCGGCGATGGCAACCGAGCGGTGTCGGCCGCCGGTGCAGCCGAAGGCCACCGTGAGGTAGCTCTTACCCTCGTCCTCGTACTGTGGGAGCAGGTGCTCAAGCATCTGATCGAGATCGGCCAGAAACTCTTGGCCGGCCGGCCGATCGACCACGTACTCCTGGATCTCGGGGTCCTTGCCGCTGAACGGGCGGAGGTCCGGATCCCAGTGAGGGTTCGGCAGAAATCGGCAGTCGAACACCAGGTCGACGTCGAGCGGGACCCCGTGCTTGAATCCGAACGAGGTCAACGTCAGCCGCATCGAGCTGTCGGTGCCGATGTCGCCGAACTGCGATGTGATGCGATCCCGGAGCTGATGGGGGTTGAGCGCACTGGTGTCGATCACCAGGTCGGCGGCCGCCCGGGCCGGGCTCAGGCTGGTCCGTTCCCGTTCGATGGCCGCCACCAGCCCCACCTCCTCATCGCCATCGGTGCCACTACCGATGCGAGGGTGTCGCCGCTTGGTCGACTCGTAGCGCCGGACCAGCACATCGGTGGACGCTTCGAGGAACACCGCCCTGACGTCCTTGACCTGGGCCCGAAGCAGCTCGATCTCGTTCGAGACCTCCTCGTCGTAGCCGCCCAGGACCAGGGCAACCCGGTCGTACCCGCCGCTGCCAGACAGGGCCAGCTCCCCGACCTTGGACACCAGGGCTGCCGGCAGGTTGTCGATCACGAACCAACCGAGATCTTCGAAGGCGCCGGCGGCCACCGACCGCCCGGCTCCAGAGAGGCCACTGACGACTGCAATCCGGGTCACCGGTGCATCATCGCATGACGGGGCCGGATCCGCCGGGACCGATCGCCCCTTTGACGCAGTGCAGGGCCAGCAGCCGGGGCACCGTTGACGCCGCCTCGTATTGGGGGGCCTGGGCCAGGAACCCGGGCGGCGGCGCCGGCTCCTCCATCCTGTCGATCGACAGCGAAGCCGAGGCCAGTGCATTGACGTAGCGGGAGAGGGGGCGGTGGATGAACCTGATGAACACCCCCTTCTGGACCTCCTCGATGGTTGCGTCCTCGACCAGGTAGGGGCCGATCCGCCAGTACTGCTCAGGGGGGTCGATGAGCTGATCGTCGATCCAGCCGCTGCCCGGGGTTTGCAGGAGCGGGTGGTTGAGCAGGAACAGGAAACGCCCGCCGGGCCGAAGCACCCGGGAAACCTCGGCAACGGCGACGTCGAGATGGTCGATGTGTTCGAACACCAGGCAGGCCACTGCGGCGTCGAACGAAGCGTCGACGAAGGGAAGGGCGGCGGCGTCGGCCTGAGCGTAGTGCGGGCCACCGCCCCGGCGGGATGCTTCGTCGACCTGCGCTCGGACAGGGTCGACGCCGATCACCAGCCGGCCCCGCCGGCCCAGCTTGCGAGCGACCTGGCCTTCGCCGGCGCCGATGTCCAACACCCGAGCCGCGCCCTCGAGTCCGTCGGTCACCAGCGGGATGATCTGCTCGGTGTACTCCGGATCGACCCCGTCGGTGAACTCCCGCTGCCACCAGTCGGCGTGGCTGTTCCACAACTCGGTGCTCAGCTCGGCGGAGGGCAGCTCGCCGCGGCCGGTCATCGGACCAGGCCGTGGGTCTTGGCGTAGACCGCCTCGGCCACGGGGTCCGGGAGCCAGGACAACGCCCGGAGCTCTTCGAGCTCGGCCCGGCGCACCGCCGAGACGCCGCCAAGCTCCTTGACCAGTCGTTTCCTGCGGGTCGGGCCGAGGCCGGGGATGTCATCGAGCACCGACTTGGTCATGCGTTTCTTCCGCAGTTGACGATGATAGGTGATGGCGAAGCGGTGGGACTCGTCCCGCAGCCGTTGCAGCAGATACAGCGCCTCGGAACGCCGCGGAATCGTGATCGGGTCTGGCTTGCCCGGGATGTAGACCTGCTCGAACTGCTTTGCCAGGGCGCAGACCGGGATCTCGTCGCTCAATCCCAGATCTTCCAGCACCCGGACCGCAACCCCCAGTTGCCCCTTGCCACCGTCGACCATCAGCAGCTGCGGTGGGTACTGAAACTTGCCACGCTCGGCCACCGGCTTCTCCCGGTCGTTCAGGTAGTTGGTCAACCGACGGGTCAGCACTTCCTCCATGGCCGCATAGTCGTCGTTCTGGTCGACGGTCCGGACCTTGAAGCGCCGGTACTCCGGCTTGCGGGCCAGACCGTCCTCCACCACCACCATCGAGCCGACGTAGTCCGAGCCCTGGAGGTGGCTCATGTCGTAACACTCGATCCGCAACGGCGAGTTCGGCAGCTCCAGCCAGTGCTGCAGATCGTTGAGGGCCCGGGCCCGGCTGTTGTGGTCGGTGGCCCGCTTGAGCCGGTGACGGGTGAACTCCTCCTCAGCGTTCTTGGTCACCGTTGCCAGCAGCTCCCGCTTGTCGCCCCGCTGGGGCACCCGGATCTCGACCTTCGAGCCCCGCAGGAGGGTCAGCCACTCGCTGTAGAGATCGGCGTCCGACGACGGCTTGGGGGCCAGCACCACCTTGGGCATGCCCTGGACCGGCGGCTCGTCGTAGAGGCCTTCCAGGATCTTGTCCACCAGGTCGGAGTCCGACAGTGCCTCGACCTTGTCGACGATGAAGTTTCGCCGACCGGTGACCCGACCCCGACGGACGAAGAAGACGTTGACCGCCGCCTCGAGGTCGTCCTGGGCGATCCCGATGACGTCGAGGTCCTCGTTGCCGTCGGCGACCATCTGCTGTTTCTCGATGGCCTTGCGGACCGTGGCCAGCCGATCCCGGACCCGGGCCGCCTTTTCGAACTCCAGGGCCTCAGCGGCCGAGGACATCTCGTGTTCGAGCTTGTTCAGGACGGTGTCGGTGTCGCCATCGAGGAACTGGCACAGGTCATCCACCATCTGCTGGTAGTCCTCGTCGCTGACCTCCCCGACGCAGGGTGCCGAGCACTTCTCGATGTGGTACAGCAGGCACGGCTTGCCCAGTTTCTGGTGTCGCTCGAGCTTGTTGTCGGTGCAGGTCCTGATGGGGAAGGTCCGCAGCAGGTGGTCGAGGGTGTCCCGGATGGCGTAGGCGTGGGCGTAGGGGCCGAAGTACCTGGTGCCCTTGCGGCGCTTGCCCCGCATGACCCGGGCCCTGGCCCACCGGTCCTCGACCGTGACCGCCAGGTAGGGGTAGCTCTTGTCGTCGACGAGGCGGACGTTGAACCTCGGCCGGTGCTCCTTGATGAGGTTGTACTCGAGCATCAGTGCTTCGACGTCGTTGCGGACCTGAATCCACTCCACCGACTCGGCGGTCGCCACCATCTGGGCGGTCCTGGGATGCATGTTGGCCGGGTTCTGGAAGTAGTTCGACAGGCGGGATCGCAGCGACCGGGCCTTGCCGACATAGATCACCCGACCCTCGGCATCCTTGAACTGATAGGACCCCGGGCTGTCGGGAATGGATCCGGCTGGCGGGCGACTGACCACCAGTCCAGGCTAGGAGAATCGGCGGCGATCCAGGCTGGTCGGGCCGGCGGCGGTCGACCAGGTCCACAACCACAGTACGGTGGCCAGGGCGAGGCCGATCGTCCACCCGGCCAGGAGCCCGGCGATCCCGGCCACGGCCCCACCGATGGCCAGGCCGGTCCACTCGACGGCAAGGGCAACGGCCCGGCGACCGACAACCGGTGCCCCGGCCATGGCCGCCCCATCGGCGAGCTGCTGGCCGACGACATACAGCACACTCAGGGCAGCACCCCACGGCAGGTAGGGTTCTGCCAGGCTCAGCGAGTTGGCCAGCCGTTCCGACGGCATGGCGCCGACCAGGCGAACGGTCACCGCGGCGGCCACCGCAGCGACGAGGCAGCTCGCCCCGATCAGCATGCGGACGCCGGCCGGCTCGCCACCGCGGTCGATCGCTCGGCGGGTGGCCGGCAGGGTGACCACCCGGAGGCCGCCGAACAACGACAGCAGGGCGGTGAACGGGAGCAGCACCAGTTTCATGGCTGCAGTGAGTGTCGGCGAGAGGATCATGGCCACCGCAACCGGTCCAAGGTTGAACGCCGCAGCGGCCAGGGCCTGGCTGCCGGCCAGTGCCCGGTACCGCTGCGAGCCCGACGCCGCCGATTCCGGGGCGGCCCACCACGGTTGGGGCGAGCTCACCGGTCCCTGCCGTGCCGGGGTCGCAGCGTTGTCCGGCCAGTCGGACGGGGGCGGCGAGGTCGTGAACGCCGGTTCCACCTTGAGCCGACCCACGACCCAGGACGAGCTGCCCCCGATCGCCCACGCCGCAACCACCAGCCGGGGTGTCAGCTCGGGGCCGACCGCCACCGCAGCGCCGATCATGGTGGCCGAACAGCCCAGCCACCAGGCATCGAGGCCGGTTGCCGCCCCCGGCCGGCCGGTGGCCCAGGCCCCGTACCGCTGGCCGTCCTGGACCAGCAGCAACGGCAACGCCAACGGCAACACCACCAGGATCACCCGGTCGACGCCGACAACGACGCCGACGGCAACGGTGGCAACCGCAGCCGGAACCGACAGCAGCAGCAATCGGTCGCGAGCCGGGATCCAGGCCAGCGGCGAAGACCGGTCGCCGTCGGCGGCCGCCACCAGCCGTTCGGTGACAAGGGAACGGCCCAGGGTCAGGGCGAACAGGTACACCGACAGCGCGGCGACGGTCCGGCCGAAGCTCTCGGCGTCGGTGGCCACCGCCAGCAGCACCGTCAGGCCGAAGTTGGTGGCGCTGGACAGGCCTTGCGACACGATCGACCAGGCGACCCGTGCCGCCCAGTGATCCCGGGTCGCCACCGGCGCAGGTGAGCTGCGGACCATCAGTCGGCCAGAATCGGCCGCCGCAACACCCCGGGAGCGACGGTCGTGGTCTCGGCGGTCGGGCCAACCGATGGGCCGAGCTCGGCCACACCTTCGAGCACCGAGGCCGACCGCCCGGTCCGGGCCCGGGCCGGGCGCGAGGTCTGCGCCGGCCCCGGTGGGGCAGCGCCGGGCTGCACACCTCCGACGGGCTCGTCGATGACAGCGTCGCCCGATCGGCCGGTACCGGGCCCATCGGCCAGTCCACGCCACAGCTCCACCAGATCCCGTCGCATACGATCGGCGGAGAAGGCCCCGGCCCGCCGCTCGGCGACCTCGGCCATGTTGCGGTAGGCCTCGGGCCGGTCGTAGGCGTCGGTCAGCGCCGCGGCCAGCGATTCGACGTCGCCGACCGGCACCAGGCGCCCTGAGATCCCGTCGTCGATGAGCTCGTGCACACCACCGACGTCGGTGGCCACGATCGGCACCGACGCCGCTGCGGCTTCGACCACCGACCGTGGCATGCCCTCCCACCGCGAGCTGAGCACCGCCAGGTCGAAGCCGGCCACGACCCGGTCGGCGTCGGCCCGGCCCCCCAGGAAGCGGACCCGATCGGTCAGACCGAGGGCCTCGACCAACTGCTCGACGGCCGCCCGTTGTGGCCCGTCACCGACCAGGACCAGCAGCGACGTTGCCGGCAGGTCGGCGGCGGCGAAGGCCGAGATGAGGCAGGCGTGATCCTTGGGTTCGGCCATCCTGGCCACCATCCCGACCACAAACGACTGCTCGACCTGCAGTTCCCGACGGATCGAGCCACGGTTGGCGGCGGCATCGGCCGATCGCTCGATGTCGATCCCGCTCCGGATCACCCGGTAGCGGCCCGGCCTGCCGATCCCGGCCGCCAGGCCGCGGCGGAGATCGCTCTCCCCCACCACCACCAGGGCTGCGGTGATGGCGGCCAGCATGCGCTCCAGAAGCGTGGCCAGCAACGCGGCGAAACGGTTCTCGGCGTACAGCGGACCCCACCCGTGCACGGTGTGGACGCACGGGGTGCCGGTCGCAGCCGCAGCCAGGCGGCCAAGCACCCCCGCTTTGCTGGAGTGGGTGTGCAACACCGCCGGCCGGTTGGCCCGGATCCAGCGGATGAGCCACCACAGGCAGCGGAGGTCCCGGAGCGGGGCGACGGACCTCACCAGGCTGGGGACCGGAACCACATCGACCGAGTCGAGCCGGGGATCATCCCAGAACGAGCCGTTGCCGGCGTTGTCGGCGCCGGCAAGAACCACCACGTCGACACCTTGTTCGGCCATGATCGACCGATCGGCTGACGCCAGCACGGTGGCCTGGGCACCGCCTCGGGCCAGGGTGGTGACGAGCTGGACCACAACCGGCCGGTCGTTCTCGGCGCTCATCGGCCATCACCCCGGAGCACAGCCTGGATGGTCCGTCGGATGATTCTGGCATCGAGGGCCACGCCCTGCCTCCGGAGGTAGTAGAAGTCGTACTGGAGCTTCTCGAAGGCGTCGTGGTGATCGGCGGCGTAGCCCTGCTTCACCTGGGCCCAGCCGGTCAGCCCTGGCCGAACGATGTGGCGCACGTCGTAGAAGGCGATCTTGTCCGACAGCTCCGCAACGTACTGGGGCTGTTCGGGGCGGGGCCCGACCAGCGAGAGATCACCCCGGACGATGTTGACCACCTGGGCCAGTTCGTCGAGATGGGTCCGCCGCAGGAATCGGCCGAGAGAGGTGATGCGGCTGTCACCATCGGCGGTCCAGTCCGACTCGCCGTCGGAGGGCACCATGGTCCGCAGCTTGTAGATGGTGAACGGTTCACCGTTGCGGCCGACCCTGGTCTGGCGGTAGATGAGCGGGCCCCGGTTGAGGATCGGGTTCAGCGTCGCAACGACGACGGCCAGCGGCACGAACGCCACCAGCCCGCAAGCGGCGAAGACCAGGTCGACCACCCGTTTGACCCTCACGTACCGAGCCCGGTGCAGCTCGCCGACGTCGAACAGCAGCGACACCCGGGCCAGCTCGGCGTGGGGAAGCTTGCCGATCCACTCCTCGTAGAAAAGCGACAGGGTGCGGATCCGTATGCCGAGCCGGTGGAGATCGGCGGCCTGATCGACCACCGGAACCGATGCCTGACTGGCGGCGTCCAACACCACAACCGTGGCCCCGGCGGCGAGGGCGCCATCGCGGACGATGGGGGCGGTCCCGGCCCGGCGAACCTCGGCCAGGGTGCAGACGCCGACCAGGGTGGCCGGGAACTCGGGAGCCCCGGCCAGGTCCAGTTCGACCCCGGCCGCGTCCTCGGGCCGGTCGATCACGAGATAGACCCGATGACGGCCGGCGGCCCACAACGATGCGTCGCGAGAGAGATTCCAGGCCACGACGGTCCACAGGGGGCACACCAGACCGATGATGACCAGCGATGACCGAGGGAGCAGCGGCGTGGCCAGCAGCCCCTGGATGACCGAGATGGCCCCGAAGGCCACAACTGCGGTGGCGAAGCCTCGCAGGGCCGCCCCCAACCTCGACGATGCGACCTCGGGCAGGCCGATGGCGTATCCGGCCACCAGTTGCGCTGCGGCATAGACCGTCCACCACAGGCTGTAGGAGGAGCTGACGAACGGGTAGGGCTCGGGGGCCAGCGTCCGGGCATGGAGGAGTCCGGCGGCGAACACGATGGCCACCGTCACGGTGTTGTAGAGCGGTCTGGCCATCAGGCGCACCCCTCCACCGCCTTGCCGGACCGCAACATGAGGGTCCCATCGGCACGGCCGGCGCCGCCATGAGCCACCGGCGGCCATCGTCGGTCCGCTGGGGCTGGTTGGGGCGAGGCCCAGGCTCGGCGGCCGGGCGCTCAGATCGGCGGGCATCGTGCCGACCGGGAGGTGCAGTCATTCCCTGCAGGTCGGAGCCAACCGTGACATCGCCCCATCTCCAGTACGACGAGCCGGTCCTGCGGTACCACCGGATCGTGGCCGACCTGGCGGCCGAGCTGGCCCCGATCGACGGGCGGGTGCTCGACCTCGGCTGCGGACCCGGCCAGATCCTCGGCCGGCTCCAGAGGTTGCGGAACGACGTCGAGCTGTTCGGCATGGACGGTGACGAGGAATGCCTGCGACGGGCCGCCCACCGGTGCCCGTCGGCCACGCTGTTGCGGGCCAACATCGAGGCGCCAGGACCAGACGCCGGCGGCGACCGGACGTTCGACGTGATCGTCTCGTCCCACTCCCTGGAGCATTTGGCCGACCCCGTCGGCGCCCTGGCACGGTGGCGGGCCATGCTGGTCGAAGGCGGTCGACTGGTGGTGGCGGTCCCGAACTCGCTACAGCCGTTGCTCCTGGCCAGGGCGGTGTTGCGGCGGCAAAAGGCGAACGACGGCCACTACTACATCTGGGACCGAGCCACGTTCGAAAACTTCTGCCGACTGGCCGGATTCCGGATCATCAGCCGCCACCAGGACTATGTGCCGTTGGCCACGGTCCGGCTCCGGGAACGGCTCCCGGCCATCGCCGACCTGGAACGGGCACTGCTTGCACCCCTGCCCCAGTTCTCCAACTCACATATCGTGGTCATGGAACCGAGCTGTGACCTGGACGCCAAAGCCGGCCTCACCGAGCCCGAACCGGTGTCGGTTCGAGAGGCCGAACCTGAAACGGCCTGACGCCGGGTGGCGGCGCTGGCCGCCGACGCCGGTGGTCAGGCGTCGGGGAGGACCTGGGCCAGAAAGCGACCGGTGTGACTCTTGGTGTTGGCCACCACTTCTTCCGGTGAGCCGGTGGCCACGATGGTACCACCACCGTCTCCCCCGTCTGGGCCGAGATCCACGATCCAGTCTGCGGTTTTGATGACGTCCAGGTTGTGCTCGATGACCAGCACGGTGTTGCCCTGATCGACCAACCGGCCCAGCACGGTCAACAGCCGCCGGATGTCCTCGAAGTGCAGGCCGGTTGTCGGCTCGTCGAGCAGGTAGATGGTGTGGCCGGTGGATCGCTTGGCCAGCTCCGAGGCCAGTTTCACCCGCTGGGCCTCACCGCCGCTGAGGGTTGGGGCCGGTTGGCCGAGCCGCACGTAGCCCAACCCGACATCTACCAGGGTCTGGAGGTGGCGGGCGATCGGCGGCTGATTCGAGAAGAACTCCAATGCCTCTTCGATCGGCATGTTCAGGACGTCGGCGACGGACTTCCCCTTGAACTGGATCTCCAGCGTGTCCCGGTTGTAGCGGGCACCCTTGCAGGTCTCGCACGGCACGTAGACATCGGGCAGGAAGTGCATCTCGATCTTGATCGTGCCGTCGCCGGCACATGTCTCGCAGCGGCCACCGGACACGTTGAAGCTGAACCGGCCCGGCTGGTAGCCCCGGACCTTGGCCTCGTTCGTCAGGGCGAACAGCTTGCGGATGGCATCGAACACCCCGGTGTAGGTTGCGGGGTTGGAGCGGGGGGTCCGCCCGATCGGTGATTGATCGATGTCGATCACCTTGTCGAGGTGTTCCAGGCCTTCGATCGACCGGTGCAACCCGGGCGGCATCTTCGAACCGTAGATCCGCTGCATCAGGGCCTTCAGCAGGATCCCGTTGACCAGGGTCGACTTTCCGGACCCGGAGACGCCGGTGACGGCGACGAAACAGCCGAGCGGGAAGTCGACATCGATGTTCTTGAGGTTGTTCTCCCTGGCCCCGGTGATGGTGAGCTTGGCATCGGTGGGCTGTCGCCGGGCTGCGGGGACCGGGACGGTCTTCTTGCCGGAGAGGTAGTGGCCGGTGATCGAGTTCCGGCGCTTCAACAGCCCCTTGACCGCACCGCTGTAGACGACGTCGCCACCGTGCTCGCCGGCACCCGGGCCGATGTCGACCACATGGTCGGCGACCCGGATCGTCTCCTCATCGTGCTCGATGCAACCCGATCGACGGTTCATCGAGCACGTAGAGCACGCCGACCAGGCCCGATCCGATCTGGCTGGCCAGCCTGATGCGCTGCGCTTCGCCGCCGGACAGGGTGGACGCCGAGCGGCTCATCGACAGGTAGTCCAGGCCGACGTCGAGCAGGAAACTGAGCCTGGCGTTGATCTCCTTGATGACCCGATCGGCGATCAGGTGCTCGCGATCGGTCAGTTCCAGCCCATCGAGGGCCTTGGCCGCCTCACCGATCGAGATGGAGCAGATCTCGTGGATGTTGCGGCCGTCGATCCTGCAGGCCAGCGACAGCGGGTTGAGCCTGGCCCCGTCGCAGGCCGGGCAGTGGACCTCCCGCATGTAGCCCTCGATCTGCTCCCGGGCGGTGTCGGACTCGGCCTCGGTGTGACGGCGCCGCAGGTACGGCAGCACACCCTCGAAGTTGGCGTTGTAGGTCCGGACCCGGCCGAACCGGTTCTTGTATCGCACGGTGACCTTGATCGGCGCAGTCGCAGCCTTGGCGGCGTGACCTTTGCCGTTGAGCAACAGCTTCTGCTGCTTGGCCGTCAGGTCCTCCCACGGCGCATCGACGTCGATGTCGTACTGGTCGCAGACCCCCTGCACCAACCGTTCGAAGTACTGGCTCTTGCGGGACGACCAAGGGTGGATCGCCCCGTCGGCCACCGACAGCTCGGGGTTGGGAACCACGAGCTGGGAGTCGACCTCGAAGGTTGTCCCGAGACCGTCGCAGGCCTCGCAGGCGCCGTACGGCGAGTTGAACGAGAAGTTCCGGGGGGCCAGCTCCTCGAAACTCTTGCCGTCGCTCGGGCGGGAGAGGTGCTGGCTGAACACCAGTACCTCGGACTCGGCTTCGGATCCCTTCGGCGGCATGATCTCGATCTCGGCCACGCCCTCGGCCAGGCCCAATGCCGTTTCGATCGAATCGGTGAGGCGCCGCTCGATGCCCTCCCGCCGGACCAGCCGATCGACCACGATCCGGATGTCATGGGTTTCATAGCGGGCCAGGTCCGGGAGATCGCCGCCGAGCTCGATCAGCTCACCATCGACGATGGCCCGAACGAAGCCCTCTTTTGCCAGATCGAGCAACAGCGTTTCGTAGGTGCCCTTCCGGCCACGAACGACCGGTGCCAGGACCTGAAAACGGGTGCCGTCCTCCATCTTGAGAATTCGATCGACGATCTGTTGCGGTGTCTGGCGGACAAGCGGCTCACCGGTTTCGGGATCGTGGGGTGTGCCGACCCTGGCGAACAGGAGCCGGAGGTAGTCATACACCTCGGTGACGGTGCCGACGGTTGAGCGCGGGTTCCGGCTCGCCGACTTCTGGTCGATGGAGATGGCAGGCGACAGCCCCTCGATGATGTCGACATCGGGCTTGTCCATCTGACCCAGGAACTGCCTTGCGTACGACGACAGGGACTCGACGTAGCGCCGCTGGCCTTCGGCATAGATCGTGTCGAACGCCAACGACGACTTCCCGGACCCGGACAGGCCGGTGAAGACGATCAGCTTGTCTCGCGGCAGCTCCAGGTCAACGCCCCGCAGGTTGTGTTCTCTCGCTCCACGAACGACGATCTTGCCAGCCACGACCTCCGATCCTACCGCCGAGCACAACCGAACGGGCGTTCTATCGAGGATCGCCAGGGCCATCTCCGGTCACGACCGGGAGCGGGTCGCCACCTCGACAGCAGGGGCCGAATCGCGCTCGACCGGCCCCATCGCCGGGATTGCTGCACTCGACCGGTGCGCTCAATCGCCGGGGCGGTCGGCCGACCGGGAAGGCGGCGGGGCACCACCGTGCGGTGGCACCCCAATCTCGACCACGACCCCGGAGAACGATGTGGGCAACCCTCTGTCGATAGTCGGAGGAGACGGGAGCGGCCGTTCGCCCGAACGTCGGCCGCCGCGGCCGGTGCCGTCGCTCGGTCGCCATCAGCTGGTGTTGGCCGTGGTGCTGTTCGCCCTGATCCCGGTGGCGGGGCTCGATGCGGTGTGGTCGGCAGACGAGGGGGCCCTGCTCTACCAGATCGATGCCGTTGTGGCAGGCAGGGGCTGGACATTCCCCCACCCGTTCCCCACCGCAGATCCGTCCGGCACCTGGTTTCCGATCCACCTCGCATCCTGGGCCGCCGATGCCGGGTCGGGCCGTCTGGGACCGTCCGACGACTGCCGATCGACCGTCGACGGGTGCCGCTACATCGTTCTGGCAAAGCACGCCGGCTACCTTCAGGTGACCGCCGGCCTGTATCGGCTGGGGGGCTACGGTGCCCTGATCGTCGCCTCGGTGGCCTCGACGGTGGCCGCCGCAGCCGCCACCGCCCGGCTGGCCGCCATGGCCGACCGGACCGCTGCGGTTCCCGCACTGTGGATCGCCGGGCTGGCCAGCCCCCTGTTCATGGCCTCCTACGTTGCCTGGGGCCATACTGCAGCTGCGGCCCTGGTCGGTTGGGCCGCCGTACTGCTGTTGGGAGCGGACCGCAGCGTCGCCGGGCGAGGGGCGGGGTTGGCCTTGCTGTTCCTGGCCTGCCTGGTGCGGACCGAGGCGCCAATGGCCGGGTTGGCCATCGGGTTCGCTCTCATGGCCATCTCCGTGCTCGAGTCGAGGCCCCTCTCGCCGTTTGGCCGGTGGCGTCCGACGATCGCCGATGCCGGCCTGGCCGCGAACGCCGGAACCGCATCGGCGACGACGGCCGGGTCGGACCTGGCGCTGGTGCCTGCAGCCGCAACCTCCGCCCGGCAGGAGCCGGCGCCGTCCGGCTTCCTCGACCCGGCGGTTGCCCGGACCGGCGGGATGATCGACGCCCCCGAGGGTCGTGGTGGCGGCCTCGAAGGCGGCGCCCGAGTCCCGACCGGGGCCCAGCAGCGGCAAATGACGGACCGACGGGGGCTCTGCACCGGCGCAGCAGCGGTGGTGGTGGCCGTGGTCGGCGTGGTCGTCGATCGGCTGACCGATATCCCAACCGGCGGCCCGGTCGAACCGGTCGGGTTCGACGAGGCGTTCGGCTTCCTGGCCGGACGGATCGAGGCCTTCACCATCACGTGGCTGCAACCGGCCTACGGCTCCGATCCCCGGGAGTTGCTGATCCTGGCCGCGGCGGCGATGACCCTCGTGGCAGGCGTGCTGGCCAGGCGAGGGCCGACCGCAACAACCGCAACAACCGCAGCCTTGGCGGTGGCGGTGTTGGCGCTGATGGCCAGGTTCGCGGTTGCCCCCGGGGCGCTGGTCCCCGGCCTGGTCACCGCCTTCCCGGTGCTGTTCGCCGGGCTGTTGCTGCTCGATCGGAGAACCATCGTCGTCGATCGCGTTCTCGTGCTGCTGATCTCGTTCTCGCTGTTCTGCGGAGCAGTGCTGGCGACGCAGTATCGCCACGGCGGTGGCGGCGAGTGGGGCGGGCGGTACTTCATGGTCGGGCTGCCGCTTGGCATCGCCGCCGCAACCGTGGGTCTGGTCAGGGCCGGTGCCCGGCTCCCCCGCCCGGATCGTCGTTCGCTGGGTGCACTGCTGGCGTTGTCGATGGCACTGCTGAGCATGATGGGCTTGCTCGGCCTACGAGCGGTCCGACACCAGACCGCCGACCTCGCGGTGGAGGTCGACCGGGCACTTGCCGCCATCGAGCAAACGGGAGACGAGCCGGTGGTGGTGACCACGATCCACGGCCTCGGACGGTGGATGTGGCAAGACGTCGACCGCGGTCGATGGTTGCGGGTGCCCGACGGCGAACTGCCAACTGCGGGGAGGCGCCTCCGGTCACTCGGTGTCGAGACCCTGGTGCTGGTGTCGGCCGAGCCGGCTCGACAGGTCGACCTGATCGCCGGTTCCTATCGACCCGATGTCGCTTCACGGAGCCGGTCGGCCGAGGGGACCGCACAGCCGGCGGGCGGCGGGATCGTGGTCCTGACCATGGAGCAGGCCCCTTGATCGCACGATGCGTACGATCGAGGCCCCTTCCGGGGACGATCAGACCATTTCCCGCAGTTCTCGACGGAGGTCCTTGATCTCATCTCGGAGCCGAGCGGCATATTCGAAACGCAGCTCACTCGATGCATCCTGCATCTCGTCCTCCAGGGTGTCGATCAGCCTCCGCAGCTGATCCTCCGGCAACTCGGCCAACTCACGGATCCGCTGCTGTTCCTCCGGCCGCCGCTTTCGTGTGTCCTTGCCCGGCATCGGGGCAGTGGTGTCCGGCCGAATCAGCGAGAGGATGTCGGTGACCGCCTTGCGCACCGTCTCGGGTTTGATGCCGTTGGCCTCGTTGTAGGCAACCTGGAGGCCACGACGTCGGTTGGTCTCGGAGATGGCGCTCTGCATCGACGGGGTGATCTTGTCGGCATACATGATGACCCGACCCTCGACGTTCCTCGCCGCCCGTCCGATCGTCTGGACCAGCGAGGTCTCGGAGCGGAGAAATCCCTCCTTGTCGGCATCGAGGATGCACACCAGCTCCACCTCGGGCAGATCGAGGCCCTCCCGAAGCAGGTTGATACCGACCAGGACGTCGAATTCCCCCATCCGCAGGCCACGCAACAGCTCGATTCGCTGGATGGTGTCGACCTCGGAGTGTAGGTAGCGCACCCGCACGCCTTGCTCCAGCAGGTACTCGGTGAGGTCTTCCGACATCTTCTTGGTGAGGGTGGTGACCAGGACCCGACCTTCCCGGTCGGTCACGGTGGAGATCTCCTCCAGCAGATTGTCGATCTGGCCCTTGGTGGGGCGGACCACGACCTCGGGGTCGATCAGCCCGGTCGGGCGGACGATCTGCTCCACCACGGTGGAGGAGTTCTCGAGCTCGTAGCGCCCTGGCGTGGCCGACAGGAAGACCACTTGGTTGACCATCTCCCGCCACTCGTCGAACCGCAGGGGCCGGTTGTCGGCCGCCGACGGCAGCCGGAAGCCGTGCTCGATCAGCGTTTCCTTCCGGCTCCTGTCTCCCTCGTACTGGCCGTGCAACTGGGGCACGGCGACATGGCTCTCGTCGAGCACCATCAGGTAGTCGTCGGGGAAGAAATCGAGCAGCGTGTACGGCCGCTCACCGGCCTGGCGACCGTCGATGTGGCGGCTGTAGTTCTCGATGCCGTTGCAGAACCCCATCTCCTGCATCATCTCCAGGTCGTATTGGGTTCTCATCCGGAGCCGCTGGGCCTCCAGCAGCCG
Organism: uncultured Acidimicrobiaceae bacterium; assembly: GCA_947259095.1. Taxonomy (GTDB): domain Bacteria; phylum Actinomycetota; class Acidimicrobiia; order Acidimicrobiales; family SZUA-35; genus JAHELU01. Next base: position 5,097 of record CAMYLA010000074.1, on the reverse strand, counting down.
ATTCTGCTTTTCGAAATCGCTCAACCGCTCCTGGAGTTCGGCCTCGATGCCACCGATGGCCGTGGCCATCTTCTCATCGGAAGCCACGTAGTGGGTGGCCGGATAGACCGCCAGGTGCTGGAGCGTGGCCAGCCGCTCGCCGGTGAGGGGATCAACCGTGGTGATGGCCTCGATCTCGTCGCCGAACAGTTCGATCCGGACCATGAATTCTTCGTAGGCGGGATGGAGCTCGATCGTGTCACCCCTGACCCGGAACTTGCCGCGGGTGAGGTTCATGTCGTTGCGCTCGTACTGCATGTCGACCAGCTTGGCGAGGATGCTTCGCTGATCGTACTCCTTGCCAACCTCGACCATGAGCAACTTCTTGCGGTACTCGTCCGGCGAGCCCAGGCCGTAGATGCACGAGACCGAGGCCACCACGATCGTGTCCTCCCTTGTCAGCAGGGCCGAGGTGGCGGCGTGGCGCAACCGGTCTATCTCGTCGTTGACCGATGAGTCCTTCTCGATGTAGGTGTCCGAGGACGGCATGTATGCCTCGGGCTGGTAGTAGTCGTAGTAGCTGACGAAGTACTCGACGCGGTTGTGAGGGAAGAACTCCCGGAACTCGTTGGCCAGCTGGGCCGCCAACGACTTGTTGGGGGCGATCACCAGGGTCGGTTTCTGGACGGCTTCGATCGTCCAGGCGATGGTGGCCGACTTGCCGGACCCGGTGATGCCGAGCAGGGTTTGTATCTTCTCGCCGGCCTCGATGCTCCTGGTGAGCTCCGCAATCGCTTTCGGTTGATCTCCTGCCGGGGAATACTCCGACTCCATCTGAAACGCAGCCACCGTACAACACTACCCCCGACCACTGACAGTGTGTCCGGCCGGGCGGCCCGGCCGAAGGCGCCGCAGGCTCCTCCACCGAAGGCGCCGTTGGTCAAGCCGCTCGGGCGGCCAGCTCCTGCAACCACGACCAGCATCGCCCGACCTCGTCGTCGAGGTTCTCGAGATCGTCGCTGTTGTCGACCACGAAGTCGGCCAGGGCAAGCCGTTCCTCCCTGGTGACCTGTGCTGCCATCCTGGCCTCGGCATCGGCTCGGGAGAACCCGCGGTGGGCGACCAGCCGCTCGATGGCGACCTCGACCGGACAGTCGACCACGATGACCGCCTTCGCCCCCCGTTTCTCGGCGTCGCCCTCGCCGAGCAGGGGAATGTCGAGGACGACGACCCGGTCGGTGTCGGCCAGGGCATCGGCCTGTCTTGCCATCTCACGGCGGACCGCCGGATGGACGATCTTGTTCAGCGCCTTCAGTTCGGACTCCTCGGCGAAGACCAGATCGGCCACGGCCTGCCGATCCAGCTCGCCGTCGTGGCGGACGATGTGATCACCCCAGCGGTCGACCATGGCGACGAAGACCGTCTCACCGGGGCGCTGGAGCTGCTTGACCACCTCGTCGGCATCGACGATCGCCGCTCCCCGCTGGGCCAGCCTGGCCGATACCGACGATTTGCCTGACCCGATTCCCCCGGTCAGCGCCACCAGCAACATCGGGACAACATAGCAGCGGCCAACCGACCACAACAGCTACGGCCGGGCCGGCGGCTACCGTCGACGGCCCGGCGTCGGCTAAGAAGGGTGTTTCCGTCGATGCCGTCGACGGAACACCCGGAGGAGACCCGATGAGCTGGACAACCGAGCCGAGGACCAGCGACGGGATCACCGAACGGGACTTCGTGATCGACGGTCCCGGCGGTCCCGTGCCGGGTGTGTCCTGGTCGCCCGGCGACCGCCCGGCCGAACGGCTGTTGCTCCTCGGTCACGGAGGAACCGCAGACAAGCGGGCCGACTACATCGGTGAGGTGGCGAAGCTGGCGGTCGGCCACGGGATGGAGGCGGTGGCGATCGACGGGCCTGGCCACGGCGACCGCGTCGTACCGGGCCAGGCCCCCGGCCACGACAACTTCTTCGAGGTGTGGGAGCGGGGCGGCGGAACCACCGGCATCGTCGCCGACTGGCGGGCGACGCTGGACTTCGTCGAATCGCAACGAACGCCGAGGCCGACCGGCTGGTGGGGCCTGTCGATGGGAACGATGATGGGACTTCCCGTCACCGTGGCCGACGATCGCATCACCGTTGCCGTCCTCGGCCTCATGGGTCGATGGGGACCGAACGGGGACGACCTCATGGGTCTGGCTCCCGAGCTCGGCTGTCCGGTGCGGTTCCTGGTCCAGTGGGACGACGAGATCGTGCCCCGCAGCGCCTGCCTCGAGCTCTTCGAGGTACTGGGGTCGAACCGCAAGACGTTGCACGCCAACCCGGGGGCCCACGCCGCGGTGCCGGCGTTCGAGGTGGTGGCATCGGTCGAGTATCTCGACCGATATCTCGGCTGAGCGCACCCCCGATCGGGTCGTCGGCGAGCCGGGAGAGGTAGCCGACGCCACCGGTCGATCACAACGAAGAACGCCGTTTCGCTCACATCGAGGTCGGTTACTCCGATTTCTAACTGGGGCCGCTGTACTCGTGCGCCCGAGACGACAGAAACGACGTTCGACCTTTCAATGGGACTACCCACGCTGAGCAATCGCCCCAGAGCGGGACTGTTGGAGCACCCCGCGCTGTGGGATGCCCGGTCCGTCGATCAGCGCAACGAGCCCGGCCCCGGCCGCAAGGTCGACCAGCTGACCAGTTTCGCCGCCGCCGTCGTCAACGTCCGCTGGGCCACCACCGCAGTGGCCCTGGTCCTCACCGGAAGCGTGGTGCTGCAACCGGATTGGATCACCATCGGTGCGGCGTCTGCGGTGCTGGCCAACACGATCTACCGCTCCCTCCACCCGCTCGTCTACAGCGGATCGCCGACCGACCAGCTGCTCCTGTTGTTCGAGGTCGCGCTGTTCTGGGCGGTGCTGGCCGCGACCGGCTTCTGGCGCTCGCCACTGGTGATCGCCGCCGCCTCGATCCTGGTGGTGGCCGGCTTCGCCGGCGGTTTCCAACTGGCCATGCGAATCGGGCTGGTCATGACCATCAGCCTCACGATCGCCGAGTTCGCCACGACCGAATTCACCGCCGTCGACATGTCGAACGCCATCCAGTGGAGCGCCCTCCTCCTGCTCACCGGTGTCATCGCCGGCTACGGCCGACGGATCTCCGGGGAAGCCAGTCGCCGCCACTCGGCGACCCTGGACCGGGTGTCGCAGCTGACCGACGCCAACACCCTGCTGTTCAACCTCCATCGGCTGGCCCAGACCCTCCCGGCCTCACTCGACCAGACCGAGGTCCTGGACTCGAGCCTGCTGAAGCTCCGAGGCCTGCTGGACTTCGATCGAGCTGCGTTCCTGCTGTTCGAGGAGACCGACAGGACCTGGGTGGTGGCTCAGCAGCAGGCGCTCGGGATCCGGGGCACGATCGATCCGATCTCGTTGCCGGAGCCGGCAAAGCGGGCCATCTCGACCTGGCAGGCCACGTGCGAGGGCGATCTGTCGAGCCACCATCCGGGCCTGCATCCAACCTCGCGCAGCGGGCTGTTCGCCCCGATGACCACCAGAGATCGCCTGATCGGTCTCGTACTGATCGAATCCCACCATGCCGGCCACTACGACGATCACGACCGGCGCACCCTCCAGGGATTTCTCGAACCGGTGACCCTGGCCATCGACAACGCCCGCTGGTTCGGACGGTTGCGACGGGCCAGCGTCGATGAAGAGCGATCGCGTATCGCCCGGGACCTGCACGACCGGATCGGCCAGTCCCTGGCATGCCTCGGCTTCGAGGCCGACCGCCTGGTTCGCTACCACCAGTCCGGTCACCAGATCGGCCCGGAACTGCAGACCCTCCGCCAGGGGGTTCGAGCGGTCACCGCCGAGGTCCGCGATGCCCTCTACGACCTGCGGGCCGACGTGGCCGAGGACAAGGACTTCGAGCAGACCATCGGCGAGTTCGCCTCCCGATTGGCCGACCGGAGCAACCTCCGCATCGATGTCGACAGCGTTACCACCACCCGGCTTCCGCTGCTGCAAGAGCGGGAGATGTGGCGCATCGCCCAGGAAGCGCTCATCAACGTCGAGCGTCACGCCCATGCCACCGCGGTCATCATCACTTGGCGGTGCGACCAGCATCAGGCCTCGCTCGATGTGGTCGACGACGGTTGCGGCATGCCCGCTGACAATGCCGGCCGGATCGATTCCTACGGCATCGTCGGCATGCGGGAGCGGGCGAACAGCATCGGGGCAGCACTCGAGATCAATTCCAAACCGGGAGAAGGGACAACAGTCCGGTGTTACCTCAACCAGACATGAACAACCGCCGAGCGTCCGACGAACACAACGATCGTCGACCACTCACCGCCGCTGAGGAGCGAATACCGATGAGAAAATCGATCAGACTGCTGCTGGCCGACGATCACCGTATGCTCCGCGAAGGCCTGCGCAAGTCGCTGGACGAACTGGGCTTCACCATCGTCGGCGAGGCCCGAAACGGGGCCGAGGCCGTCGATCTGGCCGCCGCGGTCCAGCCCGATGTGGTGCTGATGGATGTGACGATGCCGGAGCTTGATGGCGTCGAGGCCACCCGACAGCTCAAGGCCCGGTTGCCGGGAACGTTCGTGATCATGCTGACCATGCACGCCGATCAGGACGTCCTGGCCGAAGCGATCCGGGCCGGGGCCAACGGGTACCTGGTCAAGGACTGCAGCACCGACGAGATCGCATCGGCCATCGATTCGGTGGTGGTCGGCGAGACCGCACTGTCGCCTCGTCTGGCCGCTTCGATGTTGGCCGAGGTCCGGCGACAGGACTCGGCAAGCCAGACCGACCGGATCATCACCCCCCGGGAGGAAGAGGTGCTGCAGCTGATTGCCGATGGTTGCTCGACCCCCGAGGTGGCGGAGCAGCTGTTCATCAGCCAGAAGACGGTCAAGAACCACCTGGCCTCGATCTATCAGAAGCTCGACGCCCGGGACCGGACCCAGGCCGTCCTCCAAGCCGTCCGGATGGGCATCGTCAGTATCAACTGACGACCGGTCACACCGTCAGTATCAACTGACGACCGGTCACACCGTCAGTATCAACTGACGACCGGTCACACCGTCAGCATCAACTGACGACCAACCACACCGTCAG
>CAMYLA010000073.1 GCA_947259095.1 uncultured Acidimicrobiaceae bacterium | reverse complement strand
GAACGGTGCTCCGCAGCGCAGAGGCTGCCGGGTTCGGCGGTGTGGTGGTGGTCGGGGACTCGGTCGACCCGCTCGCCCCGAAGGTCGTTCGGGCATCGGCCGGCTCGATCCTTCGGCTGCCGGTGGTCCGCCACGACGACGTCACCGCCGCCGCCGGCGCCATCCGATCGCGGGGTTGGCCGATCGTGGTCACCGTGGTCGACCCCGATGCCCCCTGCTACGACACACTGGATCTCCGGACTGCGGCGATCCTGGTCGGCAACGAACCACACGGTCTGGCACCGGAGGCCATTAGGCTCGGTGACGGACAATGCACCATCCCGCTGGCCGCGTCGGTCGAGTCGCTGAACGTGGCCGCTGCGGTCTCGATACTGTGCTTCGAAGCTGCCCGGCAGCGGCGGATCGCAGCTTCGTAGGCGGAAATCCGTTGGACAGCACCATGGTGAGGCGTCAGGTTGTATCAACACCACCGGGCTGCCGCCGGACGGCGACCGACCAGACACGATCGAAGAGCTGACATGATCGAAGAACTAGCTGAGCACGAGGCGGCGGCGGTGGCGGCCATCGACCGGGCCGACTCGCTCGACGCCCTGGCTTCGGCCAAGACCGAGGCACTGGGCAAGAACGCCCCGCTGACATCGGCTCAGCGGAACCTCGGTTCGCTGCCCCCCGAAAAACGCAAGGACGCAGGCAAGGCCCTCAATGAGGTGCGGCGCCGGGTCGAAGCGCGACTGGAGGCCAAGACCGCCGACCTGGCCGAGAGCGAGCGTGCCGCCAGGCTGGTGGCCGAGCGGCTCGATCTCACCGAGGTGCCGGTCGAGGTCGAGGTCGGCCATGCCCATGTGGTGACCCAGGCCTGGGAGGAGCTGGAGGACGTCTTTGTCGGCATGGGCTTCCGGGTCGCCGAGGGCCCCGAGGTCGAGACCGACTGGCACAACTTCGACGCCCTCAACATCCCGCCCCGCCATCCGGCCCGGGACGCCTTTGACACGATCTACGTGAACCATGGCGAGCCGGGCAGCACATTGCTGCGGACCCACACATCGCCGGTCCAGATCCGCGCCATGTTGGATCAGGAGCCGCCGATCTACGTCGTGGCACCGGGCCGGGTGTTCCGGCGCGACACCGCCGACGCCACCCACATGCCCGTCTTCCACCAGATCGAAGGGCTGGTGGTCGATCGCGGCATCTCGCTGGCCGATCTGGCGGGGACGATCGAGGCCTTCACCGAATCGTACTTCGGGCCCGGCTTCACCTCCCGCCTGCGTCCGAACTACTTCCCGTTCACCGAACCGTCTGCCGAGTTCGACATCCAGTTGCCGGATGGTTCCTGGCTGGAGCTTGGTGGCAGCGGCATGGTCCACCCCAACGTGTTGCGGGCCGGCGGGATCGATCCCGAAGAATGGACCGGGTTCGCGTTCGGTTTCGGTATCGATCGACTGGCGGCCATGAAGTTCCGCATCGATGACCTCCGGGACATGTTCACCGAAGACCTGCGGTTCCTCAGCCAGTTCTGATGCCGACCGCCAACACATTCGCCATCGGCCGTTGCGGCGCCCCGTCGAGCGCCGACAGACCCTGCCGTGACGAAACCATCGCCTTGACGAAATCACCGAGTGAGTAACCGGAAAGAGCCAGCATGAAAGTCCTCCTGTCGTGGATGAGAGAGTTCGCCCCGATCGAGGGGGATCCGGCGTTTCTGGCCGACCAGATGACCGATCTCGGCTTGGTGGTTGAGGAGGTGGGGTCGACCGGGCCCGACTGGGACGGCATCGTGGTGGCCAAGGTCCTCGACCTGCGCCCCCATCCGGAAGCCGATCGGATCCAGCTGGTCGACGTCGATCTCGGCGACGGCCAACCGCTCCAGATCTGCTGCGGGGCGTTCAACATGGCGGTCGGCGACCTGGTCCCGTTGGCCACCCCTGGCACGACCATGCCCGGCGGTCTGGAGATCGCCCGCCGCAAGCTCCGGGGCCAGTGGTCGAACGGCATGATCTGCTCGGCCGCCGAACTGGAGCTGGGCGAGGACGCCGACGGCATCATGGTGCTCGACGCCGGCCTGACCATCGGTGAAGCCCTGACCTCGGCGCTGGGGGCCGAGAGCGACGTCCTGTTCGACCTCGACATCGAGGGCAACCGTCCGGACGCGCTGTCGGTGGCCGGGGTGACCAGAGACCTGGCGGCCCGCCTCCGGTTGCCGTTCACCCTGCCGGAACCCAAGTTCAGTGAGCAGGAACCGCCGAGTTCGGCGAGGACCTCGGTCGAGATCCAGGCTCCCGAGCTCTGCAGTCGCTTCGGCGCCCGGGTGCTCGACAACGTGACCGTCGGCCGGTCGCCGGGGTGGATGGCGGCTCGGTTGACCGCAGCCGGCATGCGTCCGATCAACGCCATCGTCGACATCTCGAACTACGTGATGCTCGAGCTGGGGCAACCGAACCACACCTACGACCTCGGGCTGGTTCCCGATGGCCGGCTGGGGGTTCGTATGGCCCGTGACGGGGAGCGGCTGAGCACCCTCGACGACGTCGAGCGGACCCTGACCACCGATGACGGGGTGATCGTCGACGGCTCCGACCAGCCGATCGGGCTGGCCGGAGTCATGGGCGGAGCGTCGACCGAGATCAGCGACGCCACCACCAGTGTGGTGGTCGAGGCCGCGGTCTGGGATCGCATGACCATTGCCAGGACATCCCGTCGGCTGAACCTGCGCTCCGAGGCCTCCACCAGATTCGAGCGGGGCGTCGACCCGATGGGGATCGAGCGGGCCCTCGATCGTTTCGTCGAGTTGGCGGTCGAGATCTGCGGTGCCAGGGCCGCTTCGGGGGCGGTGATCGCCACCGGCGGGCTGGCCGGCCCGGTAGAGATCCCGGTCAGGACCGATCGGGTCAACAGGGTGCTGAACACCTCGCTGACCACGGCCGAGATCGTCGCCCTGCTCGATCCGATCGGGTTCACCTCGAAGCCGCTGGTCGGCGGCCCCGATGGTTTGTCGGTCACGGTGCCGTCGTGGCGACCGGACTCCACCATCGAGGAAGACGTCATCGAGGAGATCGGCCGCCATCACGGGTACGAGAAGTCGGGCAAACGGGTGCCGACCCCGGTCCAGGCCGGTGCGCTGACCCCGGATCAGCAGGGTCGACGTCGCCTGCGACGCACCCTGCGAGGCCTTGGCTATTCCGAGGCGATGCCGACCCCGTTCCTGGCCCCGGACGACCTGGCCAGGGCCGGGCTCGATGACGAGGGCATCACCCTGGCCAACCCGCTGGTGGCCGAGGAATCGGTGCTGCGAACGTCGCTGCTGCCGGGCCTGCTCAAGGGGGTTGCCCACAACCAGAGCCACCGCATCGATCGGGTTCGGCTCTGCGAGCTGGGCCGTGTATTCCGGCCGTCGAACGAGACCCTGCCGGACGAGCACGAGATGCTGGCCGCCATCGGATCGGGCTACCTCCCCGACGGCGGGGAGACGGCGGCCGAGGCCGGGGTCAGGTCCCTCTACCGTTTCGCAGCCGAACTGGGCTTCGACGGGCTGCAGATCGCAAACGCCGACGTACCCGGTCTGCATCCAACGCGCGCAGCCCAGGTTCGGTTCCGGGGCAAGATCATCGGCTCGGTCGGCGAGATCGACCCCCGGGTGCTCGAGAACTTCGAGATCTCGGGCCGGGTGTCGTGGTTCGAGCTTCGCGTCGCCCCGCTGCTGGTCGCGCTGGCATCACCGCCGAGGTACAAGCCGGTCTCGCTGTATCCCTCAAGCGATATCGACCTGGCCTTCGTCACCCCCGACGAGGTGCCGGCAACCGACGTCGCCCGGACCATCAAGAAGGCCGGTGAGGGCCTCATCCTGTCGGTCCGGCTGTTCGATGTGTTCCGCTCGGCGCAGGTGGGCGAGGGGAGGCGATCGCTGGCCTACCAGCTGCGGCTGCAGGCCGACGATCGCACCCTGACCGACCAGGAGGTGGCGGAGATTCGCCTCCGCTGCATCGACGATGTGGCCAAGAACCACGGGGCGACCCTGCGGGGCTGATCGCAGGGCCGGCGTCGGGAGCCGCTCGAGGTCACGAAGCGTTGGGAATCCGGGCATCATTGGAGCCATGAGCACCACCGAAGCCGATCTCACCGCCGCCGACGTCAGCTGGGAACTGGAACCGCTGCTGGACGGAGCCGATTCACCCGATGAGCTGGTCGAGCGGGCCAAGGCCGTTGCCACCGAGCTCGAGGCCTACCGGGGCCGGGTCGGGACGATCGACGGCGGCGAACTGGCCGAGCTGATGCATCGGCTGGCCGATATCAACGAGCTCCTCAGCCGGGCCGGCCACTACGGCATGCTGCGCTTCACCGAGAACACCGCCGACCCCGAACGGGGGGCCATGATGCAGCGGTTGGAGGAGGCGGCGACGGCCATTGCCTCCCGGCTGGTCTTCATCGACCTGGAGTTCGCCGCCGCCGACGATGCCCACGCCGCCGAGGTGTTGGCCGATGATCGGCTCGGCTTCTGCCGCCACCACCTGGAGAACACCCGCCGGCATCGTCCATACCAGTTGTCCGAGTCCGAAGAGACGGTGCTGTTGGAGATGTCGGTCTCCGGTGCTTCGTCCTGGGTTCGGCTGTTCTCCGAACTGACGTCGGCCATCACCGTGGAGCTCCCGGCCCCCGAGGCCGGAGACGGGGCGACCACCACCGCCAGCATGGAGATGGGGCTGTCGCTGCTCCAGGACCCGGACCGGGAGGTCCGGGCCGCCGCGGCCGAAGCGGTCACCGTCGGGCTGGAGCCGGGGTTGCGGACCAGGGGGTTCATCTACAACACGCTGCTGCTCGACAAGTCGGTCCAGGATCGCCTCCGAGGCTTCCCCAGCTGGGTCTCGAGCCGCAACCTGTCGAACGAGGCCAGCGACGAGTCGGTCGAGGCCCTGATCACCTCGGTCGTCGCCCGGTACGACATTCCCCGGCGGTGGTATCGGCTCAAGGCCAAGGCCCTCGGCATCGACCGCCTCGCCGACTACGACAGGATGGCTGCGGTGGCCGACGGTCAACAGCAGGTCGGCTGGTCTGAGGCGGTTGCGGTGGTCCGCGACGCCTACGGTTCGTTCTCCACCGAATTGGCCGACATCGTCGGACGGTTCATCGAGGAGCGCTGGATCGATGCCCCGGTCCGACCCGGGAAACAGCCGGGGGCGTTCTGCGCCTATGCGGTGCCGAGCCATCACCCCTACGTGCTGTTGAACTGGACCAGCAAGTCTCGCGATGTGCTCACCCTGGCCCATGAACTGGGCCACGGCGTCCACGGGTACCTGGCCAGGGAACAAGGCATCTTCCACCAGTCGACCCCGCTGACCCTGGCCGAAACCGCGTCGGTGTTCGGTGAGACCGTGACCAACAACAGGCTGCTGGACATGATCGACGATCCCGGGGAACGGTTCGCCCTGCTGGCCTCGGTGGTCGACGACTCGATCGCCACCGTCTTCCGCCAGGTGGCGATGAACCGGTTCGAGGCCGCCTGCCACACCGCACGTCGGGAGGCCGGCGAATTGTCGGTCGACCGGTTCGGGGAGCTGTGGATCGACACCCAGCGCGACATGATGGGCGATTCGGTCGAGCTCACCGACAACTACCGGAGCTGGTGGTCCTACATCCCCCATTTCATGGGGACGCCGGGCTACGTCTACGCCTACGCCTACGGCCAGCTGCTGGCCCTGTCGGTCTACGCCCGCTACGAGGCCGAGGGTGACGCCTTCGTGCCGGCCTACCTGGACCTGCTTCGGGCCGGGGGTTCGCAGTCCCCGGAGGAGTTGGGGGCCATCGTCGGCTGCGACCTTGCCGATCCCTCGTTCTGGGATGCAGGGCTGCGCATCGTCGAGTCGCAGTTGACCCGAGCCGAGGAAGCGGCGGAGGCCGCAGGCCGAACCTGACCCCACCGGTGGTCACCGGTCAGCTGTTCTCCAGGGCCAGGGGTCCACCCTGGCGGAGCGCCCTGGCGATCTCGGACACGACGACGTCGAGGTCCTGGCTGTGACTGGTCACCAGATCGGCGTGGCTGGCAAACGGTTGGACGTAGACCTCGTGCATCGGCTGGACCGTTTCCAGCCATTGGGCCCGCACCGACTCCGGGGTCCGGCCCCGCTGCTCGACGTCGCGCTTGAAGCGGCGGGCAGCCCGCACCTGGTCCGGGCAGTGGCGGAAGATCAGATGGTCGAGGTTGTCCCTGATCTGGGCGAAGGCGAACAGCAGGATGCCTTCGATGAGCACGAAACGGCGGGGGTGGACGATCTCCAGGTCGCCGGAGCGGGTATGGCTGGCAAAGTCGTAGACCGGCACCGCAACCTCGGTGCCGGCCTTGAGGCTTTGGAGGTGATCGACCAGCAGATCGACGTCGAGGGAGTCGGGGTGGTCGAAGTTGACCGTGGCCCGCTGTTCGACCGTGAGGTGGGAATGGTCTCGATAGTACGAATCGAAGCTGACGCAGGTTGCGGCCTGCGGCCCCAGTGCATCGACCAGTCGGTGGGCCAGTGTGGTCTTGCCGGAGCCGCTCCCACCGCATACACCGATCATCGTCCTCACGGGAAAGTAATCGTAGTGCCTCCCGGGAATGGGCGCTCAAGCCGGTCGGCCACCGTTCGATCATGCGGCGGGGTCGTCTCGATCCACGCCATCGGGTGTGGTCCACCCGCGGGCCGCCCCTGTCGTTCAAGATCGAGTGCAGATGGTCCGACGAAATACCGTGAATAACTATTACCCTGTGTGTATGATCAGCCAATGACTTCCAGTCCCGTGCTCTCGGTCGGCATCGTCGGCGCCTCCGGCTACACCGGGGCCGAGCTGTTGCGGCTGATCGCCGGCCACCCCAAGCTGCGGTTGGCGGTGGCAACCGGCGACTCCATGGCCGGGACCAGGATCGCCGACCTGTACCCGAGCCTGGCCCTGGCCTACGGCGACCGGGAGTTCGACACCTACAGCCCCGAGGCCTTGGCCGGCGTCGACGTTGCATTCTGCGGGCTACCCCACGGCGTCAGCATGGGTGTCATTCCCGATCTGCTTGGCAAGGTCGCCACGATCGTCGATCTCGGGTCGGATTTCCGGCTGAAGGACCCGGCGCTCTATCCCCGGTGGTACGGGGCCGAGCACACCCACCCCGAGCTGCTCGATCGGTCGGTCTACGGACTGCCCGAGCTCTATCGGGGCGAGATCGCCGGCGCCGAGTTGATCGCCGCCACCGGGTGCAACGCCGCCACCGCCAGCCTCACGGTGGCCCCGCTGCTGGCGGCCGGACTCATCGAGCCCCAGGGCATCGTGGTCAACCTGATCACCGGGGTCAGCGGTGCCGGCCGGCCGCCGAAACCGAACACCACCTTCTGCACCGTGGACGAGAACGTCACCGCCTACGGCCTGTTGACCCACCGACACACCCCGGAGATCGAACAGACCCTGAACCAGAAGGCGGCGTTGGCCGACACGCCGGCCTCGGTGTTGTTCACCCCCCACCTGGTCCCGATGAACCGGGGCATCCTCGCCACCTGCTACGGCCGACCGGTCGGGGCCCCCACCACCGACGATGCGCTCGAGGCGATGGCCGAGTTCTACCGCGACGAGCCGTTCATCCTGGTCGACGAGCGCAGCCCCGAGACCAAGGCCGTCGCCGGGTCCAACGCCGTTCACCTCACGGCGCGGGTCGACGAGCGGACGGGACTGGTCTTCGGGATCGGGGTGCTCGACAATCTGATGAAGGGTGCCTCCGGTATGGCGATCCAGTGCGCCAACCTCGCCGTCGGCCTCGACGAAACCGCCGGACTCACAACAGTAGGGATGTATCCATGAGCGTCACCAGCGTGCCGGGCTTCGTCGCGGCCGGGATCGCCTGCGGCATCAAGTCGCCCACCAACCCCGATCTTGGATTCGTGGCAACCGATGACGGTCAGCCGGTCACCGCGGCCGGGGTCTTCACCGCCAACAAGATGACCGCGGCGCCGGTCATCGTGTGCAGGACGAACCTGGCCAGGAGCCAGGGTCGGGCTGCGGCGGTGATCATCAACAGCGGCAACGCCAACGCCGCCACCGGCCTGGGTGGGATGCAGGACGCCATCCAGATGAGTACCGTGACCGCTGGGGCGATGGGCATCGACAGCGGCCACGTCCTGGTGTGCAGCACCGGGTTGATCGGCAACAGGTTGCCGATGGACACGATCGAAGCCGGGATCCCCGAGGTGGTTGCGGCGGCCACCGCCGACGGGGGTCCGTCGGCTGCGACGGCCATGATGACCACCGACACCGTGGCCAAGCACACCACGGTCCACGCCACCGTCGGCGGCATCGGCATCACGATCGGCGGCATCGCCAAGGGTGCGGCCATGTTGGAACCCAACATGGCCACCATGTTGGCGGTATTGACCACCGACGCCGAGCTGACCCCCAAGGAGGCCACCGGCCTGCTGCAGCGAGCGGTCGGGCCGGCGTTCAACAGCCTCACCGTCGACGGGGCCCAGTCGACCAATGACACCGTGCTGTTGCTGGCAAACGGTCGGGCCGGCCGGGTCGACCCCGAATCGTTGCTGGAGCCGCTGACCGAGGCCTGCATGGACTTGGCGGTGATGATGGCCGACGACGCCGAGGGCTCGACCAAGACGGTGTTCATCACCGTCGAGGGTGCGGTGACCGATGAGGACGCGGCCGCCGTGGCCCGCAGCATTGCCAACTGCCAGCTGGTCAAGTGCTCGTGGTACGGCAAGGACCCGTACTGGGGTCGGATCGCCGCCGAAGCCGGCTCCGCGGCCTCCGCCTTCTCCGCCGAGACGCTGTCGATCAGCTACGGCGATGGCACCGACACCGTCGTGACCTACGACAGGGGAGAGGCCACCGCCACCGACGCCGAGGCGCTGACCGGAATCATGGCCCGACGGCAGCTGCACCTCACCGTCGATCTCGGCCAGGGCCCGGGGACGGGCCGGGTCATCACCACCGACCTGACCCACGCCTACATCGACGAGAACATGGGGACCAGCTGATGGCGACCCAGCGAGGCTACTCACCGGAGCTGCGGACCGCAGCGCTGCTGGAGGCGTTGCCATACATCCAACGGTTCCGGGGCTCGATCGTGGTGGTCAAGCTCGGTGGCAATGCCATCGTCGACGACGGGGTGCTTCGCACGTTCGCCGAGGACATCGTGATGCTGCGATCGGTCGGGCTGCGGCCGGTTGTCGTGCACGGGGGCGGTCCCCAGATCGGCGAGTTGCTCGGTCGCCTCGGCAAGGAGTCGACCTTTCGCGACGGCCTGCGGGTCACCGACGCCGAGACGCTCGACGTCGCCAGGATGGTGCTGGTCGGCAAGGTCGGTCGCAACATCGTCGGCCGGATCAACCGCTACGGAGCATACGCGGTCGGCATGTCCGGCGAGGACGGTGGCCTCATCAACGCCAAGCTGCGCGATCCCGAGCTGGGTTTCGTCGGCGACGTCGCCTCGGTCAGCCCCGGGATCATCCAACGGCTCCTGGCCGAGGACATGATCCCGGTGGTCTCCTCCATCGGGGTCACCGACGACGGCCAGGCCCTGAACATCAACGCCGACACGGTTGCCGGTGCCCTCGGCGGTGCGCTGGGGGCCGAGAAGGTGGTGTTCCTCACCGACGTGAGCGGGTTGATGGCCGACGTCGACGATCCGGCGTCACTGGTGGCCAGGGCATCGGTCGGCGACATCGAGGCCGGCATCGCCTCCGGCCTGATCAGCGGCGGGATGGTGCCGAAAGTGCTGTCGTGCATCGAAGCGGTCCGGGCCGGTGCCGCCAGCGCCCACCTGCTGGATGGGCGGGTACCCCACGTGCTGTTGCTCGAACTGTTCACCGATGCCGGTATCGGCACGATGATCACCCCCGATGCCCAGGACCTGCCGACCGCGCCGGAGACGGCGACCACAGCCACAGCATCGACAACGACGAACACAGCGACGACCGATCGAACCAACGGAGCCGAGTGATGAGCCAGCAGACAGACAGCACCGCCACCGAAGCCACCCCGGCCCAGCGCCACCGGGCTGCGCTGAGCAACGTGGAGGGCATCGACGAGATGACCCGCTGCCCGCTCATGCCAACCTACGGGCCGCCGTCGGTGCAGTTCGTCCGGGGGGCGGGGGCCTACCTCTGGGACGCCGATGACAACAAGTATCTCGATTTCCTGTCCGGCCTGGCGGTGACCAGCCTCGGTCACGCCCACCCGGCGGTGGCCGAAGCGGTTTCGGTCCAGGCAACCCGGCTGCTCCACGTCTCCAACCTCTACGCCACCGAGCACAATGGCCACGTCGCCATGGCCCTCGATCGGCTCATCGGCGATGGTGCCCCGGCCGGCGGTCAGGTGTTCTTCTGCAACTCCGGGGCCGAGGCCAACGAGGCCGCCATCAAGCTGGCCCGCCGCCACGGGGGCCCGGGCAAACATGTGGTGGTCTGTGCCTTCCAGAGCTTCCACGGCCGGACGCTGGCCACGCTGGCCGCCACCGGCCAGCCCCAGAAGTGGGATGCGTTCCAGCCGTTGCCGGAGGGTTTCCGTCACGTGATCTGGGACGATCTCGAGGAGCTGGAGAAGGTCCTCGACGAGACCGTGGCCGCGGTGTTCCTGGAGCCGGTCCAGGGTGAGGGTGGCGTCAACCCGGCCACCGTCGAGTACTTCCAAGGTGTCGAGGCGCTGTGTCGTGAGCGGGGAATCCTGTTCATGGTCGACGAGGTCCAGACCGGCCTGGCCAGGACCGGCCGGTGGTTCGGATTTCAGCACTTCGATGTTTCGCCCGATGTTGTCACCATGGCAAAGGCGTTGGGGAACGGGGTCCCGATCGGGGCCTGCTGGGCCAAGGCCGAGGTGGCATCGGCGTTCTCGCCCGGCGACCACGCCACCACCTACGGCGGTCAACCGTTGGCCACCTCGGCGGCACGGGCGGTGCTGGCCACGATGGAGGCCATCGACGCCCCGGCCCTGGCCACCGCGGCCGGCGCCCGGCTGACCGAGGCCATGCTGGCCCTGCCGGCGGTCACCAGCGTCCGTGGGCTGGGCCTGTTGTTGGCGATCGAACTCGACGGCGTCGATGCGCCGGCCGTCGCCGCCGACTGTCTGAAGGCCGGTCTGGTGATCAACGGCGTTACGCCGACCGCCATCCGAATGGCACCGCCGCTGATCATCGAGGACGCCCACATCGCCGAGGCGGCGGCCATTCTCGGCTCGGTGCTGGCCGACCACAGCGGAGCGTCGTCGTGAGGCATCTTCTCGAGATCGACGATCTCTCGGTTGCCGAGTTGCGGGAGATCATCGAGATCGCCAAGCGCCCGCCCGGCTCGCTCGATCCGGTGCTGGACCGTCAGGGGGTGGCCTGCTACTTCGAGAAGCCATCGGCCCGAACCCGGAACTCCACCGAAATGGCGGTGGTCCAGCTCGGTGGTCATCCGGTCCACATCACTCCCGCCGAGCTTGGCATCGGCACTCGGGAGACCGCAGCCGACGTCACCAGGACGTTGGCCTGCTATCACCGGGCCATCTGTGCCCGGGTCTTCGACCACCACCTGCTGGAGGAGATGGCGGCCCTTCAGGTGATACCCATCGTGAACCTGTTGTCAGACGGCGCCCACCCGCTGCAGGCCATCGCCGACGTACTGACCATCGAGGCCGAGTACGGGCCTGTCGAGGACCGGACCGTGGCCTACGTCGGCGACAGCAACAACGTCACCCGGTCGCTGGCCCTGGCCGTCGGCATGCTCGGCGGGTCGATCAGGATCGCCTCGCCGCCCGGGCACCAGTTCACCGACGTCGATCGGGATCGGTTGGCCGGGGCCGGGGTGGAACCGGACTACCTCGACCGGCCCTCCGATGCGGTGAAGGGGGCCGATGTGGTCTACACCGACACCTGGATCTCCATGGGCGAGGAGAACCTCCGGGACGACAAGCTGAAGGCGTTCGAGGGGTTCACGGTCGACGACAAGCTGCTGGCCGTCAACCCCGAGGCGGTGTTCATGCACTGCCTGCCGGCCCATCGCAACGAGGAGGTCAGCGATTCGGTGCTCGACGGTCCACGGAGCCGAATCTGGCCCCAAGCCGCCAACCGCCTGCACTCGGCCAGGGCGGTGCTGTACTGGATCGCAGGCCAGAACCCGGCTGCCGGTTGATGGGTGGCTTGCCGATGAACTCGCGGGAGGCCTGGTGAGCGCGGGCAAGAATCAGCGTCAGCACCGGATCGCCAAGTTGCTGGCCGACCATGGGGTCACCAGTCAGTCCCAGCTGGTCGACCTGCTGGCCGACGACGGTGTGGTCGCCACCCAGGCCACCGTGTCCCGGGACCTGGAGGAGTTGGGAGCCATCAAGGTCCGGGTGCCGGGCGGCCAGACCGTCTACGCCATTCCCGAGTTGCCGACCGAGCAGTTGGCGCCCGAGGATCACCTCCGACGGGTGCTGGGGGAGTGGCTGGTCGAGGTGGCCCGGTCCGGTGACCTGGTCCTGCTTCGGACCCCACCCGGCTCGGCCCATGTGGTGGCATCGGCACTGGATCGATCGGGCCAGCCCGACCTGCTCGGCACCGTGGCGGGGGACGATACGCTGCTGGCCATCGCCACCGAAGGAAACGGCGCCCTGCTGGCCAAGGCCCTGGCCGATACCGCCGGTTTGTAGGTCTGGCGAACGGGCACGCAGTGACCGCCGGCCTCTGGCCGGCACGCAGTGACCGCCGGCCTCTGGCCGGCACGCAGTGACCGCCGGCCTCTGGCCGGCACGCAGTGACAGAGTGTGACAAGTGACAGCGAGCTCGGCTGGTCGTCGGGCCGTCGAATGATCGAACGTCAGAAGTGGAGTGTTTCCATGAGCAATCAGGTGAAGAAGGTCGTGCTGGCATACTCGGGAGGACTCGACACCTCGGTGATCCTCCGCTGGCTCCAGGAGACCTACGACTGTGAGGTCGTGACCTACACCGCCGACCTCGGCCAGGGTGAGGAGCTGGAGCCGGCCAGGGCCAAGGCGCTGGCCATGGGGGTGCCGGAGGGGTCGATCTACATCGACGATGTTCGGGAGGAGTTCGTCCGGGACTTCGTGTTCCCGATGTTCCGGGCCAACACGATCTACGAGGGCGAGTACCTGCTCGGCACGTCGATCGCCCGCCCGCTGATCGCCAAACGTCTGGTCGAGGTGGCGGCCGAGCAGGGGGCCGACGCCATCAGTCACGGCGCAACCGGCAAGGGGAACGATCAGGTCCGCTTCGAGCTCGGGGCCTACGCCCTGGACCCCGGGATCAAGGTGATCGCCCCGTGGCGGGAATGGGACCTCCTGAGCCGGGAGAAGCTGCTCGACTATGCGGCCGAGCACAACATCCCGATCGAGATGTCGCGGGGTTCCAAGTCGCCGTTCTCGATGGACGCCAACATGTTGCACATCTCCTATGAGGGCGGGCCGCTCGAGAACCCGTGGACCGAACCACCTGCGGAGATGTGGCGCTGGTCGGTCAGCCCCGAGCAGGCGCCGAACGAGGCCACCTACCTCGAGCTCGACTACGTGAACGGCGACATCGTGGCCATCGACGGCCAGGCGATGACGCCGGCCGAGGTCCTGCTGGAGCTGAACGCCGTCGGCGGGGCCAACGGCGTCGGCCGGCTCGACATCGTGGAGAACCGGTACGTCGGCATCAAGAGCCGGGGCGCCTACGAGACCCCGGGAGGCACGATCATGCTCAAGGCCCATCGGGCCATCGAGTCCATCACGCTCGACCGTGAGGTGGCCCACCTCAAGGACGAGCTGATGCCCCGCTACGCCACCACCGTCTACAACGGCTACTGGTGGAGCCCGGAGCGGGAGATGATGCAGACCACGATCGACTGGACCCAGCAGGTTGTCAACGGTCGGGTCAGGGTCAAGCTCTACAAGGGCAATGTCGACATCGTCGGTCGCCAGTCCGAGGACTCGTTGTTCGACGAGAACATCGCAACCTTCGAGGACGACGGCGGGGCCTACAACCAGGCCGACGCCGAGGGTTTCATCAAGCTCAATGCCCTGCGGCTCCGCACCCTGGCCGTCAAGCGCGGTCGGGGCACCCCATGACGGGTGCTGGGATGCCCGCCGGCCGGACACCGGCCGGCGGAACGCCTGACGGCCAGACACTCTGGCACGGCCGGTTCGAGGGCGGTCCCGCCGACGCACTCATGGCGTTCACCGCCAGCCTGCCGTTCGACGTCCGCCTGGCCCGCCACGACGTGCAGGGCTCCCGGGCCCACGTCCGGGGCCTGGCCAGGGTCGGCTTGCTGACCGAGGCCGAGTCGACCCAGATCCTGGCCGCCCTCGACCAGACCGCCATGGAACTGGCGACCGGCGGGTTCAGCTTCGTCGGCGCCGACGAGGACATCCACACCGCCATCGAGCGCCGGGTCACCGAGATCGCCGGCCCGGCCGGGGGCAAGCTGCACACCGGCCGGAGCCGCAACGATCAGGTCGCAACCGCGTTCCGGCTCTGGGTCACCGAAGCACTTGTCGACACCGCAGCCCGGGTCATCGCACTCCAGGAGGTGCTGCTGGCCAAGGCCCGTCAGGCCGGCGATGCCTACCTCCCGGGCTACACCCACCTCCAGCGGGCCCAACCGGTGCCGCTGGCCCACCATCTGGGGGCCCATTGCTGGGCGCTGTCCCGCGACGTCGACCGGCTGCTCGATGCCCTGAGCCGGGCCGACGTCTCGCCGTTGGGGGCCGGCGCCCTGGCCGGCACCTCGTTACCGCTCGACCCGGCCGCCACCGCCGAGGACCTCGGCTTCTCGGCGGTGTTCACCAATTCGCTCGATGTGACAAGCGATCGGGACTTTGTTGCCGAGACCCTGTTCTGTCTGGCCATGCTCGGCATCCACCTCAGCCGCCTTGGCGAGGAGTACGTGCTGTGGTCGTCCTCGGAGTTCGGGTTCGTGACCCTCGACGACGGGTTCTCCACCGGCAGCTCGATGATGCCCCAGAAGAAGAATCCGGACATCGCCGAGTTGACCAGGGGCAAGGCCGGCCGGTTCGTCGGCAATCTCACCGCCATGCTGGTCACGCTCAAAGGGCTGCCGCTGGCCTACAACCGTGATCTCCAGGAGGACAAGGAGGCGCTGTTCGACTCCACCGATCAGATCGCCTTGGCCCTGACCGCCCTCGGGGGCATGATCGACACCTGCACCTTCAACCTCGATGTCATGGCCGACGCGGCCGACGACCAGACGGCGCTGGCCACCGACTTGGCGGAGATCCTGGTTCAGGCCGGCACACCGTTCCGTGAGGCCCATGCCATCGTCGGGGCCCTGGTCAGGGATTCGCTGGCCGGGTCGGCCACCCTCGCCGAGTTGGTGGCGGCCTCGCCGGCGTTCGACGATGGGGTGGCGGAGGTGTTCCAACCGGGAGCGGCGGTGGCTCGCCGGCAGAGTCCCGGCGGGGCGGGCAGGGATCCGGTGGTGAGCCAGCTCGAGCAGCTGGCCGCCACGATCGAGGCCGACCGTCAGCGGGTGACGTCGGCCAACGCCCCCGGGAGGCCGACTGCGCTTTCCGCCACGCCCACCGGCTGAGCATGATCGGGCCCCCGGTCGAGGTGCCGTGGCTGTCCCGCCGGGCGGTCGATGCCGCCCCGCTGTTGCTCGGTTCGACACTGCAGGTCGGTCGGCGATCGGGGCGAATCGTCGAGGTCGAGGCCTACGAGGGGGCCGACGATCCGGCCAGCCACGCCGCTCGTGGTGGAACACCACGGAACCAGGTCATGTTCGGACCACCGGGGCACCTGTACGTCTACCGGATCTACGGCATGCACTGGTGTGCCAACATCGTGTGCGGCATCGACGGCCAACCGGGGGCGGTGCTGGTGCGGGCGCTGGAGCCGCTGGAAGGGGTCGATGGCATGTGGGCCGACCGGCCGAAGGCCCGGTCCGAGGTCGACCTGTGTTCCGGGCCGGGCAAGCTGTGTGCGGCACTGGGGGTCACCGGCGACCACGACGGGGTGTTCCTGCTCGATGCCGACGGGCCGGTGCGACTGCTGGTCGGTCGACCACCGGATCGGGTGGCATCGGGGCCCCGGATCGGCATCACCAAGGCCGCCGATCGGCCTTGGCGTTTCGCCGAGGCCGCGAACCCCCATGTCAGCCGACCCCACCCGAAGCCCCCGCCGGCCGGCTGATATGCTGCGCCGTGCCCTTTTCGACGCTCCGCGGTGATGACGAGGCCCTCCTGGTCCGCCTCGACGATCTGGACGGCGCTCTCGCCCAGGTGCAATCGGCCGACCTGGTGGACGCCGACACCGTGGCCGCCAGGGAGCGGCTTCTGGCGTTCTGCCGGCACAACCGGAACGCCCTGCACCGGAGCTGTCTGAGCGGCCACCTCACCGGATCGGCGCTGGTGGTCGACGCCGCCGGGGCCCGCACCCTCCTGCTGCATCACGCCAAGCTCGATCGATGGCTGCAACCCGGCGGCCACGCCGACGGCGACGGGAACCTCGCCGCAGTCGCCCTTCGAGAGGCCACGGAGGAGACCGGGATCGCCGGGCTCCGGGTGGTGACACCGGCCATCGACGTCGACGTTCACACCATCCCGGAACGGGGTGATGAGCCGGAGCACCTGCATCTGGACGTCCGGTTCCTGGTGCTGGCCCCGGTCGATGCCGTCATCGAGCACAACGACGAGTCGCTCTCGGCCAGATGGGCCGGCCAGGAGGACCCAGCCATCACGTCCTCCCCGGAGCTGTCGCGAGCGGTCGTCCGGGCCCTTACCGTGGCCGCCGCCATCACCAGAGATGTGGCCCGGGACACTGCCAGAGATGTGGCCCGGGACACTGCCAGAGATGTGGCCGGCTGATCCTTCGTTGCCTCGGCTCGCAAACCGGTGACCAGCCCGCGGCTGCGAGGTCGGCGTCAGACGTCGGTCGGGGCGACGCAGGACACCATGAGGTTGGTGTTTGCGAACCTGGTGACCCGCCGATCGAGCCGCTCGCCGACACCGGTGTCGGTGATGAAGAACTGGGCTTCGGGGTCGACCGAAATCCGGTCTGCGTAGTCCAGACGGTCTCCCAGCAGGACCCGCCAGTCGCTGAGCCAACCCAGATAGATTCGTCCGTCACGCTCGTCGACGGTCGGGAGGGCTTCGAGGTCGTCGACCATACGTTCGAACCGATCGGTGGCGGCCCGGATCTGAACGGCCCGTTCCGCGCCGTCGGCGGCCTCGATGGCGTTCGGCAAGCCGGCCACGTCCTCGATTGCGACCGCACAGATGTTTTCGGCCTCGGCCGCCAACCCTTGGTCAGCCAGCACATCGGGCGCCTCGCGGTCGGCGAACCCGGAGTAGGCGTAGGCCCAGATGCCGAAGCTGGCGGCGACGACCAGCCCGGCTCCGACCCGAAGGAGTTTCCGAACCGTCGACAACGGCGGGCCGGCGGCGTCGGGATCCGGCTCGGCATCGGGGTTGAGGTCGAAGGTTTGCATACCTCGGCAATCGTAGTGGCCAAACCGGCCACGGCAGCGATCGCATCGGCGTTGCGGTTCAAATCAGGACAGCGTCGAAGTCGATGACGTTAGGCTGGACCGATGTCCACCGACGCACGTCTACTGGGCGACCTGGAGGCTCGTGGTCTGATCCACGACACCACCGATCGTCAGGCATTGGCCGACCGGCTCGCAGAAGGCCCGGTCACGGTGTACTACGGCGTCGATCCAACCGCCCCCAGCCTGCACATCGGGAACCTGATCGGGCTGTTGACTCTCAAACGGTTCCAGATGGCGGGCCACAAACCGCTGCCCCTCGCCGGCGGAGCCACCGGCATGATCGGCGATCCGTCCGGTAAGTCGGCGGAGCGGAACCTGCTTGACGACGATGCCCTGGCCCAGAACCTGGCCGGGATCGTCCCCTTGCTGCGCCAGTTCATCGACTTCGAAGATGTGCCGAACCCGGCCAAACTGCTCGACAATCGGGCCTGGACAGTGTCGACTTCGCTGCTGGACTTCCTACGGGACGTCGGCAAGTACGTCACGGTCAACCACATGGTGGCCAAGGAGTCGGTCAGGAACCGGATGGAGGGCGATGACGGGATTTCGTTCACCGAGTTCTCCTACATGCTGCTCCAGGCCAACGATTTCCTGTGGCTCTACGAGCACGAGGGCTGCGAGATGCAGATCGGTGGCTCCGATCAGTGGGGCAACATCTCGCTGGGTGTCGATCTGATCCGTCGCCGCACCGGGCAGCGGGCCCATGCGCTCACCTGGCCGCTCCTGTTGCAGAAGGACGGCACGAAATACGGCAAAACCGCCAGTGGCGAGACGATCTGGTTGGGTTCGAAACTCATGTCGCCCTACCGGTTCTACCAAGCCTGGATCCAGGCCGAGGACGACGAGTTGCGCAAGCTCCTGCTGTGGCTCACCTTCCTCTCCGTCGAGGAGGTGGATGGCGTGGTCGAGGACCACCGGTCGGCTCCGGAGAAGCGGGCGGGCCAGCGTCTGCTGGCAAACGAGCTGACCTCGTTGGTCCACGGCGGGGATGCGGCCGCTGCGGCCACCGAAGCCTCCGAAGCGGTCTTCGGTGGGTCGGTCGCCGCCCTCAGGGCGGAGACGTTCCAGATGTTGGCCGACGAGATCCCGACGTTGGAGGCCCAGCGGTCCCGCCTCGATGAATCCGACAACCTGATTCCCCTGCTGGTCGATGCCGGTGTTGCCGGCTCCAGGAGCGAAGCAGGGCGATTGCTGAAACAGAGGGGTATCTCGCTCAACGATGTCAAGGTCGCCCCCGATGCGGTGGTCGACGACTCCCGACTCCTCCACGATCGGTTCTGTGTGGTCCGCAAGGGGAAGAAGTCGGTCTACCTGCTGGATTTCGTCGGGTGATGGCCGGTCCCGGTCACCACTGAGCAGGGTCGGCGCCGGGGCGGCTCGGACCATGGTCCCAGCGGGCCGGTATGCCGTCGATCAGACCCGGTTGCCTCAGGTGGCGCAGCGGGCCGAACGGCGACGCTCGGTGATGCTGGTACGGCGCCACGTCGGCATTGGACAACGGTCGACCGGCGCGAGGATCGGCCGGGCCGAGCGATGCCACCCAGTTCCGCGTGGTCAACAGGGACACGTCGACCGTATGGGCGCCACCCCGGCGGTGGCGGCCCATCAGCGCCGCCGCCACGCCGAGGGCCAGCAAGTAGCCACTGCCGTGGTCCAGCAGCTGGCATGGCAGCGGACGGGGCCGATCGGCCTCGAAGGCGGCGGTCTCGGTGGCCACCACGCCGGTGGCGGTCTGGGTGATCGAATCGAATCCCCGCCGGCCACCCCAGGGTCCGTCGGCCCCGAAGGCGCTGAGTCTGGCGACGACGAGGTTGGGGTTGGCGCCAAGCAGGTCGTCGGTGTCGAGGCCCCTGGCCGCCAAGGCACCGGGCCGGAAGCCGGACACGACGACATCGGCGTCGGCTGCGAGGGTCAGCATGGTGCGGCGGCCCTCGGCGGTGGTGATGTCGCAGTGGGCGAATCGTTTTCCGAGGGTGGTGTCTGGCAGCAGGGCATCGACCACCGGGAGTGCGGCCGCCCCGATCCGCAGCACATCTGCGCCGTAGGCGGCCAGTGTCCTGGCACAGACCGGGCCTGCGATGACCCGGGTCAGGTCGAGCACCCGCACGCCTTCCAGTGGCCGATCGGCGCTCGGCGGTGGTGATTCGAGCCTCACCTGGTGGGCTGTCGAGCCGCCTTCCAGTGCGGTGACCGCCAACGGGGCCCGACCGGCCACGTGGGCGGCGTGGGGGTGTTGGGCCCATTCGTCGGCGGTGCGAAGCGCCGCAGCGACGCCCCCGCCCTCCGACACCGCTTGCTCCACCTCGAACCGGCCCCGTTCGGCGACCACCGCCGCGACTTCGGCCCGGTTGGCGGTGTCCCCGCAGCCGATGGCCGCCAACATGGCCAGTCGGTGGTGGGCGAAGTTGGTGTGGAACTGGACGTGCCCGTCGTTCGTCTCGTAGTGGCCGGACAACTCGTCCCAGAGCTTCGGCGGCTCGGCCAGCCGAAAATGTCGTTCGCTCTGGAAAGCGGCGCAGGCTTCGATGCGGTCCACGGTCACCGCCGCCGGTGGCCCGTCGCTGCCGGTCGAGGACCGGACCGTCGCCAGACGGGCTATTGCCACCGCCACCGCGCCGACGAGGGCGGCTGCCGCCTCCGTCACCCGGTACGACGATGGCAGCACGACGTCCGGGCCCTCGAATCGCAGATCGGGGCCGGCATCGAGATCGATGCCGGCCAGTGCCAGGAGCTCTGCGGTCAGTCGAGCGGTGTCGGAGCCGGAAGTGGTCATGACGGCCAGCTTGGCACAGCGGAGGCTCGGGCCGACGCCTGCAGTGGGCCGCCGAGCTCCCACATCCGAGGTCGCTGTCGACGGCCTGGCCCTTCCGCTGGGTACGGTCCAAAAGCATTCGACCTTGCCCTCGCCGGCCCTGGTGGCCAACGGCTGTCTGCGGGCGAACCCGGTTCCTGGTCGTCGTCGCTAGGCTCAACCGGTCGATGGCCCCAGCCGATCCGAATTTTTCGCCAGGAAGCACCAAAATCTCGGCGTCAGAGGTTGCACTCGGGTCGATCGAGAGTTAACGTTGATCTTCGCCCCACCGGCACGAGTCACTCCGAGCGCAAGCTTGTTGACACGGAACCGCACTGAGGCCAAAGCCCCGCAGTAGCCCGGCCCGCCAGTCAAGTGGTTTCAGCTGCAGAATCTCCGCCAGGAGGTTCTCCGCAATTGAAACTCCACTTCAGGGTCTTCGCTGCTACGGGTGGAGCTCTCACCAGAGTTCCCGGACCAGAGGCAGCCAAGTGCTTCCGAAGTCCACAGCTCCTTGAAAACGGAAGAGAGGATGTACGCAGCGTGTGCGGAGTATCTGTACAGCCAACGCTTCGATCTCGGTGAACGCAAGTTCGTCGGGGGACAAGCAAGTATCGATACCCCGTCACAAAGAAATAAGCCTGGCTCCGAACTCGACTTTCCTTTGTCGAACGGAGCCGCCGGGTGTGGGTTGGCACTCACGACCCGGCAATCGGATCATGGCAAGTCCAACGGAGTTGCTCGAGAAGCTTTGCTTTCCGGGTGGCATGCGTCGGATGCGCCAAACGATTCTCTAATGGAGAGTTTGATCCTGGCTCAGGATGAACGCTGGCGGCGTGCTTAACACATGCAAGTCGAACGAACCCGATCTTCGGATCATATGGGTGAGTGGCGAACGGGTGAGTAACACGTGAGAAACCTGCCCCGAAGTTCGGAATAACTCAGAGAAATTTGAGCTAATACCGGATGTCCTTGTCAGACCGAGTGGTCGGACAAGGAAAGATTTATCGCTTTGGGAGGGTCTCGCGGCCTATCAGCTTGTTGGTGAGGTAATGGCTCACCAAGGCATTGACGGGTAGCTAGTCTGAGAGGACGAATAGCCACACTGGGACTGAGACACGGCCCAGACTCCTACGGGAGGCAGCAGTGGGGAATCTTGCACAATGGGCGAAAGCCTGATGCAGCGACGCCGCGTGG
>CAMYLA010000072.1 GCA_947259095.1 uncultured Acidimicrobiaceae bacterium | reverse complement strand
AAGGGCCTTGGGCGATGTATGTAGAATGTATGCAGAAATTCCAGAACTCACTGGACTCTGTCGGAATGGTCGGACTGAGTGGACTGCGGTCCGTACAGAACAGGCCTATCCGGACACATTCGGACTGGCTCGGACGGCTCTAATTTTCCTGGGGGTAGACACAGGTCACGACCTGCGAATTTGGACCTAGGCCCGCAAGCCGCCAGTTGCTGCACAGGTGCCATCGAGGGAGCCCAGCTGCGACGACGGTGATCGTCACCTATCGGGCAGGAGCAGCGGTGACCAGGAGTCGCAATCCGCTACAGGGCCGGGCGACGGCAGGCTTCGATTCTTTGGCAGGGCGAGGCGGACCTTCGCGCCACTACTCGAGAAGTTCACCGATGAGTTCGGCGGCGGCGTGATCCTTTTCGTCGAGGACGTGAGCATAGATGTTCAACGTGGTCGATGAGTTGGCGTGTCCAAGGCGTCCGCTCACCGTCGTGACATCGACGCCGCGGGCGAGGAGCTGTGTGGCGTGTGCGTGGCGCAGGTCGTGGAAACGAATGTTGCCCTGGTTCGGTGGCAAGCGGCGGAATGCGCCGGTGACGTTGTCAGGATGCCATGGTGTCGAACCGTCGGGCGAATGACTGAAGAGGTAGCCGTCGGGCAAGAGTAGCTCGTCGGCCGATGCGGCTCGATCCTCCATACGGCGGAGATGATCGCCGAGCTGTTGTGCTGTTGCCATATCGATCGAGAGCTTTCGTGAGGTCCCAGTCTTGGTTGACTTTTCTGTGGCTCCGCCCGGGATGGCTGCCACCGATCGCCTCACGTGGAGTCTGCACTGATCGAGGTCAATATCGATCCATCGGAGGCCACAAAGCTCGCCTCGACGAAGTCCGGTCGCGATGGCGATTCGTACGAGTACGCCAAATGATGGGTCGTAGGCCTCGGCCGCACTGATGAGCGACCGGATCATGTCGAGTGATGGAGGTTCAATCCGCCTGGAACGTAGAACTGGGGGTGTGGCGTTGACAGCGACGTTGTGCTCAATCCATCCCCACTTGACACCCTGCCTCAGGCCACGTCGGATGATCGAGTGGATCTGGCGGACCGAGGCCGGCGCCAAGCCGGCTTGCTTGGTGAGCGCCTGATAGAACTCATCGAGTTGAGCGGTGGTGAGCTTCGTCAGCGGCACTGATCCGATGGCCGGCCCAATGCGTTTCTCGACGAGGCGGCGGTACTCGCGAATCGTGGTAGGCGAGAGTTGATCGGAAGCCAGTTCGAGCCACCGGCCCAGCAGGTCAGCCACTACAACATCGGTGCCGGTCATCCTTCCGTCTTCGACGCTGGTCACGAGGCGCCGGAGCTCGCGCTCCGCTTCTCGCTTAGTGCCGTGGAAGGTCCGGCTCCGCTGGCGGCGGCGCCTCGTGAGCGGATCTCTGCCGATGTCGACGACCAGCTCCCACGTCCCAGGCTTCTTGACCCGTATCGAACCCCGCATACCGACACAGTAGGACACCATTTTGTCAGCCTTGTGAGATTCTTGTGAGATTATGACAGCAGCCCGATGCTATCTCATCTCAGGACAGGGCCTGTGACCTGCGGTTTTGTTGGTACGCCCCCTGGGACTTGAACCCAGAACCTGCGGATTAAGAGTCCGATGCTCTGCCAATTGAGCTAGAGGCGCTACTTGAGCGGACGAGCCGCCTGCCGTCGAACTCTATCGGTAAGCGGGACCAACCGAAGATTCCGTCGACTTGGGGTGACCGAGGGGATTCGAACCCCCGACATCCAGGATCACAACCTGGCGCTCTAACCAACTGAGCTACGGCCACCAAGATCAGGCAATGTTATCTCATGGCCGACCGGTCCACGTCGGAAATCGCTGGTTTCACCGCAGGGCGTGACGGCCGGGTCGAACGGTCGGCCGTCGACCGTCCCGGGAGCCGATTGCTGGCTCGATCCGTCGCAATCGGCTCGCCAGCTGCGATCCTGCAAGTATCGAAACCGACGTCACCCCGATGACGCAGCCCGAGGACGTGCTCGCTGCCGAGCTCGCCGCCGAGCGTCTGGCCCTCGACCGGATTCGTCGCGCTCAGGCTGCCCACATCGATCGGGCCGTCGCCATGGCAACCCGTCTGGCCGACGAGGCGGCCGAGATGACCGAGGAGGGTATCAAGGATATTTTCGACGAGGATGCCGAGGCCGATGCCGCCGTGGCCGCCGCACTGGTTCGTCAGACATCGGATCGGGCCATGCATGCGGTGCGCCGGGTGAACGAACTGCGCGCCGCCGGGCGTGCGCTGGCGTTTGGACACATCGCCGATGCCGGGGGTCGCCGACAGTACATCGGCAGGCTCAGCGTCATCGATGACGACGAGGTCTTGCTCATCGACTGGCGGGCGCCGGCCGCCATACCCTTCTATCAGGCCACGCCGCTCAAACGTATGGGCGTGGATCGCCGCCGAAACTTCCTCTACGGAGACGGCAGCAACGGCGCAGCGGACGAGCTGGTCAGCTACTCCGATGAACTCTTCGACCTCGACGCCGCAGCCGACGAGATCGGTCTCCGGGGGGAAGCGGCCCTGCTGGCGTCTGTGACCGCACCCACCCGGGATCAGATGCGGTCGGTTGTCGCCACGATCCAGGCCGAACAGGATGCGATCATCCGAGCTCCCGGTGACGAACCACTCGTCGTCCAGGGTGGTCCGGGCACCGGCAAGACCGTCGTGGCCCTGCACCGGGCCGCCTACCTGCTCTACGCCCAGCGGGAAGCCCTGTCCGACACCGGGGTGCTGATCATCGGGCCGACGTCGGAGTTCCTCAGCTACATTGCCGGCGTCTTGCCTTCGCTGGGGGAGACCGGCGTGCTTTCGGTCACCGCACCGGAGCTGTACCCCGGCGTTCGACGTGGCGCCGCGGAGGACGAGGCGGTGGCGGCGCTGAAGGGTCGCCTCGACATGGCGGCCCTGCTGGCCGACGCCGTCGCCGACCGCCGTCGCCCGCCGACCGAACCGCTCAACGTCTGGTACGGGGGTCGGCGGGTCTCGGTGCCGGTCGACGTGTTCAGCGACCTGTTCCAGCGGGCCGGGCAGTACTCGACTCACAACGAAGGAGCGGACTTCTTCCGATTCGAGGTGATCGAGGCGCTGACCGCCGAAGTGTTCGACCCGTCGTTCCACAATCGGGAGGAGGCCCGCGAGCACTTTCGGCGCTCGGAGGCGGTGAGGGAGTTCCTGCTCCGCCACTGGCCCTCCTTGACTCCCGAGCAGGCCTTGAACGATCTCTTCGGGTCGGCGGCGCTGCTGCGGTCGGCGGCCCGGTCCACCAAGTTCGAGCTCGACGAACTGGACATGATGCGTCGGCCTCGAACCCCGTTCAAGTCGGTGGGTGACATCCGGTGGTCCAACGCCGACATCCCGCTGCTTGACGAGCTCCTGGCCTTGTTGGGGATCTCGCTCGCCAGGGAGGACGATGACGAGCGGATTCACGAGCGTGACGAGCGCGACGAATTCGAGTTGGCGGAGGCGGCCGATCTCGACGGCGGCGACGATGAAGACCGGAACGATGTCGAGGACGAGTCGCTCGATGGCTTGTTCGACGAGCTCGGATCCGGTGATGGCCCATCGTCGGCCGCCGGCCGCGCCGGCGTCGAGTCGATGTTCGACACCTCCGTGCTCGACGAGCGCTACGAGAGCGAACCATGACCGACGCCTCGTCCGATCGGCTGATCGACCCGCTCGATCCGGGCGCCGAGCTACCGGCGCGGACCACCGGCGGCGCAGTCGATCGGACGGTTCGGGCGCCTGACAACAACCAACCGATGCTCGACGCCGAGGGCAATCCGTTCCAGGAGCTCGACGTGGAGCGGCCGGACGAGATCGCCCAGCGCAGCGCAACGGTCCGTCAACTGGCGGTCGATGAGCAGGTCTGGCGATTCGGGCATGTGATCGTCGACGAAGCCCAGGACCTGACGCCGATGCAATGGCGAATGGTGGTCCGACGCTCCCGCAAGGGTGCTGTCACCATGCTCGGGGACCTCGCTCAGCGGTCGATCGGGGAACCTGGCACCTGGGACGATCACCTTCCACCGGAGTTGTCCCTGTTCGATCAGCAGAACCTCACCACCAACTACCGATCGCCGGCCGAGATCAATGATCTGGCGGCATCGGTTCTGGAGGAGCTGGCCCCTGGCCTGCCGCAGTCCCGGGCGGTTCGCCGCTCCGGTCGGACGCCGGACATCATCCAGGTGCCATCGGTCGACGAGGACCTGGCCGCACTGGTGTCCAATGCCAATGCCAATGCCAATGCCAATGCCGATGCCGATGGCGATGTCGGTGTTGGGGCGTCCAGCGACGGCGCCAGGGTCGAACAGCGGCCGGCGGTCATCGGCTTCGATCTGCCCGACCTGACCGCGATTGACGAGCGCCACCGGCCCCGAGCACTGACGCCGTGGAAGGCCAAGGGGCTGGAATTCGACACCGTCTTCGTTGTCGAACCGGCCCGATTTCTCGATGAACCGAATGGTCTGAGCCTGCTCTACGTCGCACTGACGCGGTCCACCGATCGATTGACGATCGTGCACCAACGGCCGTTGCCCAGTGCGCTCGACCCGACCGCCCGGTAGCAGCCGACGCAACGGCGGGCCCGATGGTCCGACCGCTAAACTGGATCCGCCCCCGTAGCTCAGCTGGATTAGAGCAAGTCACTTCTAATGACTAGGTCGCAGGTTCGAGTCCTGTCGGGGGTGCCACGCCTCACCAGGGAAAACTCCGAAGGTGTGGTGGGTCGCTCCAACTCACCAGGCCGAATATCCACCATCCATCCACCATTCCATCTCGGTTCGGTGGCCAATCTCCCAGAAGCGGGACTGGCGAAGCTCACAAACCGTGGTCGAGCAGCTTGGAAATGGCTTCGGCCAGTGAGCGGTCGCTGTCCGGGATGTCACCGATGTAGTGGCGAGCGGCGACGGCCTGGTCGTGGCCGGCACGCATCGCCACCTGAGCCAGTGAGAATCCGAGACTCTGGCCGTAGGTCTCCATGAAGCGACGGAGGCTTTGGAAGCTCAGATGAGGCAGGTCCGCTCGATCTCGGAGCCGACCGAAGTAGCGAGCAACAGCAGTCGACCGCCAGGGCTGCGACCCATCGAGGACGTCCGAGAAGACGAACGGATCCTCGATCAGCTCGTGTCCCATTCCGGCCGCTCTGCTGCGAACGATCTCCGCTTGGTCCGCCAGGACCGTCAGAGTCCTCTCGTCGATCGCCAGGCGACGAACACGCCGAGTCTTCGTCGGGTGTGGGGCGGTCGAGTTGGCGCTGGTTCCAGATGATGGTTCGGTCGAGGAGTTCGCGTCGCAGGGTCCCGATCCATCGTTCGGCGAAGGTGTTGGCGACGGGGGTGCGGACGGGTGTTTGGAGGACCTTGGGTCCTTCGGTACCGAAGATTTCGTCGAAACTGTCGATGAACTGGCTGCCTCGGTCACGAACGAGGGCCCGTGCACCGGTGAGTCGATCGCCGTGGCGGAGGAACGGGTTGCGGGCCGCTTGGGTGGTCCAGGTACCAGTGGGGTAGGCGGTGACGCCGGCGAAGAAGACCTCGCGGGTGTTGACGTCGATGAAGAACAAGAAGTCACAGGCAACGGCAGCCTGGGAGTGCAAGAACTGTGACCAGGTGACCTCCGATCGTTGCGATGGCGAGGTGCCGGATCTCGGCGGCGGTGGATGGCCGTCCGGGTGGTCGGGTGGGTGGGTTCAGTGCCGGTCGGTGCGACGTCGGTGCCATCGCAGCAGGGTCTCGGGGGGTGACGATCCATCCGGCACGTCGCGGGCGGGGGAGTTGTGCCGCGATCGCGCCGAGAAGCGTTCGATCATGGTCGGTCAGCAGCGGCCGTTCGGCCTGGCGCCGCAGAACGGCGAGCTGGTGTCGGAGCACGATGATCTCGAGATCCTTCGCGTGACCGGAGCGGGCAGCGAGCCGCGCTGGAGGATGCGAAACATGAGGACCCAGGATGCGGTGCATCATGCCTGGTCAGCACCCACGACCGAATATTGGGCACCCACAGGGCCAACGAGTCGTCGTGGGCCGCAACGGCGTACAACGATCTCGACCATGCCATCCACGTCGATGCCATCACCAGGGGCCACATCGTCGCCGAGAGCGACATCTGACGGTGCTCCGAGGCCGCGCCCGGAATGAGAACGCGATGCCCGGCTCGCCGACCTGCCTGGGAACGCGGCGCGAGAACGTCGCTCGGATTCGCGTATGTCGTCAGTCGAGAAGGTCGATGACGTCTGCGAAGGAGTCGACGACCAGGTCGGCTTCACCCGAGGCGGTTGCGAGGGACTCTGCCCGGAACTTGCCGGTGCGGACGAGCACCCCGTGCATGCCGACCACTTGAGCCCCGAGTACGTCGTTCTCGATGTCGTCGCCGACCATGGCCACACGGTCTGCGCTCAGGTCGAGTGAGGCCAGCGCGGCGAGGAAGAACGGCGGCGATGGCTTCCCGATGACCACCGGCGACCGCCCAATCGCCGCTTCGAGAGCCATGACATAGGCGCCCGTGTCGAGCTCGAGGCCGTCGGCCGTCCGCCAGTAGAGGTTGCGGTGCATGGCAACAAAGGATGCGCCCTCGAGCAGGAGGTTGAATGCGTGGTTCAGCTGCTCGTGGGTGTACACGAGGCCTGCTCCGCCGAGGACGACGACGTCGGCCGGTTCGAGGTCGGCGACGACGTCGATGCCGACCAGATCATCGACGACGTCGCCGCTGGACAGCAGAAAGCACCTAGCCCCCGGTTCGTGCTCGCGGAGGTACGCGGCAGTAGCGGTCGGTGCCGTCAGGATCTCCTCGACGTCCACCATGAATCCGGCCTGATCCAGCAACTCAGCGATCTTGGCCCTGGTCCGGGTCGTGGTGTTGGTGACGAGTCGGAGCGGGACGTCTCGCCGGCGCAGCTCGGCGAATGCGTCGGCCGCCCCGTCGATCGGCTTCCAGCTGACGGTCAGCACCCCGTCGATGTCGATCAAGAGTCCAGCGATGTCCATGTCCCTCCGCTGGACGCTAACCGGTGACTGCGGTAGGTCGGCGAGCCCGGTGATGGGGCTGGCCGAAGCAACGCAGGGTCGAAGTTGTAGCTCGGATCAGCGGGAATCCCTTCAGTCCAGCGTTGAATCCCATCTCAGTTCTGCCCTGTGCTCGATACTTCTATGGCTCGGTGATCTCTGGTTCTTCGACCGCTGTTTCGCTTGGCACGTCGTCGACGTCGTCGGGGAGGCCAATGGGTTGGGCTTGGCCCTCGGGCAGGGCTTCTGGTTCGGTTTGGTCCTGCTCGATGTTTGGTTCGGTTTGGCTTTCCGGGTAGTAGTCCGCAGGGGCTGGATCGAGGGCGAACCACAGCAAGGCGTAGGCGAGCACGGCGGCGCCGCCGAACAACGTGAAGACCACAAAGGCGACACGAACCAGAGTGGTGTGGATATCGAAGTAGTGGCCGAGGCCGCTACAAACACCGGCGACCATCTTGTCGTCGGTATCCCGATACAGGGGTCGATCACGTCGGGGCATGGTCTTGGTGGTTTCGTTGGTCATGGGCTGTCCTTGTCATTCTTGGCGGCGACGGTGGGAAGGTGGTCGGCTTCGATCTCCTCTGGTCGCCGGGTTCTCCTCCACTGGCCGGGCCTCGAGCGGGGGTATGACACTCAGGCCCTCCGGTCGTCGCTACGACACGATCCGAGCCGATTCCTTCTCAACCTAGATGATTAGCTCCAAGGGTTAGTGGTCGTAGGTGGTGAGTGATCGGGCTGGGCCTGGTTGGTTGGTGGTTTCGTTGTGCCAGATTGCGGTGGTGAGGGCGAGGAGGCGTTGCAGGACCCGGGCCCATACTCCGGCTGGTTTGCGGCCGCCGTGTCGTTCGAGGTCGAGTTGGCCTTTCAGTGTCTGGTTGACCGATTCGATGATCTGGCGGAACGGACGCAAGAACTCGTTGCCGGGTCGTTGTTTCTCGGATTTGGTGGTGGGGCGGATGATGGTGATGCCGTTGTCGTTGAGCGCTGTTTCGAACTCGGCTGATCGGTAGCCCTTGTCAGCGATCACCACTTGGCCGGGTCGGTCCAGTTGGGCGACGGTGATCATGTCGAGCGCAGTAGTTCGTTCGTCTTGTTTGGCTCCGGCCAGAGCGAACGCGATGGGGAGTCCTGAGGGGGTGCACAGTAGGTGGAGGCGTAGTCCCCAGAACCAGCGGGAGTGGGAGGCGCAGTACCCGTATTGGGCCCACCCGGCTAGATCGGATCGTTTGGTGGTTTCACGGGATCGGCCACACTCGACTGGGGTGGAGTCGACCAGCCATACGTCATCGAAGTACGACGTGCATTGGCGGGCCAGGTAGGCCATGACGTGTTGCATCAGGGGCCCGCAGTTCCGGAGTCGTTTGTTGTACCCGGCCCGACGAGGCAGATACGGGAACCAGGGTCGAAGATGGGCTCGGGCGTGGCGGATGAACCGGGTCTCGGAGGTGAACCCGAGCAGGGCTTGGATGACGGCCAGGGTGACGATTTCGGCGTCGCTGATCTTGGGTTTGATCCCGATCCGGGGTCGTTGTGGGATCCACTCGGGGTGTTCGATCAGCAGGTCATCCACCGTGACGTAGAGTGTGGTTGCGAGAGTGTCCAGGTCAGCGTTCATCGCCAGGCCCTTTCAGGGTTGGTGTTTGTTTCAACACCGTTGATCCTGGACCCTCTCGCACTCTAAGTGGTGGATTCTCGCGCGGAGCGCGCGCAACCCCTTGGAGCTATTCGTCTAGACGTCCTCGGTGGGGCGACCCAGGGTCCGAAGTCCCCCAGCATGGGGGAGTACAAGATGCAATAGCATGGTGCGGGTAGCGGCGAAGGTCGGGGGACGACGGTGCGTCGCCGTTCCCTTGACCATCTGTCTTCTCAGATGCCGAATTGGCAGTCGATCTAGGCTAGTGGCCGGGTTCCAGTGTCCAGAGGGCATTGATATCGGCATCGAACTCGGAGTCCTTCTCGACCACGATCGTGACGCTCGCAATGCGGTGGAGGATACGGAACAGGGCTGCATCGAGGATCGGGTGGGGCGTGTTGTAGTACCAATCGACGGTTGGTGCGGACGGTCCGAGCGCCTTGAGGAGGTAGACGCCGGATGTGTACCGGTAGCTCGGGGTCATCCCCGCCGCGGCGGCTGCGTTGACGACCTCGGGCCAGGTGTGATTGGCGGTCTCGTGAGTGATGTAGTCCGATCGTGTTCTGGCGAAGTCCGTACTTGATTCGCCGGGACCTTGCCGGAGTGGGCCGAGTCGGCTGAGGCCGAGGCGGGCCGCTTGCTCGTAGTAGGCGCGACGGAGGTCTCCGGACAGGATCCGGTGACCGAACGGCATGCCGGTATGGCCTTCTACGGTGTAGGTCTGCAGCGGAAAGACGTGGACCCCGAAGCCGCCCGGCTCGAGGACCCGGCCGCATTCGGCCATGAAGAATCCCATGTCCTTGACGTGCTCTCCGACCTGGTTGGACACGACCACATCGAACGCGCCGTCTTCGAACGGCCAAGGTTCACCGGTTGATGCCAGGTGGAGCCTCGAAGGCCAGTCGACGGCCGGCCGAAGATCGCTCAGGTAGCGCGCGGTGGTGTCGTAGAACGTCGGCAGTTGGACTGCGGAGTCGTCGACCTCCAAGCCGTGGGGCTCGACAGGAAGGTCACAGAGCATGTCCATGAGGCGGCCGTCACCGCATCCCACGTCCAGGACACGGCAAGAACCGTTCGCTCGGCGCACCATCTCGGTCTCCACGACCCGGGTGATGTGCTCGTGCATCTTCGAAGTTGGCAGGCGCTGCAGGTTGGGGTCCGAATCGACGGCGGTCATCATCTCACGCCCATCGACCTGATGCCGTCGGCTCTGAGGACTCGTTGCGGTCTTGTCCGTTTTCGGCGTTGTGAAGTGACATCGCTATCTTGGGTCTTCATGCGTCGGATCACCCAGCACACTGCGCCGCACAGCACACTGCGCCGTGCATCGACGACCCCACCCGCCGTGCTACGGACTGCCCGATGAAGATCCTCGTCGTCGGTGCCGGCATCGGTGGGCTGACCGCCGCCGGTTTGCTGCACCAACGTGGCCATGACGTCGAGTTGATCGAAAAGGCATCGGCATTCGGCGAGGTAGGGGCCGGGATCCAGGTCAGTCCGAACGGCGGTCGCATCATTGCCGAACTCGGCCTCGCCGATGAACTTGCGGCCGTAGGGACCAGGCCCGAACGCGTCGTCCTGCGTCGGTGGGAGGACGACGCCGAGCTCCTCGTACGTCCGCTGGGCGAAGCGCTGCAGCGTCGCTACGGCATCGCGTACTACAACGTGTACCGACCTGATCTGATCAACGTTCTGGCCACGAGCGTGGCTGATCTGCCGATCCGGCTGAACACCTCGGTCGTCGGCGCCGGCAATGATCACGACACCGCGTTCGTGGAGCTGACAGGCGGTGAACGGCTCAACGCCGGCGTGGTGATCGGGGCCGACGGCATCAACTCGGTGGTCGGTCGGTCACTGTTCGGGGATCATCCGACCCGATTCACCGGTTGGGTCGCATACCGGGCCCTGGTACCTCGCAGCGCGGTCCCAGATCTCCCGATCGAGGTCGTGAACCGGCTCGGGCCCATGGCACATCTGGTGAGCTACTTCGTCGGCGAGCACCAGCGCTACCTGAACCTGGTCTGCGTCGTTCACGAGCCCGAC
Source organism: uncultured Acidimicrobiaceae bacterium (assembly GCA_947259095.1). Classification (GTDB taxonomy): domain Bacteria; phylum Actinomycetota; class Acidimicrobiia; order Acidimicrobiales; family SZUA-35; genus JAHELU01. The sequence continues at coordinate 36,568 of CAMYLA010000072.1, read as the reverse complement.
TGGGACGTCGAGTCCTGGACCGAACGAGGCGACCTCACCACCCTCCGAACGTATTTCGAAGATTGGTCATCGGAGCTGCAGGTCATCCTCGACAACGTCGAGGAGCCGGTGTTCAAGTGGGCGCTTCGAGATCGCACACCACTCGACCGATGGACCGATGGACGGGTCGCTCTCCTCGGGGACTCGTGTCACCCGATGGTTCCGTTCATGGCACAAGGCGCCTGCCAGGCAATCGAGGATGCTGCGGTGCTCGCCCGATGCCTCGACCTCGCGGGCGCCTCGTCGGATCCGACGGCGGCGTTGAGCGTCTACCAATCGACGCGCCGGCCACGAGCCTCGGATCTCCAGGCCCGGTCCTTCGACAACGCAACCGTCTACCACCATCCCGACGGCGAGGATCAGCGAGTCCGTGACGAATTCTTCGCAGCAATCAACGCCGCCCCCGGCGACGGTCTCGAGCGGATGGATCCGATCTACGGCTACGACCCCCTCACCGTGGAACTCACCCGCCCCTAGCCTGGACGCCGCGAGCGATCGACCGACAACCGAACCTCACGGTCGTCCGGGGCTCAGCAGGTTCCTCCCGACGAAGCAGGCCACGCCGGCCATGTGGTGTCTGACCTCCTGCGCTGACGGTGGGGGTGCGACATTGCGACAACGGGGGGCGCCGGCCGTGACCGTGGGCTAAGTTCTTGGTTCTAGGTATCGGAGTTGCGATGCAGGGGACGCCGCAGTACCGCGTTCTCGGGCCGCTTCAGGTGCGGTTCGGCTCGACCAATCAAGTCATCGCCGGTCGGCGCGAGCGAACGCTGCTGTCGGCGCTGCTCCTGACTGCCGGTGAGCCCGTCGAGGTAGATCGGCTGATTGGCTTTCTGTGGCCGACCAAACAACCTCGGGACGCCGTCCACGCTCTCCGGACCCACGTCATGCGGTTGCGACGGCACCTCGGACGAAATCTGATCGGGACCTCGCCGGCCGCCTACACGTTGGAGGCAGCACGCCAGACCGTGGACGTCCACCGCTTCGACGCCGCAGTCGAAGTGGCAACCGAGCAACTGGTCGATCGACAGCTCGACAGTGCCGAGTCGACCCTCTCCACAGCGCTCGGCATCTGGCAGCACGGGGCGCCGTGGATCGACCTGGCCACCAGCCCGGCCGGAGGCGCCGAGCGGGCGCGGCTGACCGAAGAGCGGCTCGAAGTGGAGGAGCGTCTGGCCGCGGTTCGACTCTGCCTCCACCGATCACCACTGGACCTGATCGAGAAACTGGCCCTCGAAAAGCCGCTGCGAGAAAGTCGCTGGCTGCTGCTGATGCTGGCTCTGGCCGAGGCCGGCCAACAGGCCAGGGCGCTGCGGCACTATTCCACCCTGCGGACGCTGCTTCGAGATGAGCTGGGTCTGGCCCCTGACCGGCGACTGCAGGACATGGAGCACCGAATCCTGACCCAGGATCCGACCCTGTGCGAGATCGACCCGCTGTCGTTGGTGTTCTCCTGACACCGGTGCCCATGCGCCATCCGGCGGCCCACCTGGTCGCGACGACATCGCGTCCGGATCCCACGGCCATCCCGGCCCCGGCTCAGAGCCATCCCGGCCCCGGCTCAGAGCCATCGCGGCCCCGGCTCAGAGCCGTCCCGCTGGGACCGACGCCCTGGTCGCCGCGGCTCGCCGATGCGCATAGTCGTAGGGGCGAGGGTCGCTCGGCCCTCCCGGAGCCCTCGGCAGAGGACGAAAGAGGCAGCGTCATGTACATCTTCACCAGGGTGCGCAACATTGAGGGTGGGCGCTACCAAGAGGCGTTGGCCGGAGCGGTTGAGCTGGCGGCCAAGGTCAACGAGACGGTCGACCTCACGGTGTCGACCTGGTCCCAGCAGTACGCACCGACCGGTCCGGCGATCGTGTGGACCACTCGCCTCGACCATCTCCAGGAGTACGAGACGGCCACCGAGCAGATGTTCGCTTCGAGTGAGATCTTGGACATGGCGGCAGAGCTGGAGGAGTCGTTGAGCGGGCCGGTCGTCGATCACATGATCGAGATCGTCGCTGGTGAGCTACCGACGACGGCTACGCCCTTCGTGGCAAGCGTGCAAGCGACGGCGGTCAACGGCCACCTGCGGGCCGCCATGCACTGGGGCGCCGACCTGGCCCAGCGATACTCCGCTTCGATGGACGTACCGACCGTGTTCGGCCGGGATCTCTTCGGCTCCTACGGGTCGGTCATCTGGGCCAGCTATTTCGATGATGTGAGCGGCTATCAGACTGTGCAGGGCAAGCTCGCGGTCGACGAGATGTTGCAGGCCGTGATGGACGAAGGCGCACACAACTGTCAGCCCGGAGCGATTGCGACGGTGATGCGCCGACTCGATTGACGCCCGGCCCGGCTCGGTCGATCGTTGTCGCCGAGGCCACGATCGACGTGCCCGCGGACGACGTGCCCTGCGCAGGCTTCGGGAGCGTCGATCCACACTCCCGGGGCAGGCCGAATCGTTTGTCCAGGAGCAGGGTGTAGGTAGTGGAGATCCACCTCGGGATGCAGAGCCCACCGCCCTGGGTAGCATCGAGGTCTTGATGGTCGAGCAAGCATCGACCCCGGCCCGTTGTCGACACCAGCCAGGAGCGACACGATGAGAGCGGTCGTGTTCGCTCGGTACGGCCCTGCTGATGAGGTCCTCCACCTGAGCGAGATCGAGCAGCCCGGGTTTGGCCCTGATGAGTTGCTGATTCGCGTTCAAGCGGCTTCGGTCAACCTTTATGACTGGCACACCATGCGTGCCGATCCCCGCAGCGTTCGTCTTGTCAGAGGGCTGCGCAAGCCGAGAGCCAAGGGTCTCGGCGCCGATTTGGCCGGGCAGGTCGAAGCGGTTGGCGGCAAGGTGACGCGGTTTCAGGCCGGCGATGAGGTCTTTGGTCAGGTTGACGGAGAGGTGCCAGGCAAGCCGTTCCTGGAGCTGGGTTCGTTCGCCGAGTACGTCTGTGTCTCGCAAGACTCGGTTGCGTTGAAGCCCGTCAACCTGACCTTCGAGGAAGCGGCGGCGGTCCCCATGGCCGGGTTGGCCGCCCTCCAGGGCTTGCGCGACGTCGGAAGAGTGGAAGCCGGGCAATCGGTGCTGATCAATGGCGCGGCCGGTGGGGTCGGTACGTTCGGTATCCAGATCGCGAGGTCGCTTGGTGCCGAAGTCACCGCCGTGTGCGGTGGCGAGAGTGTGGACCTTGTTCGATCGATCGGCGCTGACCACACCATCGATGAGACGGTCGAGGACTTCGCATCCGGGCGGCGTCGCCATGACCTCCTGCTCGACACCAGGGGGAATCGTTCCATCTCAGCTTGTAGACGTGCGTTGACAGCCGACGGCACCTACGTCGCCGTCGGCTGCGATGTCGTCGGCGGCCGCTGGGTTGGAGCTCTGCCCCACCTGCTGAGACCGCTCGTACTGTCGCCGTTCGTGAGTCAGAAGATGGCCTCGCTCTTTGCGAAACGAAATCACGAGGACCTGTGCGTTCTGAAGGAGCTGGCCGAAGACGGTGACGTCGTGCCGGTCATCGACCGGACGTATCCCCTCAGCGAAGTCTCCTTGGCGATGCAGTATCTTCAGACGGGCGAAGCGCAAGGAAAGATCGTCATCACCGTATGAATTGCAGTCGGACGATCTCACGCCCGGCACCCATGTTCACCTGCGAGGTCGATCACCAGGCCCGGGACTACACCCTCCACGAGACTCCAAGCGTCGACCACCTCAACAAGCTGTACAGTGCCGCGCCCGACATTGTGCAGCATTGCCGACGCGCCTGAACGAACCAAACCGCAGGCAACGCCAACCCGCTTTTGAACCGGTTCTTTGCCGGGATGCGGTGCAGCGCCCGGGGTTGTTGGCCCGGGCGCTGTCCTCGCTTGTTGGGTTGGGAGGTGCGAGAGCTTCCGTCGCCGTCCGGGCGGGCTGAGCCTGCCAGCTCGGCGGCCGTGGGTTGACGTGTTGTCAGCTCCAGCCGTTACCCGACCAGGTGGCGCCGGACCAGGTGGCGCCTGACCAGGTGGCGCCGGACCAGGTCGCTCCTGACCAGGTGGCTCCGGACCAGGTGGCGCCGGACCAGGTCGCTCCTGACCAGGTGGCTCCGGACCAGGTGGCTCCGGACCAGGTCGCTCCTGACCAGGTCGCGCCGGACCAGGTGGCTCCGGACCAGGTCGCTCCCGACCAGGTGCCGCCCGACCAGGTGGCTCCGGTGGGGGAGGCGATGCCGGTGCCGGTGCCGGCGGCTCGGGCGTGGTTCTCGGCCGGGGTGTCGAACTGGGGGCTGGTCCAGGCCACCCCGCCCCGCACCACGCCGGCGCCGATCCGAGTCTCCACCCCGGTCAGGCGGGTGATGGCCGAAGCCTCGAGGGTGGCCTTCATGTCGGCCGGGGTCATCGTCGGGTAGTCCTCGAAGAGACGGGCGGCACTGGCGCTGACCACGGCCGCCGCCTGCGAGGTCCCGGAACCGAGGAACAGATCGTCGCCAAAGCGGGCGCTCGGTACCAGCTGGTCAACGGTGGAGCCGGGTACCCGGTACGAGGCGATGGAGACGCCGGGTGCGGCGAGCTCGGGGTTCCGGGTGCCGTCACCCTGCGCCGACCAGACAGGGGGTGCCTGTCGCTTGGTTCGGGTCTCGGCCACCCCGTCCACCGCACCAACCGCCATCAGATGGGGGTCGATGGCCGGGGCATCGAGCGTGCCGGAGGTCGCGCCATCGTTGCCGGCGGCGACGACAACGAAGATGCCGGCGTCCCAGGCCCGTTCCGCCGCGGCCGACAACAGGTTGCCTTCGTGGGTGGTGACCCCGGCCTGCCCGAGGGAGAGGTTGAGGACCCGGATATTGAGCCCGTCGGTGTTGCGGTGCTCGACGACCCAGTCGATGGCGGCAACGACCTGGGCCACGCTCGTGCTGCCGTCGTGACCGGCGACCTTGACACTGACCACTCTGGCGTCGGGAGCGATGCCCTCGTTGCCGGCTCGCCGGCCGACCATGATCCCGGCCATGTGGGTGCCGTGGCCGTAGGTGTCGAGATAGGCGACCTCGGCAGTGCTCCCCTCGCCGGAGAGGTCCGGCCCATGCAGGACCTGGGGCCCGTCGAGCCCGTCGACCGGCGCCACGCCCGAATCGATCAATGCGATGTCGACGCCGGTGCCATCACCGCCGCTGGCTCGCTGCTCATCGCCGGTGACCTTGTCGACCAGGTCGGCGAGGATCATCGGCGCACCGGCCGCCTCGTCGCCGAGCAGCTCGACCATCGAGAGGGAAAGAGCCTCGTTCGTCGTCCCTTCCGACAAGCCGGGGTCGGCAGCGGTGTCGAGGGCGAGTGAGGCCAGCGATGCGGTCAGTGCCAAAGCGACGCTGCAGACCAGGGAAGACCATCGCTTCGGCGTGCGCCAATTGATGCCCCGGGGGCGATCGGTGGATTGGGTCATGGCCAGAGAACCTCCGAGGTCCGCTTCGCCAGACGCCGGTTTCGCCACTGACTCCCCCCGGACTAGGGCGACCAAGCTGTACGGTCCGGGGATCAACATCTCGTCTGCTGATTAACTGCCAAAGGCTTCGGACCGCCAGCCCGGTTTCTGTAGCCGAACAGGTCGAATGGCCCACCTGGGCGGGATCGGACCAGGTGTAGCCTCGAACACTCACCCAACCGCAGTCGGTTGCCAGCGAGGTGATCGTGGCCTCGGAGAGCCCGGACCGGCTCCGGCGTCGCCGGGGACCTTCGGCCCTCCCGATCACACCGTCCCGGTAACTACTCTCTTGAACGAGACCAGTCAGGGGGGTGCGGGTCGATCAGCCGGTGAAACATCCGTCCGGTAGCCGATGATGTCTTGGCAATGTTCGGCTCCATCCGGTCACGGCGCGTTGCGTCGCTGTCCTGTCTCGGCGACTTGTTGTCCACACGCAATCCAGGAGCACTGCAGGCCCCTTCATGACCAGTATCGACCTCAAGAAGACCTACCGAGATCACTACACGGCCAGAGCGACACCATCGATCGTCGACGTGCCCGAACGGCGGTTCCTGATGATCGACGGTCACGGCGACCCCAACACGTCACAGGAATACGCCGATGCGGTGCAGACGCTGTATCCGGTTGCATATGGGCTCCGGGCCGCAGTCAAGGCCGCCACCGGTGATGCCTACACCGTCATGCCGCTCGAAGGCCTCTGGTGGGTTCCCGACATGGCCGACTTCGACCCTGCCGACAAGTCGAGCTGGTTCTGGACCGCCATGATCTGTCTGCCCGATGCCGTGACCGAGACGACGGGCCAGGAGGTGATCGCCGCGGTCTCCCGGAAGAAGGCACTGCCGGCTGGGTCCAAGGCTCGCGTCGAGGCGTTCCACGAAGGACCGGCAGGCCAGATCCTGCACCTCGGGTCCTACGCCGACGAAGCGTCCAACATCGACGAACTGCACCGCTTCATCGCAGACAACGGTCATTCCCTGGCCGGCAAACACCACGAGATCTACCTCTCCGACCCCCGTCGGACCGATGCCGCGAAGCTGCGGACCATCATCCGCCAGCCATTCACCGATGTCTGAACGCCGCGCCGCCGGCTCGGTCGGCATCGATCATCAAAGTGGCGAGGTCGTCGAGTGGTTGCTTGGAGGCGACCCGGCCATCCGCTGGCAAACCCGTTGCGACCTGCTCGACCAACCTGCAGCGGAGTACGAGGCGGACCGGGCGCTGGTGTCGACAACGGGATGGGGTCGACGCCTGCTCGACCATCAAGATCCCGATGGGACCTGGGGCGGCGGGCTCTACAGCCCGAAGTGGATCTCCACCACCTACACCCTGCTCCTGCTGAGGCGATGCGGCCTCGACGCGGCCGATGCCCGAGCCCAACGCTGTGTCGAGCTGATCTGGGACGGCGCCCGCTACTTCGACGGCGGCCTCACACCGGCAACGTCGATCGACGCTCCCGAAGCCTGCGCCACCTCCATGTACCTGGCGCTGGCCCACTACTTCGGGGTCGACCACCCCAACGTCGGGCCGGCGCTCGATTGGCTCTTGGCCAACCAGCTGTCCGATGGGGGCTGGAACTGCCGGACGGTTCGTTTCGGTGATCGCCACAGCTCGTTCCACACCACGATCCTGGCCCTCGAAGCACTGGCCGAAGTCCAACGCCGACACCCTGATCGTGCCGACATCGGCCAGGCCATGAACGGCGGCCGCGAGTTCTTTCTCGAGCACCGCCTGTACAAGTCCCATCGCGACGGAACCGTGGCCCGAGCCGCCTTCACCAGACTGTCGTTTCCACCCCGTTGGCACTACGACCTCCTCCGAGGACTCGACCACTTCGCCACCACCAACTCGCCAGCCGACGACCGCTACGACGATGCACTCGACGTGCTCGAACAGCGCCGGGGCAGAGACGGAACCTGGCCGGTGCAGAACAAACACGCCGGTCGGGTCTGGTTCGACATGGAACAGGCGGGCAAACCCAGCCGGTGGAACACACTTCGAGCCCTCCGCGTCCACCGTTGGGCCAACAGGCCCGGCATCAGCATCGACAGCCCGATGTCCGAGCCACCACACCAAGCCGTGCGTCCCGCCTATGGGTCCACAAATCCGACCGACTGAATCAGGCTGGGCCATGGGACTGCGGCTCGGCAAGGGGCAAGATCAGCAGCCACCGTGTTCGTACAGTTCTCTGAGCCGCTGATTGTGCGCTTCGGTCTCGCGCCGGTGGATCGCCTCTTCTTCTCGTTCCTTGGTGGTCAAGAGCCGTTGGCGAAGCTCCTCCAGCTCGCCGGCCAACTGACCGATCCGGCGGCGCTGAGATCGCTGGTTCTCGAGCATCGACAGCAGAATGGCGGTGATGAACAGCCCGATGACAATGACAAACGCAATAGTCAGGACAATCGACAGCATCTTGACCTCCCTCCTGCAGCCTCCGTCCTCGAGCCGGGCCGGTGGGGTGGTCATGCGTCGTTGCGTGTCACCCATCCGGCATGATCCGGCTGGGATTCACTCGTGATAGTAGTACCAAAGTGCTGCGCAGCACAATGCGCACAACATTGAGATTTGCGCACAATTGAGCGCAGAGATGGGGACGCAGCTTCACGCATGTTGTAGCAGCTCAGATCCGTGCAACAGCGAGATTCACCGGACTAGACTCCTGCACATCTCGGTGAGGAGCGTGCATGGCCCAGGCGCACAACCAGTTTGTCCAGGCGCTGTCCGCCCACGATCATCGGGATTTGCGCAAGGCCTTTGATCGGGCCAACGCGGTCACGGAGCAGACGCTGCACCGGACAACGCTCACCCGGTGGCTTGACGGATCCGTTCCCAACCGGCCCGATTTTGTACGGCTCCTGGCCGATGAGCTCGACGATCCCCACGTCTACGAGGCATGGGAGGCAACCCGGGGGACCCGCAGCCCATCGGAGTATCGATCGGTCGTGACCCGCTTCGACGGGCTGTCGCCCGAGGACCGTGAGCGGGCCTACGTCGAGATTCGTCGGTCGTATCTCGCCTCCCGATTCCCCAGATTGCTCGATCGGCTGAGCTACCGGGTCGAGGTGAACGACCCGCCGGAGGCCGACGCCGACCACCTGGTCATCAAGGTGTCGCAGGAGTACGACGGCGACCTGCCGGCCGGTGCACGAATCGTGTTCACCACTTCCAATCGAGGCCTTGGCGATGCCTACGAGGATCCGAGTTGCCTGTTCCGCGACATCATCCCCATGGATCGTGACCGCTTGCGTGCGCTGCTGGAGGCCGGGCCGCAGCCGGTCCTGGCCTACAACCATCTCATCGCCGCCGGGCAACGGATGATCACCCACGAGAGCACGCTGCACGACGATGGGGTCTTCGAGTTCGACAACGATCATGTGGAGGAGGCCCGGGTCCGGCTGAGCTTCGAGTATCCGTTCCCCCGGGGCAGGCAGGTCTGGCCCATCAAGTTCGGCGAGTTCCGCGTCGCCGGTGGGGTCGAATTCACCCTGACACTCAACGCCCGGTCGGCGTCGTCTCCCCGTGCCTTCGCCTATCCGCCGGCCGGTCGGCAGCGGGAGTGGGCCGCCGACCGGGTTCGTCCCGATGAACTGGTGGTCTCGCTCGGTGCCGGCGGGACCATTCTCGCCGACGGCGACGGCGTGGTGCTCTCCTGGGTCGAGGCCGGGTGACCGTTGGCCGCAAGGCCCTCTGCCGTGACAGCGCATGGGGTACCCACGAGGAATTCGCCCAGCTCTACGGGAGCTACCTCGACGCGGTCTATCGCTCGTCGTCCAGCCCGGTGACCGGGAGCGGCCGGTGGAAGCTGATCCACAGCGTTGCGGCCGAAGTTCGCAAGCGAGGCGTTCGATGGCTGCTCGATTGCGCCGCCGGCACGGGATTCCCCGCCTTCGATCTGGCGATGGACACCGATTCACTCCCCGGGTTACAGGTCCACTGCACCGACGCCGACATCGAGATGCTCACGATCCTGGCGTGGCGTGCCAAGCGCAAGCACTTCGACGTCGGCCGACTGGCTCCGCCGCTCGGCACCGACCTGGGCCGCGGGGTTGGTTCGATGCGCCTCGACTGGGCCCAGTTGCGCGACGTCCAGCAGACCTACGACTACGTCATGTGCCGGGGCAACTCATTGGCCTACGCCAACACCTGGGGTGGCGGCCGTGACGTCACCTCCCTGCCCACCATCGCCGGCTATCTGACGCAGATCGCAAAGAAGGTGCGTCCGGGTGGTTTCCTCCACGTCGACGCTCCCTGGCGCCTCGACCTGCCGCAGGAGGACTACGGGCGGGTGGTCAGCGGGGCGGCGTCGATCTGGGAGCAGGTCACCACCGAATCGCACGCCCGCCACTGGCGGGTCGACTTCAAGCTCCCCACCGGTCAAATCCTGAAGTTCGAACGGTTCTCGACGCTGCTGACCATTCTCGACGTCAAGACGATCCTCGATCAACTCGGGTTCGCCGAGACCGAGCCGTTCCAGCTGCAGGCCGAACGGCCTGGATTCGGCGTCATCATCGCCAAGCGGCCGTAGTCGAAGCCGCCAACCGGCAGCGACATCCCATCGAGGGACTGGCCATTGCCGCCGGCTATCGGCACCGCCTGGCAACGGCGCTGTTCATCGTCGGGTTCAGCTACACCGAGCTCATCGAGGCCACCCTTTACCTCAACCACTACTGGTTCCTCACCCTCGCCGCCATCCTGCTTCTGCTGCTACCGGTCCACCATCACTGGTCGATCGATGCCGCCACCGGGCGTACGACGTCGAATCCGACCGTGGCGGCATGGATCGTCTGGACGCTTCGGGCGCAGTTGGCTGCGGTGTACCTGTTCGCCGGTCTGGCCAAGCTGAACACCGAATGGCTCTTGCGAGCCCAGCCGCTGCAATTGTGGTTTGCCGACCGAACCGCAGTCCCGCTGATCGGCGGACTTCTCGACGAGCCTGCGGTGGCCTACCTCGCCAGCTGGGGCGGGGCGGTCTTCGATCTGACCATCGTCGCCTGGCTGCTCTGGCGCCCATCCCGGAAGTCGGGAAACATCCGCTGGACCGAGGAGGGCTACCACCTCTCGTGGCGGGTGATGCTGACCGACAAGGCCGGCTTCGTCGACTACGACGTCACCGACCCCGCAACCGGTCGAACGTGGCAGACCGGGCCGGATCTCGTCCTGACCGACTGGCAGCAGAGCCAGGCCGCAAACCGGCCAGACCTGATTCAGGCAACGGCCCACCTCAGCCAACTGACCGAGCTGCAGGACGAGCCCTGACAAACCACAACAAGGAGAACGTTTCGTTCAGAATTCCCGTGGATTGCCGGGCGTTCTTCTCCACCGCCGCCGAGCCCGCCATCTCGGACCGCTCGGCTCGGAACTCAGCCCTCGGGCGACGGCTCGGCCGCTGCGGGTTCGGGTTGGTCCTCGACACCGAGCGAGTCGTAGGCCTTGTCGACCAACGCCCTGACGATCATCAGGCTGAGTACCAGGAGCACAACGTCGAGGAACTTCCCGAGCGAGACGTGATCACCGAAGATGACGTCGATCACCTCGAGGATGACGAACTTCGACAGGAACAAGACCGCCCACATCGAGAGGAACCCGAGGACTTTGTTGAACTTGCCGAAGAAGTGGCTGACGCGATGCTCGGCGAGCGTCAGGAGGTCGAGCAACACCTTCAGCACCGCTGCGGTGAACAGCGAGATCGTGAACGAGTCGATGACGATGGCGTCGGCGTACTCGACGAACAGGTTCAGCACGACCGTGTAGACGAGCACATCGCTCGTCCACGACGTGAACCGCTCCTGCGCCGTGGTCACCAGGACCGTCTTGGGTTCAGCCATGGATGGTTCTCCTATCGATCGACTGGCCTGGCGACTCGCTTGGTTGTGCTACTCCGACACTCCCGGTGAGCCACCTCATCGTGTCGCGCCGGACATGCTCCCGCAACTGTAGGCGTCCAGATCGGTGGCCCTCCGCTATGCGGGCTGTTCCACGGTCTCCGGGGTGGTCCGTTTGCCGACCTGGCAGCTGCCACTGATCGCACCGATCGACTCCGCCACCCTCTGACCGTCGCCGGCTCAGTCCCGCTGTTCGCAGCCGACCCCGTCGTTGTCGTGGTCCAGACCGTAGACATCGGTGCCGATCACCCGGACCGGCCCCTGCACGTAGGCCGGTCCGTTGCCGCTCCCACCGGCGCAGTCGACATCCGACGCGATGGGCACACAGCCGCTGTAATTTGGATCACAGCTCGGTGCTGCAGCGGTGGTCGCATTGGTTGTTGTTGTCGTCGACATCGTTGCCGGGGCCGTCGTCGGCGGACTTGTCGTCGTCGCCGTCGTTGCGGTTGTCGCCGGGGAGGCCGTCGCTGACGCTCGAGGCTGGGTGGCCTGCGTGGTTGGTGCCGTCGGGCTCGATGCCTGCTGCTTCGAGCTGGTGGCAGGGGCTTCGTTTGCCGCCGACGCCACGGTGGCCCGCTCCGATGCCGTCCTGGTGGTCGTCGGTGGCTTGGTTGCGGTTGCCGGTGTGGCGGTCGTCGACGGTACTGGCGTCGTGGTCGACAGCGAGGTCGTCACAACGCTGGTCGATGTCGTTGCCACAAAGGAAAGGGTGGTCGTGTCGGTCGGCTCTGCCGCAATCTGCTGGTTGTCGGCCTCTGCACCTTGATCGGCCAGACCTCCCAGCAGGGTCAGACCGAGCAGACCAACCGGGATGATGACCCGCTTCCTGGCCCACCATCCTCGCTCGCCGCTGCGTCGACCGCCCGGGTCATGGCCGGGCTCGCCCGCCGCCGTCACTGGGGCATCGGGTTGCGGCGGGGGAGGGACCGTCGGAGTCGGAGGCATCGTGTGGCTCGTCCATTGCGTGCCATCCCACCAACGCCGGCCACCGACTGTCCGCGGGTCCTGATACCACCCCGCAGGGACCTGTTCAGCCACTGTGCACCCCTTCCCCCTTCTGCTGACCGGACGGTACCCGGAACCCGTCGGGCTCTGGATGGGCGAGTTGACCCTGTCGCCTTCCCTCGGCTGCGGCGACGAACATCGCCGCGGCGACGAGTACCAGTCCAGCGGGGTCGATGTGCAGAGCGCCGAACGCTACCCAGTCTCCCGGTTGCCCGTGACCTGCCGTCTGCGACCCAATCTGTCAATGGCTCGTCATGCAAAACCGGATCAGGTCCCGATGGCTTCCGCTGGGAACGAGTCAATCCGGGCAACACGACATGTCCGGGCGGAAGCGGCTGCGATCTGGATCGTGTCCACTGGCCCGCATGGACCATCCGCCGAGGGTTGGTGGCGGTTCCGCAACCGACCTGGATTCTGCAAATACCGTCGAACCGGGCGGAGGAAGAAGATCAACCGGTCACCGAGTTGCGGTTACCGAGCCCGGATTCTGCTCAGAGTCCATCGAGTCGGCTGCGCAGTTCCTCTCCATCAGGTCGCCCGGTCGTGGCCGTTGGCCTCGAGGCACGCCGGGCCGGGTGACGCCATCGGCCGGGCGCAACGCAGACCGGGGATCCGGGGATGACGTGGTTGCCGACATGTTCGACGTACCCGATGCCGGGACGGCAAAGCCCGGAACCTCGGGCCCCACCCCGTCCAGCGGCGGTACCACCGGACGTCTGGCTCAGGACCCGGCCATCGGACCTCGGTCGCATCGATCACAGGTGTTCGGGCTCGATCACTTCCTGCGGCACCTGGCCTTGTGACCGCGACCAGACACATCTGTCGTCGGCGGCCTTGCAACGCCCTGACCAGGCAGAATATGCCCTGCCGCGCTCCTTGCGGGCCAAAGAAGGGGATGAGTCGACCAGGAGTCCGATCACCTCACGACGACAGCACCACCGGACCGGCCGGACCGGCCGGTCCGGACCGAGCGCAGCCAGGTGGCGGTCGACCACCGGGCCGGCCGACCCCGGCCGCCGGCGGTGAACATTGGTCCCCGCGGTGCAGGTCCGGGACCGTTCGATCCGGCTGGCCACCGCCGGCTCGTCGCGGTCGCCGCCCGTTCACGATCCGCCAATTGCCACCGACGGGTGGGGCCGTCGTCGGACCACCGGGCGCGTCGGGCCGTGCCGTGCCGGTCCACCGCAAGACGGGGATCCGTGCCGACCGGCGCCACGGTGTTGGACCCCGGCGGGCGGGATCGGCGGCGGCCTCGGGGCGGCCATAACGAAGTCCGCCGGCCCGCCGGCCCGGTTGGCACTCGAGAAGCGGGCGTCGTGATAGGGGGAGGTGCCGCTACGTTCGGCCGGTCCATGCCCTGCCCGGCCGAGTCCCATTCCGTAGTGCTGCCGTTCCGCAACGACGTTCCTATTCGATAACGGTCGTCGCCGCAACGAACTCACAGGCTATAGGTTCGGAAATCTCGTCGGGTAGCATCCGGTTGAACGACTGCGATTCACTTGGAATGAGTGTTCGCACCGGCACGACCACCGTTGAGTCTATTGCAGCACCAGATGCCTCGTCATTTGCGGCAAGAACGGAAATCTCTGCCTCGAAAGAGGCGGTTCGGTCGCCCACATTCCGGACCTGCCCGGTGATCGAGGTCGGACCGCAGCCGGTGATGGCAAGCTCCAGGCCGTCCCTCTCGACGGTGAACGAGCCCGGGTCTTCGGTGGTTGCGGAGACGGTCGGCGGGATCGTGCTGACCACCGTCGCCGAGGGCTGGAAGTCCGGCGCAGATGATTGGTCGGACTCGGCCGCGCACCGGAACAGGACGAAGATCAGGATGGGGATCAGAAAGCCCGGCCTGATGCGGTGCCGTCGGCCTTGACCGCTCGCTCTCCGACGGGGCCCGACCTGCCCGCCGCTCGGCCCCCCGGGGACGCCGGGGTCGGGAGGGCCCGGCGCCCCTTCAGGCCCCTGGCTTTCCCCTCGATTCGGGCCATCGGCGCTGATGGGGGCCCACTCGGGCCGCACCGCGGTTGCCGGTGGGCGTGGCCGGTCGGATGGGGTTGGGGGGCGGCTCTCCGACGGTTGGTCGGACTCGGGTGCGTTGGCGGAGGGCGGGTCGTCGGTCCTGGTGGCGCCGCCGTCGATGATGTCCTGCGGCGGCCACCAACGATTGTCCACCGCCAGATACCACCCGTCGGGCGGAATGCCGGTGTAGCGGCTGCCGTCCCAGGCGACGTAGAAGGGTTCGGCAGCGGTCATCAGAAGATTTTAGTGGTTCTCGGCCGCCGTCGCCGGCCGCTGCGGTTGTGGCCGTGTCGGCCGCTCCCGGCTGTACTGGTGGTCGATTCGGCGTGCTATCAGCCCTTGGGCTTATTCGCCTATGGGCCGTTCGGCTCATGGACGCGAACTAGGATCCGATGGATGCAAGATAGCCATGCTGTGGAGCGAGGTTGCAAAGCCGATGATGACGATCGATGAGCGCCACGGATATCCGGATGTGGCAGGCCTTTGTGACGTTCGTCACGACGGGTTGTGTAACGTGTCCGTAATGTGGCTATGGTTGTCGCTCGTGACAAGCAAGCCCGGTCCCACTACTCCACCCGAGTAGACGGAAACTACCCAGTCCCAAACCTTTCTGGATCGGCCGGCGGAGCCGAGCAAGGAGCATGAAGCCGAATGTTAGGCGACATCGAACAAACCCCTACTTCGACGCGGCCCAAGTACGGCCTGGCGGAGCGCCTCGACGACACGATCGTCGGGAACCCACGGAAGAAGGTGATGATGCTGGCGCTGCTGGCGCTGGCATCGAGCCTGTTGCTGGTCATCCCCGACGGCGACGACGAGAGCTACGCCGTGGCTGCGTCGTCAGACGACGAGCAGGAACTCGGAAACGAGGTTGCCTACTCGCCGTCGGCCAGTTCGCTTCAGGAGGTCGCCGAGGCAACCGGTGAGTCATCGGCAGCCGACAAGTCCCGGCTCGCCCTGGCCACCGAGGCGGCCCTGGCCGGAGCCGAGAACAGCCTGAGCGAGGGATCGGCGATCATGTCCTTCGCCGACCGTATGGAAGCGGCCCGGGCGGCAACGTCGTCCAGCTCAACCGCCGCACCGACCACCTCCCGTCCGCCGACCACCTCCCGCCCGGCCACGACCAAGGCGCCGGCGGCAACCGAGCCGCCGAGCTCTGCCGCCGAGGAGGAGACCACAACCTCGGAGGAGGCGACCACGTCGGCCGAAGTGGCCGCCGCCGATGACGCCGAACCTGCAATCGACACGACCACGGCCGACGCCGACGCCGACGCGACCGAGCCCGAAGCGGAGACCACTGCGGACTCGGCTCCGGAGGAGACGACGGCTCCCGAGACGACAATGCCGCCGACCACCGCCCCGCCCACGACGGCTGCCCCCACCACTGCGGCCAAAAGCGGATGGGTCGACACCGGCAACGGGGTCAGCGTGCCCAGCGTGCTGATCGCCATTCGCCACTGCGAGTCGAGGGGCAACTACACCGCAGCCAACCCCGCTTCCTCGGCCCGTGGGGCCTACCAGTTCCTGACCGGTAGCTGGGCAGGCTACGGCCACAAGGCCCGCTACGGCGTGAACCAGGCCCACCTGGCAACCCCGGCCCAACAGGACGAAGCGGCGCTGATCACCTGGCAGCGGGACGGCACCAGGCCGTGGAACGCCAGCAGGTCCTGCTGGGGGTAGCGCACCTGACGCCGCCTCCATACAAAACGGCACGGACGCCCTGGGCAAACCCCGGGGCGTCCGTCTCCGTTTTCTGTTGTGGTCCGTCAGTGGAGGGCCCCGTCGGGTATCAGCCGACCTTGCCCACGAACTCCGCCGACTCCGTGAACCCGGTCATCAGCTCGCCCCGGGTCATGCCTGCGCCAAGCTGCTGGATCCAGTAGGCACGGCCCTCGGCGTCCGGTTGCCGCTGGAGCACGTTGATGTACACCAGATCGACGAAGGCCGCATTGTCAGCCTGGCCGTATCGGGCCTGGAACTCGTTCGACAGTGCGAACTGTTCCGACACCACCGCCAGCACCACGCCGGCCTGACGCTGGGTGGCCCAGTAGGCGAGTCCGTCGGCATCCGGCTCCCGGAGGAAGTAGCCGAGATACAGTCGCCGGATCTCGGCCGCGTAGGCGGGGCCGGGGCCGGGGGATTGTTGACCGGCACGTTCGGAGCGCCGCCGTACGGGGCACCGGTACCGGTCTTGGTCGTGAACTCGTTCGACTCGGAGAAGGCCAGCATGACCTGGCCCCGGGTCACACCGGCGCCGAGCTGGCCGAGCCAGTAGGCCCGCCCGCCGGCGTCGGCCTGACGACCGAGCACGTTGCCGTAGATCTGGTCGACGAACTGCTCGTTGCTCAGATTGCCGTAGCGGGCGATGAACTCGGGGCTCTGGGCGAAGAAGTCGGAGATGTCGGCCAGGCCGATGCCGTTCAGCAGACTCCGGCGCCAGAAGATGAAGCCACCCTGGTCCGGATTGCGCAGGAAGTAGGCCTGGTAGAGCCGCACGACCTGGCCGTCGATGGCGCTGTTGATCTCGTTCGGCGACGGGATCTTGACGTGGACCAGCTGCGATTCCGACGGGATGTCGTTCTCGTCGAGCACCGACACCAGATAGTAGCCGGGCGTGATGGTGGCATCGTTGGTCGGCAGGAAGGCGCTCACCTTGTTCCCGTCGGTCACGTAGGGAAGCTGGACGAAACGCTGGTCCATGTTGAACGAATGGGTCACCGAGCCGCTCTTGACCATGGTCACCCTGGCCACAGCCGCACCGTTCGAGGTGTTGATGTCGAGCTGGTTGCCCGCCGTGACCTCCGTGTTCGATACGCCGGTTATCTGGATTCGGGGTGTTGGTTGACCATTGGCCGCCACCAGATAGTCGGGGGAGTAGAGCTCGGCGTCGGTGTTGACGATCGGGCCCGGAGCTCCGCCACCGGCCGACAGCACCCGGCCGTCCGGCAGCAGCAGCGCCGTGGAGTGGTAGAGGCGGGGAACAACGGCTTCGTCGCCGACCGTCCACTGGCCGGTTGCCGGGTCCCAGATCTCGGCCGTCGTGTTGGAGCCGTAGGTCCCGATCGGGTCGTAGAAGTAGGCGGTCGAATCCTTGGTCGAGCCGCCGGTGGCCAGAACCCGACCGTCGGGCAACAGGGTGCCGTTGACCCAGTAGCGGACCGAGCTCAGCTGGCCGCTGGGGGTGACGATCGGGTTGCCGTTGGTGACGTCGATGGTCACCGACTTGTTGGTCGGGCCGCCGAAGAAGAGGATCTTGCCCGGCTGGTACATCACCGCGGTTGCATTGATCCCTCGATAGTCGGGGGGTAGCTGACCGACGACGTTGAGGGCGTCGAGCTGCTCGGAGATGAAGTACATGTGGCCAAGGGCGTCGATGCCGAAGATGCGGCCGTCGGGGACCACGAAGTTCCTGGGGTAGTACCAGTCGAGACCGGTGGTGTCGAGATCCAGCAGGCGGGAGCCGCCCTCCGGGGTCCAGTGCTCGGGCCGGTCCTCGCCGTCGAGCCCACCCTGGACGTAGATGGAGCCGTCGGGGAGGGTGGTGCCGGTTGCATACCACCGGGACCGGTTCATGCCGGGCAATCTGCTCAGCTGCCCGGTTGCCGCATCGAGGCTGTTGATGTCGGGGTTGCCGCGGTTGTTGGTGACGTTGCCGAGCCAGTTGTCGCCGCCGAACAGGATCATGTCGCCGGTGTCGGCCCGGTTGAGCTGCAGGCTGCAGAAGATGTCGGTGTTGGTGGTGTTGGCCAAGGTGTTGTGGCCGGCCGCCGCCAACGGATTCGGGGTCCAGATGTCGTAGATGAACTGGCCGGTCTGCGTGCCGTCGGGATTGGTGCCGTAGGTCACGACCCGGCCATTGCTGTCGAGGGCCGAGTGGATGCCGACCATCGGCCAGTCCTCGACCGGCCCCCAGCGGCCGTCCTCGTCGAGGTCGATCGGTGCCGCCGAAGCGGCGGTTGCGCCGAACACCGCTGCCACACCGAGTGTGGATGCGGTCAACGCCAGCCCTGCGATGGAAGGAGCGAGACGCCGTCGCCTCCGTCGCTTGCTTGTGGTCGACGCCGCTGAGGTTGTCGAGTTGCCGATGCTGTGCTCGGCAGGGGTTCCGGTGGGGGTGGTAGTGGTAGCCATTCGAATCCGCCTTTCGAAAGCCGAAAGTACGGACCGCAACATGGCTGTCGAAGGGTGGACTCACCCAAAGATGGATGGGTGCTCAAAGCGGTTTGACCCACTGGTTCACCCTGGTTGGGCACGCTTGCCCGGAGACGAATTCCCGGTTGGGCTCCCCGCCCCTTGCGGGGCTCGTTGCCCGCATGGCGGCGGGTCACCCGAAGGACCGGCCGCCTCGCCCTCATCGGGTCGGTGCACCGGAACGCCAATGACCCCCAGCCCTTGGGCTGGGGGTCATTGAAACAGAATCAGGGACCGGTCAGTGGTGCCGGACCGGGACGGCCTCGCTCACCCCACCGCAGTCTCGGTCACCGCAGTGTTGGTCACCGCAGTCTTGGTCACCGCAGTGTTGGTCACGGCGGTGTCGGCGCTTGCGGTTCGGTTACTGCCCAGCGGCGTTGATCGCCGCCTTGCGGCGCCGGGCCAGGCCGGTGCCGGCCAGCCACGATCCCGCTCCCAGCAGCGCCAAGGCGGAGCCGGCGATGGCAAGGGACAGGGCGTTCGATGGACCGGTGAAGGCCAGGACACCCGGGAGTTGCACCGGGGTGTAGTTGATGGCGTCGGCGGCGGTCGTGCTGCCGAGCGTGGCCCCGGTGGTTGGATCGATCGCCTCGGCCTTGACCGATCCGGCGTTGGTCTGCAGACCGGCCGCCGACCCGGCCGCCGGGGTCGTGCCGGTGCACGTCACCGAGCCTCCGGGGGCCAACGGGCCCGGGATCAGGTTGCCGCCGGCCCCACAGTCGACGGCCAGGCCGACGCTGTTGTTCACCACGATCGACGACAGCGGCACATTGCCGGTGTTGGTCACCACATAGGTCCACAGCACCGTGCTGCCCTCGGCCACATAGGGACCGGGTGAAACGTCGGCGTCGACGCCGTTCACCAGCGACTGGATGGCCACCTTCGGCGCAACCTGGGGCGGGGCGGCCACGTTGTAGTGCGATGGGTCTGCGGCCTCGAACGGGCCGGCTCCGTCGAAATCGAAGGCCTTCACGATGCCCGTCGAGCTGAAGGTGCCGTTGCCGGCGCCATGGGCGGTGGTGGACGCGGTGCAGGTGAACGACTGGCCGGGTTCGACCGGGCCGGGGTGGATATGGGTTCCGTCGAACCCGCCATCGCCATCGATATCGCAGCTGGGCACCGCCCCGGAGCTGTCGCTGACGATCAGGTCGAAGAGCGTCGTCGAACCGGTCACGGTGATCACGTAGCGCCATTCGACAGCCGATCCGGGCGTGGCGGCGGGGCCGGGGGCGGCGTCGGCATCCACGCCGTTCGTCGACTTCTCGATACTGATCTGGCCGGCCTGGGCCAACGAAACCGAAGGTGCGGCCGCCACCGTCGCCAGGACCACCACTGCGCACAGGATCAGGGCGCCGGGGCGGTTCGGCCGGCTGTTGCGGGGGTTCGATCGAAGCGACATCGGAGGCGTCCTTTCACAACCGGCATGTCCGTCGGGACGCAGAGCTGAACTCGTGCCCCTGACCTCCTCCTATCGGGCAAACGGCCCATGTCTTTAGGCCTTTCAGACCATGGCCGGGCGGACCACCGGAAGATCAGGGCACCAGATCGATGGGGAAGCGGCTCAGCCGTTCCGGTTCCGAGTCGGTGACCAGGAACTGCTCCTCCAGCTTCACCCCTTCGGCCGAGCCGTGACGGTCGCCGACATAGGCCTCGCAGGTCAGGACCATGCCCGGCTCGAGCACCCCGTCGAAGCCGACGTCGTCCCATTGCTCGGGAAAGACGATCTCGGGGTACTCGTCGCACTGGCCGACACCGTGGAACAGCACACAGTAGTGGCGGTAGTCCTCCAGAGGTGGGCTCCAGGCCCGCTCGGTCAGCTCCCGGAAGGTGGTCCCCGGCCGCAACAGGGCTCCGTTGCGTTGGATCTGTTCCAGGGCGAGGTGGTGGGTGTTGCGCTGGGCCGCCGTCGGCGTGGCTCCGCCTGCGATCCAGCTCCGGGAGATGTCGACCATCATCCCGTACGGTCCGACCAGGTCGGTGTCGTAGCCCACCATGTCCCCGGGCTGGATCACCCGGCTGCTGGCCTCCTGCATCCATGGGTTGGTCCTGGGACCGGAGGCCAAGATCTGGGTTTCGATCCACTCGCCGCCCCGCTTGATGTTGCCGGCGTGGAGCATGGCCCAGAGCTCCCGCTCGGTCAGCCCCGGCTCGAAGCCGGTGTACATCTCGGCCATGGCCGCCTCGCAGGCATGGACCGCACACCGCATCGCCGCCACCTCGTCCGGGCTCTTGATGGTCCGAGCCAACTCCATGACCTCCTGGCCCGAGCCGAGCGACACGCCACCGTCCTCCAGGAACCGGTACGGAAGGTACTGGCACTGATCGATGGCGATCCGAGCGCCCGGTCCACAGTGTTCGGCGATGACGTCGAGGAACTCGTCGGCCCATTGCCGAGCTTTCTCCTCGTAGCGGGGTCCGGCCAGGAAGTAGGTGAAGCCGACCGCCGGCCGTACCTCGTCGACCAGCGGGTTGTGGCCCGACATGAACTCGCAGTCGTAGAACTCCCAGACGATCACCGAACCGTCGGCGCCGACCCAGGCGTAGCGGGAGGCGTTGTGCATGACCCAGACCTGCATGTTGGTGGTGTCGGTCGCGTAGCGGATGTTCATCGGATCCATGAGGATGATCCCGTCGTAGCCGAGCTCGTCGAGCTGGCGTCGCACCCGGCCGAGGCGGTACCGGCGCATCTCCACCAGGTCGGGAATCGTCAGCCCGGCGCTGCGCCACTGGGACTCGAGCACCGGACCGGGCCCCAGCTCGATGTGGTGGAGATCGGTTCCGGCTCGTCGGAAGTGCCCACCCTTTGCCGCCAGTGACGCCGTGATCTTGTTGCCCATGGGACCAACGATGATAGGGCACCGCAGTCGGCCCAGTATCATGACCGGGCTATGGAGCTGGTAACCATCCGCCATGAAGGCGGCACCCGGGCCGGGAGGATCGAGGGCGATGCCATCGTGCTCCTCGACGCACCGACCGTCAAGGAGGTCCTGACCGCCGATGGCGGTCTGGCCGCTGCCGCCACTGCCGACGGGGGAGCGACCGTTGCGGTTGTCGACGCCGATCTGGCGCCGGTGGTGCCCAAGCCGGACAAGCTCGTCTGCGTTGGGGTGAACTACCGAGATCACATCGCCGAGATGGGCCGTGAGGTACCGGGCCATCCGACCTATTTCGCCAAATACGCAAGGGCCCTGGTCGGACCGAACGACGACATCGTGCTCCCGCCGGCCGAGGTCTCGACCAGTATCGACTGGGAATGTGAGCTGGCCCTGGTCATCGGTCGCAGCGTCCGCAACGTGTCCGGCGCGGCGGCGTTGGCCGCCATTGCCGGGTACTGCGTGCTGAACGACGTATCGGTCCGCGATTGGCAGCGCCGCACCACCCAGTTCCTGGCGGGAAAGACCTTCGAGGGTCTGACTCCGTTTGGGCCGTCGTTGGTGACCGCCGATCAGGTCGGAGACGGTTCCGGTCTGGCCCTCTCGACCACGGTCAACGGCGTGGTGAAACAGGAGAGCAACACCTCGCACCTGGTGTTCAATGCGGTGGACATCGTGTCGGACCTGAGCAGGGTGATGACCCTCGACCCGGGCGATGTGATCGCCACCGGGACACCGGGTGGTGTCGGGGCGGCCCGGAACCCGCCGGAATACCTGAAGCCGGGCGACGAGTTGGTCACCACCATCGAGGGGCTCGGCCGCCTGGTCAACCGCTGCCGCTGACAATCCCGGCGGCGCAGTGGGTCCGATCGGAACGAAACAACCGGCGGCGACGTTGCCGAGCCGACACCACACCATCGACCACTTCTCGATGCCTGCGGCGCCGGACTCAGCTCTGCCCCATTGACGGACTGCGGCCGCGACGATCCAGGCGTCTCGGCCGACGCTGATCGGCGGCTTCGGATCTCTCGGGCGGTCAGTCGGGCCGAATGGCGTCGACCACGTCGGGGATCAAGCCGCCACCGTCGAGGTGGGCCACCCATTGGCCGTACTCTTCGTCGCTCGGCATCCGGTCCAGGCCGGCCCGGAAGGATTGGATGACCTCCAAGCCGTGCCAGGTCGAGTTCTTGACGCTGTAGGAATCGGCCCAGTAGGCGGGCAGCTCCGACCTGGGCGCACCTTCGGCGAACAGCTGCAGCCAGTCGTCGAGCCGCTTCTCCGAGGGGTCGACCCCGACGGCGTTGCGGTAGATCACCCTGACGAACTCCGCGTCGGACAGCTCGCCATACTGGTCGCGGAACGGTGTGCTGCCGATCAGGGTCTCGCTCATCGCCTCCAGATCGGTGCCGTTGCGGAACGCCTCCTCCCAGAGCCGGATCTCGTTGAGCGTCGGGGTCCGATTGAGCGAAACCCGGAACGCCCGCACCACGTTGCCTGCTGCGTCCCGGCGGGGCTTGGCCATCGTCAGATCGGCGATCAGATCGTCGGTCGTGGCGAAGCCGATGTCGAACCGATCGGTCCAGGCGAACAGCTCTGCGTCGGTAGGCGCCCGCTTGAGCAGCGCCTGGTACCAGGCCGAGACGATGGGACCGTGTTCGGCCCTGCCCTCGGCGGTCGAGGCCAGCCCGACGACGGGAACGACCCGCCCTTCCCGCTGTGCCAGCAGGGCTGCGGGGGTGGGGTTGATGGCACCGACACCGGGGCGATGCAGCTCGAAATGCACGTGGGCCGGGGTGGTCTCGGCGTTGCCGGAGTCGCCGAGGTAGCCGATGACATCGCCGGCCTCGACCCGGTCGCCGACCCGCAGCCGGTTCGGCAGGATCCAGCCCTGGGGGTTGGAGCCGTCGTCGGTCCCCGGTGAATCGTTGTTGAGGTGGATGTACAGGTACCGCCAGCCGTTGTCGTCGGTGATGATGACGGTGTTGCCGGACAGTCCCATGGCGCTGCGGCGATCGAAACTGATCACGCCGTCCGCTGCCGCCACCAGCGGCGCCAGCTTGTGGGCGAAGATGTCGACTCCCTTGTGGCCCCTCGAACAGCCCGAACCCCGGCAGGCTCCCCAGGTGTCGACGTAGCTGGTCGGCCCGACGACGGGGAACACGATGGCCGGTTCGGCGTTCTCGTCATCCTGCGTCTCGTCCTCGGCGGCTTCCTCGGTCCCGTCCTCGTCATCGGTTGCATCCTCGTCACCGCCCTCGGTCCCGTCCTCGTAGCCGTCGTCCTCTGAGGCGTCGGTCGGCTCGTCCTCACTCGGCTGGTCTGCCGGCTCCTCGGCCGGGTTGTCGGCATCGGTCCCGTTCTCCGCCGCATCGTCTCCGGTGGTGGTGTCGTCGTCATCCTCGGCCGGTGTCTGGCCGTCCGCCGCTGCATCGTCGGGGGTGTCCTGTTCGCCAGTCTCGCCTTCCTCCGACGGCGCAGCCGCTGCTTGGCCATCCGATGTGGCATCGGATGCACCCTCGTCGGCGTCGGCGGGCGTTTCCTCGTCGGCCGAGGTCAGGGCGGTCGCTCCGGCCATCTCGACGACCGGATCCTCAGCCGAGGCCGGACCAACCGCGAGGGCGGTCACCACCAGGGCTCCTGCGGCGCCAATGGCCAGCCACATCCTGCCCATGCGCCGACCGCCTCCACCTGCCACCTCATCGACGGCCGCTACGGGGCCGTCGTCGAGGCTCGACCTGGACGTCGAAGACGCATCGCCGGCGACGTTCGCAGTGGGGTGGATGGGGCGTGGATCGGCCATGACGGCGACCTCCGAGAGAAGGGGCCGACTCCACCCGCCTGTCGATGATTGTAGGTAGCGCTGCCGTTTTGCAACCCCAATCGCAGAACTGGGGTTGTCGTCTCCAGTATCGCGATATATCGTGATATGCATGTCAAGACGACAAGAGCCACTGTCCAGGCCGGTTTCGGTCGGCGTTGGCTCGCCGTACACAGATTCGAGAAAGACCGAAAATGAAACACATTCACAACACAACGCAACGAAGAACAAGAAAACAGATGCAGGACGACCTTCAGGGTGACCCGGCCGGCCCCAACCGGACCGAGGGCGGCTTCCCCGGCTCGGACCACGAACCCGGGGGGCGTGGCCGATTTGGTCACCGCGGTGGGCCCCGGCGAGGCCCGGGCCCCGGCGGTCGGGGGCGGGGCGGTCGTCGAGGTGGCGGTCGGCGCCGCCCTCGGGTCAGCCGCGGTGATGTCCGCATCGGTGTCCTGGCCCTGCTGAACGACCAGCCGATGCACGGCTATCAGATCATGCAGGAGCTGGAGGAACGCTCGGAAGGGGGCTGGCAGCCAAGCCCGGGGTCGATCTACCCCACGCTGCAACTCCTGGCCGACGAGGGCCTCCTGGCCAGCCAGTCGGTGGACGGCAAGAACGTCTTCAGCCTCACCGAAGCCGGCGCCACCGCCGTGGCCTCCATCGAGGGGCCGCTCCCCTGGGAACGTTTCGTTGGTGAGGGCGGCGCCGCCTTCGCCGACCTGCGGCGATCGATGTTCCAGCTCGGCGCAGCGGCCCGCCAGGTGGCCTCCGCCGGCTCCCGATCCCAGGCCGAAGCGGCAAACCAGATCCTGAACGACGCCAGGAAGGCCATCTACCGGCTGCTGGCCGAGGACGACGCCGACCAGTCGGAAGGCTGACCCTGCGGCGCCGGTCGCCGTCAGCCGGCGGTGGAGCTGGTTGCCGTGGTCGGCGGCGCCGATGTCACCGTCGTCGTGGAGGCGCCGTCCGGCGCAGCCGGCGGTCGCCCGACGGTGATGGTCACGGTCGAGCCGGCATCGACCTCGGCCCCGGCCCCTGGGTCCATGGTGAGCACCAGGCCGATGTTGGGATCACCGTCGGCCACATCGACCATGACCACCGACGAATTCATCCCGATCCCGCTCAGTGCGGCCTCGGCATCAGCCGACGTCGACCCGACCACATCGGGAAGCTGCACCTTCACCGGCGGGCCGTTTGACAACAGGACCGTGACCGTCTGATCGGTGGCGAGCGAGGTGCCGGCAGCAGGATTGCTGCCGATCACCTGATCGACCGGGACCGACTCCGAGGGTTCGGATTCGAACCCCACAGCGACAAAACCGCTGGTCAGGAGGGTTGTCTCGGCCTCCGCCCTGGTCGATCCGGCCAGCGCAGGCACCGCCACGGTCATGACCGGTCCGAGGGAAACGGCCACCTCGACCGACGAGCCCTCGACGAACTCGGTTCCCTCCACCGGTTGACTGGCGATGACCGTCCCGGCCGGGATCTGGGCGTCGTGGCGCTGGACCCGGTTGCAGGTCAGTGTCAGCGCCTGCAACTCGAGGCAGACCGCATCGGCCGAGCGACCGACCATCGACGGAAGACTGGCCGCCTTGGGAATGTAGACGGTGACGGTGAACGGGAGCACCACGAGATCGTTGCCGTCGGGTTTCTGTTGGATCACCGTGCCGGGCTGTGCGTTGACGGACTTCCGGCCCACGATCAGTACCTCGAAGCCGGCGTCGGCCAACCTCCTGGTTGCCACCTCCACCGGCTCGCCGACCACCATCGGGACCGCGGTCCTGGGCATGGTGGTCGAGACCGTGCTGGCGGGAACGGTCGTCGTGATCGACGTTTCGGTGGTCGGCTCGGCCATGGCATCGCCGACGGTTGTCGGCGCAATCGATCCGTCGGTCCCCACGGCCTCGATGGTGGTCGGCTCATCGGGATCGGACAGGACCGGAGCCGCGTCCGGGGTGTCACCGGAATCCAGTGCGCTCATGGCCACCACTGCGGCCAGCCCGATCGTGCCGACGGCGATCAACGCCATGGCCAGCATGAAGGCGGTGGGCCTGCCGGTGGCTTCCGACCCTGCTCCCCGGCCGGGCTCGACACTCTCACCGACGATCGCCTGCGCCGGCTGCGGACCCGACCAGACCGACCGGGAGGGGTTGGCGGCGGTTGCGTCGGCTTCCGCTCCGAGGCCGCCAACCTCGGCGCCGTCGGTCGGGCCGCCCGGTGACGATTGTCCATGGTCCGGTGCCTGACCGACCGGACCGATCGGCGTCGAAGGGGGCCGACGGGATGCCGGGGGCGGTGCGGTTCGAGCCTGCCGCGGTCCGGCGGCCATGTCCAAGGAGACCGTCGTTGCGCCGGCGACCACCGGCGCCCAGCCGAGCAGGTCCGAACCGGCCTCGGCCCCGCCGATGGGCGCCTCGGCACCTACGGCTGGAGGGCCGGTTGCCGCGGGATCGAACCAGGTCGAGCCCACATCGCCTGCTGTTTCGCTTTCCTGTTGGGCCGGGAACGACGCCGGTACAGCCATCGGGCCCGTCGTTCCATGGAGGACCGACGGGATGCTCCCGGTGGTGCGACCCTCCCGGATCAGACCGAGCTCATGAAGGAACTCGTCGGTGGTCTGGGGTCGATCGAGCGGGTCCTTGGACAATGCGGCCGAGAGGAAGACCCCGAGCGGGGCCGGCACGAGATCCGGATCCAGGGTCGGGGCCCGCTCGTGGCTGACACGGAGCCGAATGGCATCGGGTGCTGCGTCGCCCGGCCGCCAGAACGGGGCGTTGCCGTCGATCATCTGGTAGAGCACCGATGCAACCGAGTACAGGTCGGTGCGCTCGCTCCAGACCTCGCCGAACGCCTCGGGTGCCCGATGGACCAGCCCGGTCGGGTCGGCTCTGACAGCCATGGCCGAGATCCCGAAGCCGGTCAGCTTGGGGGTGGTGCCGGCCATGAGGATGTTGGACGGGGAGATGTTGCGGTGCAGGACGCCAGCCCGGTGGGCCTGCTCGAGGCCGGTACAGATCTGCAACACGATGTCGGTCGCGACCTCCCAGGGGAGGCGATGTCGGCTGTCGAGCAGCATGGCGAGGTCGGGCCCGTCGACCAGCTCCATGATCAGGTACGGACGATCGCCGCTGGTGAAGCCGGCGTCGTAGAGGGTGATCACATTGGGGTGGGCCGAGAGGCGGCCGAGCAGCTTGCACTCGTGATCGAAACGAATCCGTGCCATTTCCCCGGTCATCGGCTTCAGGACATGGACGGTGACCCGGCGCTCGAGCTTCAGGTCGGTTGCGTTGTAGACGACGCCGACCGCGTTTCGCTCGACCGGCTGGACATCGGCCAAGTGGCTCATCCCGAGCAGGGTGCCGTGAACGTCATCGCTCGGTCCGCCGGACACCCCACCTGTCACGTCATCAGTTTGTCATGCAATCAGGGCTTTCGACACCCTCTGTGGCCGTCCGGCCCTCATCGACGTCCTGGTCGACGGTCGGCGGCGACGATGTTGCCCGCCAGTGCGAAGTGGTCGGAGAGGTGGAATCCCGGGAGGCCGTCGATCACCACCGGCTCCGACAGGACCTTCGCCTCCTCGATCGCCAGTCCATCGCTGATGAAGTACCGGGTGAAATAGGCGACAAACCCGGCGGTCTCGCCGCGGAATCGGTTTCGCCGCCCATCCCAGGTCGGTGCCGGTGGTCTCGGGCCGCTCAAGCCGATGTCGGCGATCGCCCGCTCCTCGCCGGTCCGGGTATTGGTGTCGCCGACGATGGCCAGATCAGCGGTTGGGCAGGCATCGAGAACCGCCTGGAATTGTTCGATCCGGGCTGCCGCCCCGGCCCGCCCCGGAGCCATATGAACATTGGCGATCGTCACATCGCGCTGGCGAAAGGTGACCAGTACCGAAACTCCGGGGACAACCTCGACGGCCGGCTCCTCCTCCATGAGGTCGTGGCCGACCAAGGTGGCCAGATTGCCGCTGTGCGACATGGGATTGGCTCGAATCATGTCATGGGTTTCGACGTAGGGGACGACGCCGGGCAGCTCCTGGAGCAGGACGAGATCGGGCGACAGATCCAGCACGATACGGCGTACTTCGGCCTGGGTGTGCTCCTGGTTCCAATCCCGCGGCGCCCCCTGGGAGCGCTCGAGCATCGCCAGATTCCAGCTGAGAAACGAGATGGGCCGGCCGTTCACCGCTCCAATCTAGGTTCGCCGGAGTGTCTTCTGGGCGGCCCGACCATCGTCCGACCACCGCTGTCGCCCTTCTGCGAGGTTCCATTTGACGGAACCCCAGTCCTTTCCATAGCCTGGCCACGATTCTTCCCATACGTGACGTTGGTGGCCGGGAAGGAATCTTGCGGCCGAGAATTGGGTGACCTCATTGTGAGACAGAAACTGTGGCGTCCGCCGCGCCATGTTTGGCGACCGGAGCGGTTCCCCCAAGATGACATCCGACCGATCGCCGGCGGGTCAACCCCGGCCGATTGGCGATCCGGTTTGTGGCAGGCATGGGCCAATTCGACGCCGAATCATGTGGCCGACCGGGCCGGACGGTACCGGCGGATTGCGATCGGCTTCGGATTGTCGGCGGTGCCGATGTTCGTGATGACCGGGGCCCTCCCCGCTCACGCCCGGTTCGGGTCGTTCTGGGTGGCCCACCTGTTGGTGGCGGTTTCGTTCCTCTGGGTGGCCGCCGATCTGGTTCGCTGGGGGTCGCTGGTCGGCGCTCGGCGTCGACCTCATCCCAGCCTGCTGGCCCTGTGCGGTGCTCTGGTGGCGAGGTACCTGACCGGTCCCAGCCGGGCCGACCGGTACCTGGAGGTGGCGCCCCTGTTCACCATCGGGCTCATCATCCTGGGTGGGGCGTTGGCGGTCCTGGCCATGGATGACCGCCGTCGCGATCCGTTGCTCGGGCTGTCGGGTCGGCTGCTACTCGTCTCCGGCGGCGCCACCCTGGCCGTGGCCGAGCTCCATCGGATGGTGCAGGGACTGACCGAGCATCCGGCCTACGCACTCGGGGTTGGCGGCGCCGGGATGCTCCTGGGGGCGATGGCCGGCTTCGAAGCCCGGTTACTGTGTCGGGCCGCGGCCCTGGCCGCCCACGGGGCCAGCGAGCTGTAGAACGCAGCGCAAACGGGCCGGCCGGCGGCTCAGGCCCGCCTCGGGCGTTGGCCGAGGTTGCAGATGACCTTGGACAGACGATCGAGCGTGCTCTCGAGCCCTGCTGCGAAAGCTCGAAGCTCTTCGACACCCTTGTCGGTGATGGTGTAGACCAGGGCCGGGCGACCGACGCCGCTGTCTCGCTTCTGCGATCGCAGCAAACCTCGATCGGCGAGGACCGGCACCCGGCGGTAGGCCGTTGACTTCGGGACCCGTCCGGCAGTCGAGAGTTCCTCGATGCTGGACGGACCCTTGGCCGCTGCTTCCAGCAGCCAGAGATCGTATTCGTCTAGTGACCCGGTTGACATCGGTTCGAAGAGTACCAGTCCGCGGTGACGTTGTATTCGACCCTCACCGCGTCGAGGATTGACCCTCCGGGCCCGTCTGCGGAAGACTGACCGACGATCGACCGGCAGCCCCGCCGGCCGAACGACGACACCGACCTCAGGGGGATCGATGGAGTTTGACGTGATGACCGGCGGCTCGACATGGGCCGAGACGGCCGAGCTGGCCCGGCTGCTGGAGGCCAACGACTTCTCGGGCATGCTGTACACCGAGACCAGCCAGACGCCCTGGATGCTGATCACGGCCGCGGCGCTGGCGGCGCCGACGCTGACCTTCACCACCGGCATCGCGGTTGCCTTCCCCCGCAGCCCGATGGTGTCGGCCGCGGTGGCCTGGGAGCTGGCGCAGAACACGAAGGGTCGGTTCCGGCTCGGGCTCGGGAGTCAGGTCAAGGCTCATATCGAACGCCGCTACGGCTGCGAGTTCGACAAGCCCGGGCCCCGGATGAAGGACTACGTGTCAGCGGTCAAGGCCTGCTTGCGGGCGTTCCGGGGGGAGGAGAGGTTGAACCATGATGGGCCCTACTACAAGCTCAGCCTGCTGCCTGCCCAATGGTCGCCACCCAAGCACGAGTACGGCGACGTCAAGGTCGACATCTCGGCCGTCGGCCCCTACATGGTCGGCGCCGCCGGAGAGGTGGCAGATGGGATCCACGTCCACCCGTTTCACTCCATGGCCTACCTCCAGAACCGGTTGCTCCCGCAGCTGGCCGAAGGTGCGGCCAGGGCCGGGCGGTCGCCGGACGAGATCGACCTCATCATTCCCGTGTTCGCCGTGCCGGGCGACACGCCCGAGGAGCGGGCCCCCCTCCTGCAACGGACCAGGACCCAGATCGCCTTCTATGGTTCGACCAGGAACTACGGCTTCCAGTTCGACGATCTGGGCTTCGATGGCACCTCGGCGGTGCTGAACGACAAGCTCAAGGCCGGGGACATCGCAGGCATGGCGGACACGATCACCGATGACATGCTCGACCACTATGCGGTGGTGGCGCGGTGGGACGACATGGCCGATGCCCTGATCGAGCGGTACCGGGGCACGGCCTCCAGATTGGTGATGTACCTGGCGGCCGAGTCGATCGCCAGAGAGCCGAGCTCGGCCGGGCGGTGGGGCGAGATTTCCCGGGCGGTGCGAGCCGCCTGATCGGTTCGGCCCCGGCCACAGACGACGCTACCGGGTTCAAGCAGGAGCGGACCTGGGCGGGAATCAGAGCATCGAGACCAGGAGCTCCCTGGTGGCCGCTCGTTGCTCACGCTTGCCGAACTCCGATGCAGCGAACGTGGTGACCCCCCGGTCGGCCAGTGAAGCGATCCGATCCTCGACCTCGGCTGCACCGCCGATGATGGCAAGCTCGTCCGGACCGGCGTAGCCCTCGCGATCGAGCATGGCTCGATAGGACGGCAAGGTGCCGTACACCGCAAACTCCTTGGCCGCCCGCTCCCTGGCCTGGGCGGTGGCCTCGGCCGTCCCGTTGGTGACGCAGACCGGAAAGCCGGCCACGATCGCCGGGGCCGGTCTCCCCGCCTCCTCGGCGGCGGCGGTGATGGTCGGCACGGTGTGTTCGGCGATGGTCGTGGGACCGGTCATCCACAGGATCGTGCCGTCGGCCAGCCGCCCGGTGACCTTGAGCAACTGCGGGCCGAGGGCCGACACCATGACCTTCGGGGCCGGGGCATCGATGGTCAGGTCGCCCCGGGCGGTGACGGCCTCGCCCCCGAACCGGGACGTCTTGTCGTTGAGCATCGGGCCCAGGCACTCCAGGTACTCCCGCACATGGCGGACCGGCTTGTCGAACGAGATGCCCCACATGCCCTCGACGACCGGCTTGTGGGACGGGCCGATCCCCAGGATCAGGCGGTCGCCGATGGCGCCGTTGACCGTCAGCGCCTGCTGGGCCAGCATCATCGGGTGGCGCGGGTAGGTCGGAACAACCGCGGTACCGAAGGTGATGTCGGGAACCTGGCGGCCGGCCACGGCGATGGCGGTCAGGGCGTCGATGCCGAACACCTGAGGCAACCAGATGCTGGTGAAGCCCTGCTCCCTGGCTTCACCAGCCCGGCTGACCAGGTCGTCTGTGGACTCGGCGAAGGAAAAGAGGGCGAGCTGCATCGCTGCATCCTCCGGCCACCGGGGCCCGGTTGTCAAACGCTCGGCCGGCCGGGACCGGTCAGGTCCGGTCGGCCAGCTGCTCGGTCAGCAGTTCGAGGGCGGCGATGGCGAACGCCACCATGTTGGCCTGCCGGTCGTCGATGCCGGTCAGAACGTTCTTCGCCGTTTCGACCGGGCCGGACACCGCAACCCAGGCGTGACCGGAGGGGTCACCATAGGCGTTGCCGGAGGGCCCGGCTGCGCCCCCCTCGCCGATACCCCAGGTGGCATCGAGATGGACCCTGGCCCCTCGGGCCAGGTGGACGGCCCACGGCTCGCTGGCACCCCGCAGCCGTTCCGGACGGTCGACCCGACCGCTCAGCAATCCGTCGAGGGCGTTGCGGGTGTAGATGACCGAGCCGCCGAGGTAGTAGGACGATGCGCCGGGCACCGCCAGCAGCGCGGCCGAGATCAAGCCGCCGCAGCTGCCCTCGCCGACCGCCACCGTCTCCCCTCGCTGTTTCAGGAGGCCGCCGCACGTCGCACCGGCTTCGAGCAACGGGGATGGAAGTGTCTCGCTCATGTCGATGATCCTGACTGTTGTCCGATGGCGGGGCGGTGGGGTCCGGATGGGCCGGGTACCGGGGGCACCGCTACCAGCCCATGGCCCGGCTGGCCAGGAGCGTGTCTGCGTACTCCTCCATGTGCACGATCCTGCCGTCACGGCACGTGTAGACCCAGCAGTACTGGTTGTCGTAGTCGGCGCCGGTGGCCTTGGCGGTTGCCGTCAGGCGTTGCTGGACGACCGCCGTGTCACCGTCGACGATCATCGACCGGACCTCCAGCCCGAACGGCTTCGACAGGTCGAAGGTCCGCTTCAGGACGTTGCCGGTGAGTTCGGCCACCACCTCGGCCCCGCCCTCGATCGGGTCGAACGGGGCGGTGGCCGGTGGGATCCAGACACAATCGTCGGCCACCAGCGCCGCCACGCCGGCACGATCACCGGTGGTGAGGGCGGCGTAGTAGGCCTCGATCACGGCGCGGGTCTGTTCGGTTTCCATGGTCGGAAACTAGCGCCGATCGCGTCGATCAGCCATCGGGCGGGTGCGGCTGCAGGAAGCGTGGCACCCGAGACGCCGACGATACCGTCAGGTGGCGAACGACCGGAGGGTGGCACCCTGCCACGGGGACTCTGGCCAGCCGCCGGTCCGGCGGTGGATCCGGTCGAGCCAACGTTCGACATCGATCGGATCGTGGCCGGAGGCCACCGCCGTCGCCCCGATCACGGTGCCGGTCCGGCCGATCCCGGCGGCGCAGTGCACGGCAACACCGACACCCGATGCCAGCCACGTACCGATCTCGTCGACCGCGGCGGCCACCAGTCGCCGCTCGGCCACCGGGTCGGCCGGTGTCGAGCCGCCGTGGAGGTCCTCGAGCGCAAAGCCGACCCGCCGCAACGGGGCGCAATCGACCAGAGGTCCGGCATCGGTGAGCGACACCAGCACCTTCACGTCGAAGGCCTCGGCCAACGATCGCAACGGTGTCGTCGGACCGGGGCGGGCCATCCCCACCAGGGACGTCGGGCGGCGGCAGGCCCACCACATGTTCGGCGTCCCACCGTCCCATGACCGTTCGGCAGCCACCAGGTCGATCAATCGGGGGGTTCGCCCGTGGTTTGGCCGGCGGGTCCCGCCGACCGGCAGGCCTGCAGGGACTCGGCGGCGGCCAGAAGCACCGCCTCGGTCTCGGCGATCAACACCACCACCGCCGACGGTCGACCGGCCGACAGGGGGGTGAGCGTCCACCGCCGACCGACCACCTGGAGCTCGTGGCATCGTCCGTCGTCGGCGTCGATCCAGCCCTTGGCCCGAAGCAGGCCGTGGTCGCCGCGCTCCAGCCACCGGGCCACGGCTCCGAGGTCCACCCGGTAACCGACCTCGACGCAGTCGGTGGCCAGCCCGATCCCATGGATCTCGCGGGGCGGGCGCAACGCCGCTCCCTGGACTGCGGCGGCGAACAGCACCGCAGGCTCGACCCGACCGTTCCAGGTCGGCACCACCCGTCGTCCCGGTGCCGCCTCGGCGATCGACGCCGTGACCGCCCGGACCTGCTCCACAGAGACGAGATCGACCTTGGTCAGCAGGGCCAGGTGTGCGGCCTCCAGCTGGCGGCGGGCGATGCGACCGGCGATCGGATGAGCCGACTGCTCCGCCCAAGCGACGGCGTCGACAACACAGACGATGCCGTCGAGCCGGACGCCGGGTCTGGCCTCGATGATGGAGGCGATCGACACCGCATCGGAGGTCCCGCTGGCTTCGATGATGATGGCGTCCGGCGCCGGATCGTAACCTTCGGCGGCCCCGTGGCCGGCCAGTCGGTCCAGGGCGTCGATCAGCTCACCGTCGAGTTGGCAGCAGGCACAGCCGTTGCTCAGCGCCACCTCTCGCCCGGGGTCGATATCCGGCCGGCCGTCGCCTCGACCGACGGTTGCCAGCAGCTGGGCGTCGATGTTCACCGCGGCCAGATCGTTGACGATGGCCGACAGCCGCAGCCCATGGTCGCCGGTCAGGGCATGACGCAGGACCGTCGTCTTGCCGCTGCCGAGGAAGCCGGTCAGTACGGTCACCGGCACGGCCTCGCTCGTCGGCGGGGCGGTGGTGCCCACCGCTCGGTCGGGCCCGGCCAGGGCGGCCAGGGCACCGGTGACGGCTCGAAAACCTTCGACCAGGTCGCCGTTCGGGCCGTCGCTCACGAGCCCTGGGGCTCGCCGTTGAGCACCGTGTCCGCAACGTCGATCAGGTGGAGGCGGGCCGGGTCGACGGCGTACGGGTCGTCGTCGAGGACGGTGAAATCGGCGTACTTGCCGACCTCGATCGAACCCAGCCGGTCGTCGCGATTGAGGACGTGGGCCGCATCGACGGTGATGGCCCGCAATGCCCGGTCGACCGAGATCCGCTCACCGGGGGCGAGGACGGTCTCGCCGTCGGCGCCGATCCGGTTGACGGCACACCACGCCGCCAGCAGCGGCGAGAGCGGGGTCACGACCAGATTGAAGTCGCTGTGGAGAGCGAAGGTGGCGCCGGCTCGCTCCAGGCTGCCCAGTCGGGCGGTGGCTTCGCTGCGGTCCGGTCCGAAGCCGTGATCGGCGTGGAGTTGGGCCCGGAAGTGAACGAAGTAGATGTTGACGCTGGCCAGGCCCCCGAGGGCGGCCAACCGCCTGGCCTGGGCCGGGTTTGACAGGCAGTAGTGCTCGATGGTGAAGCGGTGATCGAACCGGGGGTGGCGTCGCTGCAGCTCGGCCAGGGTGTCGAGGGTCATATCGACCGTGCGATCGCCGTTGGCGTGGGAATGGATCTGGATGCCGGCCTTCCAGAACGGCAACATGCGTTCGACCATGTCCTCCCACGGCACCTCCCCGGTATGTGACATGTCTTCGTCGAGGTAGCCGGGCTCGTTCATCACCAGCGTCATCGACGGGTATGAGCCGTCGTTGACGTACTTGATGCCGTGGGTGTTGAGCCGATCGTCGCCCGCCGCCCGCTTCGATGCCAGGTACTCGAGCATGTCATCGCCGTGGCGGCGAACCAGGGCCGGCTCGAAGGGGATCATGAAGATCCGCAGCGGGAAGGTGCCATCCTCGATGGCGGCCGCATGATCGTCCCACTCCTGCTCGAAGCCGCCGCCGATGCCCCAGATCAGGTCGGCCGTGGTCGTTACCCCCGCCGCTTTGGCCACCGCCCCCATCCGGTCGACGGCCGCTCGCCCGAAACCCTCGGCGTAGATACGGTCGGCGACGGGCCGCATCGCCCTGGCGGTTGCCTCGGTCTCGACGAACCACCCGTTGAGCCGCCCGTCGGGATAGCGGCCGATGCCGTGACCCACCGACTGATCGTCGACCCCGATCAGCTCCAGCATCGGCGAGTTGCAGTAGATGATGTGGGGGGCGTAGGCCACGACCCACAGCGGGACGGTGTCGCTGATCGAATCGAGCATGTCCCGATCGAGGTGACCGTCCTGGGATGCCGGATCGTAGCCCCAGGCCAAGACCGGCTCTCGGGGATCGGCCTGTTCCGAGGCGAGCGAACGCAGCTGGTTCAACACCGCGTCCCGGCTGGGAAGGCCTCGGCGGAGCCCGGTGGGGGAGGCGGAGTCGATGGGGCCGACGTAGTTGAGGCCCATGTAGGTACCGGACAGGCGGAGGTGGGTGTGGGGATCGATGAAGCCGGGCAGCAGGATCTTGTCCCGGTAGCGGTCGTCGACGGTGTAGGGGTACCGCCGGAGCCATGGTCGCATCGACTCGATGGTGCCGACGGAGACGATTCGGCCGTTGGCGACCGCAACCGCTTCGCCGGTGGGCCGACCGGCGTCCATGGTGTGGATCCTGGCTGCGGTGTACACGGTGAGGTCGTCCATCGGCGGCCATGCTAGATCGCCACAACGGGCAGCCGGAAACGCTCCGGCGACCGTTGAGGGTCCGGCCGTTCGGTTCTTGCCCCGCCAGGGGCCTGAAACCCTGGCCGCCCGGTCAGTGCGGGCCGAGCAGATCGTGCTCGGGCGCATCGAGAAGGCGCTCGCCCCGTTCGGCCTCACCTTTGCCCGCTTCGAGGCGCTGCGCCTGCTGGCGTTCACCCGAACCGGATCGTTGCCGCTGGGCAAGATGAGCGACCGGCTCCAGGTCGGAGCGGGCTCGATCACCAACGCCGTCGACCGCCTCGAGCGCGACGGG
>CAMYLA010000071.1 GCA_947259095.1 uncultured Acidimicrobiaceae bacterium | reverse complement strand
GCATCGGCAGCTCGCGCGCGAGCTCGCCGCAATCCAACGGCTTCTGTGCCGCGATCTCTGGTTGGAACGGTCCTTGCTGTGACTGTCTTCGGGAAGGACAGCAGACGAGGACACCATGCGGCAGCTCACGACCATCGCGCTCTTGCTCGTGCTCGCCAATAGCGCGGACGGAGCCATCATCGGCGGAGACGCGCTGATGATGGACGCGCCCGCGTTGATCGGCCCCGACAGCGTGAATCAGGACAAGCTCTATGCCTTCGACGAGCGGCAGAGCTACACGCTCACCCAGGCCCTCAAGACGGACAGCGGGATCCTCGCCGCCGGCACGGTGGTGAACAGCCACTACGTCTTCTTCGATCCGAAGTACAAGAGCACCCTATCGGCCGAGCTGAGCTTCGATGGCCAGATCCTCGGGGTGATCAGCAAGACCCGGCTGCTTCGCAAGAGCGATCACCTCGGCCACGCCAACACCACCTACAAGAGCTTCTACGAGCGTGGGCTCGAGTACGGCCGCGGCTACGACAGCCTCTTCAGCTGGCCCGATGGCAAGACGCTCACCCTGACCCTGCGGGCCAAGACTCCCGGCGACTACATCCGGGTGCTCACCAGGCCGGTCGATCCGCGCACGCCACCGCCCACGCCGGCGACGCCCGAGCCCTCCGCGGCCCTGCTGTTCGGGATCGGCCTGGCGCTGGTCAAGCTGCGCACGCGACGGGCCTGAGCCCTGCAGGGGGCTGCGCGGGTCTCCCTACTCCGTTTCGGGCCGCCCGGCCCCCTTGATCCGAGCGGAGCCCGCACCCGCTTCGTCGAAACGACGCTGCGCTTCGGCAAGCGCCCAGCGCGGCCGGCTGCAAGACTGGCTGGGAATGCGCGAACCCGGCGAGCCCCCCGAGACCGAAGACCCGAGAGCGAAGCGACTGCCCGTCGGCGTGAAGCTCGCCTATGGGCTTCCGAGCATCGCGGGCGCCGCGATGGCGATCCCCATCGCCATCCACATGACCAAGTTCTACTCCGACACGGTCGGGCTCGCGCTGGGCTACATCGCCATCGCCCAGGCCATCGCGCGCGCCTTCGACGCCGTCACCGACCCGCTGATGGGCTGGATCTCGGACCACACGCGCAGCCGCCTGGGCCGGCGCCGGCCCTGGATGCTGATCGGCGCCCCGCTCTGCGCCCTTGCCTTCTTCGCCCTCTTCACGCCGCCCCAGGGGATCGGGGAGGCGGCCGGCGCCGGTGACCTGACGATCGGCATCTACAACGAGGCCGGCGACCTGCTGGCCACCGGGCAGGACGACCCGGCCCAGAGCGGCCCGAGCTCGCAGTTCTTCTCCTTCACCGTGCCCGAGGACGGTACCTACCTGGTTGCGGTCGGCGGTGCCATGCCGACCGATCCCTTCGACGAGACCACCGGCACCGACGTCGACATCACGAGCGGCTATTCGCTGATGTTCATCGTCGACACCACCGAGGAGTTCATCGGCGGCGGGCTCACCGAGTGGCCGGCCGGGTCGACGGTGGCCGCGGAGCGATCGCCGGAACGAAGGCTTGGCCCGCTGATGCAACTACGGGCCGACCTGGCGCAGGCTCGGAGCGAAGCCGATGGCCAGGCCGCAGCCGGGATGCAGGCCGAAGAGGTCGTCGACATCGACTACTTCCTGGTGAGACTCCAAAAAGGTGATGCCATCAGCGGCGGCTTCGACAGCGCCCGCACCGTCGGCATCATCGATCCCGCCGGGGTGCAGCGATCGGGGGCGGACTTCAACCCGAGTTTCATCTATCCGATCGATTCGAGCCTCCGCCACGATCGGCTCAAGGGTTTCGATCACGTCGCCACCACCACCGGCACCCATGCGGTGTTCGTCACCGACGGGATCGCCGAGTACGAAGGTGAGCTGAGGGTCACCCGATCGGGGCTGGCAACGGAGTGGTCCCGCAACCAGCAGATCATCTTCCTCGACTTCGACGGTGCGCCGATCAGCGGGGATGTCTTCGAGACCGGTGTGGATGCCAAGCTCTCCCCGCTGGCCGAGTTCCTGCCCCGCTGGGGCCTCGGGCCGTCCGACGAGGGTGCGGTGATCGATGCAACCATCGATGCGTTGGTCGAAACCCTCGACACCGACCTCCGGATCGAGGACGGTCGCAACGGGAACCGCGACGCCACCCGGCGAGGCGGCCAGTTCGACGTGGAGATCCTGAACAGCAGGGATCACGGCGACCGCTGGGGCGATCCGAACGTCACCAGGCTCGTGATCGGTGGCACCATCGACCAGTTGCAGGTGGCCACGATCGGGCTGGCCCAGTCGATCGACCCCGGGAACCTCGAAACCGAGGAGACCGGTGTGGTCCTGCTCGACATCATGAGCGAGCCGGCAGGATCCAGCGCCAGCATCAATACCTACGGTCTGGCCCCCGGCGTCGACAAGGCGGACTTCGTCGGCTTCGTCATCGGCCACATCGCCGGGCACGAAGCCGGCCACCTGATCGGGAACTGGCATCAGGAGACGTTCAACGAGGTCGAGGCGCTGATGGACGCGGGCGGCGACTTTCCGGCCATCGCCGGCGTTGGCGAGGACAGGGTGTTCGGCACCGCCGATGACACCGATCCAGACTTCGTCGAGGATGTCTTCTCACCGTTCGAGGGTTTCCGCGGCGTCGAAGACACGTCGGGCCGGTCGGCGTTCGGGTTGAGCACCGGACTGAGGTGGGTGCCCCGCGACCGGCGCTGATCGAACCTCGGTCCGCCCGTTAAGATCGGGTCGTGCCGGCCCCGCCAACATCTGCGGTTTAGCACTGGACTTCGGCTCGCCCAGGCAGCACCATTGAGCAGCCACAGGAAGGATCCGGGGATGCGGGAACAAGAAGCGAAGTTGGCCGTTGACGACGACTATGAGGTTCCTGCTCTCGAGGAGCAGCTGGTCGCGCTCGGTGCCGAGATGCTGGCGCCGAAGCAGAAGGCCATCGTCGACGTCTACCACGACACCGCCGATCTTCGGCTCCTGCGTTGGGGCTGCACCCTGCGCCACCGAAAGCGCAGCGGCTGGACGGTCAAGCTGCCGGTAGCCAGGGATCGCAGTTCGCTCACCCGCAACGAGATCAACCTCGGCGGCCGGGCCGGCAAGCCGCCGCCGGCAGCCCGCAGGCTGGTGGCGTCGTTCTCCCGCCAGGAGCCGCTGGCCGTCGTCGCCCAGGTGACGACGAACAGGACCATCCGCCCCGTCCGGTCGACCGACGGTGAGCCACTGCTGGAGATCGCAGACGACCTCGTCTCCGCCGAACCGGTCGATGGCCAGATCGTCACCTTCCGCCAGATCGAGGTCGAACTGGCACCGGAAAGCGACCCTGCGATCCTGGCGCCGATCCTGGAGATCCTGATCGACGCCGGGGCGCGCCCGCAACCAGCCGAGATCAAGCTGATGGTGGCGTTGGGCCGGCCCGCGCTCGATCCCGAGATCACGCTCCCCGAACACCGGAAACGGCCGTCAGCCAGGGACGTGATCCACGCCGCCATGGCCCGATCGGTCAATCAGCTCATCATCCAGCTCCCGAAGGCCCGCCTGGCGGAAGATCCCGAGGGCATTCACCAGGCCAGGGTCGCCACCCGGCGGATGCGGTCCGACCTGCGGACCTTCAGGCCGCTCCTCGACCCCGACTGGGCCACCGACATGCACCCCCGGCTCCGTGATCTGACCGATCACCTCGGCCGGGTCCGCGATGCCGACGTGCTGCACCAGCTGCTCCAGACCACCCTTGAGAGCCACCCCGAGATCGATGCCGTCGGCGGCGAAGGTGTGCTTGAACTGCTCAGCGACCAGCGCCGACAAGCCCTGGCCACCCTGGAGACCAAACTCGATCGACCGGAGACAGGGCGACTCCTGGACGATCTCGTCGCCGCCGCCATCAACCCGCCGACCACCGCCGATGCCGAGGCTCCGGCCAAGGAACAGCTCCCGGCCCTGGTCACCGAGCGGTGGCAGACCCTGGAACGAGCGGTCGGCAAACTCGGCAGAAGGCCGACGGCCCCGGCGCTTCACAAGGTACGCATCCTGTCGAAGCGGGTGCGGTACGCAACCGAGGCCATCGCGCCGGCCTTCGGTACCA
This sequence comes from uncultured Acidimicrobiaceae bacterium, assembly GCA_947259095.1. Classification (GTDB taxonomy): domain Bacteria; phylum Actinomycetota; class Acidimicrobiia; order Acidimicrobiales; family SZUA-35; genus JAHELU01. The sequence goes on along the minus strand of CAMYLA010000071.1, from coordinate 17,684 downwards.
GGACCACCCGCTTCGCCAAGGCGTTGGCCGATTTTCAGGACACCCTGGGCGATCTGAACGATGCCAGCACCGCCGACCACTGGCTCAGCGCGAACGCCCCCGACCTGGATCCGGGCGCAGCCTTCGCAGCCGGCCGACTGACCCAGACCCTCCACGATGGGGCGGCGACCAACGACGAGTGGCGAGCCGGCTGGAAGGCGATCAAACGGCAACGGCCGAACTGGCTCCGGTGACCCGCCGATCACCAGGTCCTGGGCGGCGGCAGCCGGTCGGCCCAGCACAGATAGGAGGATCCGACCTCACCGGTGTAGCAGTCTCCGGTGAGGGCAGGAGCTGAGCGGCGGATGTACTCTTCGCTCTCGGAGAAGTAGGTGACAAGCGCCCCTCGGTCCATACCCCCGGCCAGCTGGGCCAGCCAGTAGGCGAAGCCGTCCTCGTCCGGCTCGCGGTCGAGTACCTGACGGTAGACGAAGGTCATGAAATCCCCGTCGGCCTGGCGGCCCTGGCGGGCGAACTCCGAGCTCTCGGCGAACCACTGACTGATCTGGACCAGCGTCGCCTCCCGGGCGTGGACCTCGTTCCAGTAGTCCCAGCCCTCGGCATCGGGAGCCCGATCGAAGTAGGCCCGATAGAGGCGGGCGATCTGGAAGCGGTTCCACTGCTCAGGGTGGGCGGGATCCAGTGACGGTTCGGTGATCGCCCCACCGCAACCCGGCAGGGTGCGGAACTCGAACCGGTTGTGGTTGTCGGCCAGCCAGCCGGTCAGCACGGCCAGGCTTCTGGTCCTGGCGATGCCACCGTCGTGAAGGAGGATCGTGTCGCCATCGGCGGCCCGGTCGAGCTGGCGACGCATCGCGGCTTCGGTCCACCCGCTCCCCGGAGCGCTCAACCGCCAATCGTTGGTGTCGATGTCCCACAGGCCCCAGTTGCTCCCCCGGGAGCCGGTCCGCCACTCCTGGTTCGTCAACCCGGCCGACACCGCCACCCCGTGAACCCGGGCATCGACCGCACCGTATGGCGGGCGGTAGCAGGTTGGCACCACGCCGATGGCGGCCGCCACAGCTTGGTTGGTGGCGGTGAACTCCGACAGGACGGCCGCATTCGACAGGGCGGTGAGCCGAGCGTGGCGGTAGCTGTGGTTGCCGACGGCGTGACCCTCACCGGCGATCCGTCGTACCATCGCCCCGTTTGCCTCGGTCGCCCGGCCGGTCACGAAGAAGGTGCTCCTGATGCCGTATCGGCCAAGGAGGTCGAGGAACCGTGGTGTGTACGGGCCCGGCCCATCGTCGAAGGTCAGGTAGAGCACCGGCTTCGGCGCCGCCGCGGCCGCCGTTGGCGCAACGAACGCCCCTGCCATCAATGTGGTGGACATCACGAGGGCGGCGGCGAGGGTGGCGACGAGTGGTGGAAGTCTCATACCCCAACGGTGTCGCTTCTGCCCTATTGGCAGCCACGGATGGACGGCCCTTGACCGCTGGGAGGTAATACCAGCCCTGCGACCAGGCCTGGGTCATACGGTCCGGCCCCGGGAACCGGCCGAAGACCTGGCTCGAGGGGGCGGTTCGACAGACCGTCGCCTGGTACCTTCACCCTATTGGCGAAGCACCGCGATCGTTCTACAGTGGTGGCGGGCGAGCGCTAGGTGGACAAAATGGGTGACCAAATACTTCCGAAGGACAACTCAGGCGATGTCGCGACATCGGGACCCGATCCGATATGGGATCGACGGGACGCGGACGACATCAACGATTCGATCCGCGCCAGTCGGCCCCGCTGGCTGACCGTGGTCCCGCTGCTGTTGATCGTGGGCGCAGTGGCGATGTTCGTCATCACCGCCCTGGACGAGAGTCGCCAAGACGGCTCCTCGACCGAAAGCGAGGCAGCCCAACCGGCCATCGAGTCCGAAGGTGTCGCAGACGGCCAGGCAACGGATGACTCCACAACTGCGGAGACCGAGGCCGCAGCCGATGGCTCTACCGACAGCGGCGACGGTGGGGACGACGCTGCCGGCGGCGGCGCCGCGACGTTGACCGTGGGTGACGCCACCCTCCCCGAACCACCGTCCGGGGCGCCCTACGTCGATGCGACCCTGTCCGACAACATCTTCGTGCTGTCCGGGGTGGTACCGGACGAAGCCACCAAGCAGGCGCTGGAAGCGAGAGCGGAGCTGGCCTACGCCCCGTTCCACACCTCTGAGCTCGTCGTCGATCGATCGGTGGGAACCGCCGACTGGCTGCCGGCATCACAGGAGGTCATCGGCTTGTTGCCCATGATCACCGACGGAACGATCCGGGTCCAGGACGATGAGGTCACCCTGGTCGGCCGATCACCGAATCAGCTGTGGGCCGATCAATTCGCAGGTGTGATCGGAGCACTGACCGGTCTCCCGGTCGAGGCCAACGGCATCGAACTGACCGGCCTCGTCCCGCCTCGGTTCGAGGCGACGGTCGACGAGGGCAAGGTCTCGCTCACCGGCGAGATCCCGAATCAGCAGCTGGTCGATTCGTTCATCCAGGGAGCGGCTGCGGTGTACGGCCCGGACAACGTCACCAGCACGATGACCGTCGACGAGTCCACCTACACCTCGTTCTGGAACTACACCATCCCTGGCATCTTCGACCTGCTCAAGCCGTTCCCCACTTACGAAATCCGGGTCGAAAATGCCGTGACCTCGGGCAGCATGCAGGGTGCAATTCTGTTCGAGCTGAATTCGGCCGACGTCTCCGCCGAGGCCCAGCAGATCCTGCCCATCGGGATCGCCCTGATGGCTCGCGACCTGAGCCTGGGGATGAAGGTCATCGGCCATACCGACAACCTCGGCTCCGACGAGATCAACGAGGCCCTCAGCCTCCGGCGAGCTGAATCGGTGATCCAGTTCTTCGTTGGCAACGGCATCGACCCGGACCGGCTCGCCGCCGAGGGCAAGGGCTCCACCGAACCCATCGCCGACAACGAAACCGACGCAGGTCGGGCTCGAAATCGACGGGTCGAGTTCGTGTTCGGCGGGGCGGACGCCCTCGGCTGAACCACCGGGCCGGGCACTCCGGCGCCGGTCTCGACTCAGCGAACGGCGGCCACGATGCCCTCGATCATGGCGTCGACGTCGAAGCGGGGCTCCCAGCCCCACTCGTCACGAGCGGCTCCATCGTCGAGACGGACCTGACGGATCGGAGCCGAATCACCCTCGGGCTCGAAGGTGATCCTGGCGTCCGGGATGTGACGGCGCACCGCCTCGGCCAGCTCTCCGGCAGTCGGTGTCGGCCGGGGCCCGTCGACCAGGTAGTTCACGGTGCGGATCGAGTCCACGGGAGCGGCCGCCAGCTCCAGTGCGGCCCGGGCCGCATCCTGGTACCACAGCAGGGCGATCACCGAATCCGGCCCGGTCCAGACCGCGAAGGGCTCGCCCCTGGCCGGTCGTTCGATCATCCAGGACGTGTATTGGGCCAGGCTCCAGGTCGTGACCCCCGGTCCCACGATGGCCGGATAGCGCAGGCTGCGGAAATCGAGTCCGTACTTCTCCCGGTAGTAGGTGCCCAGGTTTTCGCCGAGCACCTTGGTGACCCCGTAGACGGTGTGGGGCCGCTGGAGCGACAGGTCGTCGATCGGCTGGCCCGGCGTGAGGTCCCGGCCGTAGGTGCCGATGCTGGAGGCAAAGACGAACTGGCCGGTGCCTGCCCGCCGGGCGGCGTCGATCAGGCGGATGAAGCCGACCGCGTTGGCCTCCAGCAGGGTCTGCGGGTCCTGTTCCCCGGGCCCGGTCAGGATGGCCCCGAAATGAAAGATCCGCTCCGGCTGTACCAGGTCGACGACGGCCTCGATCTCGTCGGCGTCGCTCAGATCGAGGTGATGTAGCTCGACGTCGTCGGCCCGATCCGACAGCCGCCCCAGGTCCGGCGACCGCTGGGCGACGTGGATCGGGCCATGACCCTGATCGAGGAGCGTGCGGGCGATCTCCGCCCCGATGAATCCGGTTCCCCCGGTGATGAGCGTTGTCACGAGGCCACGTTAGTGACGACGGGCCCGCTGTTCGAGCCCGCTCCCGCCGACCCGAGCCCAGCCGGCCTCAGCGGCCGGTCGCCAACGAGCCGGCCACCGTCGCCGCATCGGCGTGGTTCCGGAACCGCTCCGGCACGTCGACCTTGAAGATCCGGGCCGAGTTGAGGCCCAGGATCTTGGCCCGCTCCTCGTCGGTCAGGCCCGACATCGTTCGCTCGATGGCCTGGGCCGAGTAGGGCCAGGACCCCTCGTGGTGAGGGAAGTCGTTTGCCCACAGGAAGTTGTCGACCAGGTTGTGCTCCCGGGCCAGGTCGAGGCCGGACTTGTCCTCCTGGAAGCTGGAGAACCCCTGGCGCCGGAAATAGGTGCTCGGCAGCTCCTCCAGCTTTGGCCGGACCCACATGTGATGCTTGAGGTGGGCCTCGTCCATGGCCTCCAACATCCACGGCACCCAGCCGATACCGGCCTCGATGGCACCGAACCGGAGTGTCGGGTGCCGTTCGGCCACCCCGGAGGCGCAGATGTTGACCAGCGGCTCCATGGTCGGGGCCAGGGAGTGAATGGTGTAGTTGATGATGGCCCCGCCGTTGCTGCGGGCGGTCCGGGGATCACGGCCGGTGGAGACGTGGAACGTGATCGGCAGATCGACCTCGGTGATGCAGTCCCACAGGGGCTCGAAGTCGGAGAGGTTGTAGTTGAGGTCGTCAACGTTTGGCGGGCCGAACACCGGCTTGCACGGCAGGGAGAGGCCCTTGAACCCGAGGTCGGCACAACGCTGGATCTCGACCAGGGTCTCGTCGAGCGCGGCCGGGGCAACACAGGCCATGGGCATGAGCCGGTCGTTGTAGTCGGCGAAGGTCTCCCAGGCCCAGTCGTTGTAGGCCTTGCACATCAGATGGCTGAACCGGGCGTCGGGCGTGGCCCAGATGGTGAGACCCTTGTTGGGGAAGAGGATCTCGGCGTCGCAACCGTCGAGGGCCAGGTCGTTGACCCGATCCTCGGGGGTCCGGCCGGACTGGTTGCGCAACTGCTCATGGCCCTCGAAGGGCTTGACCCAGTTGAGCTTGGCCTGCCGGAAACCCTCGGTCGTCTGGTGCTGGTCGCCCTTGGCATCGACCTCGATGCCGGGCAGGCGGGAGTGGTACTCCTCGGGCAGCCGGTCGCGGAGGAAGGTCCGGGGTTCCTGGACGTGGCCATCGGCCGACACCATGAAGTACTTGTCTTCGGCGTCGGGGCGGGCTGATCTGGTCCAGCCCTCGTTGCCCGGGGTCTCGGTCCGCCAGATGTTGTTGGCATCGGGCTCGGGGATGGTTGTCATCGCCATGTCGTTGCTCCTTGGCCGGCGAGTCTCTGCCCCGCCAAGCCTAGAAGACCGGATGCCGTGGATCCCAACGGGACCACGACGACCCAGCCGGCCGGCGCCGGCGAACCAGGCCGCAGCGACGGCCGAGCCCCGGCGGGAATCAGGGCAGATCGAGCCCGTTGAGCGAGGTGGTACGGGCGACGATGTGGGGCCGCTGGAGGGCGTCGAGAACGAAGCACATCCGCTCGGCCTGTTCGACCAGGGCGGCGATGACGTCGGGATCTACATCGTCGGCTGCGGTGATGGCCAGGTCGGTCTCGATGGACTCCAGCCGGTGCTCGGCGGTGCCGGCCAGCATCGAGCCCACCATCACGAATGACGGCGTGACGGTCAGTTTGGCCGAGGTGACCTCGATCTTGCGGGCCTCGCCGACACGGGCGAGCTGGGTCAGCAGTCAGAAAGCCAGGGCGGCGCCGAAATAGGCCAGTGGCGGCGGGGCGGTGTTGTCGCCCCCGATGGCTGCGCCCTCGTCGCACAGAATCTCGAAGCTGTCGAAGGTGGCGGTCTTCAGTTGCCGCTCGGCGGTACTGGCGGCAACGTCGAAGGTGAATCGTATGCCGGCGTCGGTCCGCTCGACGCGGAAGGGGGAGTCGCTCATGACAGGAGTCTAGGTCCGGGCGCCGGTGCCGTCAGAGGGGCCGATCGCTCAGCGGGCGATGTCGCCGATCACCACGTCCGGGGCGACGTTGGTGTAGTTGGCCACGTCGCCCATGATGGCGGAGCCATGTTCGGCCATGGCCGCATTGAACGCGTCCTGGCTCTCCACGGTCGCCCAGCCGATCGCCTGCCATGGCCCGGCCGCAACCGCAGAGGCGCCCCAGCCCTTGCAGGCGTCACCGATGGCGTCGGCCAGCATCGGCATATGGGTCGAGGTGTAATAGTCCATGTCGAACGTCGAGTCGTCGTCGGCGCGGGGGTACAGGATGTGGACGGAGATCATGGGCTGAATTCTGGCACGCCAGACCGGCCGGCACCACCCGGTCGGCCCGCTCGGTCCATCGCCGGAGTCAACCCGATGGCGGCGACGACATCGCACGGCGGATCGGCCCGGTCGAGATCACCGGGGACGGTGTTCGGTACCCGGGCCGTGGGTGATGTTCAGCGTTGCGCCCGGTTCCACGACGTCGATGGTGTGCCACACGCCGGCCGGGACGATCACGGTCTCGCCGCTGGCCGCATCGACACGTTCGTGATCCGTGCCGTTGTCGAGCGTCACCACGAGGTGACCCGATGTCACGTGAACCACTTCGTCGGCGTGCGGGTGCATCTCCCAACCGTCCCAATCGGTGGGCACCGGGAACGCTGCGACGAGCCAGCCGCTCCCGACGAGTTGGCGATGCTCGGCGTCGTCCTCCAGCCGTTCCCAGAACCGGTCGCCGGCGAGCTGTTCGAGGTCGGTGCCGGAGATCAGCAGGTAGTCGTGCTGGAGATCGAGTGGTTCGGCCATGGTTGGGGCTCCCGTTGTCGTGGTCGGTGATGGTCCCAGTATCGGCCGCCACAGCCGTCGCTGTGGCCGCCCCACAGGTCTGATCAGAGAGTTCGCCGAGGAGACGGGACTCGAGATCCAGGTCGACCGACTCATCGACTGCTGGGTCTACCCGGTCCTGGCGAATCGCCGCGTACTGATCGTGACCTTCGGCTGCCGGACGCTGCCTGAGATTCCGGCCTTGACGATCAGCGCCGAGCATCGAAGTGGACGCTTCGTCGGACCCGACCGAGTGCGGTCGGTATCCGATGCCGGAGGGATACCGACGATCGATCAACGCCTGGACGTGACGACGGCGACCGTGCAGGGCGACCCGCCGGTCGATCTCGGTTCTTCACCACATCGGCCCACTTCAACTGATCGTTGTCGGCTTCGGGCCCGAGGCCGAGTTCGAGGGGATGGCCCTCGATGAACTCGGCGCGACAGAGCGGGCTTGCTCGCTCAGTGACGTTTCAGGACGGTGACGTTTCAGGAGAGTGACGTTTCAGGACATACTCGATCGACTCGGTCAGCCCTCGGACGTGCCGCCCGTGTTGCCGTCGGTCACCGCAGTTTCGGCCCCTTCAGCCTTGTCCGCCTCATCGGTTTCGGCCCCTTCAGCCTTGTCCGCCTCATCGGTTTCGTCGCTTTCATCGGTTTCGGAGGCGCCGTCGAGCGTCGGCGGGGTTGGCTCCTCCGGGGTCCGACCGATGCGCTCACTGGCAGCATCCTTGGCTGCCTTGGCCGTCCCGGCGACGCGCTCTGCATCGGACTTGAGTTTCTTCCGCCGCCAGAACGCCAGGCCTCCGAGGGCCGCTCCCAACATGATGAGCAATCGCATTGCATTCTCCATTCAAGACAGCGCACCCGCTCTGAATGCACTCTTTGTCGTGTCTGTGGCTGACCCCGGTCGCGCCGTCGTGAACCACCACCAACGCCGACTGCGTGATTCCCCTGGGACCGGTACCGCTTCGCCAGGTGAGCGCAGGTGACGGAGTGTACTGTCAGCAGGACATCAGCACGACCGCGCGCTGCGTAGCCGGCTGAGGAGCGGTGCTGGAAGCTGATACCGGATCGATGGTTGCAGCCCGGAGGGAAGCCTTCAAACAAGCCGTTCTCCACCGCCGGGTGGAGCTCGACGATACCGAGGAAGAGGCCCACCCGACCGCAGCGTTTCGATGTTGCCGCCATCGTCGGCGATGGTGAAGAGCCATGGCGGGAACGGGCGGGCAGGCTCATCGGAGAGAATTCCAGGTTGAGACAGGAAGTGATCGTGATGAGTTTCGAAGACGAGGTCCGCAGCATCTCGACCCCGGTGGTCTTCGGCATCGACGGAACCCAAGAGGCCTGGATCGACAAAACCTGGCGCCTCGGCGAAGTGGAGCTCCAGTCGACTGCGAACCGCTGAGCCGGGTCGGCCCGATGGCGACCAGAGGGTTCGCGCCCGACGGCCGCCCCCTAGACTCGTGTCGCTATGAGGTTTCCGATTCTGCGACCGAAGTCGCTGCTGAACCGCAAGACGGTCAAGGACGATGCCATGGCGGGCCTGGTGCTCGGCGTGGAGAGCGTGCCGGATGGACTGGCCAGCGGTCTGCTGGCCGGGGTCAACCCGGTGGCCGGGTTGTACAGCTATCTGTTCGGGCTGGCCGGGGCTGCAATGTTCACCAGCACGGCGTTCATGGCGGTCCAGGGCACCGGTGCGATGGCGATCATCGTTGCCGATGTGGATCTGGCCTCCAGCGAAGACCCCGGCCGGGCGCTGTACACGCTGTCGATGCTGACCGGGGTGGTGATGATCCTGGCCGGGTTGTTGCGCCTCGGGTCGTTCCTGCGCTTCGTTTCCAACTCGGTGATGACCGGATTCATCACTGCGGTCGGCATCAACATCGTGCTCGGTCAGCTCAATGACTTCACCGGCTACGACGCCGAGGGCGGGGGGCGGCTGACCCGGGCCCTCGACCTGGTCCTCAACTTCTGGAAGGTCGATGTGCCGACGTTGACGGTCGGGGTGGTGACCATCGTGCTGATCGTCACGTTGCAGCGGACGAAGCTTGGGGCGTTGGGTCTGGTGGTGGCGGTGTTCGCCGGATCGGCGGTTGCCGGTGTGTTCGACCTGCTCGACTACGACGTCGCCCGCGTTCGTGACATCGTCGACGTACCCCGCTCGTTGCCCTTGATCACGGCGCCGCTGATCCGCGAGATCCCCGGCCTGGTGGTTCCGGCCTTCTCGCTGGCCTTCGTCGGCCTGGTCCAAGGCGCAGGCGTCTCGGCAGGTTTCCCGAACGAAGACGGCTCGGCTCAGAACGAATCGCAGGACTTCATTGGGCAGGGTGCAGGCAACATCGCGGCCGGATTGTTCCAGGGTATGCCGGTTGGTGGCTCGATGTCGGCCAGCTCGCTGGTGGCCTCGGCCGGAGCCAAAACCCGCACCGCAGCGTTCTTCGCCGCGGGGGTGATGGCTTTGGTCATCGTGTTGTTCGCCGGCGTCATCGAGTTGGTTGCGATGCCGTCCTTGGCCGGGCTCCTCATCGTCGTTGGGGTCGGGACGATCAAGCCGTCGCAGGTCATGTCGGTGGCCAAGACCGGCACCGTGCCGTTGACCGTGATGTCGATCACGTTGCTGCTCACCATGATCATTCCGCTGCAGTTCGCAGTGTTGGTCGGCGTCGGCATCTCGGTCATCTTGTTTGTGCTCCGCCAATCGACCCGTCTCGTCACCCGCCGTCTCGTGTTCCACGACGACGGTCGGGTCGAGGAGGTCGATCCTCGTGAGACGGTTCCACCCAACGAAGTGATCGTGCTACAGCCATACGGTGCGCTCTTCTTTGCAACCGCGTCGACACTGCTGGAGCAGATGCCGACCGTGACGCCGGAATCGAGGAACTCGGTCGTGATCCTGCGGATCCGCGGCGCCGACGATGCCGGGGCGACCATGATCGATGTGGTCAAGCAGTACGCCGAGTCGCTTGGGGAGGTCGACAGCAAGATGATGATCGTGACCGGCAATCGCAATGTGATCCGCCAACTCCGGGTGACCGGTGCCACCGACGTCATCGGCGTCGAGAATGTTTATCGCAGCACCAGTTTCCTAGGTGAGAGCACTCGCCAGGCTCACACCGACGCCGTTGCCTGGGTGGAAGCACACGCCGAGCCCACGGGCCACCGGGCCAATCGTTCGCACGAGGGTGACGATGAGGGGGATGAGGATGAGTGATCATCGTTGCGTTGCCCTACTGGCTGGCGGAGCCATCACGGCGCTGGTCCTGGTCTCAGCCCTGGCCCCGGCCACGGCCGATGCCGATGCCGAGGTGGTTCAGTCGGCGGAGGAGCCGGAAACCACCGAACCAACCACCGCACCCGACCCGACAGAGCCCGATTCGATCCAGCCCGATTCGACCGAGCCCGACACCACAGAACCGGTGGCGGTCGATAGCGATGGCGACGCAGCCGAAAACACGGTCGCAGTGATCGCGGTCATCGGGTTCGGTGCACTGATCGCACTCGCCAGTTGGTGGATGGTGCGGCGACGTGACGTCGACGACGTCCCGCATCCACCGGCCCCCGACGAACCATTGCCCGGTCAAGACCTGTTTTGACCATCCGTCGCTCGGCCGACACCCGGTTCAATCGCTCCGGGCTGCAGGTCATTCGACCATCCGGAGGATCCTCAACGTTGCCTCGACCGCGGTGGCCTGTTGTTCCTCTCGGCTGATGGTTGCGGTGTTGTCGCCGTCTTGCGGGCCATAGTCACCGAACTGGGCGTGGTTGCCACCCTCGATCGAGACGAAGTCGGCATTGACGGGCAGGCGCTGCCGGGACTCGTCGATGTCGTCGATGGTGGTGAGTCCGTCTCTCGTCCCGAAGATCGATGTAACTGCGGCGTCGAGCGTCGACAGGTCGGTGCCGCCGGCCGGGTAGGCAGCCCACAGCACGAGCCCGGAGATGATCTCCCGGTGTTCGCCGGCGTAGCCGGCGGCGAACGTCCCGCCGAGGGAGTGGCCGCCGATCACCCACCGCTCGATGTCAGGGTGGGCGGCGATGACATCGTCGGCGGCATCCTGGTCGAGCACGGCCAGATTGAGAGCGAGCTCGGGCACGACCACCAGGTACCCGGCCTCGGCGATGTTGCGGGCCGGAGCGGCATAGCTGGCCGGATCGACCCGGCCTCCCGGATAGAGGATGAACCCCACCCTGGCCGGTCGAGTCGGCTGAAAGGTGTATCCGTCGTCTTCGATCACCCGGACCAGGTCGTCGCTCCCGAGGGCGGCGATCGCGTCGGGCGCGGGATCCGGTGTCGTTGTCGCCCAGAAGTAGAAGCCCCCGGCGACGACGAGCAGCAGCGTAAACAAAGCCGCCCCGGCCCAGAGCCACCAACGGCGGCGGCTTCGCCCCGAGGGGTGGGAGACGTCATCATCGGCGTCGCCGTCACGCACCACGAACATCCGATCTCTCGAGGCTCAGCCAGCCGGCGATGGCGAGCGATGCCACCACCAACCCGCTGGCCAGGGAGCTGATCACCACCAACCCGGCCCCGACCACGGCCTCGAGCGCCGAACGGCCGGCCAACACCAGCCGGCGGCGCCGCAGGCCTCGGGCCGCGCCGAGCAGTCCGACGACGACGAGCGCAACGCCGACAATCGCCACCAGCGCACTCAGGGCCAGGGTCCGCCACAGGATGAGGATCGAGCCGGGAATGATCCCGGTCAGCCCTCGCTGGACCGAGGACAGACCGGCGAGCGCAGTCAGCGGGAGACGGGCCCGCACTCCGATGCCGGCCGGCGCCTCGACGTCGATGTGGGGATCGGTCTCGACCTCGGTCCCGTGTGTCATGGATTCACAATGGCATCATCGACCGGAGCGTGCCTCACGCCACGATGGCCGGCGCTCGCTCGGTTGTGCGGTCAATCGTGGCCCGGCGCTCGATACTCCGCCGTGCCCACTGTGTCGAACCCGGCCTGGAACTCATCGGGCTCGAAGATCGGCATGTTCACGGCAGCCGGTGTCTTTTGAGACGAGGTAGTTCTAGCGAACCCATTGATCGATGATGGACCGGCCAGCGTGTCGTTTGACATCGCCACCTTACCCAGCGTGTCGTTTGACATCGCCACCTTACAGAGTGGTAGTACCGAGTCGATTCGAGCAAACCGTCACCTACACTCCGGTTTCTTCGAACGAGGGGTATCGAGACATGAGCGATGCGGGGAGTCCTGCTCCGGGGTGGTATCCGGATCCGACGCAACCGGGCCTGGAGCGGTGGTGGGGCGGTGATGCATGGGGCCAGGAGACTCGGGCCGTGGAATCGCTGCCGGCGCCTCCCCCTCCGGCAGTCCTTGCCGGTCAGGCAGGAGCCGGGCCGGCCGACGGTCCGCATTTCGATTCCGGCCAGAAGAAGTCGGGCTGCTTCGGCATCGCAAGCGGCGTGATGCTCGGGATCATCGGGGCCATCGTGCTACTCGTCGGCGGCTGCACCGCCCTGATCGCTTTCAGCTCCAGTAGTGGCGACGATCTGGTAAGCGTGGGTACGACAACGACGCAAACCAATGCGGACAACGAGCAATCGGACAGTGAATCGTCACCCGATGACGAGCTGGCCGATGACGATTCGGCGGCAGACGAAGCGGAAGGCGGGAGTGAGGTGGATGACGTCATCTCCTGCACCAGGATCGATGCCGAGACAATTGTGCTGGAGGTCGTGAACAACTCCTCCAAAACGTCGTCGTACGGTCTGACGATTGGATACTTCGACGACGGCGGTCAACGCCTGGCCGACGAAGCCAGCTTCGTGAACTACCTTCGACCCGGCGAACGGGCGATCGAGGAGCAGTTCGTTTTTGTCGAACAAGGAACCGTTTGTGAAGTTCTCGACGTGGACAGGTTTGCGACCGAGAGTATTGCAGACGAGGTTGCCGAGGTCGGCGAATGCGAGATCGGAACCGAAGCTGACGTCCTGGGGGACTTTCAGGCCAAGGTCTCGGCAACCAACAGCAGCTCGGAGACAAGTGACTACTCAATAGACGTGGCGTTCGTTGACAGTGAAGGGATTCGCCGAGGCACGGGGACGGCTTTCATCGAATCGGTGCGCTCCGGCGAGACGGCGCCGGGGGACATCTTCTCAGCCACGGACTTTGCGTCAGACCATTCGTGCCAGGTCGTTGCTGTATCTCGGAGCGCTTCCTAGTATCTCGGCCCGTCGAGAATCCGACTCGCTCCAACGGTTTGGAGCCAGCCCGCTCGACGGTGGTGTTGAGGCCGAACCGGGCAATGGCGCCCCGGCGGCACTCACCGCTGCGAGCCGTCGGCCCTGCGCCGGAGGAAGTCCTCGACGAGCTGGTTGATGCCCGCGGGCTGATCGAAGTGGAGCATGTGGCCGGCGTCGGGTAGCTCGACGTGCTCGATGTCGGCGAACAGGGCGAGGCGATCTGCGAACTGCTCGCCGGTCATCCTCACCCGCTCGGCCACCGGGCCACCGCGGCGGACCCACCAGGTCTCCCACGCCTCGGCTCCGCTCACGGCCAGAACGGGGGCGGTGATGGCAGCCCAGCGATGCTCGAGGTCGGCGTGGTCGACCGACGCGATCCAGTGCCAGGTGTGCTCGTCGTGGCGCCACACCCTTCCCCCGTCGGGACCGGGGATGGTGCCCTCCTCGGCCAGGACCAGCGCCCGGTCCGGATCGAGCCGGGTGTGGGTTGCGGTGAGGCGCGCGGCCGCGGCCCCGATGTCGGACTGAGGTCGGTGGCGGGGCGACGACCGGAGCACGTCGATCATGGCCCGGGCGTGGTCGAGTTGGGCCGGGGCCGTATCCGGCAACGGGACCGTCGGCGGCCCGAGTCCTTCGAGCAGCACGGCGGCCCGGACCCGCTCAGGGTAGAGGCCGGCGTGGTTGGCAACGGTGTGTCCCCCCAGGCTGTGACCGATGAGGATCGGCTGGTCGAGCCCGAGGGCGTCGAGCACCCCCACCAGATCGGCGACGAAGTGGAAGCCCGAGTAGGCCCCCGGATGGCTCGAGCGCCCATGTCCCCGGGCATCGAATGCGACAACCCGATAGCGGTCGACGAGGCTGAGCGCCAGCGGCTCCAGGCTCCGAGCCACATCGGCCATGCCGTGCAGGAGCACCACGTCGCCCTGGGAATCGCCGGGCGGAGGCCCGTAGTCGTAGGAGACGAGCGTCTCCCGACCAAGGCTGATCGTGGTTGGGGAAGGCCAGGAGCGCACCCGACGAACGATAGGCCCCCCTGCGGTGGAACGGTCGGCTCCGGTATGGTCGGAGGCCGATGCGGGTGGTCACCTGGAATGTCAATTCGATCCGAGCGCGACTCGAACGTGTGGTGGGGTGGTTCGACACCCACCAGCCGGACATAGCGCTCCTGCAGGAGACCAAGTGCCACGACGAGCAGTTCGAGGAGCTTGCCGCCGAATTCCGATGCCGGGGCTACGAGACGGCCCACCACGGGGTGGATCACCGCAACGGCGTGGCTCTCGTCAGTCGGGTCGCCATGACCGAGGTTCGATCGGGATTCACCGGCCGGAACCGGCCACCATACGACGAGCCCCGCCTGCTGGCCGCCACCTGCGGAGGTATCCGCTTCTCTTCCGTCTACGTGCCGAACGGTCGGGAGTTGAACGACCCCCACTATCTCTTCAAGCTGGTGTGGCTTGAGCGATTGCGAGCCGAGCTCGATCCCACCCGACCGATGATCTGCGCCGGGGACTTCAACGTTGCCCCCACCGATTCCGACATCTACGATCCGGTCCGGTGGCGCCGCCGGACCCACGCCAGTCCACCCGAGCGAGCGGCTGTCTCCGCCCTCTGCGATCTGGGCCTGCGCGATGTCACCCGGGAACACCGGCCCGGACCGGGGTTCTACACCTGGTGGAGCTACCGCCCCGGCCAGTTCGAGGCAAACCGCGGCCTGCGAATCGATCTTGCGTTCTGCAGCGACCCCGTGGCCGACCTGGTTTCCTCGGTGTGGGTCGACCGCGAGGAACGAGCCGGTGAACGCCCGTCGGACCACGCCCCACTGGTACTCGACATCGACCGTTGAATCGGGTCGGGGCGAGCCGTTCCTTCGCGGGGTGAGCTCCTCTTCGAGATGCCCTGAACCAGGCTGGCCGTCATCGCCGGGCTCCGCATGGTGTGCGGCATCGTGGCCGGCGTGCTGCCGGCGGGACGGGCGGCCAGACTGAACGTACTCGACGCCATCGCCATCGAAAAGCAGGGCCCGCGTGAGTACGGACGAGTGAAGGCCAGACCACCGTCGCCGTCGACAAACTCCCTCCCGAACGACCAGAAGGGCAATCATGAACACCCCCGCCATCGAGACCGCCGGCTTGACCAAGCACTACGGGGATTTCGCGGCCGTGATCGACCTCGATCTCGAGATCCACCAGGGCGAAGTCTTCGGGTTCCTCGGCCCGAATGGCGCCGGCAAGACCACCACCATCCGTACCCTGACCGACGAGATCCGCCCCACCCGGGGCACGGCCTCCATCGTGGGCCTCGACTGCCAGGCCGACAGCGTCGCCATCCGAAACCACCTCGGTTACCTGCCGGGGGATCTGGCCATGTACCCCAACCTGACCGGTCGGGACACGTTGACCTACTTCGCCAACCTCCGGGGTGGAGTCGACTGGGACTACGTCGACCGGCTGGCCCAGCGGCTCGACTCGGATCTGTCCCGCAAGGTCGGGGAGATGTCAACCGGCAACCGACAAAAGATCGGTCTGATTCAGGCCTTCATGAACCAGCGCGACGTGATCATCATGGACGAACCGAGTGCCGGTCTCGATCCGCTGGTCCAGGCCGAGTTCCAGGCCATGGTCCGTGAGGAGGCGGCCGACGGGCGCACCGTGTTCCTGTCAAGCCACACCCTCTCGGAGGTGCAACGGGTGGCCGACCGGGTGGGCATCATCCGCCACGGTGTGCTGGTTGCGGTCGAGACCGTGGCCGACCTGCAGGCCAAGGCCATCCGCCGGGTCGACCTTCGCTTCGCCGAGGCCCCGAACGGGACCAACTTCGATCGGGTCCCGGGCGTCCGGGAGGCACGTGTCGATGGGAATCGGGTCACCATCTCCTTCGACGGCGAGATGTCGGACCTGCTCGACGCCATGCGCACCGGGCCGACGTTGGTCGACATCTCGACCCACGACGCCGATCTGGAGGAGATCTTCCTCACCTACTATCGCGACGATCCCGCCGAGGTGCCGGCCTCCACCACGACGGTTTCCGACAACACCACTGATGTGGGGGTCTGATGCTGACCAACGTGTTGACAAAATCGATCGACGACCGCTGGCGGGGGACCCTGATCGGCACCGTCGTCGTCGGGGCCTTCCTGGCGCTCGGCCTGGCCGCCTACTCCGAGATCGACATCTCGCTCTACACCGACCTGCCGGAGAGCGTGCGCTCAATGATGAGCATCCCAGACGGGGCCGATGTGGGAGCTCTGGCCTTCGGGGTCATGTACGGCATGATCGGGGCGATGACCCTGGCCGGTCTTGCCCTGTCGATGGGGGCGTCGTCCATCGCCGGCGAGGAGCGTGACGGCACCATCGGGCTGCTGATGGCCTCGCCCCGGAGCAGGACCCAGATCCTGGTCTCCAAGGTCGTGGCCATGGTGGCCCTGATCACCGCCGGGGCCGTCGTGCTGTGGCTGGCGGGCGAGATCGCCCCGGGGATCGTCGGGGTCGAGATGGGCTCGACCAGCGTGTTCGCTCTGGTGCTGCACCTGTGGGCCAACGCACTGTTGTTCGGGTTCCTGGCCGTGGCCATCGGGGCCTGGACCGGCAACCGGTCGCTGGCCTCGGGCGCCAGCGCCGCGGTCATGGTGGTGTCGTACTTTGCGGTCGGGCTGCTGCCGATGGTCGACGCCATCGCCGGGGCCGCCAAGGCCATGCCCTGGTACTACTTCGACGGCAGCGAGCCGCTGTCCAACGGGGTCAGCGTCGGTCACCTCGCGGTCCAGCTCGGCGGCGCCGCGGTGCTGGCTGCGGTGGCCTTCACCGGCGTCACCCGCCGGGATCTGCGGCAGGCGACCGACGGGATGAGGAACCTGTTGGACCGCCTCCGGCAGGACCCGAGGACCGCCCGGCTGTTCGAACGCCTCGCCGGCCGGTCCCGAGTGTCGCGGGTGTTCACCAAGGCGGCTTCGGAAAACCAGGCGGTGCTGGCTCTCACGGCGATCGTGATGTTCGCCGCCATGGGCCTGATGATGGGCCCGATGTACCTCAGTATCGAGGACCAGCTGGGATCGTTTTCCCAGGATCTCCCCCAGGAACTGCTCGACTTCGTCGGCGGCGGGGACCTCACCACCCCCGAGGGTTGGTACCAGGTCGAGACCTTCGGTCTGATGGCCCCGATCGCCATCATGGTGGTGACGGTCCTCATGGGATCGAGGGCCCTGGCCGGGGAGGAACGGCGGCGGACCATGGGGCTCCTGCTCGCCAACCCCATCAGCCGGACCCGGGTGGTGCTCGAAAAGTTCGCCGCCCTGGTCCTCCACGGCGCGATCGTGGGCCTCGCCATCTTCGCCGGTGTGGTCGGCGGGTCGCTGCTGGCCGGACTCGACATGAGCATCGTCAACATCGGGGTCATCAGCCTGCTGGTCACGCTCCTCGGTCTGATGTTCGGCGCCCTGTCACTGGCCATCGGGGCGGCCACCGGCAACGTCCGCCACGCAACCATCGGCACCATCGCCACAGCCGGCGGGATGTACCTCGCCAACTCGCTGCTGAACGTGGCCGAGAGCCTGGAGGGCTGGGCGAAGTTCTTCCCTTTCCACTGGTACCTCGGCCACGACCCGCTGGTCAACGGCATGCACTGGGGTTATGCCGGCCTGTTCATCGCCTTCACCATCCCCCTCG
>CAMYLA010000070.1 GCA_947259095.1 uncultured Acidimicrobiaceae bacterium | reverse complement strand
TCGGAGGAAGAAGAGCATGACGAGGGTGGCAATGAAGGAGTTGATGCCTACCACCACGACGAAGAAGGCGTTGGCCACCCCGATGAGCAGGCCTACCACCAGGGCGGCCACGATTCCGAGGAACAGGCTGTCGATACTGGCCATTACCACCCCGGTCAGGGCCAGGGTGCTGGCAACGCTCAGATCGAGCTCGCCCATCAGGATGACCGCGGTGAGACCGAGCGCCACCAAGCCGATAAGGGCTATACGCCCCAGCGTCACCTCGTAGGACGAGAAGACAACCGGCTCGAATACGGCGGCCCCGACAGCCACCACGATCAGGAGGGCCAACGCTCGGCCTTCGGTCCGCCGGGCCAGCGTGGTGCGGATGCGCCCGATGAGATCGGTCGGCCCGCTGGTCAGGTTCAACCCGGTGTCGGTCATGAGCTGACAGCCTTTCGTGCCAGGGCATCAATGGATACGGCGAGAACGATCAGCGCTCCGATGGCCATCTGTTGAAAGCCGAAGCCCAGGCCTGAGAGCACCATGATGTTGGTGAGGACGCTGACGAAAACGACCCCCAGCAGGGTGCGGAGCACGCTGCCCCGTCCCCCGAACACGCTGGTGCCGCCGACGATGATGGCGGCCAACGCCTCGAAGTCGAAGCCGTCGGACATTGCCGAGACCGCAGTGTTGGAAAAGGCGGCGAGCACGAATCCGCCGATCATGGCCCCGAGGCCCGAGAGGGTGAAGGCTCCGATGACAATCCACGCCGTGTTGACCCCGGCCAGGCGCGTCGCCTGGGGGTTCGAGCCGAAGGATTTCACCATGAAGCCGAAGGTTGTGCGGTGCAAGACGAAGTTCAAGGCGAAGGCGATGACCACCAGGGCGATCATCGAGAGAGGGAACGGTCCGATCTCGGTGGTTCCGAACGACCGGATCGGGCCGTCCTCCGGCCCGAAGTAGATGCTCCCCCCACTGGCCCAGCGAAGTAGACCCAGGCCGATGAATGTGGTCGAGAGGGTGACGATCACCGCATTGGCCTTGAACACGCCGACGGCGACGCCGTTGACCAGACCGTAGATGAGGGCGATCAGGAGCGCCAGCCCCATGGCCACGGGAATGTTGGTCTCATTGCTCACCCCGATCAGAACGACCGCAGCGGTGGCAACCTGGGCCACGACCGAAAGGTCGAGGTAGTTGGCGCTGATGACGACAAACGTCATGCCGACGGCCACGATCCCGATCGGGGCCGCCCGAGTGAACACGTCGGTGATGTTGTCGAGGGAGGCGAAGCCATCAACGAGAACGGCGGCCAGGAGGATCAGGACGGTGGTGAAGACGAAGATGCCCCGATCGGCCAGCCACTCCAGAGCATTGACGTTGCGCCCTTCGATCCCTGTCGCCGGCGCCACGGACGGAGCGGTCGAGGTCAGATCGGTGCTGGTGGTATCGGCCTGTGGGGCCACTGTTGCCTTCGTCAGATTGTCATTCATTGCCGTACCCCCTCCTCAGTTGAGCCGTACGCCGGCCGCTCGGACTGCGTTCTCAACGCCTGCGGGGTTCTCCTGCCAGATCTCGACAACCCGGTCGTTGCGGAACCGATACTTGGTGCGGGTACTCACCGACACCTCGTGCTGGGTCACGGGGTCGGTGCCCACGATGTAGAGAACGAACGACACGTCGTCCCCGTCCTCCTCGAAATCGGTGACCAAGGTCTTGCGATCGTGGCGGGTGCGCCGCAGCAGGTCGCACAGCGTGGTCAAATGGTCCCGTCCCATTGTTCGGTCACCGGTCAGGTGGAACACAAGGTCTTCGGCGAACAAGGCGTTGACGTTTTCCTCGGTCGAACCCTGCTTGGTCTCGTACTGATGACGGAAGTAGGTGGCGATGGTGTCTCGGCGAGATGTCATGACAGGCTCCTCAAACTCCGATCAGGTCCCCGGCCTCACCGGAGGCCAGCGACATGACCGACTTCTCGTCCGCCACCGCAGCCGGTAGGGTCCCGACGATGTGCCCGTCCCGCATGACGTGGATGACGTCGGCCAGGTGGAGCAGCTCGGGCAGGTCGGAGCTGACAACGAGAACGGCGGTCCCGCCGTCGGCCAGCTCACGGATAAGGCGATGGATCTCCGCTTTGGCCCCCACATCAACCCCCCGGGTCGGTTCGTCCAGCACGATGACATCGGGTTCCCGACCCAACCACTTGGCCAACACCACCTTCTGCTGGTTGCCTCCACTGAAGTCGCCGGCCTCGCGTTGGACCTCGGGAGGCCGCAGCCCGACAACATCGGCCAGACGGCGAGCAAGTTCGGTGATCTTGCGAACCGACAACACACCGGCCTGCGAGACCGAGCCCCGGTTGGGTAGGGCGACGTTGTCGGCCACCGTCATCGTGAGGGCCAGGCCGTCGACCCGACGCTCCTCGGGAACGTAGGCCAGCCCGTTGGTCACCGCCGATCGGTAGCCCGTTACCCGGACGGTTCGTCCGGCGGTTGTGATGGATACTTCGCCTGCCGATCGGAGGTCGGCACCGATGATGGCCCGGACCAGCTCGGTACGGCCGGCGCCGACCAGTCCACCCAGGCCGACGATCTGACCGGCCCTGACCTCGAGGTCCACGTCGTCGACCCCGGGGGCCCGGATCCCCCTCGCTCGCAGGACAATGTCGCCCGGAGGGCGATCATCGTGGGGGGAGTATTCCTCCTGCTGCAACTCGCGTCCGACCATCTTGGCCACGAGCTCGTCCGGCCTGATCTCGGCGATGTTGACGGTGTCGACATGCTTGCCATCCCGCAGCACCGTCACCTGGGTGCAGATGCTGAAGATCTCGGGAATCCGGTGGGAGATATAGATGATGGCAAGACCGCTGCGGGCCAACCGCTCGAGCATGTCGAGCAGGTAGTCGGTTTCGGCCGGGGTCAGGGTGGCGGTCGGTTCGTCGAGAATGAGGACGCGAGGCTTGCGGGCCACCGCCCTGGCAATCTCAACGAACTGCCGCAGCGCAACCGAGAGGCGGGCCACCGGCTCATCGAGGTCAACGGACACGTTGATCTCCTTGAGCGCTTCCGCTGCGATCTCCTTGAGATCGCCAGTCTTGATGAAACCGGCCTGGGTCGGGGTGGAGCCCAGAAGGATGTTCTCGGCAACCGTCATCTCGGGCACGAGGCTGAGTTCCTGGTGGACCAGGGCCAGACCGGCGTCGAGGGCGTCCCGGGGGTCGCCGCCTTCCAGATGACGACCGTCGACCACCACCGTCCCACGATCCGGCTTGAGGATGCCGGCCAGAACCCGCATCAACGTTGATTTCCCGGCGCCGTTCTCACCGACCACGCCGTGGATCTCTCCCGGGGACACCGACAGGCTCACGTCGTCAACGGCGAAAACACCGCCGAAATGCTTGGAGACATTGGAGGCCTCGATGACAGGTGACCGACCGGACGGCGGTCGTTGATCGACGCTGACGCTCTCGCTCATGGACTCCTCCTCCCTTTCCGGACCCGCACGTCGTGTTCGATGACGTACCTTCGGACCGTAGTTGAGCTTGCAATCGATTGCAAGACATTTCCCACAAATTTGCCGCACAAAACGACGAAAGGTAATCCATGCCGTCCAATCTTCTTGCAATCGTTTGCAACCTGAGCTACAGTCCCCGATACGCAGCTAGCCGCAGGGCCCGAGACAGGTGCCCCCACGGACGACCGTTGAACGACTGACGGAGGAGCAACAATCATGGCCGAATTCGCAATTGCGGTGACCCCGTCACCGGGCTCGATGGCCGTCGACTTCGAGGAACGAGTCAACTTCCAACGACTCCGGGAGTACCGGCTCGGCCGGGTCCGGGCCGCGCTGGACAGTTCCTCAGCCGGTGCCCTGCTGTGCTTCGACACCAACAACATCCGCTACACCACCAGCACCCAGATCGGTGAGTGGGCTCGCGACAAGATGACCCGATTCTCGCTCCTGGCCCGCGACGGTGACCCCATGGTCTGGGACTTCGGTTCGGCCGCGGCCCACCACAGACTCTACGCCCCCTGGCTCAAGCCGGAGAACTGCAGGGCCGGACTCAACGGTCTTCGAGGTGCCATCCCGCCTGACAACGGCCTCTTCGAACGGACGGCCAAGGAAATCGCCGGCTTGCTACGGGAGGCCGGTGTGGCCGACATGCCGCTGGCCGTCGACATCGTCGAGCCGCCCATGCTGTTCGCACTGCAGGGGGAAGGGCTCACCGTCGTGGACGGTCAGCAGATCATGCTCGATGCCCGTGAACTCAAGTCGGACGACGAGATCATGCTCCTCACCACAGCGGCCGCCATGGTCGACGGTGCGTACCAGATGATCGCCGAGGTCCTCAAACCCGGCATTCGGGAGAACGAGGTTGTCGCCCTGGTCAACCAGAAGCTCTACGAACTGGGATCCGACGACGTGGAGGCGGTCAACGCCGTGTCGGGCGAGCGCTGCAGTCCGCACCCACACAACTTCTCCGACCGCATCCTCCGACCGGGCGACCAGGCCTTCTTCGACATCATCCAATCGTTCAACGGCTACCGGACCTGCTACTACCGGACCCTGAACGTGGGTCGGGCCACCGCTGACCAGCGCGACGCCTACACCAAGGCCCGCGAATGGATCGACGCCGCCATCGACATGATCAAGCCCGGCGTCAGCACCAGGGACGTGGCCGAGGGCTTCCCCCGATGCGACGAATTCGGGTTCGACTCCGAATTCGAGGCGTTCGGCCTCCAATTCGGTCATGGGTTGGGCCTCGGCCTTCACGAGCGCCCGATCATCAGCCGGGTCAATTCGCTTGACCATCCCATGGAGATCAAGCAAGGCATGGTCTTCGCTCTGGAGACCTACTGCCCGGCCACCGACGGAGTCTCAGCGGCGAGGATCGAGGAGGAGGTCGTCGTGACCGAGGATGGATGCGACGTCATCACCCTGTTCCCGGCCGAAGAGCTTTTCGTGGCCAACCAGTACTGAGCGGAACCCGACCCATGACCACGATGCCTCCGTACGCGGAGTACGGCAATCACGAACCGATCCTGCCCACCCCGGTCGACCGGTCCAATGCCGAACTCCCGATCGGGCTGGAAACCCGGCTCCGCCTGTACCGCCTGCAACAGGAGATCCGCCTGTTCGAGAAGCGAGCCTACGACCTGTTCCTTCGGGGCCTGGTGAAGGGGACCAGTCACCTGTCGCTTGGACAGGAGGCCATCGCCGCCGGTTTCGGAGCTGCCATGCGATCCGACGACTGGACCTTCGCCACCTACCGGGGCCATGCCCACACCCTCGCCCGGGGGGTGCCGATGAGCCCGGTCATGGCAGAACTGCTGGGCCGTGCCAATGGTCTCCTCGGCGGCAAGGGTGGCTCGATGCATCTGACCAGCGTCGAGCACGGGATGATGGGCAGTTACGCCATCATCGGTGCCCATCTGTGCGTGGCCAACGGAGCGGCCTGGACCGCCCAGTACAACCAGACCGGGCAGGTGGCCGTGGCATTCTTCGGCGACGGGACCACCAACATCGGGGCCTTTCACGAAGCCCTGAACTTCGCCAAGGTCTGGAACCTGCCAACGGTCTTCGTGTGCGAGAACAACCTCTATATGGAGTACACCGCCATCGGCCACGCCGCGGCGGTACCGAATCCGGCCGCCGACCGGGCCGCAGCCTACGGCCTCGAGTCGATCCTCGTCGACGGCAACGACGCCGACGCCGTGTACAGCGTTGCCAGCCGGGCCCTGGAGCTGGCACGATCCGGCGGTGGTCCGTCGCTCATCGAGGCCCGGACCTACCGCCATGGCGGCCACAGCCGGGCCGACCCCGGCAAATACCGTCCCCAGCAGGAGATCGACGCCTGGATGGACCGGGATCCGATCCCGATGTACCACCAGCGACTGCTCGAACTCGGTGTGGATGAGGGAGAACTGAGTGGAATCTCCACCCAGACCGCAGCAGCGGTGGAAACCGCCACTCAGAGCGCCATCGACGGCCCGATGCCGGACCTGGCCTCGATCTACACCGACGTCTGGGCCAACGGAGGTTGGGAATGGCGGAACTGACCTATCGCGACGCCGTCAGCATGGGCATCGCCCAGGAGCTGGCCAACGATCCCCGGGTGGTGTTCCTCGGCGAGGACGTGGCCGGTGCCGGCGGGGTCTTCAAAGCAACCACCGGGCTACTCGAACAGTTCGGCCCGGAGAGGGTCCGCGACGCTCCGATCTCCGAGCAGGCCATTCTCGGCGCCGCCATGGGGGCGGCCATGACCGGGCTCCGGCCGATCGCCGAGATCATGTTCAGCGACTTCCTCGCGGTGTGCTGGGACATCGTGGCCAACGAGATCGCCAAGAGTCGCTACATGACCGCCGGCCAGATGGAGTTCCCTCTTGTCATCCGCACGGCAAACGGCGGTGGATCACGGTTCGGGGCCCAGCACTCCCAGAGCGTCGAGAACTGGGCGATGGCCGTTCCCGGCCTCAAGGTCGTCGCTCCGTCAACGGCGGAGGACACGATCGGGCTCCTGGCCGCCTCGGTGCGAGACCCTGACCCGGTGATCTTCTTCGAGCACAAATCGTGCTACCCGATGAAGTTCACCGTGCCCGAGCGCGACGGCGACATCGTCGACGAGCTTGGCGTGGCCAAGGTTGTGCGGCCGGGACACGATGTCACCATCGTGGCCTTGGCTCTCATGGTCCACCGGGCCCTCGACGCAGCCGAAAGGCTGGCGGCCGAAGGCATCGATGCCGAGGTGATCGACGTGCGCTCGTTGGTCCCGCTCGACACGAAGACGATCCTGTCGTCGGTGGCCAAGACCAGCCGGCTCTTCACCGTCGAGGAGAATCCTCGGCTTTGCGGCTGGGGCGCCGAGATCGCGTCCATCGTGGCCGAGGAGGCCTTCTGGGATCTCGACGGGCCGGTGGTCCGCATCACCACACCCCACGTGCCGCTCCCCGCAGCCGAAGCCCTGGAAGACGCCACCATCCCGTCGGTTGACCGAATCGTCGAGACGATCCGCCGGACCTCCGGGCACTGAACCCGAACCAGCCGATCGGCGTGCCACACCTCTTCGATCTCGAAAGCAAGACCGCCCTGGTCACCGGCGCCACTCGCGGTCTGGGCCAAGCCATCGCCGTCGGACTGGCCGAGGCGGGAGCGGACATCGTCGCCGCCTCGTACTCTCTGACCCGGTCCGGCTCCGAGACCCAACGGCTCGTCGAGGCGACCGGCCGGGCATTCACCGGACTTCGCTGCGACTTCTCCAACCGCTCCGACACCTATCGCCTCATCGATCAGCTCCGGGAGCGGCACCTCGACGTGGACATCCTGGTCAACAACGCCGGGACCATCCGTCGTACGCCCGCCGCCCACCATCACGACGAAGACTGGGATCACGTCCTCGAGGTCAACCTCACCGCACCGTTCATTCTCAGCCGAGAGCTGGCCGGTCCAATGCTCGAGCGAGGCTCCGGCAAGATCATCTTCATCGCCTCGATCCTCAGCTACCAGGGGGGCATCTTGGTCCCCGGCTATGTTGCGGCGAAGCACGCCATCGCAGGTCTGACGAAGGCTCTGGCCAACGAGTGGGCCGGCAACGGGATCAATGTCAATGCCATCGCCCCGGGCTACATGGCGACCGACAACACCCAAGCCCTCCGGGCAGACGCTGAACGCTCGCAAGCCATACTGGACCGGATTCCGGCCGGGGCGTGGGGAGGACCCGACCAGCTCATCGGCGCAGCGGTCTTCCTCGCCTCCGCAGCCTCCGACTATGTCAACGGCACCCTGCTCCCCGTCGATGGCGGGTGGCTGGGTCGCTGAACAGGACCATCTCAACGCAGCCGGTCGACTGGCACGGCGGTTCATTGCTGAGGCAGGCAACGAACCGAGAACGGCCGAGTCGATGGCTTGACGTGATCTCACAGCCCTATCCGACATCGGTGTTCGTTGCGACTGATCAAGACTCCCTTGCCGGCTTCGTCGCGGTAGGCCCCAGCCGGGACGATGATGCCTCGCCGGGAGCCGTGGGCGAGGTCGCTGCCATCTACGCTCGACCCGACGCCTGGGGCAAGGGTGTTGGCCGCAGGCTCATGCACCACGCCCTGGGGCATCTCAAGGAAGCGGGCTTCGTTGAGGCGACGCTCTGGGTCCTCAGGTCCGAAACCCCGGCGGCCAGATCTCCAGGTAGGGATCGCAGTTGGGCACGACCCCGATGAGGGTCTTGACCAGGGCCAGCATGGGCCGGTATCGATCGTCGAGCTCGTCGAACTCGCTCGCTCATCGCTGATGGCTGGCGCCAATGCGGAGGAGGGCACCGCCCATTCCCTTCGCTCGATTGCAGTGGTTCCGGCTGGTGCCGGTAGATCCCGGCGGTTTGAGGTTCCGAGTGATGCACCGGGACCATTGTTTCCGCTGCAACCACTTCATGCCGAACGCAGCATTTCACTCCGAGGTATTACGGCCCGGAACCGAATAGTCTTGACCCATGCCCGGCAAGGGTGACCAAGACGACATCCAGGCGTTTGCCGGGCTCGACCTCGGTGATGTCAGAGAATCGGCGGGAGCCAAGCCATGGTCGGGTCCTCCGACGGGGTGGCGGCCGCCCGGCGGTTCGTGACCGAGCACGGAGACGACGTCGCCGAACGTGTTCTGTGTGCCCCCTGCGCTTCTGGATATCGATCTCACCAGGATTGGCTTGTTTGGAGAACTGCATGAAACTCTTGCTTTCGGCATACGACTGCGATCCGGTGCGGGGATCCGAAGCCAGACTCAGTTGGAACTACGTCAAGGAGTTCGCCGCCCTCGGTCACGAGATACATGTCCTCACCAGTACCAGAAGCGCCGAGCATTTGCCCGCCGGTTTGGCCGAGCTGACCGCTCAGGGGATGAACGTCGAGTCGACCGTCCTCGGCGACCACCCATTGGCCAGGCGCCTTCCCCGGATCGGTTATATGGGCCGCTACCTCCTCTGGCAGTGGCACGCTCTCGACACGGCCCGCGAGATCGACGCCACCTTCGATGCCGATATCGTCCACCATGTCGGCTGGGGCTCGCTACAGGGCGGCTCCCGACTGTGGCGGCTGGGCAAGCCCTTCCTGTTCGGCCCGGTTGGGGGCGCTCAGCATGCCCCGTCGGCATTCAAGGAGTATTTCGGGTCGAGCTGGCGTAGCGAATGGCTGCGAACGATGATCTCGGTCAAGTCCATCAGGCTCCTTCCCACCATCCGCGGCCCATTCAAACACGCCGAGATCATCCTGGCCGCCAACCACGAAACCTACGATCTGGCCAGGTTGATCGGCGCCAAGCGGATCGAACTCATTCGTGACGTGGCCATCCCGCCCGACCTCATAGTCAAGGGCATCGAACGCCGCCCCGACAACGAACCGCTGCACGTCATCTGGCTGGCACGCAACCTCCCCCGAAAAGGGCTGGCACTGGCACTCGACGGCTTCGCCAAGCTACCCGCCGAATGCCCGGCTCGGCTGACCGTGGTCGGCGCCGACGGCGCAGCCATCGATCTCGCTGAACGGGCCGACCGGATCCGAGCGGTCTCCGACGATCCGCACCGTCTCACTTTCCTGGGGGCGGTCGACTGGCCCACCGCTCAAGCCGCCCTGCGGGATTCCGATGTATTCCTCTTCACCAGCCTGCGTGACACCGCCGGAGTCCAACTGCTCGAGGCCATCGCCAGCGGCCTCGCCGTGATCACCCTGGACCATCACGGCGGCAGCGAAATCGTCAGCGAGGACATCGGCATCAAAGTGCCCGTCGTCGACCCCCACACAACGTCGGCAGGGATCGCCAAGGCGATCGAACAGCTGGCCAACGATCGACACCGTGCCTTCCAGCTCCGCAAGAATGCCGTAGTTGAAGCCCCGACGTTTTCCTGGCCCAAACATGCGGCGTCAATCGACGCCCTCTACCGGGAAGTAGCGGCGAGTGATGTACGGACTGGCGAAGTCTGAGGCGTGATTCCCCGGTCGCCGTCGTTCCTCGGGGCCACGGACTGTACCGGGGTGGTCGGATCACCCGTCGTCGGGATCGAGCACCACACCCAACGTGACCGGCTCCGGCTCGTCGAGCTGGCTGAAGTCGCACTGGTGGGGTTTCTTGTCGGGTCGCCACCGTAGCACCTTGGTCACCTCTCGGAACCGGCCGTTGAGGGTGGATCCGTACTTGACCTCCACCACGCGCTCGATGCGAAGCGGCACCCACGAGTGGTCCTTCTGGCCGCTCCAGCGGTGGGGGGCGCCGGGCATACGGCCCTCCTCGGCGGCGTGGGCCTCGGCGTCGGCCCAGGCCCGCCACGGATGGGCCTCCCGAGCCCCCTCGGTGAGAGGTTGCAGCTCGTCGACCAGCTCGGCCCGGCGTTTTGCCGTGAAACTGGCGGCCACGCCCACGTGATGCAGATTGCCCTCGTCGTCGTGTAGCCCCAGCAAGAGCGAGCCGACACCCTTGCCGTCCTTGTGCCACCGGTAGCCGGCGACCACGGCGTCGGCGGTGCGGACATGCTTGACCTTGAGCTGGGTCCGCTTGTTCTCCACGTAGGGATCGTCGGCCGGTTTGGCGATCAGCCCGTCGAGACCCGCCCCCTCGAACACCGTGAACCACCGAGCTGCCACCTCATGATCGGTGGTGGTGGGGGTGAGATGGATCGGTGGTTCGGTGTCGGCCAGGATCTCCTCCAGCAACGCCCGACGCCGAGCGAACGGCTGACCCCGTAGATCGTCGTCGCCCAGGGCCAGCAGGTCGAAGGCGATGAAGGCGGCCGGGGTCTTCTCGGCCAACATGTTCACTCTGGAATCGGCCGGATGGATGCGCTGTTGCAGCCCGTCGAAGTCGAGCTTCTCGCCGGTGGCCACGATCAGCTCGCCGTCGACCACGCACCGCTCGGGCAGGTGCCGACGGATGGGCTCGACCATTTCCGGGAAGTAGCGAGTCAGCGGCTTCTCGTTCCGTGAGCCCAGGATGACCTCGTCGCGGTCGCGGAACACGATGCACCGGAACCCATCCCACTTTGGTTCGAAGATCACATCATCCCGCTCGGGCAGGCCCTGCACCGCCTTGGCCAGCATCGGTTTCACCGGAGGGTTGACGGGGAGGTCCACCTCCTCATCGTAGTGCCGGATTCCGACCGGCACGGCCAACGACGAGCTGGGGCGGAGGGCCGGCCCGGCTGACGGCTGCCGGAGAACTCAGCCCGAAATCGGATCCGGGTCGAACTGGGTGGCATTGGTGACGTCGGACCATCCCTTCGCCGTGTTGCCGGTTACGGGGATTCCACCGGCCTGCTTGAGCATCCGGGCCATGTGGATCAGGTTCCACGTCATGATCGTGGTGTTCTTGTTGGTGAACTCACTGTCGTACCCGGCAGGCCGATCGGAACCGTCCACCGTGTCCCCATAGCTGGGGCCGGGACCGATGTCACCCAACCAACCGCAGTCGGCCTGCGGTGGAATGGTGTAGCCGATGTGCTGTAGTGCGTAGAGGGTTTCCATCGAACAGGCCTTGACCCCGTCCTCGTTGCCGGTGACGACACAACCCCCCACCTTGCCGTAGTACAGGTACTGTCCTTTGTCATTGGTCCTGCCGCTAGAGGCGTAGAGTCGCTCGACGACGAGATTGGCCACACTGGACTTCACTCCCAGCCAAATCGGTGTGCCGAGAACGAGGATGTCGGCGGCCATGATGCGGGCGTGGAGTTCAGGCCACTCGTCGATGGCCGCTCCGTGTTCGGTCGCATCCTCCACCATCCCGAAGGCGATGGTGTGTTCGAGAGCGTGGATGTGATCGACCGACACCCCCTCAGCGGCCATGATGCCGCCCACCCGCTCCATCAAGCGAGCGGTGTGGGACCGACTCCGGTCTACCTTGAGGGAGCAGTTGACCAGGGCGGCGGATAGGGGCGGTGGGGAGGCGGCACTACTCACGAGGGACTCCGTTGCTTGGATGGCGGGCACAAGAGATCATCGCGCTCCGTCCGGCCCTGCACCGCCTTGGCCGGCTGCGACCTCGCCGGAGGGATCACGAGAAGATCCAACACTTCATCGTAGTGCAGCGCGCCGGTGGCAGTGCCCGGCAGGCTGTCCGGTGCCGGGTTCGCCGGTTCCTTCAGGTTGGCTTCAGGTGCGTCCGGTCACAGTGAGAACACACAAGACAACAAACCTCGATCGATGAGATCGACGGCCACGAAGGAGAGACCTCACATGAAACGATCACGATCCCTGGCCACGGCCGCCGGCGTCACGCTGGCGGTGGCCGGAGCCGTCAGCGCCCTGTTCCTGACCGTGGGTGCCGGTGCCAGCAGCCTTGTGGGGAGCGATTCGTCCAGCTCCGATTCGAGCTCCGATTCGAGTTCCACCGTCCCCACCACCGCGACCACCGGCACCACCATCGACGACCTGTCCGACGCCGAGGTGTACACCCTCGACGAAAACGGCCGACTGATTCCGTTCGATGACAGCAGGTCCAACCGCAGATCGAGTACGACCGTGCCGGGCCGTGACGACAACTACGACGACTCGTACCACGACGACGACCGGTACGAAGACCACGAACACGACGACGACCACTACGACGACGACCGGTACGAAGACCACGACGACTCGTACCACGACGACGACCGGTATGAGGACCACGAAGACGATGACGACCACTACGACGACTCGTACCACGACAACGACGATGACTAATCGTTCGACCACACCGGTCGACGCCAACAGCCGGATCGTGCTGACCGGCGGCGCCGTCGGTCTGGGTCTGGCCCTGGTCGGGGCCATGGCCTGGGCCGACGGTTCGGCAAGCCCCGCCGACGGGAACCCGGTCGAGCAGACGGCGCAGGATGACGACACCCAGCACCGGATCATCGTCATCGTGCCCGACGCCGTTGGCGACCGGGCCGATCTACCGGCCATGGCCGCACCGGCCCGGCAATCGACCACCGTTGCACCGGTCACCCGTTCCCAGGGGAGCTGAACGACGATGACCGCCCCAGCCATCGCAGCCGCCACAGCCCGGGTCTCGGTCGAGCGCCGTTGGCGGGCCATGGGAACCGAGGCCCAGCTGATCGTGGTCGGTGGCACCGACACCGGAACCGACGGCACCGTTGCCGAACGGCTGGAGGATCTCGCCGACCGGGCGGTCAATAAGGTGGCCGACCTGGAGGGGCGGTGGAGCCGATTCCTGCCCACAAGCGAGGTCAGTGCCCTGAACCGCACCGGTTGGGCCACCGTGTCACCCGAGACCTTCGCCCTCATCGACCGGGCGGTGCTGGCCTGGCGCCGGACCAATGGCCGGTTCGATCCCACCCGGCTGGAGGCCATGGACCAGCTGGGCTATGACCGCTCGTTCGATCAGCTCGGTCCGAACGGTCGGCCGGCACCGCACCTCGTCCGCCGTACACGCCCGGTCACGCCGAGCCGGGCTGTTGTCGTCCTCGACCCCTTCACCCGCACCGTGATCCTCCCCGCCGCCTCCGATCAACAGGGCGACGGCGGTACCGACACTCGCTCGGTGGGCTTCGACCCCGGCGGGATCGGCAAGGGCTATGCCGCCGACCTGGTGGTCGAGGAGTTGCTCAACGCCGGGGCGGCCGGGGCTCTGGTGAACCTGGGCGGGGATCTTCGAGTCGAGGGCACTCCCCCATCGGACAACGGATGGGTGCTGGAGGTGGGCGAGGCTGCGTGGTCGACGGAGCCACTGGCCGTACTCGAACTGGAGCGGGGGGCGGTGGCCACGTCCACACCATTGCGGCGACGCTGGAACGTGGCCCCGGCCACCACCCCCGGGTCCGTGTGCGAAACCGCCCACCATCTGGTCGACCCCGACACCGGTCGGTCGACCGAGAACGGTCCCGTCGTGGTCACCGCCATCGCCGGGGAGGGTTGGTGGGCCGAGGCCGTGGCCACTGCCGTGGCCGCCACACCGATGACCGAGTGGAGCAGCCTTTTCGGTCTCCTCGACGGCGCCACCGTCGCCGCCGTCGGGGAGGCCGCCGTCGCTGCGGTCGGCAGTGACGGCGGCGTCCGGCTGTGGGGCGGATTCGAGCAGTTCATGCGAACAACCCCATCCCGACCCGAGCCCGGGCCGAGGTTCGAAGAGGAGAACGAATGATGGAACCGATGATCGACGCCCTGCCCGATCAGATCTGGTGGTATGTGGCCCGATCGGGCGGCATCGTGGCCCTCTTGCTGGCCGGGCTCTCCGTCATCTGGGGGCTGCTGATCTCGACCCGCCTCACCCGGGGCAAGCCGTCGCCCAAATGGCTCACCTCACTGCATCGCTACCTGGGCACGCTCACCGTCAGCTTCACCGCCATCCATGTCGCCGCCCTGGTGGCGGACAGCTATGTCGACTTCGGCTGGCGGGACATCCTGATCCCCCTTGCCTCGGAGTGGAAGCCGGCACCGGTGGCGTTCGGGGTGGTTGCCTTCTATCTGCTGGTGGCGGTACAGGTCAGCTCGCTGCTGATGAAACGCATTCCCCGCCGGTGGTGGAGACTCATCCATCTGTCCAGCTTCGGCCTGCTGTGGACAGGCCTGATCCACGGCGCCACCGCCGGGACCGATGCCGCCAACCCCGTCTATGCCGTGGCCATGGCTCTCGTGGCCTGCGCCACCCTGTTCCTGACCCTGTTCCGCATCCTGGCCGGTCGCGGTCGGCGAGAGCTTCGATCGGTGACGGCGATGGTCCGGGCGAATACCGTAGGGGCATGAGAATCCTGGTGGTGGAGGACGAGAAGGCCATGGCCGAGTCTCTTCGGATCGGGCTGGAGGCCGAGGGCTTCGCCGTCGACGTGGCGGCGGACGGCGAGGAAGCTCTGTGGTACGCCGACGAGGTGAGCTATGACGCCATCATCCTCGACCTCATGCTGCCCAAGGTCAACGGGTTCGTGGTGTGCCGGACGCTGCGGGACAACGACAACTGGACCCCGGTGCTCATGCTCACGGCCAAGGACGGGCATCTGGACGAGGCCGAAGGGCTCGACACCGGGGCCGACGACTACCTGACCAAACCGTTCTCGTTCGTGGTGCTGCTGGCCCGGCTGCGGGCTCTGCTCCGGCGCCGGGGACGGGGACAGGAGCGGCCGACCGTGCTCCGGGCCGGTGCCCTCAGCCTCGATCCGGCCCGCAGGGAGGTGCACCACGGCGACGAGCCGGTGGCGCTCACGGCCAAGGAGTTCGCCATACTGGAGTACCTGATGAGGCGGGCCGGTGACGTGGCATCCAAGGCGGACATCATGGCCAACGTCTGGGACTTCAACTTCGACGGCGACCCAAACATCGTCGAGGTCTACATTCGCTCCCTGCGCAAGAAGATCGACGAGCGGTTCGCCCTCACCACCATCGAAACCGTACGGGGCGCCGGCTACCGTCTGATCGACCCCGCCACCAGCCGGCCCGACACCGAGCCGAACGGCACCGGGAACCGGTCCGACGGTCCGAGCGATGCGAGGGCCGAGGGATGAACCCGCTGGCCCGGCTGGGCATGCGGGCCCGCTCCGCACTGCTGGCGGCGGGTGCGGTGGTGGTTGGCCTGGCCGTCGGCGGCCTGGTCCTGCTCACGTTGTTCCGGTGGCAGCTGCTGGAGTCGCTGGACCAGACCCTGGCCCAGGCCGCGTTGGACCGGGCGGCCCAGTTGGAACAGGGGGCCGACCCCTCCACCCTTACCGCCCAGCTCAGCGAGGAATCGCTGGTCTGGATCGGCACCCCCGACGGCGACGTGGTGGCGGTCAGCGGTTATCTCATTCCCCTGGAGAACCCCATCGAGGCGGTCGACCGGTCGCTCGACGATGACCGGGACGACGAGCGGTTGGACCGGGACGACCCGGACGACCGCCGTCGAGAGATCGAGGACGAGGCCGACGAGCAGGAGGACCTGGAACGCGAGGCCCGGGAACGACAGGAGAAGCTGGAGGACCGACTGGATGATCTCGAGGACGAGCGCGACGACCGCGACTCGGGCGATGACGACGAGGAGGGCTTCGGCCACGTCGGCCTGCTACCACCAGGAGCGGTGATCGCCGCCAACGCCGCCCTCGTCGACCATGGCGGCTCGATCGGGGGCGTCGTCGTGGCCCAGTCCACGGAAACCCAGCCCGACACGCAACCCGAGACCCAGACCACGTTCCAACTGGCCGACGGGTCGTATGGCACCGTCTCGCTGCTGGTGGAGGAGCAGTACGAGTTCGAGGGGGGTGAGCGGGAACGCAAGGACCTCCGGCTGGCGGCGGCCATGGCCAACACCCGCAATCTGGTGGTCGTGGTCGGCACCGAGACCGACATCATCACCGGGCCGGTCGGTGAGCTGGCCGCCCTGTTCGCCCTGGCCCTGCCGGTGCTGGCTCTGCTGGTGGTGGCCCTGACGTGGTTCACCACCGGCTCGGCCCTGAGTTCGGTCGACCGCATCCGGGCCGAGGCGGCGGCGGTGTCCGGGTCCGATCTGTCCCGCCGGGTGCCGGTCCCGCAGGCTCGGGATGAGGTGCACGATCTGGCCATAACCGTCAACGACATGCTGGCCCGGCTGGAGGACGACCAGCGACGGGTGCGCCAGTTCACGGCCGACGCCTCCCACGAGCTTCGGAGCCCGGTGGCCAACCTCCGATCGTTGGCCGAGACGGCCCGGCTCACCGGACCGGAGTGGGAGATCCTGCGTTCCAAGCTGACGGCCGAGACCGAGCGGCTCCAGGGGTTGATCGACAACATGCTCTTCCTGGCCGCCCGCAGCGAAGCTCCGTCGCCCCCGACGTCGACCGCTGCGGTCAACCTCGATGATCTGCTGTTCGACGAGGCGTCGCTGCTGTCGGCCACCACCGGGCTGCGCATCGACGTGTCGGGGGTGGCACCGGTGATGGTGAACGGGGTGGCCCCCGACTTGCAGCGATTGGTCCGCAACCTGGCGGCAAACGCCTCCCGCCACGCCCGATCCGCGGTCGGGCTGGCCTGCGCCACCCAGGCCGACGGCCGGGCCGTGCTCCGGGTCTGGGATGACGGGGCCGGAATCGCACCCGCCGACCGGGAGCGGGTGTTCGAGCGGTTCACCCGGTTGGACGAGGCCCGGGATCGGGATCGGGGCGGCAGCGGGCTGGGGTTGTCGATCGTGGGCACCATCGCCGCCGATCACGGCGGCACGGTCTCGATCACCGACACACCCCCGGAGTTGCTGGCCGGCACCCCGGGCCCGGGTCCGGGGGCGTTGTTCACCGTGGTGCTCGGTCCCGCCCTGTAGCGAAGTGCGCTTGCCCCGATGGCACCGGGCAAAGAACAATGGAACATGGCTCAGGACCTCACCGACACCCGGAAACCGTCCATCGATCACGGACCGACCGACATCCCCCTGCTGGATGAGACCATTCCCGCCAACCTGGCCCGCACCGTGGCCACCTTCGGCGACAACGACGCCCTGATTTCGGCGGAGCAGGGGCAGCGCTACAGCTACCGATCCTTCGCCGCCGCCGTCGACGACCTGGCCAAGGGGCTGATGGCGGCCGATGTGGCCAAGGGGGACCGGGTCGGCATCTGGAGTCCGAACTACGCCGAATGGGTCCTACTCCAGTACGCCACGGCCCGCATCGGGGCCATCCTGGTCACCATCAATCCCGCCTACCGGGTCAACGAGCTGGAGTACGCCCTCAACCAATCGGGCACCTCGCTGCTGGTGGCCGCCCCTTCCTACCTGACCAGCGACTACCGGGCCATGGTCACCGAGGTGTGGGACCGGGTGCCGTGTAGGCAGGTGGTGTACCTGCCGGTGGGCGCGCAGCCTTCCGACG
Source organism: uncultured Acidimicrobiaceae bacterium (assembly GCA_947259095.1). Classification (GTDB taxonomy): domain Bacteria; phylum Actinomycetota; class Acidimicrobiia; order Acidimicrobiales; family SZUA-35; genus JAHELU01. Next base: position 4,109 of record CAMYLA010000070.1, on the reverse strand, counting down.
ACTGGGCCGATCTGGTGGCCGGTGGTTCGCCGGTGAGCGACGACGAGCTGGAGGCCCGTACCGCCGAGCTGCGAGCCGACGACCCCATCAACATCCAGTACACATCGGGAACCACCGGTTTCCCCAAGGGGGCCACCCTCAGCCATCGCAACATCCTCAACAACGGGTTCTTCATCGGCGAGGCCTGCGGCTACACCGAAGCCGATCGGGTCTGCATCCCGGTGCCGTTCTATCACTGCTTCGGCATGGTGCTGGGCAACCTGGCCTGCACCACCCACGGCGCCACCATGGTCATCCCTTCGGCCGGGTTCAAGCCCAAGGCGGTACTGGAGACCTGCCAGGCCGAGCGGTGCACCAGCCTGTACGGGGTGCCCACCATGTTCATCGCCGAGCTGGCCGACCCCGACCTCGAGAGCTACGACCTCTCCACACTGCGGACCGGGATCATGGCCGGCTCGCTGTGCCCGGTCGAGGTGATGAAGCAGGTGGTGAACCGCATGAACATGAGCGAGGTCACCATCGCCTACGGCATGACCGAGACCTCACCGGTGTCGACCCAGACCTCGGTCCACGATTCGCTGGAGCACCGGGTGTCGACCGTTGGCCGGGTCCATCCCCACGTCGAGATCAAGATCGTCAACCCTGAAACCGGCAAGATCATGCCGAGGGGTGAGGCCGGGGAGTTGCAGACCCGGGGCTACTCGGTCATGTTGGGCTACTGGAACGACCCGGAGCGCACGGCCGAAGCGGTCGACGGCGACGGCTGGATGCACACCGGCGATCAGGCCACCATGGACGCCGACGGCTATGTCAACATCGTCGGCCGTATCAAGGACATGATCATCCGGGGCGGTGAGAACATCTATCCCCGGGAGATCGAGGAGTTCCTCTACACCCATCCCGACATCGTCGAGGTCCAGGTCATCGGCGTGCCCGACGAGAAGTACGGTGAGGAGATCATGGCCTGGGTCCAGCTCCGGGAGGGCTCGGACCTGGCGAACCTGGCCGCCGCCACCGGGACCGGAGCCGGCAGGAACGAGGCGGTGACCGAGGCGGTGCGGGAGTTCTGCCGAGGCACCATCGCCCACTACAAGGTGCCTCGTTATGTGAGGGTCAGCGACGACTTCCCCATGACCGTGACCGGCAAGATCCGCAAGGTGGCCATGCGGGAGACATCGATCGACGAACTCGGTCTGGAGCAGGCGGCGGCCGTCCGCAACGCATGAGCTGGGCAACCATAGGGGCACGGTGCGGGATCATCCTGGCCGTGCCGGCCCCTGCGGCGCGGTCAGGAGGCGGCGAGACCCACACGTCATCCCCATCGGCCGGCTCCAGTCCTTCCGGGCATCGGTAGGGCATTCGACACCATCGCCCAAAGCAACCCACCACGGCGGGATGACCGAAGCCGATAGGTTTGTTACACTAACGCCGTTAGGTCGGGACCCGCTTATGGTTTCGGCGGCGGCGGAAACACGCGGAGTGTGAAAAAAATGGTGGGCGATCGCGAGGCGCGAGCCGAGGAATACCCATATCAGATGACGGCGGAGTACCCCTCCAAAGGAGGGTTCATCCGGAGTCCCTTTGTCCTGCTTGCCATGTTGGCGGCCATCATCGGCCTGCTGTACCTGGCCTACGTGTCATCGACGGATGACTCCACGGCGACCGGAGACGGCGATGGCGAGCAGGCCGTGCTGGAAAGCGAAACGGAGGACGGCGCGGCCAACGAGTCCGCCGGGACCGAAACCGAGTCGGATGCCGAGGGTGCCGGCGGCAACAACGCCGCTGCTGCCGATGGCACCGAGGAGGGTGGCGACGAAGCCGGGGACGAAGTGCTCGACCTCGGCCCTTCGGCGTCGATACCGGCTCCCGACGGAGCCTACGTGTCGGCTCGCCTCAACATCGACGCCGAGCCGGGCAACGGGATGTTCGTGCTCAGCGGCCGGGTCCCCGACCAGGAGACGGCCGAAGCGGTGGTGCAGGCGGCAGAGGTTTCCTACTTCCCGTTCGTCCAGAACGAACTCGAAGTCGACCCCGGTTTGGATCCGGCACCATGGTTGGCCGCCGCCCCCTACGTCGTCGGGGTGCTTCCATCGGTGACCGACGGCACCATCATGGTTGCCGATCAGAAGATCCTGCTCTCGGCCCGGTCCCCCAACCCCGACTATCTAGGTAGTCTTCAGGCCGCTCTAGGTGTCCTTGGCGGCGGTCTCCCGGTGGAGACGGTGGACACGAAGATCACCGATCTCGAACCGCCCCTCTTCAGTGTTGAGGTCGAGCAGGGCACAATGACGCTGACCGGCTATGTGCCGTCGGAGGAGATCATCCAGTTGCTGGCCGGCGGAGCCGCCGCCTCCTACGGCCCGGAGAATGTGATCAACGAACTGACCGTCGACTCCGGCACCTACCGTTCGTTCTGGATGCAGACCATCCCCGGGATCTTTCAGCTGTTCCAAGCCTTCCCCACCTATGACTTCACGGTGCAACAGGGCCAGTTCTCGGGAACCCTGAACGAGGGTGTGAGCTTCCCCGTCAACTCCATCGAGATCACGGAGACGGCGGCCCAGGCGCTGGACATCGGGGTTTCCATTCTCGCTCGCGACATCACGATCGGAATGAAGATCACGGGCCACACCGATTCCCAGGGGCCCGACGACTACAACCAGGAACTCAGCCTGGGTCGAGCCCAGTCGGTGGTCGACTACTTTGCGGCCGCGGGCATCGATCCGGCCCGTCTTGTGGCCGTCGGGGCGGGCGAGACACAACCCATCGCCGACAACGAGACGCCGGAGGGGCGGCTCAAGAATCGACGGGTCGAGTTCGACTTCGGGCCGGCGAGCGCCCTGCAGGGCGGGTAGACGCCGGACGGTCGGCTCAGCGGTCCACATCGGAGCCGCGGCGTAGACGCCGGCTAACAACGATAGCGATATCTCCCCATCAGGTGCACGAGCTGTCGATTGATCAAGTACCCTCCACGTCCAAGGTGGGCGCAACGACGGTTCGGTTGGCGTGCCGCGACGTCCACAGCGACACGCCCGGCCCGCAACGGCCCGGGACGAAAGGTGGAGATGATGAAATCCCTCGGTGGCCTGTTGGTGGCCGTACTCATGGTGATGCTCAGCGCACCGGCTTTGGCCAATACTGATGACGAAAAGACTGTCGATGTCAGTGTCATGTCCCAGAACCTCTACATTGGCGCCGACCTGAGCCTTCTCCTGCCGGATCCGGCTAATCCGACGGATCCGCCGGCCTCACCGCAGGACATCCTCAATACGGCTCTGGCGACCAACTACCCCGACCGGGCGGCGGAGATCGCTGAGACCATCGGGGCCAACCGGCCCGACCTCGTCGGGATTCAGGAGGCCACGCTGATCACCGTGTTCACGAGCACCGGTGAGGTCCTTTTCGAGCTTGACTATCTGGAAATCCTCGTGGGCCAGCTCAACGCCCAGGGCTATCCGTATCCATACGCAGTATCGTCGGAGTTGACCAACGCCGACGTCACCCTTCCCATTGCGTTCGACGACAATGACAACCCCGTCCAATTCGCCCGAGTGGTCGACCGGGATGCCATCATCCACAACACTGAGACCACGACCGTGGCCGGTGCGAAGGGCAGGAACTTCACCACCAACTTCACCTTCGAGCTGGGCGGTGTCCCGGTTGAGTTCACCCGGGGCTGGACCGCGGTCGACGCCACCGTCGACGGCCAGACCTTCCTGTTCGTCAACACCCATCTCGAGGTAGAGAATATTCCCTGCTTCACCCCTACCGGTGTGGTGTTCTGCCAGGACGTCCAGGCAGTCGAGCTACTCGAGGCCATCGAACCTTCGGAATATCGGGCCATTCTGGTTGGCGACTTCAACGCCATACCCGGCACCACCGCCTACGAGACCGTGGTCGACGGTGGTTACGTCGACACCTGGAACGGCGACAGCGAGACCGGCGACATCAACGGCTTCACGTGCTGCCAGGATGAACTGCTCAACAACGAAGACAGTGCACTGGACGAGCGTATCGACCATCTCTTCGTCCAAGAACAGGGCGTCAAGCTCCTCTCGGCCGACACCACGGTGCTGGGCGACGATCGTCTGGAGCCACCGATACCCGTC
>CAMYLA010000069.1 GCA_947259095.1 uncultured Acidimicrobiaceae bacterium | reverse complement strand
CTCGGAAGCGGCAGTGGAGGAGATGCTCGCCGGCCTGGCCGAGGCTGGTGTCACCGACTTCGCCGCGTCGGAATTCACTCCATCACACGACGAGCGGGAGCGCACCCGATCGCTGTTGAAGCGGGTGTCGGCCGAGACCTGAGCCGGGTCGGCGCAAACACCACCCCCCTCGAGGTCGAGATCGCGGCCTCGGGTATCCGGTCGTCGAGGGTCGCAGCCCCGACACCGAGGAGCCGGTCGTCCTCGGTGCAGAACTCGGCCATGCCCCGGTTGTGGGCGGCCAACGCACCGGCGACCACCTCGTGGTCCCCGGCTGCGGTCAGCCGCCGGAAGATCTCGCCCGTGCTTAACGTGACGAACACCCACTGGCGGTCGAAGCCGAGCAGGTCGAGGGCCCGCGACCGCTCAGCTGAAGACCCCGTCGGCGTCGAGTCGGGCGAACTCCTCGGGGTCGATACCGAGCTCACCGACAACCACCTCCCAGGTGTGTTCGTTCCACATCGGGGCCGGCCGGAGCGGCAGACGCTCGCCGTCCCAGGTGAGCGGCTCGTTGAGCACGCGGGCGACGACCCCGGCCGGGAGGTCGATGGTCGACCACAGCTGGCGCATGGCCCCGTCGCCCTGATGGTCGGCCAGATCCTCGACCGGGCTCACCGGCACCCCGATGGCTCGCAGTATGCTCACGATCTCGGCCCGGGAACGGGTTGCGGTCCAGGCGGCGACGGTGGCGTCGGTCGCCGGTTCTCCAACGACCCCGGCCAGCGCCAGGCGCTCAGCGTCGGTCCGGGCCGCCACCGCCACCCAGCGATCGTGGCCGGCGGCAGGGAAGACGCCATGAGGCCGATATCGCGGGGACCGGTTGGCCCGCCGCCCAGGGCCCGGCCGACCGTTGAGGACATCGGTCAGTTCCCGATCGAGCAGCCGGACCGCCGTCTCGTACTGCGACAACTCCAGGTAGGCGCCCTGCCCGGTGCGGTCCCGCTGGTGGAGAGCGGCCAGGATGAACGACGCCGCGAAGTAGGGCACGGTGAAGTCGGTGTGCAACGTACCGAGACATTCCGGCGCCCGTCCATCGAAGCCGGTGTGGGCCGCCAGCCCACCCATCGCCACCAACCCGCTCCCGTACGACCGCCAGCCCGCGTTGGGGCCCCACGTCCCCATGACGGCGAGGTTGGCCACGATCAGACCGGGTCGCAGCGCCTCGAGGGCGGCGGCATCGAAGCCCCAGCGATCCAGGCGATCGGGAGTGAAGTTGGCGGTGACGACGTCCGCGGTGGCGATCAGCCGGCCCGCCAGCTCCCGGCCTCGTTCGGTGTCGAGGTTGAGGGTGACGGCCCGCTTGTTGGCCGAGCAGTCGTTGAAGACGCCATTGGTGTCCAGCGACCGGCGATCGGGCGGTTGGGGACCGATCTGACGGATCGGATCCAGGCGATGACCCGACTCCAGCTTGATCACGTCAGCCCCGAGGTCGGCCAGCAGCCGAGTGCAGAGCGATCCGGCGATGGCCCAACAGAAGTCGACGACCCGGATGCCCTCCAGGGGTCGGCCAGGCCGGTCAGGGCCGTGCGACGTCGACTCGGGCCGGCTCCGGTTCGTGGCCGCCAGTTCGGTCAGCAGATGGTTGTCGGCCCCGAGGCGCGGCGCCGGGCCCCTCGGCATCCGACCCCGGTCCGACCGGAACGGCGAGCCGGGCAACCGGACCGGGTCACCGCCATCATCCACGTCCACATCCACGAAGAAGTTTCGAGCTGTGAGGTGTTGGTCCACAGCGACATCGCCGACCTCGTTCACCGGAAGCACCAGCAGCCCGCGCTCCTGGCCCTCGGTCACCAGGTCGACCTGGGTCGTTGCGGCGGCCAGGCGTCTGACGACGTCGGCCAGCTGTGCCCGGTTGGCGGCGACGTGGTCGAGGTCGAGCCACTCCGGCCCGGTCAGCCCCGTGTCGCCAAGCTCGCGCTCGGCCCACTCGACGAATCGCGCAAAGTTCGGCGGGTGGATGGTGAACGACGTCCAGCGGCCATCCGCACTTACCACCGTGGTGTAGGCGGCAAGCTTGGTGTGCCGGTCGGGGATGCGGCCGTGCCAGAGGTGGAGGTTGGCGTTGGCCGTCTGGAGCGTGGTCAGCGTCACCGCCTCCTGGGCCGAGAGGACGACATGGCCGGCTCGACCGGTCCGGCGGGCCGACGTGATCAGGGCCAGCGCCGCCTCGGCCGCGGCCAGCGAAGTCTGCTTGAAACCGAGATCGCCGGCCGGATGGTTGGGAGGGTCTTCGGAGTCACCACACAACCAGACCAGTCCACCGGCTGCGGTCAGCGTGAGATCGCAGATCGGTTCGGGGTCCGCTCCTCGTCGAAACACGACCTCGACCACCCCGAGACCAGATCCGCGACCGGAGGCGGCACGGGCCACCACGGCGTCCATGAACCGCCGGGTGGCCGGGCCCGGCTCCAGGGGGCCGATGACGACGTCGACGGCATCGAGCAGTCCGAGGACCGGTGACCAGCCGTGATCGGTCGTGGTGTCGATGGCGATGCTCCGCTTCCCCGCGTTGTGGACGGCGTGGCCGAGCGGACCCTGCGCCCGCAGCGCGTCGCCGAGCTCGTCCTCGACCCTCAGGACCATCGCCCCGAGCTCGGCCAGGAGCTCGCCGGCCAGGGCAGTGGCCTCGTCGCCGACGTCGAGCACGATCACCCCCTCCAGCATCGGCGCAGCGATGGGGCTCATGGGGACGGCACCGGCCGAGCAACGCCACTGACCGCCGAGACCCGATCGGCCAACCACCGACCGACGAACGGCCGACGAACGATGGGCACCCTGGGGCTACTGTCCTCGCCGACCACGTCTTTCACGCTACAACCGATGCCGATCGGCCGGGCAGGGCCCAACTACCCCTGGGTGTCGAGCAACGTCCCTACGAGCTCGGCCGGTCCGGCACGAATAAGGTCGGGCGCTGTGAGGTACACGGTCATCGCGGCCGGCACGCAGAGGAGGTCCTGTGCGTGCCAGCTGAGCCGCAGTCGCCGCGCCCCGCCGCCAGCCGAGTCGTCTGGGAGCTGGGTCCGAATCGGCGCTACCGTCGGCACATGTCTACAGCAGCTTCGAATACGTCACCGACACCCCTCGGAGTGACCTTCGGAAGCCTCGGTGTCCTGGGCCCCAGAGCCATAGTCGACGTGGCCCAAATGGCATCGGCTCAGGGTTACCGGTCGGTATGGACTGTCGAGGCGACGGGCACTGACGCCTTCTCGCTGCTCGGAGCGGCGTCGGCGGTGGCGCCCAATCTCGATCTGGCGACTGGCATCACCCCGGTCCAGATCAGGAATCCGACCGTCACAGCGATGACCGCATCCACTCTCCAGGCTCTCAGTCCAGACGCAACCGTTTGGCTGGGGCTTGGCGTCTCTGCGCCAGGGATCCTGCGCCAGCACGGCGAAACCCCAACGGACCGACCAATCGCCATGATGCGCGAGTACGTCGCACTCCTGCGGGAGTGCCTGTCCGGCGAATCGGTGACCTTCGAGGGCGACTTCTGGTCGGTGCGCAAGTTCCGTCTCGGCATGCGGATCGGCGACAGGGTGCCGAAGATCGTCCTCGCGGCTCTGAACCCTCAGATGCTCCGCCTCGCCGGCGAGATCGCCGACGGTGTGCTGTTGAACTATCTGCCGTCCAGCCACGTCGGACCATCGATCGATGCGGTGCGTTCGGGAGGCGACGCAACGATCTTCGCCTACGTCCACGCTGCGGTCGGTGACCTCGAGCGCAGCGCCCGATCCGCCCGCAAGGACCTGTTCAACTACGCCATGGCCAACGGCTACGCCAAGATGTTCGTCGCCGCGGGCTTCGAGGACGAGGTCACCGAGCTGCGAGCGCGCCAAGCCGAAAAGGACCGCGACGGCGCCTTGGCTGCGATCTCCGAGCGGATGATCCAGGCCATCGACTTCATCGGCTCGCCGGATGAGGTGACCAAATTCGTGGCCGAATATGTCGAGGCGGGAATCGAGCATCCGGTGCTCATGCCGCTCCCCTGGGGCGACGACCGCCGTGCGGTGACCGAAACGACAATGGCTGCAGCCATCAAAGCGGTGTGAGCGCGGAAGAGAGCATAAAGCGGCACGTGCACCTGAACCTCTTCATTCACAGCCGCGGCCATCACGAGGCCGCCTGGCGCCATCAAGGTGCTTCGCCGTATTTGCTCACCGATTTCCGGTACTACGAGGAGCTGGCGAAGAAGGCCGAGGCCGCAGCCTTCGATTCGATATTCCTGTCCGACATCCTGGCGCTTGGGGCCGATATCGAACACACGCCACGTGCGGTACTCGATCCGATTCCCCTGGCCGGGGCGCTGGCGGCGATCACCGAGAAGATCGGCATTATCGGCACCGCCTCGACCACCTACGTCGAGCCGTACAACCTCGCACGACAGTTCGCCTCGCTTGATCACATCAGCAACGGGCGGATCGCCTGGAACATCGTCACGACCGCCTCTGCCGCAGCGGCGAAGAACTACAGCGAGAACCCGCAGGCCGGAATCGAAGAGCGATACGAACGGGCCGACGAATTCATGACCGTCGTGAACGGCCTTTGGGACAGTTGGGCCGCCGACGCCGTCGTCGACGATCGGCCCAACGGCCGGTACACGTTACCGGGTCGTATTCAGCCGATTGATCACGACGGTTCCTTCTACCACGTCACCGGACCGCTGACGGTGCCGCGCGGACCACAGGGGCGGCCCGTACTCGTCCAGGCCGGCTCTTCCGAACCCGGGCGGGCCTTCGCGGCCAAGCATGGCGAGGCCATCTTCACCGCGGTGCTGGAGAAGACCGCAGCGCAAGATTTCTACCGCGACATAAAATCGCGTGTCGTTGCTCGAGGGCGTCGACCCTATCACTGCATGATCATGCCGGGGTTGAGTCCGGTGATTGCCTCGACCGAAGCTGAGGCCCGTCGCTACGCGGAAGAGCTGGACCTGCTGGGAAGCCGAGCCGTTGGACTGGAGCGATTATCGGGAACTTTCGGCGGTATCGATCTCTCGGAGTTTGATCTGGACGCGCCACTGGCGCCGGAAGACTTCCCCGATCCAGCAACGCTGCAGGGATCGATCAGCCGGCCGACCCTGATCGTCGACTTGATACGAAATGAACGACCGACCCTGCGTCAGCTGCTTTCCAAGCTGTCGGGTGCCCGAGGGCATTTCACGTTCGCCGGCACACCTGAACAGGTCGCCGATCTGATGGAAGACTGGGTCAACGATGGGGCCGCCGACGGGTTCAATCTCATGCCGCCTGTGCTGCCGCAGATGCTCGATGTGTTCATCGCTGAAGTGATACCGCTGCTCCAGAAACGCGGGGTCTTCCGAACCGGCTATGAGAGCGGCACGCTCCGTGACCACTACGGACTACCGCAGCCGGAAAGTCGTTTCGATTAATGGATGACCCTTTCCTTGAAGCTGACTCGGATCGGGTTAGGTGATGTCGCCGTCGAGACCGCCGGCGATGCTTTGATCCTGACGGGGACGGGGCCGTATCGTTCGGTCATGGGACTAACCGTCGACGACCTGCTGGCCAAGGAAGAGATCCGGGAGGTGATCTTCCGCTATGCCCGAGGCATCGACCGGATGGACTTCGACCTGGTGACAGCTTGCTACCACGCCGATGCCTACGACGACCACGGCACGTTCCAAGGCAACGTACCGGACTTCATCGAGATGTGCCGGGGCTTCCTGCCCCGGTTCGTGTGTACCCAGCACTTCATGGGCAACATGCTGATCGAGGTTGATGGCGACACGGCCCGAGTCGAGACCTACGCCGTGGCCTACCATCGCCAAGAGCTTGCTGACGGCTCTGGCCGAGACGACGTGTTCGGCATCCGCTACGTCGACCGGTTCGAGAAGCGCGACGGCGGCCCCTGGCTCATCGCCCACCGGGTGGTGGCCACCGAATGGCGCCGACTCGACCCAGTACCGGCGGGCAAGCTCCGAGGTCACATCGGAGTCTGGGGCCAGCGCGACGAGAGCGACGTCGTCAACTGGATCCTCACTGCCACCGCACCAGCGGCGTAGGCAGACCCCTATAGCCGGCCTTCGCCAGAGGCCACGGATCCCTCCAACCGCGCGTCAGCTCTTCAGGGCTCGACGATCGAAGTAGTCGCGCCAGGCAGAGACCTTGCCATCGGTGAGTTCGAACACACCGGTCTATCGCCCACTGCGGCATGCGCCCTCGATCCGCGCGTCATTCCCACTGATCGGGGTCCAGGCCGGAGCGACGTGTTCTCGCTCAGGTCGTCCCGGGATGACAGGATGGGTGCAAGGGCGCCGAGCCGAGCGGGGCCGGCCGTCGAACGGTAGAGGTCGATCATGTCGGGAGCGTTGGAGGGGATACAGGTCATCGAGTGCAACCGGGTGCCGCCAGGCTCTTTGGCCACGGTGTTGCTGGCAGACATGGGGGCCGACGTGATCCGGGTGGTCGAGCCTGGAGGTGGCGAAGCGGTCGATGAGGCCGCGGCGTCTCGTCGGCGGCGGCGTCGGGCCGGGCAGTGGGTCGACCGTAACAAGCGGAGCCTGAGCCTCGATCTCAAGAAGCCGGAGGCCCAGGAGATCCTGCAGCAACTGGCGGCCAGGGCCGATGTTTTCGTGGAGGGGTTCCGACCAGGGGTCACCAAGCGACTGGGGGCCGACTACGAGACGCTGTCGAAGCTGAATCCCCCACTTGTCTACTGCTCACTATCGGGCTTTGGTCAGGATGGGCCCTACCGGGATTTCCCTGCTCACGACATCAACTACTTGTCGCTGGCCGGGGTGCTCAACCAGCTGGGCCAACCAGGAGCCGAGCCCACTATTCCCTTGAATCTGGTGGCCGACTATGCCGGGGCCTCGATGCATGGGGCGCTGGGGGTGATGTTTGCCCTGTTCGCCCGGGAGCGCACCGGCAAAGGCCAGCTGGTGGATGTGGCCTATCTCGATTCGACGATCTCATTGCTGTCGGCTGTGCCGTCGTTCATGGCCTTCTTCGCCGGCGGGCCGGAGCCGCAACGGGGGCTTGGCACCTTCGACGGGAGCCGGCCCTACTACACCACCTACACCTGTAGCGACGGCAAACAATTGTCCATCGGGTCGACCGAGCCGCACCTCTGGCACAACTTCTGCAATGCTGTCGATCGGCCTGACCTCAAAGCAGCGGAACTGCAGCCCGGCGAAGGGATTCGGGGACCCCGACCCGAGCAGGTGGCGGCCAAACAGGCGGTCGCTGAGCTGATGGCAACCAAGGATCGCGACACCTGGTTCGACCAGCTGACCGCAGCCGACGTGTGCGTTGGCAAGGTGTATGACCCCCACGAGGTGTTCGCCGACCCCCAGGTCCGCCACCGTCAAATGGCCCTCGATCTCGACATCGACGGCACCACAGTGCTGAACCCGGGAGTGGCCATCAAGCTCTCGGACACACCAGGCGACGTCCGCTTCCCAACACCGATGTCGGGAGCCCACACCGACGAGATCCTGGCCGACCTCGGCTACAGCGACGGCGAGGTCGCCGATCTGCGAGCGGCCGGCACCGTATAGGAAACTGGGCGTGCAGGTCCCTGAATGAGTCGACAAACTCGCCATCCGGGCCCCCGAGAACGACGAAGTTGCCCTGGGTAGGAATCTGCATCCATGGCGGGGCCCGAATTACTGTGCGGTCATGAAAGTTGGCCTGTTCTCACCGCTCCGTTCACCTGTCTGCACACCCGAGTATCTCTCGAGGTTTGGACGTGGATGCGACGAGCGAGGCATCTACTCGATCTGGCTTGGCGAGCACGTCGTAACCTTTCCGTCCTATGAGTCGAAGTATCCCGGCTCGGCCGACGGAGTGTTCCGCTTCCCGGAGAAAAGTGGGCTCATGGACATGGTCAGCTCGCTTGCCTACCTCGCCGCCGTCACCGACAACGTGCGGCTGGGAACTGGCATCTGCATCCTTCCGCAGAACAATCCGGTCTATGCGGCCAAGGAATACGCCAACGTCGACTTTCTCTCCAATGGTCGTCTCGATTTCGGCGTCGGCGTTGGCTGGAGCTGGGAGGAGTTCGAGGCGTGCGGCGTCCCGTTCGAACGCCGGGGTGCCCGCTGCGACGAGTACCTCGATGTAATCAAGACCCTCTGGTACGACGACCTCTCGTCTTACGCGGGCGAGTTCTACAACCTGCCCGAGTGTCATCTCTACCCGAAACCGGTCCAGGAGACGGTGCCGATCACCATCGGCGGGCACAGCAAGGGAGCGCTCCGTCGGACCGCCAGATACGGCGCAAAGTGGTACGGCATCGGTCTGACGCCCGAGCAGACAAGGGCCGAGCTTGTTCGCATCGACGAAGCCCTGGCCGAGGAAGGCCGCAGTCGCGACGACCTCTGGATCATCATGGGTTCGGTGAGCGACCGGATCGCTCCGACGGTGGTCGAGGAATACGCCGAAGTCGGGGTCGATGAGGTTCTCGTACCCTTCCTGCGTCACGGCGAGAAACATCTCGACTCCAACCTGGACGAGATCGTCCCCTACCTCGAGACCGCGGCGAGCCTCTAGGCCTCGATCCACCGTTTGAGAATGGGTTGGTGAGGGGACGCGTCCACCCAAAAGGGCTCCTGAGCCGGGACGATCGCACTGTGCAACGAGCCGAGGCCTTTGCCGACCTCCGGGAGCGATTCAGACTCCGCTTCCACGGCCACCGCTCCCGAGCCATCGAGGTCGTCGACCTCATCTTCGAGAACCCCATCATCACCACCAACCGCGTGGCCGACCACCTCGACGTGACCGTCCAAAGCGCACTCCACTACGTCCGCAAGCTCGAAGAAGTCGACATCGTGATCGAGGTTTCGGGGAATCGCCGGCCGCTCGAAACGATGGCTCGCCCTGACGCACTCGCCCGAACACCGGCGACTCCCAGCGCACGACCCTCCTGACCGGCGGACGCCTACGAACACCATCGGGCCTCTCTATAAGCAGGGGGTCTTGGGTTCGATTCCCATCAGCACCACCAGGATTTCAGCGCGATATCGGCGCGTCTCCACTGACCCCACGACCTCGGCTGCGACAGTTAGGTCGCGCGGCGTCGCCGGAAAACTATCCGGCGGCGTCGGCTTCGGCGTTCAGCCTCAAGATTCACCCGTCCCTGGCGAGTTGCCCGTGCCGAGCGTGGCGAGGAGGGCGCGGCCGAACGCTGCGGCCTGATGGATCGACTGGTTGAGGTCGCTCGGATAAGGGCTGACATCGAGGAGGGCGTGCGCCTTGATCTCCCACGAGCTGCCGGCCCCATCAAGGCGGCCGGACCCGGCGGCATGATCGTGATCGGTCGGGGTGAAGGTCATGTCGTCGTAGACCGTGATCAGCATGTCGGCAACACAGTGATGCTTCAGACCTTGCTCGAAGAACAGCGGAGCAATCGTGAACGGTTCCTGGGTCGAGGCATAAGGCCGCAGGACACCGAGCACGCCATGAGGCTCCAGGATCGCCAACGACTCGGCGTCGAGCACCACGGGCTTGACGTCATCGCGTGGCGCATGGCCGGCGACAAGACTCGTCAAGCCGGAACCGCTGAGAACCTTGGCCGTAACGAGGGCCGCCGGTCCATGGCCGGTGATAAGGAGGGGCGTCTCGATGATCATCCGTTGGTCGACCGACTCAGAAGACGGCCAGGGGGTTGACCGGGCTACCGGTGACACCCTGGAAGCGGATAGGAGAAAGCACGAACTGGAACTCCCAACGGTTCCGCTCGGCACAGGCCCCAGCCAGGTCTTCGAGCTGGCAGTTGTCGATCAGCCAAAGTCCCATGGCAACGATACCGACCATGTGGATCGGCATGCTCACCGTCCGGTAGCCGGACGGAGTCGGATCCTGGGCAACGTCGGAGCCGATCATCGAGACCCCTCGGTCATTGAGCCAGGGAAGGCACGCCGCCTGGTAACCGGAACGGGGCTTGTTGGCGTTGTAGCTCTTCTTCTCGGTCCGACGAGCCCCACCCTCGCCGGTGCGTATCAGCAACACGTCACCCGGCTCGCAGCGGACACCGGCCGCCGCCTCCGCCGCTTCCAGGTCTTCCGGGTAGACGTGATCGTCAGCGTCGAGCACGTCAACGCCCCGAAGCCGGGCGATATCGAGCAATACACCCCGGGTTGTGACCCCATCCTGGACAGCCAACACATCGTGTTTCAGCGCACCTTGACGGTCGGACACGAGCGACGCCGGCGCGCCGCCGTACATTTTCCCGTCCCAGAACAGGTGGGCCAGGGAATCCAGGTGGGTCACGTCCAGCCCGTGAAACACCATCCCGATGAACTCCTGGGCTCCTCCGGCCCGGCCTGCTCCCATCAGGCCTCGCCGCCCCTCCTCGTCGAGGCCGAGGCCGGTCGACAACATGTAGCGCTGCGACTCAACGGTCGCGCCCGGCTGCTGACCCGTACGGATGTCCCAGCTGCACGAGACCGACACTCCCTCCTGTACGAGCTTGGCCGCCGCAACCCGCTTCTCCGGAGTGAGGTGGTTGAGCGTGCCGAGTCGATCGTCCTCACCCCAGCGGCTCCAGTTGGACAACTCATCGAACCAGGCCAGGACCTGGTCTTCCGATGGTGGCGTTGGCATATCGCTCCCCCTGCTCGTCCGAGCCCTCAGCAACGGACAATTTGCATTCTGTCCGACAATGGCCCGGGCCACCAGGCCACCGCACCGTCTGCTCGTCTTCACCGCCTCCGGCCAAAGGTTGGATCTGGGCCAGGGCACCGGGATGAACCGCCGAAAACTATGGATCGCGGGGGAGGCCGAGAACCTTCTCGGCCAGGTGATTGCGCTGGATCTCGTCGGTGCCGCCGGCGATGGACAGCGATGGTGAGTTGAGCGCGAAGTATTGAAAGGCACTGGACCGGGCCTGCTCCCCGACCAACACCCCGGACGGGCCCTGGACATCGAGACCGAGATCACGCTGCCCGCGGGTCAGATCGGAGACGCTGAGCTTGCTGATGGGACCGACGGCGCCGGGCCGGGGGGCGGCCGTTCGGCTTCGCTGGTTCGTGTAGTTCAGCAACGAGCGCCGAATCCAGAGTCTGGCCAGGCGCTGACGAACCAGCGGGTCGGCGCCTCGGCCGGATTGGGCAACGAGGTCCGCCAGGAGCCGGCCGATCCCCCGCCCGGCTGACGCCGCCGAAGCCCGCCGCTGGAGGACCTCGAGGGTCTCACCGGCCGAGCGGTCGAGGTCGACGCGCCCGAACGGCCCTCCCTCATGGGCGGCGGGATTGTACGAGTTCTTCTCGTTGGCCAGGAAGGTCCGGGTGACCGCCCACCCGTCGCCCTCCGCCCCGAGGACGTCGGCCGCGGAAACCCGAGCCCGATCGAAGAAGACCTGGTTGAAGCGAGCATCACCGGTCATCTGACGGAGCGGCCTCACCTCTATTCCCGGCTGATCCCGTTCGATCAGGAAGAACGTCAGGCCCCGGTGTTTCGGAGCGTCCCAATCCGTTCTGGCCAGGAGCATCCCGTGGTCGACGAGGTCGGCGCCCGACGTCCAGATCTTCGAACCGGTGATCGACCACTCCTCACCGTCGCGCTCGGCCCGGGCCTGGGCGTTCGCCAGGTCGGAACCGGCATCCGGCTCCGAGAGCATCTGGCACACCTGCCAACCCTCGACGGCACAGCCCCACAGGAACCGCCGACACTGGTCATCGGTGCCATGCTCGAACAGCATCGGCGCCAGGAGGGTCGGTCCGATACCGGAGGGCGGTCCCAGAGCCCCAACCCTCCGCCGTTCCTGGCGGACGATCTTGGCTTGAGCCAACGACAAGCCACGCCCCCACCACTGTTCGGGCCACGTCGGATAACCCCAGCGTTGCTCAGCCATCCGACGGAACCACGCTCCCGTGCTCAGCGCCGGATCCCAGTTGGCCTCATACCACGTCCTCGCCTGTCGCTTCAGTGCAGAGTCATTCAGTGCAGAGTCATCGACCATCGCCGTCCCTTACCATCGGGGTCATGGCTCGTCGCCAGGCCTGCGGCTCAGAGGGTGATATCGCGCCGCCAGTATTCGTCACCTTCGCGGCTGACCTCCTCGCGGGTGCCCTCGTTCCACTCTGCTGAGCCGATCCAGGAACCCTGGTAGCGATAGGGCTCCTCGTCGGGCCAGCGTTGACGTCGAGCGTCGATCGCCAGCGGGATCATGCGGGCTCGACGCAGGACGTAGTCATCGTCGTAGGTGATACGCATGGAGTTGCCGCCTCCGGGTATCCGGAAGGAGTGCACGTTTGTGGTGGTCGCTCCGATCGCCGAGCTCCGCTTGTGGAAGCCCAGCACCATGGTGACCCGGCGCTCGGTCGACTCGTTTCGGAAGGAGCCGTGCAGCGAGCTGCGGTTCACCATCCCGCAGTCTCCGGGTTCGAGCAACATCGGGACGGCCTCGGCCAGCACCGCCGTCGCCGCCGGGAAGACGCCGCCCCCGGCAAGCTCCCAGCGACGGTGGCTGCCCGGCACGACCCACAGGCAGTTCTCGGGGGTGCAGTGCGACCAGGAGACCGACAGGTTGAACCCGTGTGACTCACCGCTGCCGTCGACGCCCTCGAGGCTCGTTCCGTCCTCGGCCCAGTGGGTGCGACCGTCCTGATGCCACGGAGTCGGCGGACCGTTTCCCGCCGTCTTGTGGAAGATGCTCTCGTGGAACGGGACGAAGTCCGCGCCGTTCACGCCTTCGACCATCTTGAGGATCTCGGGGTGTCCGTAGACACGTAGGGCGGCGTCCATGAGCATCAGCGGGTGGGACACGAGGCCGACAACCGCTTGGCCGTCACCGTCGACGCCGTCCTGACCAAACAACCTGTCGGACGACATCGAGTAATACCCTGCGTGACGTACAGGCCGACCGTGTACGTCGACGTCGCCGTCACGCTCGACGGGGGCGTTGTCAATCAGCTCGTCGAACTCCGCTTCGAGCTCTGCTACCTCCTCGACCGACAACACACCGGTGAACACGTAGAAGCCGGTGCGGTGATACGCGTCGAGGATGTCGCGGACCAGCCGACCTTCATCATCGAAACGGATCGGACCCCGGTTGCCTAGCTCCTCGGCCCGAGCTCTGCCTCCATCGAGGTACTCGATCCATTGTTGGTCGGTCAGCTCCGCCTGGGTCTCCGTAGCTGTCATCTCGCCACCACCTTTGTGAAAGCGTAGTAGCGGTCGCCTCGTCCACCCACATCCTCACCATGACGCTGGGTGGGGGCAGCTGAAGCCGGGTTTCGGCCTCGAGCCAGGCCGTCCGTTGGCGTCGAGTCAGGCGGGCTTGATCAGTGGCGGGCGCCGTAGGTGGGGAACTGGCCGGTGTTGGCGGTCACACCCCCATCGACCGGCAACGCGACCCCGGTGATGAAGGAGGCGTCTGGCGACAACAGAAAGGAGACGGCCGCGGCCAGCTCCGAGGCCTCACCCCACCGGGCCATCGGTACCACCCGCCTCATCGTCTCAGCCGACTCCTCGCGGTCACGCATAGCCTGGGTCATCCCCGTCTTGGTGGGTCCGGGGCACACGGCGTTCACTCGGATCCCCTCGTGGGCCACGTCGAGGGCGGCGGCCCTGGCCATGTTGATGACCGCGGCCTTGCTGGCGTTGTATGTCCATCCGCCGGGATCGGCCCCGATACCAGACGTCGAGCCCGTCACCACGATCGCCCCATCGTCCGCCTCGCGGAGCCGCGGGAGCGATGCCCGCATGCCCAACGCCACAGCACGCACATTGACGTCCATCACCTTGTCGAACATCGCCATCGGCGCCCGGTCGATGAGTCCGAAGCCAGGCACCCCGGCGTTGAGGAAGGCGCCGTGGAGGGCACCGAAGTGCTCGACCGCAGCCGCCACCATTGCCTCGTTCGTCCTCTCATCGGTGACATCACCCGCTACTACCACCACCCGGTCGACCCGGCGCGTCCACTCGAGCCCCTCATCGGTGAGGTCGACGGCCACGACCGACGAGCGGTCGTCGACGAGGCGTTCGACGGCCGCTCGACCGATCCCCGACGCGGCGCCGGTCACGACGTAGACCCTTCCTGTGTTGTTCGACATCATTCCCCCTGAGCTGTTCGGGCCACCGTCGCCGACGACGAGCCGAGAGTCGAATCGTGGGGCGCAGCATCACGGCTTCCCATGAAGGCGTCGGCACTCATCCCACCACCCGACTATTCGGCCTATCCACTAGGCGCCAGGGCGCCGATCATCCTAGATTGGCCAGGGAGGCGGCTGCGCCGAAAGAGGACGATATGAGCCTGAACGACAACGACGACACCCTGGTCATCAAGGGAGGGACCGTCATCGACGGGACCGGTTCGCCGGGCCAGCGAGCCGATGTGGCGGTCCGGGCCGGCAGGATCACCGGGGTCGGTGAGAATCTCCGCGGCGATCGTGTCCTCGAAGCAGACGGCTGTGTCGTTGCCCCCGGGTTCATCGACATTCACACCCACTACGATGCCCAGGTCTTCTGGGATCCTGCGCTTACGCCGTCGTGCTTTCACGGGGTGACGACGGTGGTCGGGGGCAACTGCGGGTTCTCCCTCGCTCCCATCCGCCCCTCCGATCACGCCCTGATGGCCAACACGATGGAGAAGGTCGAGGACATGAATCCGGCGACGCTACTCGAAGGCGTGCCGTGGGACTTCGAGACCTTCCCCGAGTTCCTCCAGTCGGTCGAGCGACACGGCAGCGCGCTGAATTTTGGGGCCTACATCGGGCACACCGCGGTCCGCCTCTATGCGATGGGCGACGAGGCCGTCGGCCGGACGGCCACCGCCGATGAACTCGAAACGATGGCGGCGATCATTCGCGATGCAATGGATGCCGGCGCCGTCGGATTCGCCACCAGCTTTGCTCAAACCCACCTCGGTGCCGACGGCAGCCCGATCCCGAGCCGCTATGCCGATCGGGCCGAGATCGAGGCTCTGTTCCAAGCTGTGGCCGACACCGGGCGGGGGGTGATCGGCGTCAACGGCGGCGACAACCTCTCCTTACGAGACAACTACACACTCCAGAAGCAGATCGGCATCCCGTTCACCTACACCGCCTTTTTGACCGACCCCAGGGGTAGCCACCTCAAGGCGCTCGAGATCAATCGACAGGGGTGGGCAGACGGCGCCACAGTCTGGCCCCAGGTCAGTTGCCGGCCTCTAACCTTCGCCATGACGATGGTCGAGCCCTTCACCCTGAACACCAATCCAGTGTTCGCCGAGCTGTCAACGAAGGGGCTCGAGGGCCGCCGAGCCGCCTACGCCGATCCGGCGTGGCGGACCAGGGCTCGCGAAGCGTGGGAGGGGGAGAAGACGTTCCGACCCCGTTGGTCGACGATGATCGTCGGCGAGTCCGCCGCCAATGCCCCGTTGATCGGACGTCGGGTGAGCGAGATTGGTGAGGAGCGAGGCATCGATGCCTTCGATGCGCTGCTGGACCTCGCTCTCGACGAGCCCGACCTCATGCTTCGGATCAAGGTCGTCGTCGCCAACGACGACGAAGAAGGTGTCACCACGCTGCTCCAGGACGAGCACACCACTATCGGCCTCTCGGATGCCGGGGCGCACGTTGGCCAACTCTGCGATGCACCACAGGCCACCGACCTGTTGGGCAACTGGGTCCGCGACCGCGGGACGCTCCCGATCGAAACGGCCATCCGCAAGCTGACCGGCCAACAGGCCGATCTGTTCTGTTTCGAGGATCGCGGCTACATCCGGCCGGGCGGCTGCGCCGATGTCACCGTTTTCGACCCGAAGACCATCGACCCCGGACCTGTCCGCCGAGTCCGGGACTTCCCAGCCAACGCCGAACGGCTCACCGCTGACGAACCGGTCGGTATCCGCCATGTGCTCGTCAATGGACGGGCTATCCAGGTCGATGGGGTCCAAGACACCGACGTTCTGGCCGAGCATCCAGGTCAGCTCGTTCGACCCGCTCCCCGGACCTGATTCATCAATGAACGAATCGCTTGAGCGGTTTCGTCAACGAGGTCGTCCCTCGGACGCTGGCTGAGGTCACTGTCGGGACGTGATCTGGGCCCGCGCCATGTCGCGCAGTTCGACCTTGCGGATCTTGCCAGACGGTGTCATCGGCATTGCCTCGACGAAACAAACGTGACGCGGAATCTTGAAGCTGGCAATCCGGCCCTTCAACGCGGCGCGAAGAGTGTCCCCGTCGATGTCGGTCGAGCCATCTTGGACGACGAAAGCCACTGGTACTTCGCCGAGGCGGGCATCGGGGTACCCGACAACGGCGACCTCAGCGACCCCGTCCATTTGGAGCAGGCGCCCCTCGATTTCCGCAGGCGCCATGTTCTCGCCACCGACCTTGAGCATGTCCTTCAGCCGGCCGATGAAGACGAGGTGACCGTCGGCCCGCATCCGTACCAGGTCGCCAGAGTGCAGCCATCCGTCGGCGTCGATCGTCTCGGCCGTTGCCTCGGGTTTGCTGTAATAGCCCTTCATCATCGTGAAGCCCCGTTACAGCAACTCGCCAGGCAGACCGGGCGGCTGGTCCGCACCGGTTTCGGGGTCGAGGACTCGGAACTCCATATCGGTCATGGGGTACCCGCTGGCCTCGGACCGAAGTTCGACGCTGTGAGTCGGATGGGTGCAGGCGACGAACGGCCACGTCTCGCTCATACCCCAGCCGGACACGGTCGGACAGAACAGCTCGTTGGCTCGTCTCGAACGCGTGGAAGAGCGGCAGGTAGCTCATATGCACGCCGTTGAAGGTGTGGCCGAGCAGCACCGCCCGCTCCCGATGGTTCGGAAACCACTCGTGTGTGTGGAGGGCCCCCTTGGGCAGGCTCGTCGTACCGGAGGTGTAGATGATCAGCGCGTCGTCGGCCGGTTCGACCGCCTCGGCTCGAGCCGCGGACGTTTCGGCCGTCACCGTCGCTCCGGCTGCGAGCAGGTCGTCCCAGGTGATCGTTCCGTCGAGGGTCCGCTCGCCGATGATCACGGTCCGCTTCACCTTCGGCAGGCTTGGCAGTATCTGGGCCACCATCGACAGGTAGTCGATCGGACCGCCCTGGTCGACGGAGATGAACGTCGAGGCGTCGCACTGGTCGACGGTGTACGCGATGTCGTCTGTGCGGTAGCGGGTGTTGAACGGCACCGTCACCGCCCCGACGCGAGCGACGGCGTACATGAGGAAGCAGAACTCGGGCCGGTTCGTGACCCAAAGACCCACGTGGTCGCCGTGCTCCACCCCGATCCCGATCAGGCCCCGGGCGACGCGCTCCACCTCGGCTTCGAACTCCGTGTGAGTCCAACGTCGCCCCTCGAACACCAACGCCGGCCGGTCACCCCACTTCTTCGCTGCCTCGGTTGGTAGATCCCCGATTCTCCACCTGGTTCTCAAACTCACTGCGCTCCCCTCCCTCTGTCGAGAAAGTCTCGCACGTGACAAGATGTGCGGCTATGGCGATGGCCACGACCTCCCCGAGCCGCTGTGGCCTCTGATCGTCGATGCGATCATCTCGCATACCGGCCACTGCATCGGTTGAGCCTCGGTCGGCCGTCGGTTCCCGCCGCGGCGTCGCGGGCGTACGAACGAGAGGTACCGCTTCGCCCACCAACGCTCCTGGCGCTCGGATCGGACACAGAATGGGTCTAACCGGAGAGCAATGCCGCCATCGCGGCGCTGCTGGTCAGCCTCGAACACCTCGATGTGACCGGCTCGAAACCACATCCGACGGCTAGGGATCGAGCGGCATCCTCCCCGCAACGCAAGAGTGCCTCTCAAGTACCTCGGGCCAGGGAGGGGGGAGCCAACCTGGGAGCCACAACGGGCGCCCTCCTACGGACACTGGCGAACGAGAGCGGCCATCCCATCTGACCAGCGGATGCCTGCGAACAGGGTTGGGCCTCTTTGCAAGCAGGGGGTCGTGGGTTCGATTCCCATCAGCTCCACTGGGGTTTCGCGCGACTTGACGGTGTCTGGGAGCCAAATTGGGAGCCTTGTTATCCACAGATCTCAGTGGTCATCGCGACCACTGTTGGAGATGAGCTCCTGCCATCTGCGCGGGAGCATCTGGTTAGAAGGCATCGTCCTGACGCGATGCTGGGGGCACGCGGACAGGCGGGTCGAACCCGAGCGTCTTGTAGGCGGGGAGGCGCTTGGCGTGCATTCGGGCGAGCACCGGAACGTGTTCGTCGACGTAGTCGTGAAGCTCGACGTTCTGCTTGTCGCCGTGGGCTCGGAGGAGCCGGCCGACGTACTGGACGACCCTGCCCTTGAAGGCGATGGGGAACGCCAGGAACAGGGTGTCGAGTTCAGGCCAATCAAAGCCCTCACCGAGGTAGGAACCGGTAGCGACCACGACCAATCCGCTGCCCGCTCTCGGAGCAGCCATAGCCTCATGGACTGCAGCGATGGCCTTCTTGCCGAGCCCACCCTTGAGAACGTGGACATCGCATCCGGTCGCCTGCAGACTCTGTCGGATGTCGTCGATGTGACCTGTGCGTTGGGTGAGCACGAGACAGGTTCGGCCCTCGTCGACAGCGCGGGTCACGTCGGCACAGACTTGTTCGATGCGGTCGCCGTCCTCGACCAGCTCCCTGAAGATCTGCTGGATCGATGCCGTGTCGTCTTCGGTCACGAAGCTTGTCAGGTGCACGGTCAAGCGACGCTGCACCAGAGCGGCGTCGGTCAGCTCGCCAGGCTTGGTCTCGTGCCGGGTGGGGCCGCATTGGAGCTCGATGATCCCTTCGAGCCCATCACGACGGTACGGAGTCGCAGTCAGTCCCAGCCAGCGGCGACTGGGAGCGGTCCGGACGCACTTCTCGAATGAGACGGCCGGGAGGTGATGGCACTCGTCGACGACCACAAGCCCGTACCGGCCGAAGACCTCATCTGGTTGATCTCTGCGGGCCAGGCTTTGGATCATGGCAACGTCGACGACCCCACTCGGCGCGTCCTTCCCCCCACCGATGACGCCGATCTGGTCGTCTGCAAGACCGAGGTGTTCGCCGAGCCGATCCCGCCACTGAGCGAGGAGGGGTTTGCGGTCGACAAGAACAAGCGTGGGCTGGCGGTGATGGGCGATAACCGCGCAAGCGGTGACGGTCTTGCCCGAGCCGGGCGGGGCGACGACCACGGAAAGTTCGTGGCGTGCAACGGCGTCTACGGCGGCCTGTTGGTGAGGTCGGAGCGAGGTCTGCAGATCGAAGATCACCTGGTCGTGGTTGGGACGGTGATCGGCGAGTTCGAGTCGGCTCCCCGAGTCCGCCACCAGCTGACCCACCCGCTCGCCGAGCCCTCTGGGGAGATGGATCCATTCCAGATCCTCTCGGTAGCAGCGGATGAACCGGGGAGTGTCCCAGGTCGAGAAGCGCATCCGCTCCTTCTCATAGAACTCTGGGTTGGCCAGCGAAGCCAAGTGCTTCAGCCCCGCCACGAGGGCCGGCGGCAGTCCCGGCCGCCGGATCGACAGCATCCCGCCGACCTGCCCCTCGATGACCGCCGGCGGCTTCGGGCCATCCCCGGCGGCCAGGTCCGCTAACGAGAGGTTGGGACCGGCCGTCACCGGGCGGACGGCTTCGGCCAGTGCTGCCACAGCGTCGGCCGACATCCGCGAGACACCTGATAGGAACGCCCACTGATCGGGCCATGGCTCCATAGATGTGGGGTCGAGGAACACCGTCGTCCCTCGAGCGGCGCGCTCCCCCTGCAGAGGCAAGGCAATCAGGTTGCCGAACGAGCCTTTGGGCATGAAGTCCTGGGAGGGAAAGAACCGGTCGTAGCTGGCCAAGTCCAGCTCGGCTCTTGTCGTCATCGCCCGTCGCAACAGGCCGGCACCCAAGGCTCGCGCCGCCGAGGCGGGAACGGCTTCTTCGAAGAACACCCACACGTGTGCGCCGTCGCCCGAACGGGACCGCTCCAACACCGCCGGGACGCCAGCGCCATGACACTGGTCGAGGAAGGCCAACGCGTCGAGCGCCCAACTTCCACTGTCGAAATCGCAAGCCAACAAGGCGCACGTGTCGCCGCGCTGAAGCGGGTATATCCCTACTGTCGTCTCCCCGTGAAGGTGCGCCGCCAGCACCTCGTCGGTCAGCGGGAGGTAGTCAGCGGGCTTGGGCCGCTTCTTCGACCACCCGCCGCGCACCGCCGGCGACCAACCGGACTTGTTCGTCCGCGGGTTGTCCCATCGCTGAGCGAACACGTCCGAGCGCCCACCAAACAACGATCGGAGCAAGCCAACCTTCTCTTCGAGTGACGAGGCATTAGATACTTCGGCCCCAGGCTCGGCCCCACCGAACAGAGTCGGTGCCCACGCCCGACGGTGCCCGTCACTCGGCCGCGAGTCGAGGCCCAACAACCGATGGAGACGATCGACCTCGCGCTCAAGCCGCTCCACCTCAACAAGCAGTTCCGACCGACTCGGCAGCTGCGATTCGTCCACCACTCGATCATCCTTTGCCGAGAACACCACTCTCGCAACCTGCCATCGAGGTGTCGAATGTCCGCCCGTTGGCGGGCCTGGTGGAAACCCTCCAAGTTCTTTGAACATCCGGACCAGAGCTACAAAGAAAGGGGCGGTTTCTTTGTAGCCTAGTGTCGTGGATCCAAAGAGGTTTGAAGCTCCAGCCATGGGTGCGGCCATCAAGACGCCAGGCCGGCACGGCTTCTGGGCGTACCACCCGGAGCCACTTCCGCGTTCGTACGAGCTGAGGCCAGAAACCGTCCTTCTGCTCTCGGCCGCCGACCGGGCACTCGGCCGCCTCGCAGGAGCTGGGCGCCTGCTACCGAACCCGCACCTCCTCATCCAGCCCTACATCGCCCGCGAAGCTCTGGCCAGCAGCCGGATCGAAGGAACCCAAGCGTCCCTTTCAGACGTTTTCGATGCAGAAGCCCGCCTCACCGCTGAGGGCCCCGTCGCCGAGGTCACCAACTACATCCGGGCCCTTGAGCACGGCCTCAGCCGACTTGACGATCTACCGGTGTCCCGCCGCCTGATCTGCGAAACCCACCAGGTGCTCATGACCGGCGTCCGGGGCCAGGAGCGGCTTCCCGGCGAGGTTCGCTCCTCGCAGAACTGGATCGGCTCACCCGACAACCGGCCCGAAACAGCGGTCTTCGTCCCGCCACCACCCGAGGTGATGGAGACCGCCTTCAGCGACCTCGAACGGTTCGTTCACGAACCGACGATGATCCCGCCACTCGTCGAAATCGCTCTCGTCCACTACCAGTTCGAAACCGTCCACCCCTTCCTCGATGGCAACGGACGCTTGGGCCGACTCCTCATCGCGTTCCTCCTCATCGAGAAGGGCCTGCTGCCCCAACCGCTGCTCTACCTCAGCGCCTATCTCGAACGACGACGAGCCGACTACTACGACCGGCTGCAGGCAGTCAGGGAGCACGGCCAGCTCGACGATTGGCTGGACTTCTTCCTTACCGGGGTCGCCGAACAGGCCAACGACGCCGTGCAACGAGCCGAAGCCCTCGCCGACCTCCGCGAACAGTTCAGGCTCCGCCTCCACGGCCACCGCTCACGAGCCATCGAAGTCGTCGACCTCGTCTTCGAGAACCCCATCATCACCACCAACCGAGTGGCGGACCGCCTCGACGTGACCGTCCAGAGCGCGCTCAACTACGTCCGCAAGCTCGAAGAACTCGACATCGTGGTCGAGGTCCAGGGAATCGCCGGCCGCTCCAAACGCTGGCTCGCACTCGACGTCTACCGAGCCCTCGACCCAGACGAGGCCTCAAACATCGATCTGAGGTAGGACCGCCACCTCACGGCCGGGAGCCAACCTGGGAGCCACATGGAACGCACTCCCACGACCGCCGACGACCACCAGCGGACTGTTCTCCTGATCGCCGGACACCTACGAACGGGATTGGGCCTCTTTGCAAGCAGGATGTCAGGGGTTCGATTCCCATCAGCTCCACGCGTTTTCCCTGGTCACAGCGTCACGGAGGCCCGATCCCCCAGTTCCTGCGCGCGCCGTGCGCGCGTGTAGCGATGGGGCCCAGCGGTCAACAGCGGGGTCGAGAGGGCAGTTCGGAACCCACATCGTGTCTCCAAACCCGCCGAATCAAGGGCATCCACGCCCCGAAACAACTGCCTGCGAAATAGGCAGCGGTTCGGATCCAACAATCCAGGGTCCAACCGGGCACCCGATCGACCGTCGGCATCGGCCCGGCAGGGCTGGGATGATGGTCGGGCGAAACGGTCAACGGCGATCCCGGCATCTGGTGCAGATGGCCACCGAGGCCACCAACGGGTTGCGCCTGCGCAACACCGACATCGGCTGGACCTTGGAGGAGCTGTGGGTGACGCGATCCCGGCATCTGGTGCAGATGGCCACCGAGGCCACCAACGGGTTGCGCCTGCGCAACACCGACATCGGCTGGACCTTGGAGGAGCTGTGGGTGACCGGCGATCTGCTCGACGCCAGTGATCTAGAAGTGGGCAGCGTGATCCTACTGCTCGACGTGCCACCAGCCGAGCTGCCGTGGCTGGTGCTGCACCCGGCGGCCGATGCAGTGGTGCTACCGCCCGTTGGCGTGGCCGCCATGGAACGCACGACACCGGCCTGAACTGCTGGACCGGCGACACCGGACGCGCCCGAGATTATGGTGCACTCGAACCACTCCCTGCCGGTTACGTGGTGCGTAGCGGCAGACTGGTCGAGTGGCTCGATACCCCGACCATCTATGGCAACCGATCCACGCTCACGTGGGCGCGGGTCTGACCGCAGATGAATGGCAGAAAGCCGCGCAACGTCTGACACCGGGCACCCTTGTAGAGGGAGCGGTGCTGGCCTGCTTGCCGATGGGCTTCTGGATGGCGCTTGGCGAGCGACTGGCTGGCCAGGTAGAGGTTGTGTCGATCATCGACGAGAAGCGACCGTTGAATGATGGTGAGTGGCCGACACCAGGCTCGGTGGTGACGGCGAAGGTGATCGATCTTTGCCACGAGAGACGGCGCGTTCGGTTGACCATCCGGCCCTCCGACGTCGTCACGTAGGAACGGCACCGATGCAGTGCTCGACAGCACCGCGCTGATCTCAGCTCTTGCCACCGACGGTGATGACCAGGCGATGGTTCGAGCTGGCAACGCCACCGACTATCTGATGGCTATCGGTTGTGGTCTATCCGTGCTCGCCCGGTGTGGCTTCACCGAAGGTTCCTGGTGGTGACGTGTGGCCGTCGAGAATCGTTCGGTCACCCAGGGGTGAGTCGAGCGTGACGGTGATCGGGTGCCATGGATTGCTCGGACAATCGGCCTCGCCGGCTGGCTCGACGAGCACAACGATCACGATCTGCGAATCGCCTTCCGTTACCACTGGAACGATATCTCGGCCCTCGGGGGCTCGCCCGCTCGCACAGTTGCGTTCGTTGATCACCAACGGTAGTTCTGTCGATGAAGGATCCGGCGGTCGGGTTGTGTCGAAGGCGATGGAGGCGTTGCCATATGTGGCCGATTCCACCTGAATCCAGCAGCCGCCCCAACCGCTCGGACCGAACGGTTCATCGGCACTGCTTCGGTCGAATCGGGCGTAGACGGCGCCATCGGTGATGACGGCGGCCGGGTCGGCGTCACGGCCGAAGAGGATCAGTTCGGTGTCGGACCGATGGGCTATCGACCAGGTCCGATCGTCGACTTCCAGGAACCCGGCTTCCAGACTCGTTTCCTCGCCGGTTGCCAGTTCCGCCAGCGCCTGTTCGGCCTCGGCGTCGAGAGCGGGAAACTCGTCGAAGTCAGGCGGGATCGAACTGAAGCGCAC
Organism: uncultured Acidimicrobiaceae bacterium; assembly: GCA_947259095.1. Lineage (GTDB taxonomy): Bacteria > Actinomycetota > Acidimicrobiia > Acidimicrobiales > SZUA-35 > JAHELU01. Next base: position 3,160 of record CAMYLA010000069.1, on the reverse strand, counting down.
CGGGCCACACGCGGCGGCCAGCGACGCGGCTGGATCCAGCTCCGCTGTGGCTCCGGCGATGGCGGCTTCGTAGGCGGCGAACGTGTCATCGAGTACTTCAACCGGGGCGTGACCCACCACGGGCACTTCTCCATTGGCGGCGCTGAAGTCGGCGAGTTCGGCCCTGCGGTCGACGTCGAGCCAGTCGACATAGACGTTGAGCACCCCGGCCCAGGTATCGCCGGTGGATGCCCCACCTGACCCCCAGTTGGTGGTCAGCGCTTCTGCCTCGTGCGAGAGTGATCGGAGTTCCTGTTCGCTGTAGGCGAACTCGACCAGGCAGATTCGATCGGTGAGGCCTTCAGCTTCGAGGTAGTGCTCCCACTCCGTTCTGTTTCCGGCGATGGCGATGTGAAACACACCGTCGTCGGAGTCCCAAGAGTCGGCATAGCCTTCGGGTAGGTCGGCGTCGCCCTCGGTCATGCCTTCGTTGGCCAACAGCCACTCTTCTGGAGGCGGTCCGACAAAGTCACGGTGGGGGCATCGATTGATGTAGTCGCGATCGAGGCGACTTAGCGGCAATACCGTTCAGTTTAGAGTCTGAGGATGGTGGGGGTTGGTGGCTGGCTGGGTTGGGGCCAGTTGGTGTGGCGGTCGCGTTTGACGTGCCATTTCACGTATTTGCGTTTGATGAGTCTGGGGTTCGACCGGTGTCGTCGGGCCGGGTTGAGGCGACGGCAGAGCTGCATGACTGCGTGCCGCCATCGGTGGTCAGTGGCCTGAGGGGGGAAAATCGCGCGCCGCTGAGATGGTGCGGCGTGCGATGCGGATGGCGGCAACGAAGGAGACCCGGTCGGGGTCGACGTTGGCTTCATGGGCTGCTTCGAACATGAGGGTGCGGATGGCGTAGTGGCAGCACAGGTGACCCCAGATCTCTTGCAGAACGAGGTCGGGTGATTTGGACCGCAGCACGGTGCGCGCTCCGCGTTGGTGGGTTTTGAGTTCGTCGAAGGTGGTTTCGATCTCCCAACGCTGAGCGTAGGTTGCGGCCAGGTCGGCCGCGGTTACATCGTCGGGGTCGAGAATGGTGGTGAACAACCGGTAGGTCTCGTCGTTGTCTCGGCCGTCGTCGATCGTGTAGTCAATGACCCGGATCGGTAGCGGTTCAGCGGTGCGGCCGGCGTTGCCGCCGGGGGTGAGTTCGGCCAGCCATGACCCGTCGTCGAGGGTCTCGAGATAGGCCGGTTTCATGTTCGACTTTGCTCGCCACAACAGATCAGCTCCCGTCGCTGCTGCCCGTTTCCACAGCGGGTAGCCGCAGAACCCGCGGTCGGCCAGTAACAGCATCCCGGGTTCGAGCCGGTCGATCAGTTCCTGAGCGAGGGTGTTCTCACCCCTGGTGTATGGGCCAACCTCGGCATCAAAGATCGCATGGGTGCCGCACTCCGCGACGGCGACCACCCGGGCCAGGGGGAACGCGGCCCGTTCGCCCTTGTTGACTCCGGCCCGACCGAACCACTGGTCGTTCTCGGTCGTGTCGGCCACGTCCAGCGTGGTGCCATCGATGGCCACCAACCGGCGACCGGCTAGCCACGACCCTGGCGTGTCAACCACCGCGATGGGTTCGGCCACCCGACGAAACAGTGCCTCCACCGGCTCGGCCCCCAGCCGGGCCCGGGCCTGGAAGATCGCCGACTTCGACGGCAGCTTCCACTCCTCAGTCCACCCCGAGGCCCACGACAGACCATCGGTCAACAACCCCAACACATCCTCATAAGAGCCCTCCGAATACAGGCCCATCCCGATCGCGAAGTACGCCATCACCCGAGCCGGCAACGACCGATGCCGCTGCTCGGTCCGACCACAATCCGCGATCACCTCATCCACCAACTCTGGCGGAAACGACCGCGCCAACACACCCACCGACACCAGATCCGACAACCGACGATCCGATTCGGGCTTCACCCATCCAGCACGAGGCACACCCTACAAACTACACCCCTGTAACCCTAACTGAACGGTATTGGACTTAGCGGTAGTTGCTCGTCGACCTGCAAGTGGCCGTCGACAATCCGCCCAGCCACCCATGCCCGGCCCTCGCTGTCGGGCTCGACATCGCCTCGGAACCTGAGGCAGGCGTGGTCGCCCCCGGGGCAGATCACGTCGCCCTCCACTGAGCCGGTGACACGGATGGCGAGTCCGGGCTCATCTGCCGCGGGTCGCGGCGCCGGCTGATCGAACCCATCCGTGGTGACGGAATCCTGCCCACAGGCACCGGACAGAAGCGCAAGCGTGCACAGCACGATCAACAGCAGGTGCGGTTTAGGCGAGTTTCGATCTCGTCGACGGTGGCGCGGCGCCATCCCACAACGCTAGCCCTCCACACATCAGCCACGAACGCGCCTTGGGCCCAGGCTGGCTCACGGCCAAAGCTCGCCAGGCTATGCGCTCGGTATCCTCACGACTGCTGTGATCGGTATCACCGGCGCCAGGACCCCGCTCGCCACCGAATGTGACGACCAGGCCGTCGTCCAGCTGGGCAACGACACATCGCACCCTCCGTGGTCTCGTTACCGAGCGGTCAAGGCGCCCGGGATCGCCGGCTATCGAGCGGGCCCTATGGCAAGTCCAGTCGGGTCAGACCTCTCTTGGTGATATGGGAGTCGAGACCATCCGCGTGACCCTGTTGCAGCGCCACTCGCAAACGTCATCGAGTGCCCGCCGATGCCGGCTGCTCGAGGCCAAGATGGTCGCGGAGGTAGCGGCCGGTGTGGCCTCGGCTCGTGAGGGCCACATCTTCGGGTGTGCCGGCGGCGACGATTTGGCCGCCTGCTTGACCGCCTTCGGGCCCGAGGTCGATGATCCAGTCGGCTTGTTCGACCACGTCGAGATTGTGTTCGATGACGATGACGGAATTGCCGTCGTCTACGAGTTGATTGAGGATTGCCATCAACCGGTTGATGTCGGCGAGATGGAGCCCGGTGGTCGGCTCATCGAGCAGGTAGAGGTTCCCGGATTTGCCGAGTTCTTTGGCGAGCTTGATTCGTTGGCTTTCCCCGCCCGAGAGGGTGGAGAGGGGTTGACCGAGCGTCAGGTAGCCGAGCCCGACATCGCACAAGAGCTGGAGCTGTCGACGGATTGGCTCCTGGTCAAAGACCTCGAGCGCGTCGGTGGCTGTGAG